>NZ_LT629788.1:608214-1216428 GCF_900105805.1 Pseudomonas moraviensis | reverse complement strand
GCGCCTCGAACCTGACCTACCTGCTGGAATACCCGGAACAGGAGTTCGTCCTGCGCCGCCCGCCGTTCGGCCACAAGGCCAAGTCCGCCCATGACATGGGCCGTGAGTTCCGCATCCTCAATCAACTGCGCGAAGGTTTCCCGTACTGCCCGAAGGCCTACGTGCACTGCACCGACGAAGCCGTCATCGGCGCCGAGTTCTATGTGATGGAACGGGTCAAGGGCATCATCCTGCGCGCCGAACTGCCGCCGGAACTGGGCCTCGATTCGGCGAAGACCGAAGCACTGTGCAAAAGCTTCATCGACCGTTTCGTTGAACTGCACCGGGTCGATTACAACGCCTGTGGCCTCGGCGATCTGGGCAAGCCCGAAGGCTACGTCGCGCGGCAGATCAAAGGCTGGAGCGAGCGTTACGAGAAAGCCCTGACCCCGGACGCCCCGCATTGGGAAACAGTGAAAGCCTGGCTCAACGACAAGATGCCGGCCGACCACCCGACGTCGAGCATCGTCCACAACGACTACCGTTTCGACAACGTCATCCTCGACCCGGACAACCCGATGCAGATCATCGGTGTACTCGACTGGGAACTGACCACCCTCGGCGACCCGCTGATGGATCTTGGCAACACCCTTGCCTACTGGATCGAAGCCGGCGACCCGGCACCGGTGCAATTGATGCGTCGCCAGCCGAGCCATGCGCCGGGCATGCTGACGCGCCGCGAATTCGTCGACTACTACGCCGAGCGCTCAGGGATCCGCATCGACAACTTTGACTTCTACTACACCTACGGCCTGTTTCGCCTGGCCGGCATCGTGCAGCAGATCTACTACCGCTTCTACCATGGCCAGACCCAGGACAAACGCTTCGCGCAGTTCATTCACATGAACAAACTGCTGGAGCAGATGAGCCTGCAGGTCATCCAGAAATCCAGCCTCTGATCCGGGCCAATAACAAGACTTTTCACAAGGGAATCCCATGTCCAAGACTCAGTTGTTCGACCTCGACGGCAAAATCGCTTTCGTCTCCGGCGCCAGCCGCGGCATCGGTGAAGCCATCGCCAAACTGCTGGCCCAACAAGGCGCCCACGTGATCGTCTCGAGCCGCAAGCTCGAAGGGTGCCAACACGTCGCCGACGCCATCACCGCCGCCGGCGGCAAGGCAACCGCCGTAGCCTGCCACATCGGTGAAATGGAGCAGATCAGTCAGGTCTTCGCCGGGATCAAGGAACAGTTCGGCCGCCTCGACATCCTGGTCAACAACGCCGCGACCAACCCGCAATTCTGCAACGTGCTCGACACCGATCTCGGTGCGTTCCAGAAGACCGTCGACGTGAATATTCGCGGCTACTTCTTCATGTCGGTGGAAGCGGGCAAGCTGATGCGCGAAAACGGCGGCGGCAGCATCATCAACGTCGCCTCGATCAACGGCATCTCGCCGGGGATTTTCCAGGGCATTTATTCGGTGACCAAAGCCGCGGTCATCAACATGACCAAGGTCTTCGCCAAGGAATGCGCGCAATTCGGCATCCGCTGCAACGCCCTGCTGCCCGGCCTGACCGACACCAAATTTGCCTCCGCACTGGTGAAAAACGACGCAATCCTGAAGCAAGCCCTGACCCAGATCCCACTCAAACGCGTGGCCGATCCGAGCGAAATGGCGGGCGCGGTGTTGTACCTCGCCAGCGACGCGTCGAGCTACACCACCGGTGTGGCGCTGAATGTGGACGGCGGCTTCCTGTCCTGATTTCCCCGGCAAATTGCTAGCCCGTGTGGGAGCGAGCCTGCTCGCGAAAGCGTCGTGTCAGTCAGCTGTGTTTCGACTGATACCCCGCCTTCGCGAGCAGGCTCGCTCCCACAGAGTCACTGCTGCATTCCAGGCCTCGTGCAATCGAGCAATCGCGAGTCTTATTGTGTGATGCAACGGGTAGTCGTGATCTGGCGCGTCACCTGCCCATCCACGTACATGTCCCCAACCACCTCAGTATTCTCCAACACCTCGCAGCGGCGCTCCGGCGGTGGCGGCGGCGCTACCGGCGCAGGGGGTGGTGGACTGGCACAACCCGCCACCAACACGACAAGAAAAGCCAACGGCAATACGCGTTTCCCAGGATTAGTCATCGGACGACCCGCGATAAAGGGAGACAACCTCCCGCCGCCCAAACGGCCGCGGAAGACCTGACCACTCATTCTTTATAGCTGAGCACATTGTTCGCGCCAGTGGATTGGGGCGATTGAATAGTTTGGGCTGTCGGTTTTGCGCGAATTGTCCAGAAGAGGTCTGGACTGAGATCATCGTAATCGGCGAGGGCCTCATCGCGAGCAGGCTCACTCCTACATGGATTGCGTACAACCTAAAGAACAGGTCGGCTGTCAGGCCGCCTTCGCGAGCAGGCTCGCTCCCACAGAAAATCAAAAGCAAAATCAAAAGATCGTCCGATCGCGCCCCGAGCCTTCGGCAGCGCCTACCCACGATGAGCGCAAGCTCGAGTTCCGCTTTTGATCCTGGAGCCCGTCGGCAGGCTGAGTGGAGGGATTGATCCGGGCGTGGGAGCGCAGCGACCGTACGACGCAGTCGGACACAGCGAGTGTAGGTGCAGCGAAGCAAACCGGAGCCGCTGCGCCAGGATCGATCCCGTAGCGAAGGAACCCCGAGCCCCAGCGAGCGGGCCGAACGTCAGGGCGAAGACCTTTTGGTTCCTTTTGGGGCGTTTGCCAAAAGGGACTCGCCGTAAGGGCGAAACCGCCATCCGCGACACCCCAAAAAACGGATATACACCCCCCCCCAAAGCATGGTCGGCCCAAAGGCCGCCAAGCCCCAAAGGCCGCCAAGCCCAAAAATCGCTAAGCCAAATCCGGATCCCGCGACGAGCGCAAAGAATTGCTCTCAAGCTCATACCGCAACTCACCCACCAACGCCTCAACCGCCTCCGGCGTACGCAGCGAAGCCAGATCCAGGCCACTGATCACCAGATCCACCTGCCCCGAATCCGGGTGATACAACTTGACCGTCAGCGAATGATCACCATCCACCGAACACTCACAAGCAAGCGGCGCAAAACTGTGCTCGAGCCGAGCGCGCAACTGCGCAAGATTCATCATGGACATGTTCCTATGGCTGTTTCGAAAGGGGGCGCGATCGCAAGACGCAAATGGTCCGCACCGCACCCCACAAGCCTAAGAACACAACGCCTGCGCCAATACATGAATTTGCACCCTTGTAACTAGTGCATTTGCACCCTCAGCGCTGGCCTTTGGTGCCCCACTCTCCTGAGAACAAGCCGCGCTCCCGCGCCCAGACAATCGCCTCGCTGCGGCTGTGCACATCCAGCTTCGAATACACCGTGGCCACGTGATTGCGCACGGTATTGGGCGCCAGTTTCAGTCGGCCGGCGATCTCCTTGTCTGCCAGCCCTTCGCAGATCAGACCCAGTACATCGCGCTCGCGCGCCGTCAGATCAGTGAACGAGGCGCTGGGCAACTGCGGCGAATTGATCTTCTTTACGTTGGCGAGCTTTTCGATCAACGTCCGACTGAACCACGAAGCATCCTTCATCACCTCTTCAATCGCCGCGACCAGTTCAAGCTCCGTGCGCTTGCGTTCGGTCATGTCCATCAACACCAGCAGATAGCACGAGGTGTCATGGATGTTCACCGTGTCGGCGGACACTGCGCATTCGAGCAGTTCCTCGTCCTTCTTGCGCACCGGCACGTCGACCCGATCCACCCGACCGTGCTTGGCGAGCGCCGACAACAACCGCGTGCGCGCACCGTCATCGTGGATAAAGCTCAACTGCGTCACCGTCTTGCCGAGCACCTCATCGCTGTCATAGGCCAGGGTATCGAGAAACGCCTGATTGACGTCGATGACCTCCTGCTTGTCCGCGGTGCAGATGAGAATCGGCACGGGGGTCAGGCGAAAGGCTTTAGCGAACCGTTCTTCGCTCTGACGCAGCGCCAACTCGACCCGGCGCCGCGGCTCCATGTCGACGAAGGAAAACAGCATGCAATTCTCGTCATTGAGCAGCAGCGGCTGGCCGGCAACGATCACCTGTTTGCTGCCGCCGTCAGGCAGGCGCAGTTCCGCCTGCATCTGCGGAATGGTCGCGACATCGCGCAAGCGCTGGATAGCCAGATCGCGTTTATCGGCCTGCTCGAAGATATCGATTTCGTATGCCGAGGTACCGATCACCTGATCGCGGGTATAGCCGGTCATTTCCAGAAAACCCGGATTGACCTTGATGTAACGCAAATCGCTGAGCCGGCAGATCACCGCCGGCGCGGGGTTGGCGTTGAAGGTTTTTTCGAAGCGCAGCTCGGCGTTGGCCCAGTCGGTGACATCGCTCATGATCAGCACCAGCGACTCGGGCTGACCCACACGGTCGGTCAGCACCATGCTGCGCACACTGTGCACCCAGACACGCTCCGGGTCGTCCACGGGCGAGATCTCGATCAGCACGTCACTGAACGCCTCGCAACGCGCCACGCGGCTGATCGGGTAGTTCTCGGGCGACAACACATGGTTATTGCGATAGCGCAGGACGAAGCGCTTGGCGTACTCGTCAGCGTTGGTGCCCAGGTCACCGATGGTGCTGACGCCATGCATGGTCAGCGCCGCTTCGTTGGCCCAGAGGATGCTTTTGTCGAGTTCCAGCAGAATCACCCCGTCCGACAGCCCGGCAATGATCTGCTGCAACTGGCGACGGTTGGTTTCGGTGGTCAGGACTTCCTGGCTCATTGGATCTCCACACTGTGATGCGGCTAGGTGAAGAGTACGACCGCGACGACTCGGGATCGTGCCACGCCTTGAAAATCGCCGAAAAGCCCTCTGTGGGAGTGCGTGAGCTGTAATCTGTGCCAGTTCACTTGTCCCACGGCCCAACGCCGTCAAAAAGATTTTTGAACCCACCAAAAATCATCCGCTGCCCGTCAAAGCCCATGGGATTGACGTCCGGTTGCATGCGCGGGTCTTCCATCATTTTCGCCATGCCTGCGTCGCGGGTGGCTTTGTCGGGCCAGATCAGCCAGCCGGATGACACCGTCTCGCCTTCCTTGAGTTTGACCGCCAACGGGAAAGAGGTGAGTTTGCCCTCCGGCACGTCGTCACCCCAGCACTGGACGACCTCGACGGCGCCATATTCCTTGAACAGCCTGGCGGCGATCTCACAGTGTTTGTTGTACTGTTCACGATTGGCGTCAGGCACGGGTGCCACGAAGATATCGATGTAGGCCATGGTCATTCTCCTTGCAGGATGGGTTCGATCTGCTGACTGGTCGATTGCGGCGGACGCCATTCGACACGATTCACGCCAGGCCCGACCGACGGTTCGCCAATCGCCCCCAGATTGCCCTCGACCTGCCCGGCCATGTGCAGTGTTCCCGCCATCACCCCGGTGGTCGGGTTTTGCAGCAGCTTCATCCAGGCCTTGTCGAAGGTGTTGCCCAGACTGCTACGGATCAGCGCTTCGCTGTCGGGGCGGTCGTTGGCCTGGATGATCGCGCGAATGCCGGCCACGCCGACTGAAATCATCGCCCCGGCCAGTTTCCCCGCTGCTGCCGCCACCGCACTGGCGGCGCCGCGCGGGGCCATTTCCGCTTCAATGCGCTGGCTGGCACGTTTGGCCACCGGGGCCATGGCGGCGTCGGTGGAAGAAATGCCCCTGGCGCCGCCGTCGGTGTGAACCTTGTCGATCAGCGCGGCGTACGCCGGCAGCGTGTTCAGCGGTTCGGTGCTGATGACGGTGAACAGCGAGGCATCCCGCGCCGGCGGGGGCCCGAGGGCGATGGCCGGGATCTTATGCAAGCGCCCGTTGAGCTGCGCAATAGGCACACCATGACGCTGGGCGATGAGTGGCATCTGTTGCGCCATCAACTGCGCGTAGAACGCCGTGGCCTGAGCCAGGATCGCGTCCGGATCTATCTCTACTGCGACCGGCGCCAGGACCTTTTCCTGATATTGCTCAAGCAGATACGCCGCCAGCCGTTTCGCCGAAGCTTCCTGCTCGCCGCCAGCGCTGATCGTGTACCAACTGACCTTCATCGACAGCCATTCCTGGGTCCAGTAGCTGCTGAACCAAGGGATGAAATTTTCTTCAGTTTGCTGATAGACGCGAGTGCGCCAATGTTCCATTGAACCGCGGGCGAACAGCTTGACCTGTTCGGTGGCCTGCTGCGAAGCGCTGAGGATTTCGCGGTCGATTTGCTGCCAGGTCTGCGCCGACACGACCACGGCTTGCGGCGCGGTCACCGGTGCCCGGACCGAAGTAGCACAGCCGGCCAGCAGAAACAGTGCGGCAACGACCAGCGCGCGCGGGTTCACGGTGGTGGTGTCCTTTGGCTGAGGGAGGTGCAGGTTTGAGTATAGGCAGGGGAGTAAGAGGGGTGCCGCTTGTTCTGGCCTCTTCGCGAGCAGGCTCACTCCTGCATTTGAAATGCGTTCTCCCTGTAGGAGTGACCTCTCGCGAAGGGGCCATCAGCAGCACCACAAACCTCAACCATCACCACCGTCGATAACCACCATCGCCACGATTGCCTTCCGCCCATCCCTCACCAAAGGCACGATTGACTCATCCGACACACAACGAGGCGTTCACATCATGATCCATACCCAAGTCACCCTCTCCGTGAGTTTCCCGGTGTTCGGCAGCAACTACTACCAACAGCACGTCGTACCGCGCAAAGCGCAGACGCTGGTGTTCAACAAGGATTTCGACGATCTGCTGATGCCCGCCGCCAGCAACCATTTCAGCAATGAAGTGGTCGGCCTCAACGATCAGTTCCGTTTTCTGAGCGACATTCTCGCCACCCATTTGCTCGATCACGAGGCCTCGGTGCCTGCGCGATCCCGCGTCCGGGCGAGCGCTCATTTTTAATCCCTCAAAGGCTTGCCCGCGAAGCGGACGATCATGAAAAAGCCCACTGGCCGGTTCGGCTCAGTGGGCTTTTCCGTGGCATCCGCTGACTCGGTCGATCAACGCTTCCAGCAGTCGGCAAAGCGCGAACAGACTTCATATTTCGCGTCCATGGCGGCCATCCGATCGAGGTGATGATCGATGGCTTCCGCCATCACGCGGTTCGACGCCTGGAAATAGAACATGAACATGGCCTTTTCTTCCGCGTCCGGCGCCGCGTTGCCACGCTTGCCGTCTTTGTCATCCACGCGCGCCCACTCGCCCAGGCGCTTGTCATCGACGCTACGCAAACGCTGGCGATATTCGTCTTTGGTGCGCTGCATCGCCTGATCCTTTGTGGTCGCGCTTTCCTTGTCGAACTCGATCAGATTCTGGCGATACAGCGCCCAGTAATCGTCCGGCAACGTAAAACCCAGTTTGGCCTTGCGGTCGTTGATCAGCGAGTCGAGCTTCTCTGGAGAAAAACTGGCCGCAGGCTCTTTGCCCGCATCCGGTTTCATGAAAACGAAAAGGCTGCCTTCGATGATACGGTCGATCAGTGCCGTGCGTTGCGGCGTGTCGGGCAGCAGCGCCGGTGGCTTGGGAAAGATCGGGTTGCGCCCCACGCACGCCGCCAGCGCAGTGCGGTCCAGTGGCATCACGGTGCGCAGATCTTTACCGTCGTGCCGCTCCAGATGCCGCAACGTGGTGATGCACTGGGTCTTGGTGACGTTCAGTGTCACTTCATATTCATTTCCACGCTTGGGCGTAAAGGAAAAACCAGAGCCGCAGGTGGCGTAACCGACCTGCGTGTTGACACGCAGATACGCCGGCTGCTCGGGCTTGATCTTGAATTCAAGGTAACCGCGCGCCTGTTCCGGCGGCGCAACCATCATCCCCGCCCGGCGCTTGCTGTCGCCGATCAACACATTGTTGAGCATGCCGGTGGTCAAGCCATCGCAATGCTCGGCGTCGAAATAATCGATCGTGGCGTTATCGGTATTGGCGACGAACCTTACCTTGGCGGCGTCTGGATCGGTCGCATCCTGATAGGTGCCGGTGATGTTGCAACCTGTCAGCAGGCTGCATGACAGTACTGCACCAGCCAGCGACAGGGCCAGGCGCAGCGGGGAAACAATGGACATGATCTTCCTTGGCAGCGTGAAAAGCGCGCATGCTACTGAATTGCCACTACGGCGTCCATTTCTTCGCTCCCTCACGTGAGCCCGTCCCTGGGACTCTCGATCAATCAGTCATCATCGCGATCACGGTAATAACGACGGCCATCGCGGCGGTCGCCATCGCGGTCGTCCCAGCGCCGGTCATCATCGTGATAGCGGCCATGGTCGCGGTCGTAATGCCCGCCATGCCGGTGATCATCATCAAAATCCGCAATACAGCCGCTGAGCAATACCGCGGCGGTCACAGTGAGCAGCATCGTTGTTGCGTGCTTCATTCAATACTTTCCTAAACCCAAGGTCTTGACGATGAAATCGCCACGCTGCCGGCCTCTTCAAGAGGCAGTGCGCGCAGCCGCAGATACGACCGGGCAAAAACCCGTTGATTCACTGGCCACCATTGACCGTTTGTCGGCCCGTTCGCCGCAACCGAGCGGCGGCGTAATGCCACCTATACTGCTTGCAACCAATCCCCAAGCAATGGATCTGCACCCTCAAATAACAACAAGCAGAGGTGGACCATGGTCTGGCAGCAAATCTATGACCCGTTCGGCAATCCGGTGCTCTCCACGCTGATGGCTGCGGTGCCGGTGGTGGTGATGCTCGCGGCGCTGGCGTTCTTTCACGTCAAGGCGCATCTGGCGGCGCTGCTGGCACTGGCGTCCGCCCTGCTGATCTCGATCTTCGCCTTCGACATGCCGGCGGGCATGGCCGGCTCGGCGGCATTGTTCGGCGCGGCGAATGGCTTGCTGCCGATCGGCTGGATCGTCCTCAACATCATCTTCCTGCATCGCCTGACCACTGAGAACGGCTCGTTCAAAGTGCTGCAGGATTCCCTCGCGCGCATCACTGACGACCGACGCTTGCAACTGCTACTGATCGCCTTCTGCTTCGGTGCGTTCTTCGAAGGCGCGGCAGGCTTCGGCACGCCGGTGGCGGTGACCGGGGCGATCCTGATTGGTCTGGGTTTTTCGCCATTGGCCGCATCCGGTCTGGCACTGATCGCCAACACCGCCCCCGTGGCATTTGGCGCCCTGGGCACGCCGATCATCACCCTCGCCAAAGTCACCGGGCTCGATGAGATGGAGCTGTCGATGATGGTTGGCCGGCAGTTGCCGTTTTTCTCGGTGCTGGTGCCGTTCTGGTTGATCTGGGCCTTTGCCGGATGGCGCAAGATGCTCGAGGTGTGGCCGGCGATTCTGGTGGCCGGAGTCAGTTTCGCCATCCCGCAATTTCTCGTCTCGAACTACCACGGGCCGATGCTGGTAGACGTGATCGCCGCGCTGATTTCAATGGCCTGCCTGACACTGTTCCTCAAGGTGTGGAAACCGGCCACCATTCATACTTCGGCAGCGCTGTCCGGCCGCGTCGACAACTCCAAAGTCGATGAAGAAAAAGTCACCGCCAGCGCCGCCTTCAGCGATCAGGCGCGCCCGGCAGTGATGCGCGCGTGGATGCCGTGGATCATTCTCACAGTGTTCGTGTTTGCCTGGGGCACGCAGGGCTTCAAGAACATGTTCGATACGCGGCCGATGATCGACCCGGTCACGCAATCGGCCAAGCTTGATCCGCAAGGCAAACCGGTGCGTGAGGCCAATCCGATCTTCGCCCCGGCAGTGACTTTCACCAGCCTGCACTTGCAGATCGAAAAAGTCCCGCCAGTTGTTGCGGCGCCGAAAGCCGAGGAAGCGGTGTACAAGTTCACCTGGCTGACCGCGACCGGCAGCGGCATTCTGCTGGCGGCGATTGTCGGCGGTCTGTTGATGGGCTATTCGATCCCGCAACTGATCAAGCAGTACTTGCGCACGCTGTGGGTGGTGCGGTTTTCGCTGATCACCATTGCGGCAATGCTGGCGCTGGGGTTCCTCACGCGCTATTCCGGACTGGATGCGACGATGGGGCTGGCGTTCGCGGCGACGGGAATTTTCTATCCGATGTTCGGCACGCTGCTCGGTTGGCTGGGGGTGGCACTGACCGGCTCGGACACCGCGTCGAACGTGTTGTTTGGCGGCTTGCAGCGGGTGACTTCGGAACAACTGGGCATCAGTCCCGTCCTGATGGCGGCGGCGAACAGTTCCGGTGGGGTGATGGGCAAAATGGTCGACGCGCAGTCGATCGTCGTCGCCTCCACCGCGACCCGTTGGTATGGGCATGAGGGCGAGATCCTGCGTTACGTGTTTTTCCACTCGATCGTGCTGGCGATCCTGGTCGGCGGGCTAGTGACGTTGCAGGCGTATGTCGCGCCGTTTACCTCGATGGTGGTAGGTGGGCCCTAACTGAAGAAACACAACTCCACTGTAGGAGTGAGCCTGCTCGCGATAGCGGTCTGTCAGTTGATAGTGTGTTGGCTGACACACCGCTATCGCGAGCAGGCTCACTCCTACAGGGTTTTTGTGCTGCCTTGGAGATTGATGAGCAGAGCACATAACTCTTTAGCGCAAATCCGACAAAACCTTTTCCTCCCTCCTGCGGTCACTCCTTTTACGAGACTGGCATGCATGCCGGCGCGCCCTTTTGGGCCTTTTGCAATCCTGCCGCCCGATGAGAGAAAAGGAATCGAACCATGCCGATTTCCCGACGCAACTTCATGATCCTCGGCGCCGTAACCGCGACGGCGTTCGCTATGCCCCCCTTTATCAGCCTCAAGGCCTACGCGGCCAGTCTGGAGCAACCGGCCATGAGCAAAGTCACCCTGCAAGTCAACGGAAAACCGCAAACCCTGGAAGTCGACACCCGCACCACCCTGCTCGACGCCCTGCGCGAACACCTGCACCTGACCGGCACCAAGAAAGGCTGCGACCACGGCCAGTGCGGCGCCTGCACGGTGATCGCCGACGGGCGGCGGATCAACTCCTGCCTGACCCTGGCGGTCATGCACGACGGCAGCGAAGTCACCACCATCGAAGGCCTCGGCATGCCGGACAAGCTGCACCCGATGCAGGCCGCGTTCATCAAGCACGACGGCTATCAGTGCGGCTACTGCACGCCGGGGCAGATCTGCTCCGCAGTCGCGGTGCTCAAGGAAATCCGCGACGGTATTCCCAGCCACGTCAGCCCGAGCCTGACCGAGCCGCCGAAACTGATCGCCGCCGAATTGCAGGAGCGCATGAGCGGCAATATCTGCCGCTGCGGCGCGTACTCGAACATCATCGAAGCCATCACTGAAGTTGCGGAGGTCCCGGCATGAGAGCCTTCAACTACAGCCGCGCCGACTCGCCTGCCGCAGCCGCCTCCCAGGCTGCACAAGCCGAAGGCGCCAAGTTCATCGCCGGCGGCACCAACCTGCTCGACCTGATGAAACTCGACATTGAGACCCCGGTGCATCTGATCGACGTCAACCACCTCGGTCTGGATCAGATCGAAGCTACGCCTGAGGGCGGACTGCGTATCGGCGCCTTGGTGCGCAATACCGATCTGGCCGCCGACGCCCGCGTACGCAAGGACTACGCCCTGCTCTCCCGCGCGCTTCTGGCCGGAGCGTCCGGGCAGTTACGCAACATGGCGACCACCGCCGGCAACCTGCTGCAACGCACCCGCTGCCCATACTTTTACGACACCCATCAGGCCTGCAATAAACGCAATCCGGGCAGCGGCTGCGCGGCGATCGGCGGGGTCACTCGACAACTGGGGATCATCGGCGTCAGCGACGCCTGCATCGCCACCCACCCGAGCGACATGGCCATCGCCATGCGTGCGCTTGATGCGCAGATCGAAACGGTCAAGCCTGACGGCAGCACCCGCAGCATTGCCATGGCCGATTTTCATCTATTGCCCGGCAATACGCCGAACATCGAAACCAGCCTCACACCCGGTGAGTTCATCACCGCCGTGACCCTGCCGGCGCCGGTCGGTGGCACGCACATTTATCACAAGGTTCGCGATCGTTCGTCCTACGCGTTTGCCCTGGTCTCGGTGGGTCTGATCCTGCAAAAGGACGGCACCGGCCGCGTCGCCGTTGGCGGCATTGCGCCGAAACCGTGGCGGGTCGAAGCCGCTGAAGCGCTGCTGCCCAAGGGCGCCAAAGCGGTCAGCGAGCGCCTGCTCGAAGGCGCGACCCCCACCGATGACAACCAATTCAAACTGACACTGGTCGAGCGCACGCTGGCTTCGGTGTTGGCGCAAGCGAGGGAAACCGCATGAAATTCGACACGCCCGCCACCACCAATCCCATTGACCGCTTGAAGGTCGTTGGCAAGCCCACCGAGCGCATCGAAGGCCCGTTGAAAACCAGCGGCCAGGCGACCTACGCCTACGAGCAACATGAAGCGGCGGCCAATCAGGCCTACGGTTTCATGGTTGATTCGGCGATCGCCAAAGGGCGGATCAAAGCTATTCATCTCGACGAGGCCAAAGCCGCACCCGGCGTACTGGCGATCGTCACCGCCGAGAATGCCGGCAAGCTCGACAAAGGTGATTACAACGCCGCCCATTTGCTCGCCGGTCCCGACGTGCAGCATTACCAGCAAGCCGTTGCGCTGGTGGTCGCCGAGACCTTCGAACAGGCCCGCGCCGCCGCGCAACTGGTCAAGGTCGACTACGAAACCACCGAAGGCAAGTTCGACCTGGCCAGCGTCAAAGACCTCGGCGTCGAGCCGAAAGACGAGCTGCCGGACGTCAATCACGGCGACTTCGACAAAGCCTTCGCCGCCGCCCCGGTGCAGTTCGATCAGACCTACACCACGCCGGACCAGTCCCACGCGATGATGGAACCCCATGCGACATTGGCCGCGTGGAAAGGCGACCAACTGACGCTGTGGACGTCGAACCAGATGGTCGCCTGGAGCGTCGGCGACATTGCGAAGACCCTCGGCCTGCCGAAGGAAAAAGTCCGCCTGGTCTCGCCGTACATTGGCGGTGGGTTCGGCGGCAAGCTGTTCATTCGTGCCGACGCGATCCTCGCCGCTCTAGGCGCGCGCATGGCCGGCCGGCCAGTTAAAGTCGCCCTCGCCCGCCCGCAGATGGCCAATAACACCACCCATCGCCCGGCAACGATTCAGCGTATCCGCATGGGCGCCACGGCCGACGGCAAGCTGACCGCCATTGCCCATGAAGGCTGGTCGGGCAACCTCGCCGACGGCAAGGTCGAACTGGCCGCGCAACCGAGTCAATTGTTGTACGCCGCGGAAAACCGCCGCGTCAGCATGCGCCTCGCCCCGCTCGACCTGCCCGAAGGCAACGCCATGCGCGCACCGGGTGAAGCGCCGGGCCTGATGGTGCTGGAAATTGCCATGGATGAAATGGCCGAACAGCTGAAAATGGACCCGGTGCTGTTCCGCATTGCCAATGACACCCAGGTCGATCCGGTGAAGACCGAGCGGCCGTTTTCCCAGCGTCAACTGGTCAAATGCCTGCAGATCGGCGCGGAGAAATTCGGCTGGGATCAGCGCAAAGCGCAGCCCGGCACACGTCGTGAAGGCCGTTGGCTGATCGGCATGGGCGTGGCGGCGGCGTTCCGCAATAACCTGCTGGTCAAGTCCGGCGCGCGCGTGCGCCTGGAGCGTGACGGCAAGGTGATCGTCGAAACCGACATGACCGACATCGGCACCGGCAGCTACACGATCATCGCGCAGACAGCCGCGGAGATGATGGGCGTCGGCCTGAATGATGTGGTGGTACGTCTGGGCGATTCGGACTTCCCGGTCTCGGCCGGTTCCGGCGGCCAGTTCGGCGGCAACTGCTCGACTTCAGGGGTTTATGCCGCCTGCATGAAACTGCGCGAAGCGGTGGCGCAGAAGCTGGGACTCGCGGCGGATCAGGCCGAGTTCGTCGATGGTCAGGTGCGCGTCGGCAGCAAGAGCCTGCCCCTGCGCAATGCCGCTGAGGGCGGCGCGCTGGTCGGCGAAGACAGCATCGAATTCGGCGATCTGGCCGAGAAGTATCAGCAATCGACCTTCGGCGCGCACTTCGCTGAAGTTGCCGTCGACGCCGCCACCGGTGAAGTCCGCGTGCGGCGCATGCTCGCGGTGTGCGCGGCCGGACGGATTCTCAACCCTATTTCGGCCCGCAGCCAGGTGATCGGCGCAATGACCATGGGCGTCGGCGCGGCATTGATGGAAGAGCTGGCCGTGGACAAGCGTCTGGGCTATTTCGTCAACCATGACCTGGCGGGATACGAAGTGCCGGTGCACGCCGACATTCCGCATCAGGAAGTGATTTTTCTCGAAGAGACTGACCCGATTTCTTCGCCGATGAAGGCCAAGGGCGTGGGTGAATTGGGGATTTGCGGCGTGAGTGCGGCGGTAGCGAATGCGATCTACAACGCTACCGGCGCGAGGGTGCGGGAGTATCCGATCACGCTGGACAAGATTCTGGATTCATTGCCGGAGATGATCTGAAGCGAAAAGCCCCTCACCCTGGCGCTCTCCCAAAGGGAGAGGGCCAGGGTGAGGGGCGCGGTTTCACTCGGTCCTTGGATATTGCTCAGCACTGACCTGCTCCATCCAGTCCACCACCTTGCCATCCAGCACTTCCGCAATTGCGATATGACTCATCGCCGTTGTCGGCGCCGCCCCGTGCCAATGTTTGGCACCCGGGGCAATCCAGACGGTATCGCCCGGACGGATTTCACGAACCGGCTGGCCCCATTCCTGGACGAACCCTACTCCTGCGGTGACGATCAATGTCTGTCCTAACGGATGGGTGTGCCACGCAGTTCTCGCGCCCGGCTCGAACGTTACGGTCGCGCCGCTGACGCGGGCCTCGTCGGTACCCTTGAACGGCGCATCCACCCGCACCGTGCCGGTAAACCAGTCAGTGGGCCCTTTGGCCGAGGGTTGAGAGCCATTCGGCGTGACCGTGACACGCGGGTTTTCAGTGGCCTGCACTTCACCGGCCAGCAGCGAGAGCGTCAGCGCAGAAGCAGCGATCGGGTTCATGGCGGTTCCTCCGGATGAATAATGCAACCACTGTAGCGATCGGCACTCTTTAGATAATCGTCTAGAATCCGAAAAAACTTATGCAGGACAATCATCAATGCTCCGGGAAAACGCCACCGACCTGCTCGCCTTCCTCGCCGTTGCCCGTGAACGCAGTTTCACCAAGGCCGCCGCCAAACTCGGCGTTTCGCAATCGGCGCTCAGCCACACCATTCGCAGTCTCGAGGCACGTCTCGGCCTGCGCCTGCTGACCCGCACCACGCGCAGTGTTTCGCCGACCGAGGCCGGCGAACATCTGCTGCAGACCATCGGCCCGCGCTTCGAAGAGATCGAGGTGGAACTGGCCGCCCTGAGCAACCTGCGCGAGACCCCGGCAGGGAAGATCCGCATCAGCGCCACCGACCACTCGCTGAACTGGATCCTGCGTCCGGTGTTGCAGGAGTTCCTGCCGAAGTACCCTGACGTCACCGTCGAAGTCTGCTGCGACTATGGCTTCGTCGACATCGCCGGCCAGGGTTTCGATGCCGGCGTGCGCCTGGGCGAAGACGTTGCGCAGGGCATGATCGCCACGCGCATCGGCCCGGACATGCGCATGGCCGTGGTCGGCTCGCCTGCCTACTTCGCCCGTCGCGCTGCGCCGCAGACCCCGCGCGACCTGACCGACCACGCCTGCAACAACCTGCGTCTGCCAACCAATGGCGGACTGTATTCGTGGGAGTTCGAAAAGGACGGTGAAAGCCTCAAGGTTCGTGTCTCCGGCCAGGTCACCCTGAACGGCGTGTACCCGTTGCTCGACGCCGCGCTGGACGGTTTCGGTCTGAGCTACATCCCGGAAAATGTCGTTGCACCGTTTCTGGCCGACGGCCGCTTGATCCAGGTGCTCGGAGACTGGTGCCCGGCGTTTTCCGGCTATCACCTGTACTACCCGAGCCGACGCCAGGCAGCGCCGGCGTTTGCCTTGTTGCTGGAAGCGTTGCGCTATCGGGTTTGACCCGGT
Source organism: Pseudomonas moraviensis (assembly GCF_900105805.1). Taxonomy (NCBI): domain Bacteria; kingdom Pseudomonadati; phylum Pseudomonadota; class Gammaproteobacteria; order Pseudomonadales; family Pseudomonadaceae; genus Pseudomonas; species Pseudomonas moraviensis. Next base: position 1,200,492 of record NZ_LT629788.1, on the reverse strand, counting down.
TCAACCCAGCAACGCAATCAACTGATGCCGCTGCGCATCGGTGAGCATCGGCCCAAAACCGGCTCCGGCGTTGTCGGCCATGTAGCGCGGATTGCTGGTCCCCGGAATCACGCAGGTCACTGCCGGATGCGCCAGCAGAAACTTCAGGGCCAGTTGCGGCCAGCTGTTGACCTGCACGTCCGAGACCCATGCCGGCAACGGCTTGCCCTTGAGCCGGGCGAGCAAATCGCCGCCGCCAAATGGCCGGTTACAGATCACAGCCACCCCGCGCTCGCGGCACAGCGGCAGGATGCGTTTCTCGACAGCGCGGTCATCAAGGGCGTAGTTGATTTGCAGGAAATCCAGCCTCTCGGCTTTCAACACCGCTTCGACCTCGTCATAGGCAGACGAGGTGTAATGGGTGATGCCGATGTAGCGAATCCGCCCCTGCTCTTTCCATTCGCGCAGGATCGGCAAGTGGGTTTGCCAGTCGAGCAGATTGTGAATCTGCATCAGGTCGATGCGCTCGGTTTGCAGCAGGCTGAACGACTGCTCCATCTGCGCGATCCCCTCCTTGCGCCCGCGCGTCCACACCTTGGTGGCGAGAAAGGCCGGCGAGCGCGGTTCGTGGATCGACAGCAATTCACCGGTCGTCTGCTCGGCGCGGCCGTACATCGGCGAGCTGTCGATCAGCGTGCCGCCCTTCCTGAACAGCGCTTCGAGCACGGCGGGCAATTGCCGATAAACCGGATCACCCGGGCCGACGTCGAAACCGCGATAGGTGCCCAATCCGACCATGGGCAGTGCCTCGGAGCTTGAAGGGATGGCGCGGGTCTGCATGGTCTGGTCTCCTGCCGTGTGCGGCGCAGTGACGGGCGGCGGCGTGCCGCTGGCCAACGCCCGATCAATCGTCAACACCGCCGCAACCTCGGCAGCCAGCGTAAGCAAGCGGCGACGGGAATAACCCTCAGTGTGGCGCATGCGGGCCCTCCTGCTGCGCGGATCTGTTGCATGTTGTGTGTGCAGGCTGTCAGGCGCAGTCGCTGAACTACACTTCGACAGCCCACCTCTTACCCCGTTAAAAGTAGCCGAATGTCCCGAACCCTGATGTCACTCGTCGTTTTCATTGTTGCCGTGTACCTGGTGCTGTGTGCCGCGCTGTTCGTATTTCAGCGCTCGCTCATCTGGTTTCCCCAGCCTGCGGCCGTGGTTGCAGCGGATTCGCGGTTGAAACTGTCGATGCCGGACGCCGAAATCTGGACGACTACTCGAGAGCGCAGCGGAACACGGGCGCTGATCTATTTCGGCGGGAATGCCGAGGACGTCTCGCGCAACCTGCCGGAGTTCGCTGAGGCGTTCCCCGATTACGCGCTGTATTTTCTGCATTACCGGGGTTTTGGTGGCAGTTCAGGCTCACCATCGGAAGCGGCGATTGCCGAAGATGCGCTGGCGTTGTTCGATCAGGTCTACGCCAGCCATCCGCAGATTGCGGTGATCGGGCGCAGCCTCGGCTCGGGGGTGGCGATACGCCTGGCCAGCCAGCGGCCGGTGCAGAAGCTGATCCTGGTCACGCCGTTCAACAGCCTCGAAGAAATCGCCGAACGGCAATATCCGTGGGTGCCGGTGAAGTGGTTGCTCAAGGATCGATTCGAATCGGGCAAGTACGCCGCGCACGTTCGCGTGCCGACCTTGCTGTTGGCGGCGAGTGATGACGAGGTGATTGGACGCAAGAGCACGCAGCGGTTGTTGGAGAGTTTTCCTGCGGGGGTGGCGACGCTCAAGGTGGTGCCGGAATCGGCGCATAACTCGATTTCCGAGCGAGGGGAGTACTTGCGGTGGATGGGTGATGTGTTGAATCGCTGACAGGTGTAGCGATCAGGCGGATGCCTTCGCGAGCAGGCTCGCTCCTACAGGGGTAAAGCATTTCAAATGTAGGAGTGAGCCTGCTCGCGATGAAGTCGGTACCGACATCACCATTTACAGCTACTGTCCAATGCTAAGGCTGACGGCCGCTCCGGGCATTTTCGTCGCCAGAGGTGGCCGGGCGCGGCATGACGTGTTGATGGCCGGTCGGGTCGTTGAGTTGCACGGCATTACCCTTCTGCCACGCATCAGCTCCTGGCGCGACCGGTGCCGGTTTGATCTCGGCGCGGGCCTTTTTCTTCTCGGCGCTATCAATGCCCAGACGCTGGTCGCGCTGGCGGACCATTTGCGCGTCGGCCTGACCGTCGGCAGTAAAGCCCATCATCAACTGCGGCACGCCCAAGGGCAGTTGCTTGTCCTGATCGGTGTGCCAGGTGTGCCAGGTCTTGCCATAGGTGTTGGCAAGTTTTTCCATCAAACGCGTCTCCGCCACTTGCGGGATGCCCGGCGCGACCAACTGGCCGGAAGTGACTTCGTGAGCGTGGCTATGCCACAAGGCCTTTTCTTTTGCCGGCAATTGCGTGAACAGGCGCTGGCTGATGATGTATTCCACGCCCATCAGCTTCGCTTCAGCGGTGTTGCCGTCGTAGATCACACACTGGAACACTTCCTCGTTGAGCGCCGAGCAGTAGTGATGCGCTTCCATCTGTGCGCCGGGATGGCCGTTGTAGAAATGGAAGCCATCGAGGTACATGTTCAACGCGCGAATCGGCGGTTTGTCCTGCAACCATTGCGCGCCGACTTCGAGCATTTCAGTGTCGGAGGCTTTGGCCTGGCCTGGTGTCTGCACCGGTGACTCGGTGTTGCTCATCGCACAACCGGTCAGCGCGGCGACCATCAAACCGACGGGAACCCAACGTCCCTGCAAGGTTTTATTACGCATGTTTCGCTCCTCGGACATTCAGTAACGGGCGCGTGCTGGCCCTGTTATGCAACTGAAAGCAGGAGAACGGCAGAGTTCGAAAAAGCTGCGTGCGGATCACACTGGAGAGATCGTTGCCAGTACGCCGATCAGGATGGTCAAGGTCAGAAAGCCGCCGAGGAAAATTGCCATCTTGTACATGTTGCGCTCCTTGATGCTGAGTGTGCGGTGCACCGGACGCTTCGGGATGAGGTCGGAGGGTGAATGTCCGCACTGCCCGGGCATTCTGAGGCTGTGGCTGTACTGAATACAGAGGCAGATGAAACAGAAAAATACGGATCAGATGCGCATCTGATCCGCTTCGGGCATGGACCGGTATTCAGCCCGAAACTTGACGACCCACTCTGCGCCGGGTTGATCTACAGTCATTGCCGCCAACCATAATAAAAACCGGAGTGACCATGCCCGACCTCGCCCTGCAGCCCAACGTCGCCGCATCCCTCGCGCGCTGGCACGAGATGATCCGCAGCGGCAATCTCAAAGCCCTGCCCGAATTGCTCGATGCCCAAGCCGTATTTCGCTCGCCGATGGCCCACACGCCCTACCCAGGCGCGCCGGTGGTGGCGATGATCCTCAACACAGTGTTCGAAGTTTTTGAGGATTTCGCCTATCACCGCGAACTGGCGACGGCGGATGGCTTGAATGTGATCCTGGAATTCAGTGCCAAGGTCGGCACCAAGGAACTGAAAGGCATCGACATGATTCGCTTCGACGCCAGCGGCAAGATCGTCGAGTTCGAAGTGATGGTTCGGCCGCTGAGCGGATTGCAGGCACTGGGCGAAGAAATGGGCCGGCGCCTGGGGGCCTATCTCGCGTCTGCAAAAGCCTGACCGTACCGACCATAGGAGCGTAGGAGCCAGGCCACAAAAAAACCCACTGACCGTCGCCGGTTCAGTGGGTTTTGTGTGTCAGGGTTCTGGTTACAGAGCCATGTCACGTGCAGCGTTTTCCTTCGGTGCTACGGCTTTATCAGCCGCAGGTGCCGCTGGAGCAGCTACCTGACCGATCACCGGAGGGGTCGGCAGTTCGAGGATTTTCGCGGTGTAAGCCCACTCGGCAGCCACTTTGGCCGGATCGCTGTTCAGCTGGGTGCCATAGCTCGGCACGATCTGGTGCAGCTTGGTCTGCCACTCAGGGGTTGCGACTTTGTCCTTGAAGACTTTCTGCAGCACGCTCAGCATGATCGGTGCAGCAGTCGACGCGCCTGGCGATGCGCCCAGCAGGCCGGCGATCGAGCCGTCTTGCGAAGCCACGATCTCGGTGCCCAGTTTCAGCACGCCGCCAGCGGCTTCATCACGCTTGATGATTTGCACGCGCTGGCCGGCTTGCCACAGGCGCCAGTCTTCGGCCTTGGCGTTCGGGAAGTATTCCTTCAGCGCGTTCAGACGGTCTTCATCCGACAGCATCAGTTGACCGGCAAGGTACTCGACCAGCGGGTATTCCTTGATGCCGACCTTGGTCATTGGCCAGATGTTGTGGGTGGTGGTGCTGGTCAGCAGGTCAAAGTACGAACCTTCCTTGAGGAACTTGGTGCTGAAGGTCGCGAACGGGCCAAACAGAATGACGCGCTTGCCGTCCAGAACACGGGTGTCCAGGTGCGGAACCGACATCGGTGGCGCGCCAACCGAAGCCTTGCCGTAGGCCTTGGCCAGATGCTGCTCGGCAATGCTTGGGTTGTCGGTTACCAGGAACGAGCCGCCAACCGGGAAGCCTGCGTATTCCTTGGCTTCAGGAATGCCCGACTTCTGCAGCAGGTGCAAGGCACCGCCGCCAGCGCCGATGAACACGAACTTGGCGTCGGTTTCGGTTTTGCTGCCGTCTTTCAGGTTTTTGTAGCTGACACGCCAAGTGCCATCGGCGTTCTTGGTGATGTCTTCGACTTCGCTCGACAGTTTCAGATCGAAGTTGGGCTTGGTCTGCAGGTGAGCGGCGAACTGGCGGGTGATTTCGCCGAAGTTCATGTCCGTACCCAGCGGGCTCCAGGTGGCCGCGATTTTCTGGTTCGGGTCACGCCCTTCCATCATCAGCGGCACCCACTTCTTGATCACCGCCGGATCTTCGGAGTACTGCATGCCGGCAAACAGCGGGCTCGCCTGCAGGGCTTCGTAGCGCTTTTTCAGGAACTTGATGTTGTCATCGCCCCACACGAAGCTCATGTGCGGTGTGGTGTTGATGAACGAGCGAGGGTTTTTCAGCACGCCCTGTTGAACCTGCCACGCCCAGAACTGACGGGAGACCTGGAACGCTTCGTTGATCTCGACGGCTTTCGGGATCGTGACGTTGCCCTTGTCGTCTTCCGGGGTGTAGTTCAGCTCGGCGAGGGCCGAGTGACCGGTACCGGCGTTGTTCCAGCCGTTGGAGCTTTCCAGGGCGACGCCGTCGAGGCGCTCGACCATTTCCATCGACCAGCTCGGTTCCAGCTCATTGATCCACACACCCAGGGTGGTGCTCATGATGCCGCCGCCGATCAGCAGGACGTCAACTTTCTTCGCTTCGGCAGCATTGGCAGACGACATCCCCATCGCCAAAGCCAGCCCCAGCAAGGCTGTGTTCACTTTCTTAAACATCTGTTGCACCTATGATAAAACGCCTTCCGCCCGTCGTTGTTATCAGTCTGCGTTGCGCTGTATTGACGCTCAGGCTGGCGTCGCGCGATCCGGCACACTGCAATATTGACGGGTGGGCACACAAGGCCGATATGTGGCATCGACCTCAGTTAATGTCCCTTCTGAACTGACTTCTTATCGTTATTGGCTTCAGCTGCTTGAGCGACAGGGATCCCGTCGGCCCGCCCGAAAGGCAAGCCAACCGAATTAGGTCAAAGCAAATTGGCGCGGAGAATATCACGTCAGGGCGAACCCGCGCGTCTGTTCCCGACTTGAAAGTCTTTTTCCGCTCTGAAGCTTATCGGCCACAGCGCGCGGAACATGACGCCACTGCGGTGGGTACCGTCAGTTTTTTTGCGCGATGCGCATCGCAACTCAGCGATCCAGTGCACACGCCCCGTTGCTCCTGAAGAAAATAACCTGCTACGTTGTACGATGACTGATGAATTCAACTTCAGTCATTTCCATCCAATAACAACAAGGAAACAACATGACCAAGTCCCGCCTCCTCATCGGTTTGTTCTGCGCCTTCAGCGCCTGCGCCATGGCCGCCCCTGCCCCAGCGGAAAAACAAGTGGCGCAAGCGGTCGATCATCTGACCCAGGCGATGCTGCACAAAGACATCGCCGAACTGAACGCCCTCACCGCGCCGAACCTGACCTACGGCCATTCCAGCGGCAAGATTCAGGACAAGCAGGAATTCATCGCCGACATCGAAACCGGTCGCAGCGCATTCAAGACCCTCGAAATGCAAAAGCAGACCATCACCCTGTCCGGCGATACCGCGCTGGTACGCCACCACTTTTCCGCGCAGGCGTTGAAGGGGACCGAGGTCATTCCCACCGAGATCGAGAACTTCCAGATCTGGCAGAAACAGGGCGGGAAATGGTTGTTGGTGGGGCGACAGGCGTTCAAATTTTGATTGAAGTAAGTCTCTGAGATAGATGTAGCCTGAACTGGCCTCATCGCGAGCAGGCTCACTCCTACAAGGGGCGGCGGCGTAACGCAGATCGCATTCACACCGCCAATCCCCTGTAGGAGTGAGCCTGCTCGCGATAGCGCCAGTCCAGACAACCAAAAACCCTCACCTGAAAATCACAACCGAAACCGATCCACCGACCGTGACAACTGCCCCGCCAGGTCCGACAACTCATCCGTAGTCGTTGCCGTCTGCCCGATCACCCGGCTATTCCCTTCGGACATCCCGGCAATCATCTCCACCTGATGGGCGATTTCGTTGCTGGCCATACTCTGTTCGCCAATCGTGCGAGTGATGTCATTGACCAGTTGCGTGGTGCTGAGCGTCGCATCGAGGATTTCGCGAATCGCCCGCTCGACTTCCGCCGTCACCGCCATGCCCTTGTCGACCTGCGCCACGCCCGCCTCCATGCTGCTGACCGCCTCGCGCGTGCTGTTCTGAATGCGCGCGACCATCGTGGCGATCTCCTGGGTCGAGGCGCTGGTGCGCGCGGCCAGACTGCGCACTTCATCGGCGACCACGGCAAAACCACGGCCCTGCTCACCCGCCCGTGCTGCCTCGATCGCCGCGTTGAGCGCCAGCAGATTGGTCTGGTCGGCGATGCTCTTGATCACCTGAATGATGTTGAAGATTGCCTCGGATTCCTGATCCAGCGTGCGGATCACTTGCGCCGACTGCTGCGCCGAGCGGGCGATGTCGTCCATGTCGCTGACCACTTGGTGAATCACCCCGCCGCCCTGCTTGGCCAGAGTCTCAGCCTGATTGGCCATGCTCAGGGCACGTTCGGCGTGGCGGGTGATTTCTTCGATACTGGCGGTCATCTGGCTGGCAGCGGCGGCCATGGTCCCGGCGGCAACGCTTTGTTGCTGGCTGCTGTCGGCGACCTGATGGCAGCCGTGGCTGAGTTGCTCGCTCATGCCACTGACACCGTGGGCGTTGCGCCGGACCACGTCGATCATGTTGCGCAGGTCACGCTGCATGATTGCCAGGGTGCGGATCAACGCACTGGCTTCGTCCTTGCCGCCAGGCTCGACAATCGGCTCGCTGAGATTGCCATGGGCGATGCTTTCGGCGATGCGACTGGCGGATTTCAGCGGCCCAAGGATGCTGCGCATCACCCAGCGGCCCTGAATCAGCAGCAACAACAGACTGGCGATCAGGACGACGCCGAGGGCGAGATTGGCATTGCGAATGGCCGCTTCAGTGCCTTCGCTGGTTTGCCGGGTGTTGCTTTCAATCAACTCGCTGAGCGTCGCCATCTGTTCTTCGAGCTGGCTGAACGCGGTGCTGAATCGACCGAGTTGCTGTTGCGCGGCGTCGGGGTTGTCCAGCGCCACGGCGACAATCTGCTCGGCGGATTTGATATAGGTGTCGAGGCTCGGTTTGATCTGCTCCAGCGCCGTGCGCAGCGGCGGGCTGATCGGCAGTTTCAGGTTGTCATCCAGCACTTCACGAAAATGCCCGGCGTGCTCGGCCAGCGAATCACGCACTTCCGTCGCGGCGCCGGTGCCTTTGCCCAGGCCGACCAACATCGCCGAATACACGTCGGCGCGCAGGGCGTCGTGCATCATGTCGGCTTCCATGTGATTGCGCAGTGCGCTCATGCTCACCGTGTTATCGCCGACCGCCGTGGCCATCCGCAGGTTGCCGACGTAACTGACCAGACTCACGATCAGCGCTGTCAGCAGGCTGGTCGCAATCAGCAACACCAAACGCAGTTTGATCGACACCTTGGAATCTCCCGTGGGCACGCTGGATTGCGCTTGTCGGATTTCAGTTAAGCCTATTGGCATGGAACTGCCGACACAGAGCGTATCGGCTGATGTCAGCGGCGACTTGAATCCGGCAAAACTTTTGGATCGAGCGGCCAGTCACACCTTGCACCACCGCTGGATAACGCCTTCATCGCCGGTTAACCCCGGCAGGCTATCAATCCAGCGCTTCGAACATTCATGCAGCTGAAGGAAACGCTTATGAAACGCGCACTGTGGTTTGGTCTGCTCGGCACCCTGGCAATCGGCACCGCACAGGCGGCAACGGAGAAAGTCGCGATCAATCTGGTCAGCGCCGACGGTGCGCCGCAGGCGATCGGTTCGGTCACGGTCAGCGAAACGCCTTACGGTCTGCTGTTCACGCCCGAGCTGAAATCATTGCCGGCCGGCATTCACGGTTTCCATGTTCATGAAAACGGCAGCTGCGAAGCGGGCACCAAGGACGGGGTCAAAGGCGCGGCACTGGCCGCTGGCGGACACTTCGATCCGGCGAAAACCGGCAAGCATCTTGGCCCGTACGCCGATGGGCATCTGGGTGACCTGCCGGCGGTGTATGTCACGGCCGAGGGTGTCGCCAACTACCCGGTGCTGGCGCCGCGTCTGAAGAAAATCTCCGAGATCAAGGGCCACGCCCTGATGATTCACGCCGGCGGCGATAACCATTCCGACATGCCCAAGCCACTGGGCGGTGGCGGCGATCGCATGGCGTGCGGGGTGATCTGATCCGAATGAGCGGGATAATGCCCTGCCCCAAGGCTTTTTTCCGCTCACGGAACTCCGGCGCGCCGATTATCTCTGAAGCTATGTAGTCCCTTCTCTTTTTGCTTCGCGCTTGTGGAGGAACACGTCATGCGCAAGTTAGTCCTGATTTCTTCTCTAATGCTTTGCCTGCCGGTCGGTTCGGCGCTGGCCCGTGTTGATGCGGGTGACGTCGCCACTTCGGCAGGTGTCTCCGCGTCGCTGTACTCGACCTTCAAGGATGACAAAATGGTGATTCCGGCCCGTGACGACGTGTCTGCCTTTGTCGCCAGCGGTGGAGCCATTCGTGGGGTTTATCTTGAGTCGGTACTGCAACAGGTGCGTCAGGCCAACCCTGGCTTGAACGCCAGCGACGAAGACCTGGCCAACGCCATTCTGGTGCAATACGAAGGCGTGCAGCAGTAGTCACGAGGGATACAGCGGCCGATGGACGGCCGCTGAGTGCGCATAGGCAAAAACGTCCGACGGCCTCTATGATGGAGGCCATGACGACCACCGTGCCCTTGCGCTCACCCTGCCCACCCGGCGCCTGCATCTGCGGGCGCGATCCCTTGCTTGAAACGCCCGGAGCGGATCTGCGCATCCTGCGCCTGACTCGCGCAGAGGAAAAAATCCTCCTGGCGCGTCTCGAACAACTCAAAGACCTCGACGACCTCAAACGTCTGCAACAGCGCATGTATGAGCAGTTGGGCATCCGCGTCGACGTCGCACCGGGTTTCAACGAGGTACGCACCATGCGCGGCATTGCCATTCAGATTGACGACTTGCCGGGCCTGTGTCGAAAAACCCGTGCGGCAATCCCGGCGGCGATTCGCAAGGGTCTGGAAAACCACCCGCAAATCGCCTTCGAACTGCTCAACGCCCACGACTTGCTGCGCGACACCTGATCACTTTTTCATACCGACGCGCTTGCGCATCTCGGCGGTAATGGTCTGACGGGTTTTCTTCATGTCCGCCCAAGGCTCATCGCCGACTTCGGTCAGACGCTCGTGCACGTTGTAAATGTTCCAGTGATTACCGCCCTTGATTTCCGCGACCTCCTCTCGGTACAGCGGCACGGAAACCGGCATGCCTTCCCGCGCCCGTGCGGCATAGGCGCAGATGGTGGTGGCGCCGAGGCCGTTGCGCAGGTAATCGATAAAGATCCGCCCGACACGGTTTTTCGGTCCGGACACCGCCGAAATACGATCCGGCAGCAACTTGGCCATGTGGCTGACGATGGCGTGACTGAAGTCCTTCACTTCGTCCCAGCCGTGCTTGCGCGTCAAGGGCACCACCAGGTGAATGCCTTTGCCGCCACTGGTTTTCAGGAAGGCTTTGAGTCCCAGTTCATCGAGCACGGTGAGAGTCAGCGCGGTGGCTTCTACCATGCTTTTCCATGGCAACGCCGGATCCGGGTCGAGGTCGAGGACGAAGCGATCGGGCTTGTCCAGATCCACCGTCGTGGCGTTCCAGGTGTGCAGCTCCACCGTGCTCATCTGCACCGCGCCGACCAGCGCTTCGGGATTGTTGATCATCATCACTGGCTGGCCGGTGACGTCCTTGTCCAGTGTCGAAATCCCGGGGATGGCCAGGCGTTCGGCGTTCTTCTGAAAGAACAGTTCGCCGGCAATGCCATCCGGTGCGCGCACCAATGCCACGGGGCGATCCTTGAGTTGCGGGAGGATGTGTTCAGCAACGCTGGCGTAATACTGCGCCAGTTGCATCTTGGTGGTGCCGCTGACTGCATCGATCACCCGATCCGGGTGCGTGATGCGCACCTTGCCGCCGGCCAGCCCCGCCTGCGACGGTGCGGTTTCGGCTTTGCTGGCGGCGGTTTTCTTCGCTGGTTGTTTGGCGGCGGTTTTGGTTTTTTCGGTGGTTTTGGTTTTTTCGGTCTTCTCGGATTTTTCAGACTTGGCAGCTTTCACAGGCTTCGCTCGCTCCTCTGTAATGTCCTTGGCCGGTTTGTCATCGCGCAAACCATGGAACACGGCGTGCCGCACCGAGCCGTCCTTGGTCATCTCGGCGAACGCCACCTCCGCCAGCAATTTCGGTTTCAGCCAGTGCACGCCCTTGGCCTCGAAACCACTGGGCGGATTGACCACCGCAGCGCTTTTGGTCTGTAGCGGCTTGAGCTGGGCGAGGATGCTTTTCAACGTGGTTTCGTTGAACCCGGTGCCAACCTTGCCGGCATAGCGCAACTCGCCGCTGTCACCGTCGTGCAGACCGAGCAGCAAAGCACCGAAGGCACTGCGCGCACCTTTCGGATCGGTATAGCCAACGATGACGAACTCTTGCCGATGCTTGCATTTGAGCTTGATCCAGTCGCCACTGCGCCGCGACACGTAGGGCGAACCGAGGCGCTTGCCGATCAGGCCTTCCATCTGCATCTGGCAGGCGCTGTTGAGCAGTGCGTCGGGAGTTTCTTCGAAGGCTTCGGAGAAGCGCAGCGGTGAAGAATCTTTCTGTGCGCCAAGGATCGTGCTCAGCGCCGCACGCCGCTCTTCGACCGGAACATCACGCAGGTCGACGCCGTTGAGGTACGGCACGTCGAACAGGTAATAAACGATGTTGCCGCTGCGTCCGGCATCGAAGGCATTTTGCAGCGCCTGAAAATCCGGCACACCCTGCTCGTTGGCCACGACCATTTCGCCGTCAAGCCACGCCGATTCAAGGCCCAGTGCCGCCAGCGCCTTGGCCTGCTGCGGCAGTTTATGCGTCCAGTCGTGGCCATTGCGGGTAAACAGCTGCACCTCATCGTGATCGATCCGCGCCATGATCCGATAGCCATCGAACTTGATCTCGTAGCTCCACTGCCCTTCTGGCGCGCTATCGACCAATGTGGCCAGTTCCGGTTTGATCAACGCCGGCAGCTTGGCCTTGCGCGCGCCATTAAGCTGTCCAGACGCCTGTTTGCGTGGCTTGGCCGGGGCCTTCTTCAGCGGTTTGGCCTGTTCGGCGGCGAGCGTGGGTTTGCCGACAATCGTGCGCTCACTGAGCACGCTGTCGGGTTCGGCGACCAGCACGTCGAAGTCATCCTGCGGGCGCGCGGCATTGTCTTGATGCTTGATCAGAAACCATTGTTCTTTCTTGCCCGGCATGTGCGTGCGTACCAGATTCCACACGCCGCCGAGCTTCTCGCCCTGCAACTCGAACTTGAGCCGACCCTTGGCATAGGCCTTGTGCGGATCCTCCAGCGGAATCCACACGCCGCGATCCCAGACGATCACATCGCCCGCGCCGTAATGCCCCTCGGGAATGCTGCCCTCGAACGTCGCGTAATCGAGCGGATGATCCTCGACATGGATCGCCAGGCGCTTGACCTTGGGATCCAGCGACGGCCCCTTCGGCACCGCCCAGCTCTTCAGCGCGCCATCGAGTTCCAGGCGAAAGTCGTAATGCAGGTGCGAAGCATCGTGCTTCTGGATGCAGAACTGCAAAGCATGATCCTTGGCAGACTTGCGCCCCGGGCGCTTGACCGCAGCCGGTTCCGAAGTCGCGGAAAAATCACGCATGCGGTTGTAATCGTCGAGGTTCCTGTTCATGAGCACACCGATGGCAGACGGGTTCTGTTATGCAGAAGAGCGACACGGCGGCGGAAAAATTCAATCGACGTAAAAAAGCCCCGGACGGATGGAGCGGCCGGGGCTTGTAACGACACATCCAGTAATTGCCTGGGCTGGCTAAACACGGTGCAGACGCTAAGGTTTTTTCAGGATCTTGAAAGGGAGGCAATGGAATGCCTGCTGCTGCAAAAGCCTGTCGTCTGCGAAAGGGTCGGTACTCTGAAACCGGAAGAATTTATCTGCTTACAGCAGTGGTCAATCAACGCGAGCGTGTTTTCACCAACTGGCACGACGGTAGATTGCTGGTCAACGAGTTGAGACGGTGCAGTGAAGCCGGGTTAGCTACCTCTCTGGCTTGGGTCGTCATGCCAGACCATCTGCATTGGCTCGTTGCGCTTGATAAGGGTTCGCTTGCAGATTTGATGTGTCGCGTCAAATCGCGAAGTTGCCAGGCATACAATCGAAGACATGGGCGCCAGGGACAATTATGGCAGCGAGGTTATTACGACCGCGCCTTGAGGCGGGATGAAGATCTCAAAGCCGCTGCGCTCTATGTCGTCAAGAATCCTGTGCGAGCCGGTCTGGTGGCGCGCCTCGGGGACTACCCGCTGTGGGACGCAATCTGGCTTTGAAGATCAAAAGATCGCAGCCTTCGGCAGCTCCTACGGTTGCACCGTATTTCAAATGCAGGAGCTGCCGAAGGCTGCGATCTTTTATTTTGAGAACGCCGCACTCTGTGCAGGCAGGACACCATGCGAGCCGGTCTGGTGGCGCGCCTGGGGGATTACCCAATTTGGCTTTGAAGATCAAAAGATCGCAGCCTTCGGCAGCTCCTACGGTTGCACCGTATTTCAAATGTAGGAGCTGCCGAAGGCTGCGATCTTTTATTTTGAGAACGCCGCACTCTGAGCAGGCAGGAACAGCATGCTGGCCGGTCTGGTGGCGCGTCTCGGGGACTACCCGCTGTGGGACGCAATCTGGCTCTGAAGATCAAAAGATCGCAGCCTTCGGCAGCTCCTACGGTTGCACCGTATTTCAAATGCAGGAGCTGCCGAAGGCTGCGATCTTTTACTCTGAAAACGCCGCACTCTGTGCAGGCAGGACAGCATGCGAGCCGGCCTGGTGGCGCGCTTGGGGGATTACTCAATTTGGCTTTGAAGATCAAAAGATCGCAGCCTTCGGCAGCTCCTACGGTTGCACCGTATTTCAAATGTAGGAGCTGCCGAAGGCTGCGATCTCTTATGTTTGAAAACGCCACACTCTTTGCGGGCAGGAACACCATGCGAGCCGGTCTGGTGGCGCGCTTGGGGGATTACCCAATTTGGCTTTGAAGATCAAAAGATCGCAGCCTTCGGCAGCTCCTACGGTTGCACTGTATTTCAAATGCAGGAGCTGCCGAAGGCTGCGATCTCTTATGTTTGAAAACGCTACACTCCTTGCGGGCAGGAACACCATGCGAGCCGGTCTGGTGGCGCGCTTGGCGGATTACCCAATTTGGCTTTGAAGAACAAAAGATCGCAGCCTTCGGCATCTCCTACGGTTGCACCGTATTTCAAATGTAGGAGCTGCCGAAGGCTGCGATCTTTTGACGTTGGGTCAGGCTTGCCCTTTGGCCTGCTGTTCCAGATGCACCTGCAGTTCGGGATCAATCCGCAACGCTGCGGCCAGTTCATCCAGATAGCTGCGTTCGGCATCCTGTTGGTCGTCCACCAGCATCACGCTGGCCAGATACATTTCCGCGGCCACGGCCGGGTCGCCGTCCGCAGACTGCGCTACTTCGCTGGGATCCAGCGGTTTGGCGACTTCGGCGTCGAGCCATTGCTGCAACTGCGGATCCGCAGTGTGTTTGCCGATTTCGCTGCTGATCAGGTGCTTCTCTGCGTCGTCGATACGCCCGTCAGCCTTGGCGGCGGCGATCAAGGCGCGGAGCACCGCGTGGCTGTGGGTTTCGATTTGCGGGCCGGCGAGCAGGTCGGCGGTTTGTGGCAGGTCTGGCGGCGCCTTGCTGGCCTGGCTGCGTTGCCAGGCTTGATACGCCTGGTAGGCCATCATGCCCAGCGAAGCGAGGGCCGCGTAATGGGTGCCGCCGGAACGACTTCGGTTGCCGCCACCCAAGGCACTTCCCAAGCCGCCACCACCGAGCAAGCCTCCCAGTAACCCACCCAAGCCGCCGAGTCCGCCGGAAGCCGCGCCAGCACCTGCGCGGGTCTGCCCTCCACCGCCCAACAGGCCGCCAAGCAATCCGCCCAGGCCATCGCCGGCCGCAGCACCACGTTGTTGACCCGCCGAGGCCTGGCCTCGCAGCAGTTGTTCGAGCAAATCGCTGGTGTTCATGTCGTCATCCTCAAGGCCCCGGCCCGATTGCGTCAGGCAACGATAGACCGACGCGGCCATAGCGCCAGCACCGTTTGGCTGACGCCCGATAATCGATGAATCGCTACGCAAGAAATTTTCCGCCAGCCAGCTAAGATTCAAGGGTGGTGAACCTTATCCCGGCCAAACCGGTCGATAGCTGCAACCCGACCCGGTTTGCCGACGCCCTTCCTGACGATGGGCGATACCCGGCTTGCTTCACTTTCTGGAGAACGCCCCCGTGATATCCACCGTACACATCGCCAGGCTGAAAGCATGGGGCGCCCATGGTTTTACCGCGACCGGCGTGGTCACCGCCTTCCTTGCCACCCTCGCCCTGCTGGAAAACCAGCCGATCCATTGCCTGATGTGGCTGGGCGTAGCGCTGATCGTCGACGGCCTCGATGGCGCACTGGCGCGCAAGGTCAATGTGCAATCGGTGTTGCCGAGTTTCGACGGCTCGATTCTTGATCTGGTGATCGACTACCTGACTTATGTGTTCATCCCGGCACTGTTTATCTACCGCTACATTCCCCTCCCCGATTACACCTTGTTGCTGACGGTGTCGGTGATTCTGGTGTCCTCGCTGTTCTGCTTCTGCAACGTCAACATGAAGAGCAAGGACAACTACTTTGTCGGTTTCCCGGCGGCCTGGAACGTGGTTGCGCTGTGCCTGTACATCATTGGCCCGGGGCCGTGGATCACCTTCCTCACCGTGATCGGTCTGGCGCTGCTGACGGTGACGCGGATGAAGTTCCTGCACCCGTTCCGCGTTCGCCGCTTCATGCCGATCAACATTGCGGTGACGGCGATCTGGCTGTTGTGCAGTCTGTCGCTGGTGCTCAATCACCCGGTAATCAACCCGCTGGTGATGGGCTTGTGGCTGCTGATGTCGGCATATTTCCTGGGGATCTGCATCTGGCGCACGGCGCTGGAGTGGTTTGATCGCGGCCACTCGAAATAAGCAAATCCCCCTGTAGGAGTGAGCCTGCTCGCGATAGCGGTGGGTCAGCTGAAAATCATTCGACTGATACACCGCTATCGCGAGCAGGCTCACTCCTACAGGGGTTGTTTATTTGTCCGGAACTAACGTTTGGTTATCACCACTTCCAGATACTCACTCGGCACCACCAGCGACGCCTCCCCCGCCCGGTTCGAGCGGTTGAGCAACTCTGTCAGATCCTCCTCCAGCGCCTGCCCAGCCTCTGGCGTCAACACCGCAAACGCCTTGTGCACCGGCCCGTACCAGTGGCGAAAGATGTCAATGAAATGCGCCGCGGAGCGATAGCGGAAGTTGAAATGGTTGCGCGTCACCCGCACGACAAAATCGCGATCATCGAAATGCTTGTGCAGCCATGCATCCGAGCCCCAATTCGATGGAGGCTGTGCAACCGCAGGCGGTGGCAGATGCTGACCGAGGATCTTGAACATCTGACCGACGAAGCCCTCCGGCGTCCAGTTCGCCATACCGATCCGCCCGCCCCGACGACAGACCCGGCCCAGCTCACTCGCAGCGGTCACCTGATCGGGCGCAAACATCACCCCAAACGTGGACAGCACGGCGTCGTAGCTTTCGTCGGGAAACGGCAGCGCTTCGGCATCGGCCACATGGAAAATCACCTCCAGATGCTCGGCCCGGGCGCGGTCCTGACCGCGCTCCAGCAGTGCCGCCACGTAATCGGTCGAGGTCACCACACAACCGCGCCGCGCCGCTGCCAGAGTGGCGTTGCCGTTGCCGGCAGCGACATCCAGCACTTCTTCGTCACAACGCAGATCGCAGGCTTCGGCGAGGCATTCGCCGACGATTTGCAACGTGGTGCCGATCACGGCGTAGTCGCCACTGGCCCAAGCGACTTTCTGACGTTCCTTCAGGGCAGTGAGATCAATCGGGGTACTCATGACAGCGAGCTCCGTGGCAGAGAGAATGCACAGGCTGCGACGCGGACCGTGCTTGCTCACTATCGCGCCGAGGCTGCCCGGCGTCCCTGTCAATCGTCCGGCGAGCCCATAAACCGGGGACTTTGCCGATGAGCGGTGGAAATCTGTCAAGCCCATGAAACAGGTTGGCTGGCATAGGGCTGCAGATACTGGCAATGGCTCATGGGTCGCGACCCATGAGCCATTGTTGTTGTCATCAAGCCGCCGGCGCCTTGGCCTCCTCCAGCAACTGCTTGATCATCTGCTCCTGCTCCGCATAACGACCTTCACCGAAGTGGCTGTAACGCACTTGGCCCTTGGCGTCGATCAGGTAATGCGCCGGCCAGTACTGGTTGTCGAAGTGGCGCCAGATCGCATAGTCGTTGTCGATCGCGACCGGGTAGGTGATGCCGAGTTTTTTCACCTGATCCTTGACGTTGTCGATGATGCGTTCGTAGCCGTACTCCGGCGTATGCACGCCGATCACCACCAGGCCGTCCTTCTCATACTTCTGCGCCCAGTCTTTGACATACGGAAGGGTGTGCTGGCAGTTGATGCAGTCGTAGGTCCAGAAATCCACCAGCACCACTTTGCCGCGCAGGGATTCGGCGCTGAGTTCCGGGGAGTTGAGCCACTGCACGGCGCCGGACAGCGACGGCATCGCGCCTTGGGCGTCGTCCATCATCGAATCCGCGCGGACCTTGCTGACGAAGTAGTCGACCACTTTTGGCACGTTTTCCAGGACGTTTTTCTCGACGCTGGCAACGCCTTCCGAAGAGGTGTTGGCGAGCAGGGTTTTGTCCGCGCCGGTGGCGATCACTGCGACCGTAGCCAGCACCGCAACCCCGGCACCGCGGCGCAACCAGCCACTGAACGGGATCGACGGCTTCAGTCGATTGACCAGACCGCGCCCGGCGAAGATCAACGTGCCCAGCGACAAGGCGCTGCCGGCACCGTAAGCCAGCAGCAACAGGCTGGTCTGGGCATTGGCACCTTGCAGCATCGCGCCGGTGAGAATTACTCCAAGGATCGGCCCGGCACAAGGCGCCCACAACAGGCCGGTGGCGACACCGAGCATGATCGAGGCCATGGGTCCTGCGCGTTTACGGGTGTCCTGATCGAGGCGATTGCCCAACGCGACAAAGGGTTTGGTCAGCCAGTCGCCGACCCGGGCCGAGATCAGCGACAGGGCAAACAGCGCCATGACCAACAGGGCCACGTGGCGGCCGGTGTTGCTGGCCTCAATCACCCACTCGCTGCTGACCACGGCGAGGCTGGAGATCAACGCAAAGGTCAGCGCCATGCCGCCGAGGGTGAGCAGGATCGAGGAGCGTGTACGGTTGGCGCCAGCGAACAGAAACGGCACCACCGGGAGGATGCACGGACTGAGGACGGTCAGCAGACCGCCGAGAAATGCGATGAGGTACATGACGGGTCACCTTGAAATGGGGGCTGGGCGCACAACCGGGCAGCGAGGGGATATGTCCGCCTCGCTAGCTCGCTTTATTGACGCCGTGGCTCATGCGTTCTGGCCGTCCAGCAACTGCGCTTGTGGCGTGCGACTGGCACCGTTTTCCGCGACCAGTTGGCCCTGCGGTGTGCGGCTGGAACCGTCAGCGGCAAGCGTCTGGCCCTGCGGCGTGCGGCTCGAACCATCAGCGGCAAGCGTCTGGCCCTGCGGCGTGCGGCTGGAGCCGTCAGCGGCGAGCGTCTGGCCCTGCGGCGTGCGGCTGGAGCCGTCAGCGGCGATCAGTGCATCGCTGCCCTCCTTCGCCACTGTGGTCAGCTGGAAGCAGGTGCTGCTGGCGCAACTGCTCTGCTCCAAGGCACTGTTGGCGTGGGCGGCGGCACCGGTGAAGGCGAAGGCTGCTGCGGTCAGAAAGCGCGAGACGTTGTTCATGGCAAAACTCCTTGCAGAAAAAGTAGGGATGACTCAGTTCTGGTTGTTGCAGCCGTCAGCGAATTTGCTGTAATCCAGCTCGCGGGTCTTGCCGGCGGAATCGAGGTAGGTCATGCGCGCCTCGGTGATGCCGCAGGTCACCGAGGTGTCTTCGGTCATCGACAGCACTTTCTTGATATCCAGATGGGTGCCGTAGGTGTAGGTTTGCCGGCTGACGTCAGCTTCGGCGTGGGCCGACAGGGTGCAGATGTTCAGAGCGGCGAACAGGCAGGCGGCGAATACGGATTTGTTGTTCATGGTGGTGTCCTCAAGGCTTCAGTGGGTTTTGAGCCGAGGCAATCTGTGTGTGCCTCGATGGAGCCTATTTGAGGCGCTCGAGGTATCGCGTCTGTGTCAGGAAAGGACGAGAATCACTCGTTGTGTATCCACGCCATGTGTAGATACACAGCGATACAAACCCCGGTAAAAATCGCGTTTTTGCGTCGGCGTGTATCCGCCGTTGCGGCAGATACACTGCAATACAAAGGCAGGCAGGCGTGCGGTTTCCGGCGCTATAGACTGCACGGCATTCCCCTTTTGACAGAGGCTTGAACCGATGGAACATGTCGATCACATTCTCATCGTCGACGACGACCGCGAGATCCGTGAACTGGTAGGCAACTACCTGAAGAAAAACGGCCTGCGCACCACAGTGGTCGCCGATGGCCGGCAGATGCGCAGCTTCCTGGATGCCAATACTGTCGACCTGATCGTGCTCGACATCATGATGCCCGGCGACGATGGTCTGCAGCTGTGCCGCGAATTGCGCGTGGGCAAACACAAGGCGACGCCGGTGCTGATGCTCACCGCGCGCAACGATGAAACCGACCGCATCATCGGCCTGGAAATGGGCGCCGACGATTACCTGACCAAACCGTTCGCCGCCCGCGAACTGCTGGCGCGGATCAACGCGGTATTGCGCCGCACCCGCATGCTGCCGCCGAACCTGGTGGTCACCGAAGCCGGACGCTTGCTGGCCTTCGGTCGCTGGCAACTGGACACTTCGGCGCGTCACCTGCTCGACAGCGACGGCACCATGGTTGCCCTCAGTGGCGCCGAATACCGCCTGCTGCGGGTGTTCCTCGACCACCCGCAACGGGTGCTCAGCCGCGATCAGTTGCTCAACCTGACCCAGGGACGCGAAGCCGACTTGTTCGACCGTTCCATCGATCTGTTGGTCAGTCGCTTGCGTCAACGTCTGCTTGACGATGCCCGCGAACCGGCCTACATCAAGACTGTGCGCAGTGAAGGTTATGTGTTTTCGCTGCCGGTCGAACTGCTTGGGGCGTCGGCATGAAACTCAAGCTGCAATGGCCGCGCACCCTCGCCTCGCGCCTCTCGCTGATTTTTCTGATCGGGCTGATTCTGGCGCAGGGCCTGTCGTTCGGCGCGCAGTATTACGAGCGCTACCAGAGCGCGAAAAGCACCATGCTCGGCAACCTTGAAACCGACGTCTCGACCTCGATGGCGATCCTCGATCG
Organism: Pseudomonas moraviensis; assembly: GCF_900105805.1. Taxonomy (NCBI): domain Bacteria; kingdom Pseudomonadati; phylum Pseudomonadota; class Gammaproteobacteria; order Pseudomonadales; family Pseudomonadaceae; genus Pseudomonas; species Pseudomonas moraviensis. Next base: position 1,180,315 of record NZ_LT629788.1, on the reverse strand, counting down.
CCTGCCCGCCGCCGAACGCGAGGCCTGGTTGCCGCGCCTGGCACGGCGCAATTACGGCTACCTGCTCAATGAGGGCGAACCGGGCATGCCGGTGACCTCGGCTGAAGAATCCGTTGCGATTGCCTCGATTACCGCGGCCATCGGCGGCACTTATCCATTGGTGTTTACCGAGGTTCCCGGCGGTCCGAGACGGCATTTCCAGGGCCATCTGCGCCTGAGCGACGGTAGCCCGGTGACCATCGATATCCGTCCGGCGATGGTGCCGCTGTCGCCGTGGTTGCCAGTGGTGCTGCTGGGCCAGCTGGCGCTGCTGATCCTCTGCACCTGGCTCGCCGTGCGCATCGCCATTCGCCCCCTCACCCGCCTGGCCAATGCGGTGGAAACGCTCGACCCCAACGCGCATCCGATCAAACTCGACGAGCAGGGACCGACCGAAGTGGTCCACGCAGCGCGGGCGTTCAACGCCATGCAGACGCGCATCGCCGCCTACCTGAAAGAACGCATGCAACTGCTCGCCGCGATTTCCCACGACTTGCAAACACCGATCACCCGGATGAAATTGCGTGCGGAGTTCATGGACGACTCGGTGGAAAAAGACAAACTGAGCAGCGACCTCGGCGAGATCGAACATCTGGTGCGCGAAGGCGTGGCCTACGCCCGCAGCGTTCACGGCGCCACCGAAGAAAGCCGCCGTACCGATCTCGACTCGTTCCTCGACAGCCTCGTGTTCGACTATCAGGACATGGGCAAGGACGTGCAGCTCGGCGGCAAGAGCAAAGCGGTGATCGAAACCCGTCCGCAAGCGCTGCGCCGGGTCCTGGTGAACCTGACCGACAACGCCCTGAAATTCGCCGGCGCCGCGCAACTGCAGGTCGAAGCGCAGGGCAACAGCCTGTCGGTGAAAGTCCTCGATCGCGGCCCGGGCATCGCCGAGGCCGAACTGGCGCAGGTGCTGGAACCGTTTTATCGCGTGGAAAACTCGCGCAACCGCGACACCGGTGGCACCGGACTCGGGCTGGCAATTGCCCAGCAATTGGCGATGGCGCTGGGTGGTTCGCTGCTGCTGAGCAATCGCGAGGGCGGCGGCCTGTGCGCTGAGCTCAGGTTGCCGCTGCCACGCTGAGAAAAACACCGACTAGACTCAATCAGTACCCAGTCGAGGGGGCCGCAGGACTTCTGCTGTGCCCTGCCCCTATCCGTGACCACCGCCCGGTGGCGCCTGCCTCGACATTCAACGCCGCCGGACCTTGATCCTGTTTCAGGAGCACACGTGATGAATGAGGCGAAGCTCAACGAATTCATGGGCAAACTGGTCAGCGACATGGGCGGCGCGGCGATGCTGGCCAATGTCATCGTCGGCGAAGAACTCGGTCTGTACCGGGCGATGGCCGACAGCCAACCGATCAGCCCCGAAGCCCTCGCAGCAAAAACCACCTGCAATCCGCGTCTGGTACGCGAGTGGCTCAGCGCCCACGCCGCATCCGGTTACATGGAGCACCTCGACGGTCAGTTTCGCTTGCCGGAAGAACAGGCGCTGGCGTTGGCCGTGGAGGATTCGCCGGTGTACGTCGCCGGCGGTCTCGGCGTAGTGGCGTCGTTTTTCCATGACAAGGACAAACTGGTCAAAGCCATGCGTGGCAATGGCGCGCTGTCCTGGGGCGATCACCACCCGTGCATGTTCAGCGGCACCGAACGCTTCTTCCGCCCCGGCTACAAAGGTCACCTGATCGCTGAATGGCTGCCGGCACTGGAAGGCGTGGTGGCGAAACTGGAACGCGGCGCCAAAGTCGCCGACATCGGCTGCGGCCACGGCGCCTCGACGGTGATCATGGCCCAGGCGTTTCCCAGGTCGCAGTTTGTCGGCTTCGACTTCCACGCGCCCTCCGTCACCGTCGCCACGCAACGGGCCGAAGAAGGTGGCGTGGGCAACCGCGCCAGATTCTTCGAGGGCACGGCGAAAAACTATCCCGGCAGCGACTACGACCTGATTTGCTTTTTCGATTGCCTGCACGACATGGGCGACCCGGTCGGCGCCGCCCGCCATGCCCATGAGGCGCTGAAAGACGACGGCACGGTGTTGCTGGTCGAACCCTTCGCCAACGACAAACTGGACGACAATCTCAACGCGGTCGGGCGCCTGTTCTACGCCGCCTCGACGTTTATTTGCACACCCAATTCGCTGTCACAGGAAGTCGGCCTCGGGCTCGGTGCCCAGGCCGGAGAGCTACGCTTGCGCAAGGTATTCACCGAAGCCGGGTTCAAGCAGTTCCGCCGCGCCGCGCAGACACCGTTCAACCTGATACTGGAGGCGCGCAAGTAACCGACTGAAAACGCGAAACCTGTGGCGAGGGAGCTTGCTCCCGCTGGACTGCGCAGCAGGCCCTTCTTCTGCGGCCGCTTCGCCCCCCAGCGGGAGCAAGCTCCCTCGCCACAGTGGTTGATGCTAACCTGCGGGCACTGCCCATTCTGGAGTGCTGAGCATGCTCGACAGCCCGATCCGCGAACACCTCGATACGCTGGTGCAGGCCATGACCGAGGATAAGTTTCTAGTCCTGACCGGCGCTGGCATCAGCACGCCTTCGGGCATTCCGGACTACCGCGACAGCGACGGCGTGCGTCGCGGGCGGCAGCCGATGATGTATCAGGAATTCCTTTCTGCCCCGGAATCACGCCGTCGCTATTGGGCCCGAGCCATGCTCGGCTGGCCGCGCGTGCGCCAGGCGCGGCCGAATGCAGCGCATCAGGCGCTGGCGACGCTGCAGCAGCGTGGCCGGATCAGCGATCTGATCACGCAGAACGTCGACACCTTGCACGATCAGGCCGGTAGTCACGATGTGATCGAACTGCATGGCAGCCTGCATCGAGTGCTGTGTCTGGACTGCGGGCAGCGCAGTCCGCGCGATGAGATTCAGCGCCAGATGGAAGCGGAGAATCCCTATCTGAGCGGCGTTGATGCGGTGCAGGCGCCGGATGGCGATACCTTGCTCGACCCGGCATTTGAAGCGCGCTTCCAGGTGCCGCAGTGCCCGCATTGCGCGGGTGAGCGGATGAAACCGGATGTGGTGTTTTTTGGCGAGAACGTGGCACAGGCGACCGCAGCGCGGGCCATGGCAGCTGCCGAGAATGCGGCGGGGTTGCTGGTGGTTGGGTCATCGTTGATGGCGTATTCGGCGTTTCGTTTGTGTCGCGTGATTGCCGAGCGTGGCAAGCCGCTGATGGCGATCAATCTGGGCAGGACCCGGGCGGATGATCTGCTGGATTTGAAGATTGAAGGGTCGTGTGAGGTGCTTTTGCCTTGGATAGTTGAAAAGCTGGAACGGTGAGATTTTGAGTATTGGGTTCGGCTTGAAATCGGCCCCTCACCCTAGCCCTCTCCCGAGGGAGAGGGCTAGGGTGAGGTGGTCTGGCTCAATGCGCCCGATCCAGGCCCACCAATAAAGCGCTGTCGCGACTGTAGATATCCGGCGCGTATCGCACGTGGCCGCTGCTGTCGACTTGCGCCGTCCAGTAGGTCATCAGGATCGGCACGGGGGAAGACAGGCGAAATTCGTGGGTGGTACCGCTGGCGAGCAGTGTGTCGGTGCGGGTCTTTTCTGCCGGCGACAGCAGCAGATCGCGCAGTTGCAGCGGATGCTCGACACGCACGCAACCGGAGCTGAACGCCCGTGGACCTTTTTCAAACAGCGCCTTGCTCGGCGTGTCGTGCAGGTACACCGAGAACGGGTTGGGGAAACGAATGACCATTTGCCCCAGCGGATTGCGCGGGCCGGCGTCCTGGCGCAGGAGGATGTTGCCGGGGTTGTCCCAGTCGATGTCCGCTGCCGCCAGGGGCTGACCGTTGGCATCGAGCACTTGCAGGTTCTGGCGGCTGAGGAAGGTCTGGTCCTTGCGGATTTCCGGCAGCTTGTCTTCTTTCCAGATGGTGGGCGGCACAGTCCAGGTCGGGTTCAGCGTGAGCCGGGTGACGCGGGATTTCAGCAGCGGTGTCTGGCGCTCGGCGCGGCCGACCTGGGTGCGGGTCTGCCACACCGGCTGACCGCCCTGATACAGCGTCAGCTCAGCGGCCGCGACGTTGACCACCAGACCGCTGGGCTCCATGTCCTGGGCCATCCAGCGGAAACGTTCGAGATTGACGCGCAACTGATCGCGGCGAGTCAGCGGGCTGATGTTCAGCTCGGCAATCGTACCCGGCCCGACCACGCCGTCAGCCTGCAACGAGTGACTGGCCTGAAAATGCTTCACCGCTTCCACCAGCACGTCATCGTAGGCGTTGTCCGGCGTCACGATCACGTCTGCCAGATAACCTTCGTTGTACAGACGCCGGGCGAGTTCCGGCACGCGCTGGTCTTCCATCGCCGGGCGCAGCAGCGGCCCGTTGCCGACCGGCTGCCACTGCGGCAGGGCCTGCAAACGTTGTGCGGCATACAACTGACGCAGGCTCTGATACTGAGGCAGATGCGGACGGGCGAGGTCGAACGCTGCAGCAATGTCGTTCACCCCCGGCACGGCAATGCTGAGCAACTGCGCCTGACGATCGGTCGGCGGGCCGTCGACATGCCACAGCGGTTCGAAATGCGACTGCAACAGACGACCGTAATGCAGATCCTGCAAGGCCTGCAGGTAATGGCGGCTGATATCGATATCGGCACACAACTCGCCGTCCTGCGGCGGTGACGCCGGCACAGCATAGCGATTGGGATTCAGCCCATCGTCGGCCAACAGCTGCAATTGCGCGCGCAATGCCGGCAATCGAGCCGACTCACTGGCCCACACAGGCATCCAGTCCTGCTGTGCATAGAACGCCTGCAATTGACTCAGCGCCGGGCCGTTGAGACGCGGAGCAATGGCCGGGCACGACTGCGCCAGGCTGATCAACACGGCCTGCAACGGGCTGCGCGGCTCCACCGGCAGGTCCGTCGTCGGCGTCGCCAGGGTTTCGAGCGGGGGCAGCGGCTCATCGGCGCAAGCGACAAACGGCGCAGCGAGCAAACAAATGCTCAAGTAGCATGCGTACTTTTTGAACAACTGCTTTACTCCAATCCATGGCCGTCCAGATGACGGTCAACCTTACATCAGGTGCGCTGAACAGTCAGGCTCCAGCCTCGGAGCCTGCGGGTATTGACTGGGAGTCAGGAGCCAAAGTGCCGTTTATGTAGCAAGTTGAGGACACTTTATAAAATGTTGACGTTTTTGCGCCGACTTCTGTTGAGCACCGCGACCCTTGTCGCCGTGACCAGCCCAGTATTTGCCGCCGGCAAGCCATCGCCGGTTCTCTATAACAGCCTCGCCCACGCCGCGCCGGAACTCAATCCCCAAGCGCTCAAAGGTGCATTGAACGCCATGCAGTGCGCGGTCAACAACGGCGCAAAGCCCTCGCGGCATCTGGCGATCATCGACTATTCGCAACCGTCCACCGAACGTCGTCTGTGGATCTTCGACCTGAGCAAACAGAAATTGGTGCTGCGGGATCTGGTCGCCCACGGTTCCAATTCCGGGGAAAACTTCGCCACACAGTTTTCCAACCGCGAAGGCAGTTATCAGTCCAGTCTCGGCCTGTTCCGCACCCAGGAAAGCTACGAAGGCACCCACGGCTATTCACTGCGCATGGACGGCCTGGAACCCGGTTTCAATGATCTGGCCCGCGATCGCGCGATCGTGATTCATGCCGCCAGCTACGTGAACCCGCTGTGGAGCAAGCGTCAGGGCCGCATCGGCCGCAGTCAGGGTTGCCCCGCCGTGCGGCCGCAGATTGCCAAACAGGTGATCGATCGCCTGAAGAACGGCCAGTTCATGTTTTCCTGGTACCCGGATCAGCGCTGGCTGCAAAAGTCACCGTACCTGAACTGCCAGCCGCAGCAGGTGGCGAGCATTCTCAACACCCACGCCAGTTAACGCGCGTCGCCGCCGGCGGGTTTGTAGAACAGGAACCTGCCGGTCTGCGCGGTGTTGCGATAAGCCTTGGCCCAGCTCGGGTGCACGCCGCGGTCGTGAAAATACAGGGCGCCGCGGGTGCGGTCCTTGAGCTGGCGATTCAACGCCTTGCCAGCGATTTCCTTGGCCAGCGCGTATTCGGCGTCTTCCTTGACCTGATCGGGCTTGCCATCGCACCACCAGGAAAACTGGCAGTTGCCGCTTTCCGAGCCTTGCTTGACCACCGCGCACACCGTGTCGGGAAAGCCTTCATGGCCAAGGCGATTCATCACCACGCTGGCGACGGCCTCCATTTCCGGGGTGTCCTTGCCCTTGGCTTCCCAATAGATGCTGCGCGCCAGACAGGTCAGCGGATCGTCCAGCGGCGCGGCGCCGGCCGGGTCCACTGCCTGCGCTTCGGTGGGGGTGATGGCCTCGGATTTCGGCGCCGGAGCAGCACTGACTTTATCCGCCGCTTTCTCCTCCAGCACCTCGGCTTTCTGTTCCGCCTTGGCCTCGATAGGGGCCTGAGCGCCGGCCCATGCTGCGCCGGCAAAAACAATCCACAACAAACCGCCCGCCAAGCCTTTCAATCCCATGTCGGTTCTTCCGTCAGCGCCCGTCGGGGGCAAGATGTTACGTCGGTGAGACGCCCGGTTTGCGGGGTCTTCGCAGAGTGTAGCGAGCAAATACGCGGGCACACCAGTGCAGAAAAAATCCGCCGCAAAGAAAAACACATTCACCCACCGGGGGCCTTTCGCGCATCATGGGCGCATTCAGCTCAAGGGAGATTTCCATGCGCTTCATGCCGTCCGTTTTGCGTTGTGCCGCATTGTCGCTGGGCGTGGTGTTCGCCACCTCGGCGCTGGCCGCCGATGAACTGCAATTGATCGAGTCGATCAACAGCTATCGCAGCCAGCCGCAGCGTTGCGGCAGCCAGGCGTCGAACGAGTTGCCACCGTTGTCGGCCGACCCGCGCCTGCGACTGCCCGCCAGTGGCGCGGTCGATTTGCAGCAGGCCATGGCCAGCGCCCGCTATCCGATGGTCAACGTTCAAGCGATCACTCTCAACGGCCCGCGCGATGCGGCGTCAGCAATGAAGGCGATTCAGGAAAGCTTCTGTCAGGTGGTGCTCGACCCGCAGTTTGTCGATATCGGCGTCAACCGCGTTGACCGTGACTGGCGCATCGTCCTCGCGCGGCCGTTGCTGACGGCGAAACTCGGCGATGCGCAAAGCGAAGGGCAAAAGCTGTTGGCGCAACTCAATACCGCGCGCAGTCAGGCCCGTCAGTGCGGCGGCCAGTCCTTCGCGGCGGCAGCACCGCTGGCCTGGAACGCCACGCTGGGCACCGTTGCCCAGGATCACAGCCGCGACATGGCCAACAATAATTATCTCGACCACAAGGACCGCGACGGCCGCACACCCGGCGACCGCGCCGAACTGTCCGGTTACAGTGGGCAACTGGTTGGCGAAAACATCGCCGCCGGGCAGGACACCGTCGGCAAGGTCGTCGACGGCTGGCTCGCCAGCCCCGGTCATTGCGCCAACCTGATGAACCCGCAATATCAGGAACTGGGCGCCGCGTACGCAACCGATCCGAAAAGCAACGCCGGCATTTACTGGACGGCAATGTTTGGCGCACCGTAAGGCATCATCGACGCCGTCAATCACTCGGTCAGCCAGAGTGATTGGACGGCGTGGCGAGCGCAGCCTACCCTGCGCGATCTGCGCCCGCTGACGGCGCTCCACATCCACGAGGCGAGCCCATGACACAGCGTGAATTGATCGATGGTCACAACCGCCGCGTGGATTATCTGCGCCTGTCGGTCACCGATCGCTGCGATTTTCGCTGCGTCTACTGCATGGCCGAGGACATGCAGTTCCTGCCGCGCCAGCAGATCCTCACCCTCGAAGAACTGTTTCAGGTAGCGCAAAGCTTCGTCGCCCTCGGCACGCGCAAGATCCGCCTGACTGGCGGCGAGCCGCTGATCCGCCCCGGTGTCGTGCAGCTGTGTGAGCAGATTGCCGCCCTGCCCGGCCTGCGCGAACTGTGCCTGACCACCAACGGCTCGCAACTGGGCCGACTGGCCAGGCCGCTGTTCGACGCCGGGGTCAAGCGCCTCAATATCAGCCTCGACAGCCTCGACCCGCAGCGTTTCAAGGAACTGACGCGCACCGGCGATCTGGCGCAAGTCATCGACGGCATCGATGCCGCCCGTGCCGCCGGGTTCACTCGCACCAAACTCAATTGCGTGGTGATGCAAGGGCGTAACGACCACGAGATCAACGATCTGGTCAGTTTCGCCATCGAGCGTGATCTGGATATTTCCTTCATCGAAGAAATGCCGCTGGGCGCGATTGCCGAACACAGCCGCGCCGAGTCGTTCTATTCCAGCGCGCAGGTGCGTGAACGCATCGCCGAACGCTTTACCCTGATCGACTCCACCGAATCCACGCAAGGGCCGTCGCGCTACTGGCGCGTAGCCGAAGCGCCGAACATTCGCCTGGGGTTCATTTCACCGCACAGCCACAACTTTTGCGGCACCTGCAACCGCGTGCGCCTGACCGTCGAAGGTCGCTTGCTGCTGTGTCTGGGCAACGAGCATTCGATGGACCTCAAAGCGGTGTTGCGCGCGCATCCGGGCCACCCGGAACGCTTGGAAAACGCGATCATCGAGGCAATGAAACTCAAGCCCTATCGACACAACTTCGAAGTCAACGACGACGTGCAAGTGGTGCGTTTCATGAACATGACCGGCGGCTGATCCGCCGCGCAACAGGGACCGCGAGATGATCGTCAGACCGAGACCCAATCAGTTCGCCGTGCTCTTCACCCTCAGAGGTTCGATCGCCAAACGCATTGCCGTGCGCACCTTGATGCTGACGCTGCTGGCGGCGGTGATTGTGCTGGTTGAAATCCTTGTGCCGCGCTACTTCGCCGAGATCAACGCGACACCGTTCACCCTGCTCGGCCTGTCGCTGTCGATTTTCCTCAGCTTTCGCAACAACGCCTGTTACGACCGCTGGTACGAAGGCCGCAAGGCCTGGGGCGAAGTGCTGCTGCGGGTGCGCGCGGTGATGCGCGAAACCCAGGGCATCGACGACGCCAGCCTGCGTCGGCAACTGTTGCGCAATTTGTGCGGGTTTGCCCATGCATTGAACGCCCGGCTACGCACAGAGAGTGAGGCGCAGGCCAGTGCCGACTGGGTCAGCCCGCCGATCGACGAGGCTGTACCGGACCACTGCGGGCAGATCCTGCACCAGGTCGGGCGCCAGTTTTCCGAGCTGGAAACGGCCGGTGTGCTGTCGCCATGGCGTTATCAATTACTGGCCAGTCACCTGACCTGCCTGAGCCAGGCCCAGGCCGTGTGCGACCGGATCAAGAACACGCCGCTGCCCTTCCCTTATACCCTGCTGCTGCACCGCACTATCTACCTGTTCTGCCTTTTGCTGCCCTTCGCCATGGCGCAATCGCTGGGTTGGTTGACGCCGCTGTTCACGGCGATTGTCAGTTACACCTTTTTCGGCTTCGACGCGATTGCCGATGAACTCGAAGACCCGTTCGGGCGTGATGAAAACGACCTGCCGACCGACGCACTGGTGCGTACCCTGGAGCGCGACGTGCTGCACGAACTCGGCGTCTCGCCATTGCCGCCCGCGCCGCAACCGGACGATTACGTGCTGCGCTGAATGGCACAGCGGCGGGCCCGGCGTGTTCACTCTGGACCGAGGTGCGGACATTCGCGAGCAGGCTCGCTCCCACAGTTGAAATGCATTCCAATGTGGGAGCGAGCCTGCTCGCGAAAAAGGCAACTCGGTCAATCAGACCAAACGCACCAAGCGACACCGGCAAATTTTGCGTTTACACGCGCGCGAATTCCCCCTTACTATCCGGGCACACCGGTCGCCGGGCCCGCCCTGCCGCCGACGCTTTCCGCCAACGGAAACACGCGTTATGAGTACGTCACCACAACAACCCAAAAGGTTGCACGTCTCTGCCGTACGCGCCCACTGCAACCGGGGCCGCGTATGAACCGCATCGTCAATCTGCCCATGGCCCTGCGCCGTTCCAAGCTGCGTCACTCCGCACGCCCGCCGGATATCGCCTGCTGATTTCTGTCAGTCACTAAGCCATTGTGGCGAGGGAGCGTGCTCCCGCTGGACTGCCTGGCAGCCCCGCCTTTGAACAACAAGCGAGAGCCGCTTCGCGCCTCAGCGGGAGCAAGCTCCCTCGCCACAGGTTCTGTGTCCTTTGACTGATCTCCCTATGAAATCCCTGCCGGGACGCCCTGCGTCCGGCCGAATCTGCGCGCCCGTGCGGCGCCATCGTGAGTGATTTGCCATGAAATTCGCAGCCATCGAAGACGCACGCCTGTTCCTCGAACAGAACCCCGATATCGACATGTTCGAGCTGTTCATTCTCGACGCCAACGGCGTGCCGCGCGGCAAGCTGTTGCACCGTGAAGAGCTGCTCGCCGTGTATGAAAGCGGCCGGCCACTGCCGAGCACGATTCTCGGTTTGACCGTGCAGGGCGAGGACGTCGAGAACTCCGGACTGGTCTGGGACGTCGGCGATATCGACTGCCGCGCCTATCCGCTGCAAGGCAGTCTGGTGCGCCTGCCATGGCGGCAGATTCCGACTGCAGCGGTGCAGGTCAGCATGCACCCGACCGAAGGCCTGCCGGCGAGCATCGCTGATCCTCGGCACTTGCTGATCAAGGTGATCGACGGGCTCAAGGCCGAGGGATATCACCCGATCATGGCCTGCGAGCTGGAGTTCTATCTGCTCGACGCCAAACGCGATCACAACGGCCGCCCGCAACCGGCGCTGGACGCTGATGGCGGGCGACCGCGACACACGCAAGTCTACGGTTTGCGCGAGCTGGAACAGATCGAACCGTTCCTCGCTGACCTCTACAGCGCCTGCAAACTGCACGGCATTCCGGCGCGCACGGCAATCTCCGAATACGCCCCGGGCCAGGTGGAAATCACCCTCGAACACGGCGATGCACTGGCTGCGATGGATCAGGCGGTGCGTTACAAACGCCTGGTCAAAGGCGTGGCGCACAAGCACGGCATGCAGGCGACATTCATGGCCAAGCCGTTCGACGATCTGGCCGGCACCGGCATGCACATGCACGTCAGCCTCGCGGACGCCGACGGCCGTAATCTGTTCGCCTCGCAAGACCCGGCCGGCACCCCGCTGTTGCGCACGGCGATTGGCGGCATGCTCGCGTCCCTGCTCGACTCGCTGCTGCTGTTTTGCCCCAACGCCAACTCCTACCGACGTTTCCAGGCCAACAGCTACGCGCCACTGGCGCCGACCTGGGGCGTCGACAACCGCACCGTCAGCCTGCGCGTTCCCGGCGGGCCAGCGCCGACGCGGCACATCGAACACCGCATCTGTGGCGCCGACGCCAACCCCTATCTGGCAGCGGCGGCGATCCTCGCCGGCATTCATCGTGGCATTCGTGAAGAGCTGGATCCGGGGGCGCCGGTCGAGGGCAATGGCTATGCCCAGGCTAAAGAGTTGTTGCCGACCGATTGGCTGACGTCGTTACAGGCGCTGGAAAATTCCGCGTGGGCACGGGAGGCGCTAGGGCAGGAATTCCTCGGGGTGTATCTGGCGGTGAAGCGTGCCGAGTATCGGCAGTTCATGGCGGAAGTGGGTGAGCAGGATTGGCGGTGGTACCTCACCGAAGCCTGAGGATTCACCACAACCCCTGTAGGAGTGAGCCTGCTCGCGATAGCGGTGTGTCAGACAATTGATTTTTGACTGACGCACCGCTATCGCGAGCAGGCTCACTCCTACAGGGGACCGTGTACCAACCTGAATTTTTGTGGACGCTGACATGACCATTCGCTGCAATTCCTACTACACCACCACCCTCAACCAGGACACCGACTACCCCACCCTGCAAGGCCGGCACAAGGTCGATGTGGTGATTATCGGCGGCGGTTTCACCGGTGTCGCCACTGCTGTCGAGCTGGCGGAAAAAGGCCTGAAAGTCGCCATCGTCGAAAGCCACAAAATTGGCTGGGGCGCCACCGGACGCAATGGCGGGCAAGTCACCGGCAGCCTCTCCGGCGACGGTGCGATGCGCAAACAGATGCGCGCCAGTCTTGGCGATGACGTCGACGATTTCATCTGGCACCTGCGCTGGCGCGGGCATGAAATCATCCGCCAGCGCGTCGAGAAATATGCGATCCAGTGCGACCTCAAACACGGCCATCTGCACGCGGCGTATAAGCCGAGCCACATGACCGATCTGCGCAAGGACTACGACGAAGCCGTGCGCCGAGGTCTGGGCGATGAAGTGAGCCTGCTCGACCGCAGCCAGGTTTGCGATCTGCTGCAAAGCGAGCTGTACCACGGCGCGATCAAGAACACCCGCAACATGCACCTGCACCCGCTCAACCTGTGCATCGGCGAAGCGCGGGCGGCCGAAAGCCTCGGTGCGCTGATCTTCGAAAACAGTGAAGTGCTGGAGATCATGCACGGCGACAACCCTGGCGTGCGCACCGCCCACGGCCAGATCGACGCCAATCAGGTGATGCTTGCCGGCGACGTCTATCACAAACTCGAACCGGGCCAGCTCAAGGGCAAGATTTTTCCGGCCATGGGCGGCATCGTCACCACCGCGCCGCTCGGCGATCTGGCGCAACAGATCAACCGCGAAGACCTCGCCGTCTATGACTGCCGATTCGTCCTCGATTACTACCGGCTCACCGCCGACGGCAGGTTGCTGTTTGGTGGTGGCGCGAATTACAGCGGCAAGGATTCGCGCAACATTGCTGCGGAGCTGCGCCCGTGCATCGAGCGCACGTTCCCGGCGCTAAAAGGCGTGCCGATCGATTACCAGTGGAGCTGCGCCATGGGCATCGTCATCAACCGCATCCCGCAACTGGGCAAGCTCTCGGACAACGTCTGGTACTGCCAAGGCTACTCGGGACACGGCATCGCCACCACGCACATCATGGGCGAAATCATGAGCCGGGCGATCACCGGACAGCTGGAGCAGTTCGACACCTTCGCCGCGTGCCAGCACATTCGCGTACCGATGGGCGACCTGCTCGGCAACCCGTTGCTGGCGGCGGGGATGTGGTATTACCAGATGCTTGAGCGGTTGCGCTGACCGGACCGGCCCTTTCGCGAGCAGGCTCACTCCTACATTTTGAAATGCGGTCCCCTGTAGGAGTGAGCCTGCTCGCGATGAGGCCCTCAAACCCAACAAAAAACTCAATCCGGCAACTGCTCCACCACAATCCCCAACCGCTGGTAATCCTCGACATTCCCCGACCCCGGATGCCGCTCGGTAATCAGCCTGTGCAGGCGCGTGCACGGCGCCACCACAAACGGCTCCACCGCCCCCAGCTTGTCCGCCGTGGTCACTGCAATTACCCGCGTCGCGCTGTTGAGCATCGCCTGTTTGATCGGCACTTCATCGAAATGCAGCGAGGTGATCCCGACCTCGGGATGAATCGCACAAACGCCGGTAATCGCCAGATCAGCCTTGATCCCCGCCAGCAGTCGCAGCGCTTCCTGACCACTCGCCGACATCGAATGCGGATTCAATTCGCCGCCCGCCAGAATCACTTTCACGCCCTTGTATTCGGACAGGGCAATCGCCGTCAGCGGTGATGCGGTCACGGCGGTAATGCAGATGTCGGCGGGTAACGCCCGCGCTACCTGCAAAGTGGTCGAGCCGGAGTCGAACAACACAATCTGCCCGTTCTCGATGTGCTGGGCCGCCAATTGCGCCAGGCGCACTTTGATCTCGTCCGTCTCATCCAGGCGGGTGAAGTAATCCTTGCCGGAATCTTTCGGTCGCGGCAACGCCCCGCCATGCACGCGCTGCACCAGACCGGCGTTGTCCAGTTCGGCGAGATCGCGGCGGATGGTGTCTTCGGAGACTGCAAAATGCTGGCTCAGCTCGGAGGCCATGACCTTGCCGTCACGCTCAAGAAGCAAAAGGATTTTCTGCCGGCGCAGCGAAGGCAATTCAGCGATGGAGTGGTCGTGCATGGTTGTGCCTGTTTGTGCTTGTAATTGCAGGTTTCAGCGACACTAGCGAAAGTCTCGGGCGAATACAAACGCGACGGCTATCAATGCTTTCGATCATTGGAATCAACAAGGCGAATTTTTTCTTTGCGTTGCGCCTGTTCACAATGGCCCCACTCTTAAAAGCTCAGGATGAACCGCCCATGAATCTCAATTTCGCCTTCGCCTGCATGATCGTCGTGTCGTTCGCGATTGCCTTGGGCCACGCCTGACAGCAAGTCAAACCGAGGCGAGCAATTGCTCACGCAACCATTTATGTGCCGGATCGCGGTGCATGCGCTCAGCCCAGAACATCGCCATTTCATAGCCGGGCACCTGCAACGGTGCATCGACCACTTGCAGCGCCGGATTGCCGCGGACCAGGCGTGACGGCAGCATCGCCACCAGATCGGTGCTGGCCAGTACCGACATCGCCATCAGAAAGTGCGGCACCGACAACACCACTTTCCGTGCCAGGCCGACCTCGGCCAGCGCCTTGTCGGTCACGCCGAAAAAGCCCCCACCCTCCCGCGACACCAGCACGTGCTCCAGCGCGCAGAATTGTTCGCGGCTGGGCGCCTGGGTCAATCCCGGATGACCGATGCGCCCGGCCAGCACATAGCGTTCAGTGAACAACGGTCGCCGATGCAACTCCGCCGGCGCGTCCTCGCTGATGTGCAGGGCCAGATCGAACACGCCCTGCTCGGCCTGCTTGACCATTTGCGCGGGCGTCAGGTCGATGATCGCCAGCCGGGTGCCCGGGGCCTGTTCGCGCAAATGGCTGAGCGCTGGCAGCACGACAGTGGATTCACCGTAATCGGTCGCGGCGATTTTCCAGCTGTTATTCGCCTGCGCCGGGTCGAACACATCCGCTGGCGCCACCGCCCTTTCCAACGCCTCCAGCGCTTCACGCAATGGCTCGCGCAGTTCATCGGCGCGCGCGGTCGGGCGCATGCCTCTTGGGCCGGGCAGCAACAGCGGATCGTTGAAGATTTCGCGCAGTCTGGCCAAGTGCACGCTCACCGACGGCTGCGACAAATGCAGACGCTGCGCCGCGCGGGTGACGTTGTGTTCGGCGAGCAATACGTCGAGGGTCAGCAGCAGGTTGATATCGAGGCGTCTCAAATTATTCATGGCTATACCAGACATATCAGACATTCATTTCCAATATACCTGGCGAGCGCCGATCCTGCAGTCATCAACTCAAGGAGCACCCGACATGAATGTATTACTGGTTTACGCTCACCCTGAATCGACTTCGCTCAACGGCTCGCTGCGCGACTTCACCGTCCAGCGCCTGCAAGCCGCCGGCCACACCGTGCAGGTCTCCGATCTGTACGCAATGAACTGGAAACCCGTGCTCGACGCCGATGACGCACCGCAGCGCGATCAATCGCAACCGTTCCACGCCTCCCTCGACTCGAAACGCGCCTACGCCGACGGCACCCAGGCCGCCGACATCGCCCGCGAGCAAGAGAAACTGCGCTGGGCCGACGCACTGATCCTGCAATTCCCGATGTGGTGGTTCAGCATGCCGGCGATCCTCAAGGGCTGGTTCGACCGTGTCTACGCCTACGGCTTCGCCTATGGCGTCGGCGAACACTCCGACAGCCGCTGGGGCGAGCGATACGGCGAGGGGAAAATGAAGGGCAAACGGGCGATGTTGCTGGTTACCACCGGCGGCTGGGAATCGCACTACAGCCCACGCGGGATCAATGGGCCGATGGACGATTTACTGTTTCCGATTCAACACGGGATTCTGTATTACCCAGGGTTTGATGTGGTGCCACCGTTTGTGGTGTATCGCACCAGCCGGATGGATGAGGCGCGGTATGGCCAGACCACTGAGGAACTGGGGTTGCGCCTGGATGAAATGTGGAGTGTGCGGCCGATCGGGTTTCGGCAGCAGAATGGTGGGGAGTATGCGATTCCGGGGTTGACGTTGAAGGATGAGATTGCGCCGGGCCTGGAGGGTTTTTCAGCGCACATCCGCTAGCCCCTCACCCTAACCCTCTCCTAAAGGGAGAGGGGACTGACCGAGTTGTTCTGGCAAATTACGCCGATCTGGGATATCGAGCCGAACTCAAGTTTTGAACAGCCCCCGCTCTGCTCCCTTCCCCCTCGCCCCCTTTGGGGGAGAGGGGGATGGATCTGACTGACACGCCGCAATCGCCAGGCACCACTGGCTTGCTTCAAGTTTCCTGGCGCACCCGCCGAAACTGCACCAACAATGCCGGGGCAAAATGCAGCAGCACCATCCGGCTCAGATGATGCGTCAGGATAAACACCACATTCAGCCCGCCACCAAACGCGACGATCGCAATCGTCTCGATCGCGCCAGGCATGTACGCGAGCCACAACGACAGCGGATCACTGCCCAGCCAACTTGCGGCCCCTTCAGCAAACACCGCCGCGACCACAATCATCAACCCCACCGAGACCAACGCCGTGCGCCCATGTCGCGCCAGTTCCGCGACGCCGAGTCCCTTAAACCGCGAGCCGATGCGCACGCCGAGAATCAGTGCCGCCAGGTTCAAACTCCACTCCGGCATGTGAAAGCCATGCAGCCATCCTGATTTCACAAACCCCGCGGTAATGAGGATCGCAGTAAGCATGAATGGCGCCGGGACGCCGATCAGCAGCAGCAAACGCCCGAGCAATACGCTCAAAGCGATAACTGAGCACGCGGTCAGCGCCATGCCTGTGGTCAACGGATCGCTGGCGACTTCAGCAACCCCTGCTTGCCCGGGAATGAGCACGCTCACCAGCACGGTGATCAATAGCAGCCGCATCAGGTGCACGATGATGACCTTGCTCGAAGCCTTTTCCGATTCAAGCAAATCGAACACCGCGGCCAATGCGCCGGGATACACCGCCAACAGCGCATCGGTGCGATTCCAGCCAGCGCCGCGTGTCAGCCACCAGCCAGCGAGGGCGATTTGGAAAGTCAGGCAGATCAGCAAGATGCCAAGGCTGGGCAACATCGTCGAGGCCGTTTCGCTGTCCCAAGCTTCGAACATCAGCCCGGTGGCGATACCCAGCGTGACCTGGATGTAGCCAAGTCCATAAGGGGTTGCCAGGGCAATGCCGGTTTTGCTGGCAAACAACGCGGTCACCACAATTGAGCCCAACAACAAACCGTGGGGAACGCCTTCAAACTGCAACAACGCGCCGAAACCGGCGGCAATCAACAAGCACACAATGGATTTCATAGTCGCCTTCCTGGCTATCCAACTGACACACCACCATTTCCCTGTAGGAGCTGCCGAAGGCTGCGATCTTTTGATTTTTTAAGATCAAGATCAAAAGATCGCAGCCTTCGGCAGCTCCTACGGGGGGTTGCGTTTTATGCGCGAAGCCGTGCAATCGCCCGCCGATACTTCTCGACCCGCTCCAGATCCTCCCAACTCGGCGAGGCGATCCGCGAGATATCGCTGTTCTCCTCCAGATCCGCCAGCTTCACTACCCGGCCGATCGGGTTCTGCGCGGCGCGATCGACGAAATCCTCGTAGGACTCGCCGGGCACTTTGCTCACCGCTGCAATCGCCGCCAGCACCTCTTCGCTGAAACCTTCCCCGCGCAAATCATCCAGACTCACCCCGCAATCCTCGACCACATCGTGCAGCACAGCGACGATGCGTTCTTCCAGCGTGTTCATGCGCAACATGACTTTCAGCGGATGCAAAATGTACGGCGCGCCGCCCTTGTCCACCTGCCCGCTGTGGGCCGTGGCGGCAATGGCGATGGCGCGTTCGAGGGTTTGGGCCATGGGAATCGAATCCTGCGCTGAATGTTTCTGATTGTTGCGCAGTGTACGCGAAGATCGTGCAGCGCAAAGCCGATTGAACCTTGCCCGCCCTCGCCGCCTCGAAACCAGACAAGCGCCAAATCACCGATCGGACGCGGCGCCATTGGAGAGGAACTGCCGATGAAAACCCGACTGCTGCTCCTGATCGCCACATTCGCCATCATCCCCACTTGCGTCATGGCCGAAGGCTGCGACGTCCAGACCCGCTCCTCCAGCGCCGCAGTGCCCGCCGTGGAAACCCACAGCTGCTACGAATACGAAGGCATGCCCGTGGACTCCATCAACTGGTCGTGCAGCAACGAAAGCAAGGACACCCTCAACGCCACCAAGAAAAAAGTCGAGCGCTGCGACGACCACTACCAGGCCACCTGCACCGCCCGCCTCACCCAGGAATCCCTCGCTAATCCGCACTCGACCAGCAAAGACAAAAGCGCCAAACCGCTGAACATGCCCGACAACGCCAAAGTCACCACGTATTACTACGACGGTGAGCATCTGGCTCAGGCGAAGATTGATTGTGAGAACAGTGGTGGTGACTGGAAGGCCAAGTAGTTTCCAGGATCTGTCAAAAAGCCCGGCTGGATGCCGGGCTTGCTGTATTTGAACCCACCATCAGCCCTCACCAGCGCCGCTGCTGGTACCGCTGTCGTTCGACTGCTTCGAACCACTGGGCTTGGAGCCCGAAGGTGTCGAGCCATCATTGTTGGTGGTGTTGCCCTGAGTGCCCTTGGGCACGGTGGCGCCGTTGGAATGAATGTCTTCCGGCGCACTCGGGTTGGTTTGGCTGTTGCCGTCGTTTGCAGTGGGTTCAGGGGTGTCGCTGGCGGCTGTTGCGTAGAGCGAGGTGGCGGATAACAGGGTGGCCAGGGAGAGTGCTGCGAGTTTGACTGGGCGCATATCGATGGTTCCTTTGCGGGGTGAGTTACGCATTGGAAACAGGTATTCGGTGAAAATGCGGGGTGGCTGACGAATGGCAGGGATAAATAACCCGACGCCTCGAAGAGACATCAGGTTAATAAAGACAACATCTTGTGCGCAGAAAAAAGCCCGGCTCAAAAGACCGGGCTTTCAGCTTGCGACACTCATCAACTACCGCCGCTCCCGCCACTGCTGCTACCGGACGGTTGACCCGCAGGGCTGGGTTTGGAGGCAGATGGCACCGGCCCATTGTCGGTCTTGCCACCATCACCACCTTGGGGCAGCGAATCGGCATCCGGGTCGGCATTGGTGGCTGGAGACGCCGGTTCTCGAGTCTGGCTGGTGCCGTCGCTCGCCTTCGGGGTCGACGTTTCGCCCGCCGCGAGCGTGTACGGCGAACTGCCGAACAGCAATGCCGCGAGGGTAATCACCGCAAATCTATGGTTCAGCATGGTGGCTCTTCCTTTGCGTGTGGAGTTACAGCATTGGAAGCAGGTGCACGGCGAACGTGCGACGCGTCGGACGAATGGTTATCACCCGGATGTTTCGCCAAATTACGACGCCTGAACGCTTCGCGGCAAAACACCCGAACGGCCCGCGGGTTCCTGAAAAATCAACCTCGATAAAGCTATGCGAAATGCATGCCCCTCAAAAATTCGCCGGCGTATTCGCACTGATAATCTCAGCCTCATCCGCCCCGATATTGCGGAACTTGTGCGGCAGCGTGGTCGGAAAGTAATACCCATCGCCCGCACTCAACACACTCACCTGCCCGTCCACGGTCAATTCCACCGTGCCGCGCGTCACCAGCCCGCACTCTTCGCCTTCGGCATGCACGATCGGCTCTTCGCCGGAGCTCGCGCCGGGGGCGTATTGTTCGCGCAGCAGACGCATCTGGCGGCTGGGGACGGAGGCGCCGATGAGCAGCAGGCGCAGGCCGTGGCGGCCGAGGTCGGGTTGTTCGTTGGCGCGGAAGACGTATTGGTGTTCGCGCGGCGGCTGGTCGAAGGTGAAGAAATCGGCCAGAGACATCGGAATGCCTTCGAGCAGCTTTTTCAGCGAGCTGACGGAGGGGCTGACGCGGTTCTGTTCGATCAGCGAGATGGTCGCGTTGGTCACGCCGCTACGCCGGGCGAGCTCGCGCTGAGAGAGTTTGTAGCTTTCGCGTACTAGTTTGAGTCGAGAACCCGTATCCATGACTGCCTTATGTTGAGGTACTTAAGGGTAATGGGGGTGGGTGGCGGGTGACGCGCAGGTCGCGCGGATCACGTTGCTCCCGTGTCCCGGAACCGTGAAAGGCGGCTATTAAATCACGTTTGCGGGTGTTGCTCAGCAGGTTCGATGGATGGTTGGGCAAAAGTCATTTATGCCTTGGTAATCCGGATCTGTAGGAGTGAGCCTGCTCGCGATGGCGGTGTGTCAGGTAATGATTCGGGGCTGACAAACCGCTATCGCGAGCAGGCTCGCTCCTACAGTTGGATTCTGGTGTGTCAGGAATTGCATTGGTGGCTGGAGTGGCCTCTTCGCGAGCAGGCTCGCTCCCACAGGGAAAAACCGGCGCGGTCTTGGGGACCGTCGCCGGTGAGGTCAATCAGACGCCGAAACGGTCGCGCAGGGAATAGTAGACCGCGCCCAAAGCGGTGAGCGGTGCGGAGAAGGTGCGGCCGCCGAGCATCGGCATGTGCGGCAGTGAGGCGAAGGCGTTGAAGCGTTCGGCGTCGCCGCGGATCATTTCCGAGATCAGTTTGCCGGCCAGGTGTGAGCAGGTAACGCCGTGGCCGCTGTAGCCCTGCATGTAGTAGGCGTTTTTTTCGATGCGGCCGAATTGCGGCATGCGCGACATGGTCAGCAGGAAATTGCCGGTCCAGCGGTAGTCGATCTTCACGTCCTTGAGCTGCGGGAAGGTCTTGAGGATCTTCGGCCGAATCAGCTGTTCGATGTCGTCCGGCTCCCGCGCGCCGTAGACCACGCCGCCGCCATAAAGCAGACGGTTGTCAGCGGTGAGGCGATAGTAATCGAGCAGGTAATTACAGTCTTCGACGCAATAGTTGTTGGTGATCAGGCTGCGTGCCTGCTGCTCGGTCAGCGGTTCGGTGACGACGATCTGAGAGCCGCACGGCATGCTTTTCGCGGTGACGCGGTTGTCGAGGCCTTGCGGCAGATAAGCATTGCCGGCGATCAGCAGGTATTTGGCGCGGACCAGCCCTTTGCCGGTGCGCACGGTGATCGGCTCGCCGTAGGTAATTTCCACCGCCGCCGATTGCTCGTAGATCTTGCCGCCCAAACGCACGATGGCAGCGGCCTCCCCTAGCGCCAGATTCAACGGATGAACGTGGCCACCCTGCATGTCCAGCAAACCGCCAACGTAAGCATCGGAGTCGACTTCACGACGAATGTCCGCTGCATCGAGCATCTGCAGATTGCGGTTGCCGTAGCGTTCCCAGTTGCGCTTCTGCTCGGCCAGACCGTTGAGTTGCTTCTTGTTCATCGCCGCGAAAATACCGCCCGGGCGATAGTCGCACTTGATATCGTAATCCTGGATGCGCGAACGGATGATGTCGGCGCCTTCGAAGATCATGCTGCCGAGGATTTCCGCTGTCTTGTCACCGTAGCGCTCTTCGATGACATCGACATCGCGGCTGTAGGAGTTGACCAATTGCCCGCCGTTGCGACCGCTGGCGCCGTAGCCGACTTTCGCCGCTTCCAGCACCGTGACTTTGTAGCCGGCTTCGCAGAGGAACAGCGCCGAAGACAGGCCGGTATAGCCGGCGCCGATGATGCAGACGTCGCAGTCCAGCGCTTCTTCGAGAATCGGAAAGTCGATGACTTCGTTGCGGGTGGCGGCGTAGTAGCTGTTGACGTGTTGCTGTTTCATACATTTCTCCGAGGGTCGCCAACCAGGGACGACCGCCGCTGTAAAAGAATTAGAGCTTGATCCAGGTCGCTTTCAGCTCGGTGTACTTGTCGAACGCATGCAGCGATTTGTCGCGACCGTTGCCCGATTGCTTGAAACCACCGAACGGTGCGGTCATGTCGCCGCCGTCGTACTGGTTGACCCAGACGCTACCGGCACGCAGGCCACGGGCGAAGGTGTGCGCCTTGCTCAGGTTGCTGGTCCACACACCGGCGGCGAGGCCGAAGATGCTGTCGTTGGCGATCTGCAGGGCTTCTTCAGCGGTGTCGAAGGTGATCAGCGACAGCACCGGGCCGAAGATTTCTTCCTGGGCGATAGTCATCGCGTTGGTCACGCCGTCGAAAATCGCTGGCTGCACGTAGAGGCCACCGGTTTCTTCAAGGGTGCGCTGGCCGCCGGCAATCAGCTCGGCGCCCTCCTCGCGACCGATGCTGATGTAGCGCAGCACGTTGTCGAGCTGACGCTGGTCGACCACGGCGCCGACAGTGGTGGCCGGATCCAGCGCATGCCCCGGTTTCCACGCTTGCAGCGCTTCCACCAGCAGCGGAATAAACTGCTCGCGGATCGAACGTTCGACCAGCAGGCGCGAACCGGCGGTGCAGACTTCACCCTGATTGAAGGCGATGGCACCGGCCGCTGCTTGGGCTGCGGCGCGCAGATCCGGTGCGTCGGCAAACACCACGTTCGGGCTCTTGCCGCCGGCCTCGAGCCAGACGCGTTTCATGTTGCTTTGGCCGGCGTAAATCATCAGTTGCTTGGCGATCGCCGTGGAGCCGGTGAAGGCCAGGACGTCGACATCCATATGCAACGCCAGCGCCTTGCCGACGGTGTGACCGAAGCCCGGCAGCACGTTGAACACGCCCTTCGGAATCCCGGCCTCCAGCCCAAGCTGCGCAATACGGATGGCGGTCAGTGGCGACTTTTCCGAAGGCTTGAGAATGAACGAGTTACCCGCTGCCAGCGCTGGAGCGAACTTCCAGCTGGCCATGATCAGCGGGAAATTCCACGGCACGATCGCCGCGACCACACCGGCGGGCTCGCGGGTGACGAGGCCGAGTTGGTCGTGCGGGGTGGCGGCGACTTCGTCGTAGATCTTGTCGATGGCCTCGGCGCTCCAGCGGATCGCGTTGGCGGTGGCCGGGATGTCGATGCTCATCGAATCGCTGATCGGTTTGCCCATGTCGAGGGTTTCCAGCAGCGCCAGTTCTTCCTGGTGCTGCAGGATCAGATCGGCGAAGCGGATCAGGATGCGCTTGCGCTCGGCCGGGGCCTTTTTCGCCCAGATGCCGGAGTTGAACGATTGACGCGCGGCTTCCACCGCGAGGTTGGCGTCGGCTTCATCGGTACTGGCGACGGCGGCGAGAAAGCGGCCATCGACCGGGCTCAGGCATTCGAAGGTGTCGCCACTGATCGCCGGGCGGTATTCACCGTTGATGAAGGCGCGGGATTCGATGGACAGGGACTGGAAGCGTTGTTCCCAGTCGTTGCGGGTTGTGGTCATTGTTTTGAGCTCGACAAGGGGGAATTGGGGGGTGTCGGGTTGCTGTGTCTGGCCTGAGATGGCTGCCCTCACCCTAGCCCTCTCCCGGAGGGAGAGCGGACCGATTGGGGGATGCTCAGAATTTCCGCCGACCTGAAAAATCGATACCGAATCCATAATCGACTGGATCGTTCAGGTCACTGAATATCCCAAGACAACTCGGTCAGTCCCCTCTCCCTCCGGGAGAGGGTTAGGGTGAGGGGCCTTTGGCTTTTGGGGCCTTCAGACACTCACACGGTATGCAGATACCAGTTGTACTCAAGGTCAGAAATCGAGTTCTCGAACTCGGCCAGCTCGCTTTCCTTGCATGCGACAAACACGTCGATGTACATCGGGTCGATGTAGCGCGCCATGACTTCGCTGTCGTCGAGCTCGCGCAGGGCGTCGCGCAGGTTGTTCGGCAGGCTCTGCTCGTTCTGCTCGTAGCTGTTGCCTTCGACCGGAGCGCCCGGTTCGATCTGGTTGGTCAGACCGTGGTGAATACCGGCCAGCACCGAAGCCATCAGCAGATACGGGTTGGCATCAGCACCGGCGACGCGGTGTTCGATGCGCACGGCATCCGCTGAACCGGTCGGCACGCGCACGGCGACGGTGCGGTTGTCGATGCCCCAGCTCGGCGAGTTCGGCACATAGAACTGCGCGCCGAAGCGGCGATAGGAGTTCACGTTCGGGCAGAGGAACGCCATTTGCGCCGGCAGGGTCTCGAGCACACCGCCGATCGCGTGACGCAGCGCGGCGTTCTGCTCGGGATCCTCGCTGGCGAAGATGTTGTTGCCTTCTTTATCCAGAATCGAAATGTGCACATGCAAACCGTTGCCGGCCTGGCCCGGATACGGCTTGGCCATGAAAGTCGTGTCCATCTCGTGGTCGTAGGCGATGTTTTTCACCAGACGCTTGAGCAGCACCGCGTAATCACAGGCCTTGATCGGGTCGGAGACGTGATGCAGGTTGACTTCGAACTGCGCCGGGGCGCTTTCCTTGACGATCGCGTCAGCCGGGATGCCCTGCTCTTTCGCGCCTTCGAGGATGTCTTGCAGGCAGTCGACGTATTCGTCGAGATCGTCGATCAGGTACACCTGAGTCGATACCGGACGTTTGCCCGACACTGGCGAGCGTGGCGACTGCGGACGGCCGTTCACGTTGTCCTGGTCAATCAGATAGAACTCCAGTTCGAACGCGGCGCAAATGGTCAGGCCGAGGTCGTCGAACTTGCGCACCACATTGGCCAGCACTTCACGCGGGTCGGCGAAGAACGGCTGGCCTTCGATCTCGTGCATGGTCATCAGCAGTTGTGCGGTCGGGCGCTTTTGCCACGGCTCGATGCTCAAGGTGCCGGGAATCGGATAGCAGATGCGATCGGCATCGCCAATGTCCAGACCCAGGCCGGTGCTTTCCACCGTCGAGCCATTGATGTCCAGCGCGAACAGCGACGCCGGCAGGTTAATGCCTTTTTCGTACACCTTATGAAGACTGGTGCGTTCGATGCGCTTGCCGCGCACCACACCGTTCATATCCGCAATCAGAAGGTCGACGTACAAAACCTCAGGATATTTCTTAAGGAATGCGTTGGCTTCGTTGAGTTGAACGGTACGCAGAGGGACCGACATGATGCACCTATTTAGCTGTTAATTATTATGTTCACCACCGTGTTGCGCAGCCAGTCAATCCGAAAGGCAAAGTGAAGTCAATAGCGAACAGCTGGCCCCGCAGCCTTTATTTTTCGGGCTTTTATTCACACTCTCGTGCCAGATCCGCCGTCAAACCCCATGAAACCAGCGCAACCTGATGACCGGCGTTTAGAATTTTTTACATGGCAGTTGTTAATTAAAATCAACGAGGCTAAGCTCCGGAAAAGCTCGTTCAAGTGACAGACTTCGAGGTGAATAAAAATGGCATTCAAGCCATTGATCGGCGTTACTGCGTGCGTCAAACAGATTGGCCTGCATCCCTTTCACATCAGCGGCGACAAGTACGTACGTGCTGTCAGCGTTGGCGCTGAAGGGCTGCCAGTGGTCATTCCTTCCCTCGGCAACCTGACTGAAATCGACGACCTGCTCGGTCAACTCGACGGTCTGTTGCTGACCGGCTCACCTTCGAATGTGCAGCCCTTCCACTATCAAGGCCCGGCCAGTGAGCCCGGCACGGATCACGACCCGGCCCGCGACGCCACCACCCTTCCTTTATTGCGTGCAGCCATCGCGGCGGGCGTTCCGGTGCTCGGCATTTGCCGTGGCTTTCAGGAAATGAACGTGGCCTTCGGCGGCAGTCTGCATCAGAAGGTGCATGAGCTGGCGGGCATGCTCGATCACCGTGAGGCGGACAGCCCGGATGTCGCGGTGCAATACGCCCCGGCCCATGCGGTCAGCGTGCTCGCTGGCGGGGTGTTCGAAGCGCTGGAGTTGCCCAACGAGTTTCAGGTCAATTCGATTCACAGCCAGGGCATCGACCGCCTCGCTCCTGGCCTGCGTGCCGAAGCGGTGGCGCCGGACGGTTTGATCGAAGCGATCTCGGTCGAGCACAGCCCGACCTTCGCCCTCGGCGTGCAATGGCACCCGGAGTGGCAAGTGCTGGACAACCCGAATTATCTGAAGATTTTCCAGGCGTTCGGCGCAGCGTGCCGGCAACGGGCGGCGCGGCGCAACCAGCGCTGACGCAACCACGAATCAAGTAACGATTTACTGCCCCCGCGGCTGGCGGGTGTGCGTTTGCACACCTGTCAGTCGTGAACCGCGACACCCGTAATAACAACAAGTACGACCCAAGCCGCAGGGCAGGAGCCCTGTAGGAGCTGCCGAAGGCTGCGATCCCTTGATCTTGATCCTGAAAAACAAAATCAAAAGATCGCAGCCTTCGGCAGCTCCTACAGGTGCACTTGCAGGCTTGCAATCCACTTAAGCCCGGCCACGTTGGCCAGGCACACGAAACCTGTTGGGAGTTTCACATGGCAAACGCCTCCAGCACTTACCGGAAGGCACTCGAAGGTCATCAGCAACCGAAAAAGGTGTTGGTGAAAGTCGACCGTGTCACCAAGAAGTTCGACGAAACCGTGGCCGTGGACGATGTGTCCCTGGAGATCCATCAGGGCGAAATCTTCGCGCTGCTGGGTGGCTCCGGATCGGGCAAATCGACCCTGCTGCGCATGCTCGCCGGTTTCGAGCGGCCGACCGAGGGGCGGATTCTGCTCGATGGCGTGGACATCACCGACATGCCGCCGTACGAGCGGCCGATCAACATGATGTTCCAGTCCTACGCGTTATTCCCGCACATGACCGTGGCGCAGAACATCGCCTTCGGCCTCAAACAGGACCGTTTGCCTGCCAGTGAAATCGATGCCCGCGTCGAAGAAATGCTGCGTCTGGTGCACATGACCCAATACGCCAAACGCCGCCCGCACCAATTGTCCGGCGGTCAGCGGCAGCGCGTCGCCCTCGCCCGCTCGCTGGCGAAACGGCCGAAACTGTTGCTGCTCGACGAGCCGATGGGGGCGCTGGACAAGAAACTGCGTTCGCAGATGCAGCTTGAGCTTGTGGAGATCATCGAACGCGTCGGCGTGACCTGCGTGATGGTGACCCACGACCAGGAAGAAGCCATGACCATGGCTCAGCGCATCGCAATCATGCACCTGGGCTGGATCGCGCAGATCGGCAGCCCGGTCGACATTTATGAAGCGCCGGTCAGCCGCATGGTCTGCGAGTTCATCGGCAACGTGAACGCCTTCGACGGCACCGTGGTGGAAGATCTGGAAGGCCACGCGATCATCCACAGCCCGGATTTGCAGCAGAAGATTTACGTCGGTCACGGCGTCAGCACTTCGGTGCAGGACAAGTCGATCACCTACGCCATCCGCCCGGAGAAAATGCTCGTCAGCACCAGCCAACCGGAGTTCCGCTACAACTGGTCCGAAGGCAAGGTGCACGACATCGCCTACCTCGGCGGTCACTCGGTGTTCTACGTCGAGCTGCCCGGCGGCAAGATCGTCCAGTCGTTCATGGCCAACGCCGAACGCCGTGGCGCGCGGCCGACCTGGGACGACAAGGTCTACGTCTGGTGGGAAGACGACAGCGGCGTGGTACTGCGCTCATGAGAACCTTCAATCAGCAATTCCTGCGCCTGGTGCCCAGCGGACGAAAACTGGTGATCGGCATTCCGTTCATCTGGCTGTTCCTGTTTTTCATGCTGCCGTTTTTTCTGGTGATGAAGATCAGCTTCTCGGAAGCCGCACTGTCGATCCCGCCATACTCGGAGATCTACACCTTCGCCGAACAGAAATTCCAGCTGCTGCTGAACATCGGCAACTACACCCTGCTCGGCGAAGACGAGCTATACCTGTCGGCCTACCTCGGTTCGCTGAAGGTCGCAGCACTGAGCACGCTGATGTGCCTGGCGATCGGTTTTCCGATGGCCTACGCAATCACCAAGACCGGCAAGGAAACGCAAAACGTCCTGCTGCTGTTGATCATGATGCCGACCTGGACGGCGATTCTGATCCGCGTTTATGCGTGGATGGGCATCCTCAGCAACAACGGTTTGCTCAATGCGTTTCTGATGTGGACCGGGCTCACCGATCACCCGATCGAGATCCTCAACACCAACACTGCCGTCTATATAGGTGTCGTGTACGCGTATTTGCCGTTCATGGTTCTGCCGCTCTACGCCAACCTCGTCAAGCACGACAACAGCCTGCTGGAAGCCGCGCAGGACTTGGGTTCGAGCAACTTCAACAACTTCTGGAAGATCACCGTGCCACTGGCCAAGAACGGGATCATTGCCGGCTGCATGCTGGTGTTTATTCCGGTGGTCGGCGAGTTCGTGATTCCGGAACTGTTGGGTGGCCCGGAGACGCTGATGATCGGTCGCGTGCTGTGGCAAGAGTTCTTCAATAACCGCGACTGGCCGGTGGCGTCCGCCCTGGCGGTGGTGATGCTGTTGATCCTGATTGTGCCGATTCTGCTGTTCAACCGCAGTCAGGCCAAAGAGATGGAGGCACGGGGATGAAACGCTTCAACTTTTCCAGGTTCATGCTGATCTTCGGCCTGATGTTCATTTATCTGCCGATGCTGATTCTGGTGATCTACTCGTTCAACGCCTCGAAACTGGTGACCGTGTGGGGTGGCTGGTCGATCAAGTGGTATGCCGGCCTGCTCGACAACACGCAACTGATGGGCTCGGTGGTGCGCTCGCTGGAGATTGCCTGCTACACCGCGATTGCTGCGGTGGCGCTGGGCACCCTCGCCGCTTTTGTCCTGACTCGCGTCACGCGCTTCAAGGGTCGCACGCTGTTTGGCGGCCTGGTGACCGCGCCGCTGGTGATGCCGGAAGTGATCACCGGTCTGTCGTTGTTGCTGCTGTTCGTAGCGATGGCGCAGCTGATCGGCTGGCCGCAGGAGCGAGGCATCGTCACCATCTGGATTGCTCACACGACCTTTTGTGCGGCTTATGTCGCGGTGGTAGTCTCCGCCCGCCTGCGCGAGCTGGATCTGTCGATCGAAGAAGCGGCGATGGACCTCGGCGCGAAACCGTTCAAGGTGTTTTTCCTGATCACCATCCCCATGATCGCGCCGTCGCTGGCGGCAGGCGGGATGATGTCGTTTGCCTTGTCGCTGGATGACCTGGTGCTGGCGAGTTTCGTCTCCGGGCCGGGCTCGACGACGCTGCCGATGGAAGTGTTCTCGGCGGTACGTCTGGGTGTGAAACCCGAGATCAACGCGGTGGCCAGCCTGATTCTGCTGGCGGTGTCGCTGGTGACTTTCCTCGTCTGGTACTTCGGCCGCAAAGCGGAAGCCAATCGCAAACGGGCAATCCAGGAAGCAATGGATCAGACCGCGAATGAGTCGTGGCAGCCGCCACGTGCCGCAGCGGCCACAGCCTGAATCAAGGACTATAAGAACCTGTGGCGAGGGAGCTTGCTCCCGCTTGAGTGCGCAGCGCTCACAAGATTTTGCGGCCGCTTCGCAGCCCAGCGGGAGCAAGCTCCTCGCCACAATGGTTCTGTGTACATCATGTTTTGTGTTGGGTTTTTTGAATAAGAACAAGGGAGTTGTACCGATGAAAATGCTTGGCAGGACTCTGCTGACACTGTCCTTAATGGGCGCAATGGTCATGGGCGCCCAGGCCAACGACAAGGTGCTGCGTGTTTACAACTGGTCCGATTACATCGCGCCGGACACCGTGAAGAAGTTCGAAGACGAGACCGGTATTCGCGTGACCTACGACGTCTTCGACAGCAACGAAACCCTCGAGGCGCGCCTGCTGGCGGGCAAATCCGGTTACGACATCGTCGTACCGTCCAACAGTTTTCTGGCCAAGCAGATCAAGGCCGGCGTCTATCAGACGCTGGACAAATCGAAGCTGCCGAACTGGAAGAATCTCAACCCGGTACTGCTGAAAAACGCCTCCGCCAGTGATCCGGACAACGCGCACGCGTTCCCGTACATGTGGGGCTCGATCGGTATCGGCTTCAATCCGGCCAAGGTCAAGGAAGTGCTCGGCGCCACCGCCCCGACCAACTCCTGGGACTTGCTGTTCAAACCGCAGAACGCGGAAAAACTCAAAGCCTGCGGCATCAGTTTTCTCGATTCGCCGACCGAGATGCTCCCGGCCGCCCTGCACTACCTGGGCTATCCGGTGAACGACAAGGACAAGGCGCACATCGCCGAGGCGGAAGCGCTGTTCATGAAAATCCGCCCGTACGTGGCGTATTTCCATTCCTCTAAGTACATCTCCGATCTGGCCAACGGCAACATCTGCGTAGCGGTCGGCTATTCCGGCGACGTCCTGCAGGCCAAGGCCCGGGCGGTGGAATCGGGCAACAAGGTGGTGATCGACTACAGCATTCCCAAGGAAGGCGCCGGCAGTTTCTACGACATGGTCGCCATCCCGCGCGACGCTGCGAACGTCGACAACGCCTACCTGTTCATGGACTTCCTGATGCGCCCGGACATCATCGCCGAAGTCACCAACAGCATCGGCTACAGCAACGCCAACGCAGCGGCCACGCCACTGGTGGACGAAGCGATCCGCAATGAACCGGGCTCGTATCCATCGCAAGCGGTGATGGCGACGTTGTATGCCGTGCCGGATCAGCCAATTGCGACACAGCGCATCATGACGCGCGGCTGGACGCGGGTGAAGCTCGGGAAATAAGCACACCAGTGATCCACATGTAGGAGTGAGCCTGCTCGCGATAGCGGTGTTTCAGCCAGCTTCGATAGTGAATGTGCTGACGTCATCGCGAGCAGGCTCACTCCTAAAGTGGTTCGGCGTTATGCCAGACAGAATCACAGGTTTCCCGTTCACGCAGCGCCTTACCACCGCCGCCCCCTGCTCTGAACGGCCTCACCCGGCTCTCTCGGCCCGGGTGAATGTGCAGGCGCCTTCGGGCGCCTTTTTTGTCGCTCAGATCAGCGGCCAGTCCTGCACCACCCGATAGCGGCCCTTGTGCGATTCGAACAAGGCGAAGCGTTCAGCGCGCAGGAAAAACTCCGGCGGCGTGCCCGCTTCCGGCTCCGGCGCACGGTATTCGCGAGCCAGGGTCAGGTGCGGGCGGAACTCATGGGTGGGTTCTTCAAAACCGAACGGCAGCATCGCTTGCTCCAGCGCATAGACCAGGCGCAACAATCCCGGCGGCGCCTGCTCCGGTGCCAATGACAGGACACCGGCGCGATGCCAGACCTGCAAGCGATCCAGCGAAATCCGCAACGCTTCCCCCGGCGTGCGCACACTGCCGGCGGCTTCGCAGACGCCATGAATCTGCGCCAGCGGCACCGCGCCGAGGAACAGCAAGGTCAGATGAAAGTTGTCCGCTGGTACCGGTTTTCCGGTTCGCAGGCCCAGTTCCGCGCGCCACTGGGCGATCGCCTTGCGCTGCGCTGGCGGGCAATCCAAAGCAAAAAACAATCGCTTCGACGGCTCATCCCTGCGCACCCCATCAATCATTGCCCTCTCCCCTTGTTCGTCATGATCGCGCCGATTCTACACAGCCTGTTCTGACGACTCGCGACAGGAAGCTATAGTTCATGGATTGCCATTAACCGGAGGCTGCCATGCGCAAGATCCTCAGCAAAGAACCCTGGTGGGCCCGGCCACCACAACCCGGGCAGAACGAAAGCGAACTGGAATGGGGCTGGCTGGTGCATTACAGCGAAGGCGAACCGCGCTTCGAGTTCGTCCGCGAACGACCCAGCGACGAGCAGATTCGCAACCGCAAGAGTTGCCGGGTCACCCCCTCGCCCGAGTGAATAGAGCCCGTGAGCACTAATCCTGTGGGAGCGAGCCAGCTCGCGAAAGCGTCGTATCAGTAACATTTCTTTATCTGAGACACCGCTTTCGCGAGCAGGCTCGCTCCCACAGGGTTATGCATTGATCAGTGGGGTTGGGTGTCGCCGGCTGCGGTGTCGATGCTCACCACCACCGACATGCCCGGTCGTAGCCGTTCCTGTTCCTGCTGATCGGGATCGATGGTGATGCGCACTGGCACGCGCTGAGCGATCTTGACGAAGTTGCCAGTGGCATTGTCGGCCTGGAGCAAGGCAAATTCCGAACCGGTGCCCGGCGAAATATGCTGCACATGGCCGGTGAATCGGCGGTGGTTCAAGGCGTCGACGGTGAAGCGCACCGGTTGCCCGACACGCACGTTGGCCATCTGGGTTTCCTTCATGTTGGCGATCACCCATTTCTGATCCGGCACCAATGCCATCAATTGCGCGCCGGAGTTGACGTAGGCGCCGAGGCGCACGCCGATCTGCCCGAGCTGGCCGTCGCGCGGGGCGACAATCCGCGTGTTCGATAGATCGATCCGTGCCAGTTGCACCGCCGCTTCGGCGCTGGCCACCGCAGCTTCCAGCGAGCCGCGATTGACGATCACCGTTTGCAGGTCCTGCCGGGCGATTTCCAGATTGGCCTTGGCCTGCGCCACTGCCGCCGTGCTCTGCGCATTGGCGGCGAGGGTCACGTCGAACTCGCGTTTCGACACCGAACCGTCGCGCACCAGTTCCTGATTACGCCGCAGATCGGCCTCGCTCTTGCGCAACTGCGCCTGGCTGTCGGCCAACACCGCCTGGCGCAATTTGATCGTTGCCTCGGCGCTGTTGCGCTGCTGCACGACGTTGGCCAGCCCGGCCTTTTGCACCGCCAGTTGCGCCAGCGACTGGTCGAGGCGCTGCTGATAAATGCGGTCATCCAGTCGCACCAGCAGATCCCCGGCCTTGACGTACTGGAAGTCCTGCACCGGCACCTCGAACACGTAACCGCTGAGCTGCGGGCCGATGATCGTCACCTGCCCGCGCACCAAGGCGTTTTCGGTGGTTTCCACGGCGCTGCTGAACGGCGGCAATTGCCAGGCATAGAGCACGATCAGCACGCCGACGATGGCGATCGCCGCAAAGCCCAGCGAAGAAATGATCCGCACCCGCAGCGAACGCGGCTCGGTATTGGCTGACGACGGCGGCGCCTCCCCTTCAGGCGTGGCGGCAATGGCGTTGGTAGTTGTGGTGGTCGGTTCGGTCATGAAGAAATGGCGCCGCTTGATGGTACGGAAGGTGTCGGCTCAATGGCTTTGGTGGTACTCATCAGCCACAACGCGCGAATCGAAAGCCAGATCATGGTCAGTACGGCAATGACCGCGATCAGCATGAAGACATCGTTATAGGCCAGCACGTTCGCTTCGCGTGTCGCTGCATTGGCGAGGCTGCGGATCCCGGCCAGATTGCGCAGGCTCGGGTCGGCCAGCAAACCGCCATAGGCTGAACCGCCGCTCTGCACGCGCGCGGCCACCAAGGGATCGGACATCACCAGATGATCGACGATGTGGCTGGAATGGTACTTCTCCCGCACGATCTGAAACGTGCCAAGCAACGCCGCGCCGAGCAGCCCGCCGAGGTTGTTGCAGATCCCGAACAGCACGGAAAAACTCACCAGGTTGCGCGGGTTGGTCAGCACGTTGCGCGTCCCGAACACCATGGTCGGGCCGAGAAAAAACGTACTGCCGAACGCCAGCAGGAACTGGCTGAAGTAGAGATTTTGCGGGCGGGTCAGGTTGTTGGAAAAACTGTCCATCACCGAACCGGTGGCCATCAGTGCGAGCGAGATGATCAACGGCATCAGCAAGTGTTTGGGGTCAATGGTCAGCGCGCTGGTGGCAAGCCCGGCGACGCTGCCGATCAGCATCACCACGTACAGGCTGTGCAGTTGCTCATAGCCCATGTTGAGGTTCTGCATGAAACCGACCGCACCGGTGGATTGCTCCGAGGTGACCATGCGGATCAGGGTCACCGCCAGCGCCAGACGAATCATCGTGCCGCTGCCCAGCCAGCGGGTCATCAGCATCGGGTTGCTGCGGTTATGTTCGATGGCCAGGCCCATGATGATCAGCGCAATCGAACAGGCGAGCGCGACGCCGATCCAGTCGGCCTCCAGCCACCAGTCGATGCGCCCCAGCGACAGCACCGCGCACAACAACGCCACACCGGTGGCGAGGATGGCGAAGGTCAGGAAGTCGAGTTTTTCAAAGGTCTTGAAGCGGTCACCGGGCGGCAACTTCAGCAGCAATACACAGCCGAGTGACAACAGGGCCATGCCCAATTCGAACAGGTAGAGGCCGCGCCACTCGGCGATCTGCAACAAGTCTTCGGAAAACAGCCGCGCCAGCGGCAACGCCAGTTGCGAAGTGCCAAGACCGAGAACCAGCGCTTTGAGTCGCCACTTCGCCGGGAACGCCTGAACCATGTAATACAACCCCAGCGAACTCAGCGCCGCGCCGACCATGCCGTGGGCGGCACGCACCGCCACCGCAGAATTGAGATCGTTGACGAACAGGTGGCCGAAGGTCACCAGCGCATAGAGCACCAGGAATACTTCGGTGAACGCGCGCAAGCCGAACTGCTGGCGAAACTTCACCAGCAGCAGGTTCATCGATACGTTGGTCATCACATAGGCGGCCGGCAGCCAGGCCATTTCCGCAGTGGTCGCGCCGAGCGAGCCTTGCAGATAAGGCAGGTTGGCGACCACCAGCGAATTCCCCAGCCCACCAGTCACCGCCACCAGCACACCGACCGCCGCGTACGCCAGGCGCTTGGGCGTGGAGTGCAGTGGTGTCGACGGCGAACCGGGCAGGCTGGGCTTTTCGTGAGGTTGCCAGTTGCGCGGGGCGTACTTATCCATGGATCGGCCTGGTGCTGGGTGTGAGGGAAGTTTGCCGCATATTTCTTTGCAGCACACTTTTCCATGGACAACAAAAAACCCTGTAGGAGTGAGCCTGCTCGCGATAACGGTGAATCACTCGCCATTTTCTTCGCTGACACACCGCTATCGCGAGCAGGCTCACTCCTACAGTGGAGAATGCGTGGCTGGACGAGTGATCGTATAACTTCCAGTTGACAATCCTCGAAAATCTGGGAAATATCCCCAGCGATGTTGTACGACGACGTATGACAAATAATAAAAACAACAAACGAATCAGGGAGCGTCACAGTGAGCACACTCGCCCGCAATTCCGTCCGCCCTCCACGTTTTGCCACTTTCAAGCCGCGTTCGACCCTCAGCCTGCTCGGCTGCAGCAGCCTCGCCCTCGCCCTGCCAATGAGCGCCGATGCCGAAGGCTTTCTCGAAGACAGCAAAGCCACGCTTAACCTGCGCAACGCCTACTTCAACCGCAACTTCGTCAACCCGGCCTATCCCCAGGGCAAGGCTGAAGAGTGGACGCAGAACTTCATCCTCGACGCCAAATCCGGCTTCACCCAAGGCACCGTCGGCTTCGGTCTCGACATCCTTGGCCTGTACTCGCAGAAGCTCGATGGCGGCAAAGGCACTGGCGGCACGCAGCTGTTGCCGATCCACGATGACGGGCGCCCGGCCGACAACTTCGGCCGGCTCGGCGTGGCGCTGAAAGCCAAAGTCTCGAAGACCGAATTGAAGGTCGGCGAATGGATGCCGGTCCTGCCGATCCTGCGCTCCGACGATGGTCGTTCCCTGCCGCAGACCTTTCGCGGCGGCCAGATCACGTCCACCGAGATCAACGGCCTGACCGTTTACGGCGGCCAGTTCCGTGGCAACAGCCCGCGCAACGACGCGAGCATGGAAGACATGTCGATGAACGGCCGCGGTGCATTCACCTCTGATCGCTTCAACTTCGGCGGCGGCGAATACACCTTCAACGAGAAACGCACCATGGTCGGCGTGTGGTACGCCGAGCTGACCGATATCTATCAGCAGCAGTATTTCAACCTCAGCCACAGCCAGCCAATGGGCGATTGGACGCTGGGCGCCAACCTCGGTTTCTTCACCGGCAAGGAAGACGGCAGCGCCCAGGCCGGCGACCTCGACAACAAGACCGCGTTCGCCCTGTTGTCGGCCAAGTACGGCGGCCACACTTTCTACGTCGGCCTGCAGAAACTCACCGGCGACGATGCCTGGATGCGCGTCAACGGCACCAGCGGCGGCACCCTGGCCAACGACAGTTACAACGCCAGTTATGACAACGCCAAGGAGCGCTCCTGGCAGTTGCGTCACGACTACAACTTTGTGGCGCTGGGCGTGCCTGGCCTGACCCTGATGAACCGCTACATCAGCGGCGATAACGTGCACACCGCGACCACCAATGACGGCAAGGAATGGGGCCGCGAATCGGAACTGGCCTACACCGTGCAGAGCGGCCCGCTGAAGAACCTCAACGTGAAATGGCGCAATGCGACCATCCGCCGGGATTTCAGCACCAACGAATTTGACGAGAACCGGATCTTCATCAGCTATCCGATTTCATTGTTGTAATTTCCAAGGCGACACCGACCCCCTGTAGGAGTGAGCCTGCTCGCGATAGCGGTATATCAGTCAGAGCAAATGTCAGTTGATGCACCGCTATCGCGAGCAGGCTCACTCCTACAAGGAAATGCATTTCAAGGCGAAGCAACTGGAAAAACACCTTTCCGCCTTCCGTCATCTACACCAAAAGTCGCGTTGACAAGATCCGGAAACCCTACCGATACTTCAGCGCAGTCATACGACAACCTACAACAAACCTAATAACAATGTGTCCAGGGATTGCCATGACGTCTACTTCTACCCCCCGCGTACCTTTCAATCGCCTGCTGCTGACCGGTGCCGCCGGAGGCCTGGGCAAAGTCCTGCGCGAACGCCTGCGCCCTTATGCCAACGTGCTGCGCCTGTCCGATATCGCCGCCCTCGCCCCAGCCGTCGATGAACATGAAGAAATCGTGCTCTGCGACCTCGCCGACAAACAAGCCGTGCATCAACTGGTCGAAGGCGTCGATGCGATCCTGCATTTCGGCGGCGTTTCGGTCGAGCGGCCGTTCGAAGAAATTCTCGGTGCGAACATCTGCGGCGTCTTCCACATTTACGAAGCCGCGCGCCGCCATGGCGTCAAACGCGTGATTTTCGCCAGCTCCAATCACGTCATCGGCTTCTACAAGCAGGACGAAAACCTCGACGCCACTTCCCCGCGCCGTCCTGACGGTTACTACGGCCTCTCCAAGTCCTACGGCGAAGACATGGCGAGTTTCTACTTCGATCGCTATGGCATCGAAACCGTCAGCATCCGCATCGGTTCCTCGTTCCCCGAGCCGCAGAACCGCCGGATGATGCACACCTGGCTGAGCTTCGACGACCTTACGCAACTGCTCGAACGCGCGCTGTACACACCGAATGTCGGTCACACCGTGGTCTACGGCATGTCCGCCAACAAGGAGGTCTGGTGGGACAACCGCTACGCCAGCCACCTCGGTTTCGAAGCCAGGGACAGCTCGGAAGTGTTCCGCGACAAGGTCGAAGCCCAGCCGATGCCGGCCGATGACGATCCGGCGCGGATCTATCAGGGCGGCGCGTTCGTTGCAGCAGGCCCGTTCGGCGACTGATCGCTCGACTTGATCCCCCTCCAATAAAAACCAAGGGAATGAGTATGCAAGCCGAATTGATCGTCGACGCCCGCAACGCGGTCGGTGAAAGCCCGGTCTGGGTGCCGCAGGAAAACGCGCTGTACTGGGTGGATATTCCCAACGGCGGGCTGCAACGCTGGAGCGCCGACACTGGCCATGTTGCTTCGTGGAAAGCCCCGGAAATGCTCGCCTGCATCACCCGCCACCGCAGCGGTGGCTGGGTCGCTGGTATGCAAAGCGGTTTCTTTCGCCTGCACGCGCACAGCGACGGCAGCCTCGACAGCGAATTGCTCGCCACCGTCGAGCACAGCCGCCCGGACATGCGCCTTAACGATGGTCGTTGCGACCGCCAGGGGCGTTTCTGGGCCGGCAGCATGGTCTTGAACATGGGCCTGAATGCGTCTGAAGGCCGGCTGTATCGCTTCGGCGCCGGGCAGGCTGGCGTGGTTGAAGCGCAGCTGGATGGCTTCATCGTGCCCAACGGCCTCGGTTTCAGCCCTGACGGCAAAACCATGTACCTGTCGGATTCGCATCCCAACGTGCAACTGATCTGGGCGTTCGATTACGACACCGAAACCGGTACGCCATCGAATCGCCGCATCTTCGTCGACATGAACCACTTCCCCGGCCGCCCCGACGGCGCCGCCGTGGATGCCGAAGGTTGCTACTGGATCTGTGCCAACGACGCCGGCCTGATTCACCGTTTCGCCCCGGACGGTCGCCTCGATTTCTCGCTGGAAGTGCCGGTGAAAAAACCGACCATGTGCGCTTTCGGCGGCAGCAACCTGGACACCTTGTTCGTCGCCTCGATTCGTCCCGGCGATGACCTCGATCCGCAATCCCTGGCCGGCGGCGTGTTCGCCTTGAAGCCCGGCGTCAAAGGCCTCGCCGAACCTGAATTCAACGATCTGCTTTAGACCTTCTGCTGCACCGCTGCGCCTTGAACACAAAAATAACAAGACTGGAGACTCACCCCCATGAACTTCAAACGCACCTTGCTCGCCGCTGCACTCCCGCTGATTTTTACCCTCGCTAGCGCCGCTCAGGCACTGGAACTTAAAGTCGCCGACATCCACCCCAAGGGTTATCCAACCACGGTGGCGGAAGAAAGCATGGGCAAAATGCTGACCAAAGAGACCAACGGCGAGCTGACTTTCAAGTACTTCCCGGGCGGTGTGCTGGGTTCTGAAAAGGAAGTCATCGAGCAGATGCAAGTCGGCGCGATACAGATGTCCCGGGTCAGCCTGGGGATCGTCGGCCCTGTCGTACCGGACGTGAACGTCTTCAACATGCCGTTCATCTTCCGAGACCACCAGCACATGCGCAATGTCATCGATGGGCCGGTGGGCGATGAGATCCTCGACAAGATCACCAACTCGGAATTCGGCCTGGTGGCCCTGGCCTGGATGGACGGCGGCACGCGCAACATCTACACCAAAAAACCGGTGCGCAAGCTCGAAGACCTCAAGGGCATGAAAATTCGTGTGCAAGGCAACCCGATGTTCATCGAGATGATGAACGCCATGGGAGCCAACGGGATCGCCATGGACACCGGCGAGATCTTCAGCGCCCTGCAAACCGGCGTGATCGACGGCGCGGAAAACAACCCGCCGACCCTGCTCGAACACAACCACTTCCAGAACGCCAAATTCTACAGCCTGACCGGTCACCTGATCCTGCCAGAGCCTATCGTGATGTCGAAAATCACCTGGGAGAAACTCACTCCGGATCAACAGACACTGGTCAAGAAAGCCGCCAAGGCTGCCCAGGCTGAAGAGCGCGAGCTGTGGGACAAGAAGTCCGCTGCCAGTGAAGAAAAACTCAAGGCCGCCGGCGTCGAGTTCATCAAGGTCGACAAAAAACCCTTCTACGACGCCACTGCACCGGTGCGGGCCAAGTACGGTGCGCCGTATGCCGACCTGATCAAGAAAATCGAAGCCGTTCAGTAACGCCTCCCGCTCCGTACTCATGAATAAGGCCCGGCGCGCCTGATGTTCGAGGCGCGCCCGGTTACGGTGAAACCCGATGAAGAATTTGCTGCTGCGTATCAACGACAAGATCTACATGACCTGCATCTGGGTGGCCGGCCTTTCCGTTCTGGCAGTTTCCCTGATGATTCCCTGGGGCGTGTTTGCCCGCTACGTGCTGGGTACCGGTTCGAGCTGGCCCGAGCCTACGGCCATTCTGCTGATGATCGTGTTCACCTTTATTGGCGCCGCTGCCAGCTACCGCGCCGGTGCGCACATGGCCGTGGCCATGGTGACCGACCGCATGCCGCCGCATCTGCGCCGCGCCGCGTCGATTTTTTCCCAACTGCTGATGGCCCTGATCTGCATTTTCATGACGATCTGGGGATTCAAGTTGTGCATGTCCACCTGGAACCAGTTCATGGCGTCCCTGCCCACCCTGCGGGTGGGCGTGACCTATTTGCCGATTCCCGTGGGCGGTTTGCTGACCCTGGTTTTTGTCCTGGAAAAACTGTTTTTCGGTGACCAGAGCAAGCGTCGGGTCGTGCAGTTCGATCTGGTTGAAGAAAGCGAAGGTGCCGTTTAATGGACGCTCTGATTCTGCTGGGCAGTTTTATCGTATTGATCCTGATCGGCATGCCGGTCGCCTACGCCCTCGGCGCCGCCGCGCTGATCGGTGCGTGGTGGATCGACATCCCCTTCCAGGCCGTAATGATCCAAGTCGCGGGCGGGGTAAACAAGTTCTCACTGCTGGCCATTCCGTTCTTTGTCCTCGCCGGCGCGATCATGGCCGAGGGCGGCATGTCCCGGCGGTTGGTGGCGTGTGCCGGGGTGCTGGTGGGTTTCGTCCGTGGTGGCCTGTCACTGGTCAACATCGTCGCCTCGACCTTCTTCGGTGCGATCTCCGGTTCGTCGGTGGCCGACACCGCGTCGGTGGGTTCGGTGCTGATTCCGGAAATGGAGCGCAAGGGTTATCCGCGCGACTTCTCCACCGCTGTGACCGTCAGCGGTTCGGTGCAGGCCCTGCTGACCCCGCCAAGTCATAACTCAGTGCTCTACTCGCTGGCCGCAGGCGGTACCGTTTCGATCGCCTCGCTGTTCATGGCGGGCATCGTGCCGGGCTTGCTGATGAGCGCGTGCCTGATGGTGCTGTGCCTGATCTTCGCGAAAAAGCGCAACTACCCCAAGGGCGAAGTGATCCCGATGCGCCAGGCGCTGAAAATCGTCGGCGAAGCCCTTTGGGGCCTGATGGCGATGGTGATCATCCTCGGCGGTATCCTCTCCGGGGTCTTCACCGCGACCGAGTCGGCCGCCATTGCCGTGGTGTGGTCGTTCTTCGTGACCATGTTCATCTACCGCGACTACAAGTGGCGTGAACTGCCCAAGCTGATGCACCGCACCGTGCGGACGATCTCGATCGTGATGATCCTGATCGGCTTCGCCGCCAGCTTCGGCTACATCATGACCCTGATGCAGATTCCGGCGAAGATCACCACGGCGTTCCTGACCCTGTCGGACAACCGTTACGTGATCCTGATGTGCATCAATGTCATGTTGCTGCTGTTGGGCACGGTGATGGACATGGCGCCACTGATCCTGATCCTGACGCCCATCCTGATGCCGGTGATTCTGGACATCGGCGTCGATCCGGTGCAGTTCGGCATGATCATGCTGGTCAACCTGGGGATCGGATTGATAACACCGCCCGTGGGTGCGGTGCTATTCGTCGGCTCCGCCATCGGCAAGGTCAGTATTGAAAGCACTGTGAAAGCCCTGCTGCCGTTCTACGCCGTGCTGTTCCTGGTGCTGATGCTGGTCACCTACATTCCGGCTCTGTCGCTGTGGCTGCCGCACCTGGTGTTGTAACAATGTGACTGTGGCGGGGAGTTTGCTCCCGCTCGGGCGCGCAGCGGTCGCTCTTTAAAAAAGGGCCTGCTGCGCAGTCCAGCGGGAGCAAGCTCCCTCGCCACAGAAGTGTTTCAGGTCCGAAAAAGCATGCAGGCTGCCACCACCAGACAGACACTGGCAAACCCCACCTGCAACGCCCGCGCCGGCACCCGTGCGCACAGCCTGCGGCCGATGATCATGCCGACGATGCTCGCGACGATGAACGCGGCGCCCTGGCTATCGATGCGTACGCCCGCATGCAACGAGCCGATCACCCCGATCGCTGAAATCAGACTGATCACCATCAACGATGTCGCAACAATTCCACGCATCTGCACATCGGTCAGTTGCTTGAACGCCGGCACGATCAGGAACCCGCCACCGACGCCAAGCAATCCCGAGACCACACCGGTAATCGCCCCCAGTGCGGCGAGAGTTGCGGTGCATTTGGCGGTCCAGTCGAAGCGCCCGGTCTGCTCGTTGAGCATGCAGTTCTTCTGGCCCCAACTGGCATGCCCGTGATCGCTCGGCCCCGCTTGCTGACGGTCTCTTCTGAACATTCGCCAGGCAACCATGACCATCAGCAGGCTGAACAGGATCATCAGAACCTTCTCCGGCAACTGATGCGCGAAGTAGATTCCCAGCGGCGAAAACACCGCGCCCAGGGCCGCAATCAATAGCGCCGCGCGGTAACGGACCAGGCCATGGCGCAAACCATCGATTGCCCCGACCGCTGCCGCGCTGCCGACCGCAAACAAGGCCACCGGCGCCGCTTGCGTCATCGTCCAGCCAAGCCCGAGCACCAGCGCCGGCACCGCGAGAATCCCGCCGCCCGCGCCGGTCAGACCGAGCACCAACCCCATCACCACGCCAAACAGACTTGCCAGCAACATAGGGTTTTCTCAGTCGACCCTGGACAGACGCGTTAGCCACTCGCGGCCCTTGAGCATGCCGTGCCAGTAGAACCACGGCAGCAGCGTCGCTTTCAGCCACCACGCCGACCGCCGCGGCACGGTCGGGTCGAGCGGGAAGGTCGGCAGCAGTTTGCCGGCATAGCCGAACTCGGCAAGGATCACCTTGCCCTTCTCCACCGTCAGCGGGCACGAGCCGTAGCCGTCGTACTTCAGCGGCAGCGGCTGTTGTTTGCGCGCGGCCAGGAGGTTTTGCGCAACGACGACAATCTGCTTGCGCACCGCCGCTGCAGTTTTCGCGTTGCTGGTGCCGCAGATATCGCCGAGTGCGAACACTTCGGGATAACGCGGATGTTGCAGGCTGTGCGGGTTGACTTCGCACCAGCCGGCGGCGTCGGCCAGAGCGCTTTGCGCGATGAAGTCCGGCGAAACCTGCGGCGGCACGACGTGGAGCAGATCGAAGCTTTTCGCCTCGCGGGTGACGTTGCCGTCGGCGTCCTTGATCTCGAACCACGCGGTTTTTGCCGGGCCGTCGACCTTGACCAGATTGGAGTTGAAGGCCAGTTGCGCGTTGTACTGTTCGATGTACTTCATCAGCGGCGGGACGAAGGTCGGCACGCCAAACAGCGCGGCCCCGGCCAGGTTGAATTCAACCTTGATGTTGCGCAGCACCCCGGATTTGCGCCAGTGATCGCAGGAGAGATACAGGGCTTTTTGTGGCGCGCCGGCGCATTTGATCGGCATCGCCGGCTGGGTGAACAGCGCCCGGCCATCGCGCAGTTTCTGCACTTGATCCCAGGTGTACCGGGCATGTTGGTAGCTGTAGTTCGAGGTGACACCGTGCTGGCCGAGGCTTTCCTGCAAGCCTTCGATTCTCTCCCAGGCCAGGCGCAGGCCGGGACAGACGATCAGATTCTGGTAGCTGACGGTGCGCTGATCATCGAGGGTGAGTTGACGCTGAGCCGGGTCAATGGCGCTGACGCTCGCCTGAATCCACGTTGCCTGACGCGGCATGACTTTGCTCATCGGCCTGACGGTGTCTTTCACATCAAATGCGCCACCGCCAACCAGCGTCCAGGCCGGTTGGTAGTAGTGTTGTGAACTGGGCTCGATGACTGTGACGTTAAGGTGCGGGTCACGCTTGAGCAGACTGGCGACAAAACCGATGCCGGCCGTCCCGCCGCCGATGACCACGATGTCCGCACTGATGGATGGGCCCCAGTGTTGATCGTTCATTGCTTGTTCCTTTTGCTGCACGCAAGGATTTCTCAGCCTTCACACAAAACCTGTAGGAGTGAGCCTGCTCGCGATAGCGGTGTACCAGCCGACATCTTCATTGACTGTTTCACCGCTATCGCGAGCAGGCTCACTCCTACAAGGGGCGTGTGGGGGCTGGCATTTATTGCTGTTCCCAGCTCTTGAGTACCGCTCCGCAATAGAGCCCCGAGAGAGTCTTCATCACCTGAATCACTTCGTGACTGGCCAGGCCATAGAAAATGTACTTGCCTTCACGGCGGGTCGCGACCAGCCCTTCGTCACGCAAAATGCCCAGTTGCTGGGACAGCGTCGGCTGGCGTACGCCGGTCATGGTTTCCAGTTCGCCGACATTGCGTTCGCCCTGGGTCAGTTGACAGAGAATCAGCAGGCGATCCTCATTGGCCAGGGCCTTGAGCAGCGCGCAGGCTTTGGAGGCCGAGGCACGCAGTTGGGCGACTTCACATTCGGTCAGACTGGATTGCATTTGCACGAGGCCTTGAAGGTCACTTAAGCTGCGAACATTATGTTTTTACATAAAGTGT
Source organism: Pseudomonas moraviensis (assembly GCF_900105805.1). Lineage (NCBI taxonomy): Bacteria > Pseudomonadati > Pseudomonadota > Gammaproteobacteria > Pseudomonadales > Pseudomonadaceae > Pseudomonas > Pseudomonas moraviensis. The sequence continues at coordinate 1,136,736 of NZ_LT629788.1, read as the reverse complement.
TGCAACCCGAAATTCCCCAGCACAGGTTTTTGCCATGCCCGCCCTGATTGAAGCGTTCCTCGACCCCGCCTCTTCGACCTACAGCTACGTGGTCTATGAAGCCGACGGCGGACACTGCGCAATCGTTGACCCGGTGCTCGATTACGACGGCGCCGCCGGGCGCACCGGCACCGAGCAGGCGGACAGGATCATCGCCTTCGTCCGTGCGCACCGGCTGCAGGTGCAATGGCTGCTGGAAACCCACGCCCATGCCGATCACCTGTCCGCTGCGCCGTACTTGCGTCGCGAGCTGGGCGGCAAGATCGCCATCGGCGAATCGATCAGCAAGGTGCAGAATGTGTTCAAGGCGCTGTTCAACCTCGAGCCGGAATTTCGTATCGACGGCTCGCAGTTCGATCACCTGTTTGCGCCGAACGAGTCGTTCATGATCGGCAACCTCAAGGCCACCGCCCTGCACGTCCCCGGCCATACCCCAGCGGACATGGCTTACGTGATCGACGGCGAGCAGATCCTCGTTGGCGACACGCTGTTCATGCCCGACGTCGGCACCGCGCGCTGTGATTTCCCCGGTGGCAATGCCCAGCAATTGTTCAGGTCGATCCAGAAGTTGCTGGCTTTTCCGGCCAGCGTGAAGCTTTACGTGTGTCACGATTACCCGCCTGAAGGGCGCGCTTCGCAGTGCCAGACCACAGTCGGCGAACAGCGCAAAAGCAATATTCATGTGCATGACGGGATCGATGAAGCCGCGTTCGTCGAGATGCGTACCCAGCGTGATGCCGGATTGGGCATGCCGACGTTATTGCTGCCGGCGATTCAGGTGAACGTGCGGGCGGGGAATATGCCAACGGCGGAAGACAACGGCGTGGTTTACCTGAAGATCCCGCTCAACAAACTTTAACGTCAAAATATCGCAGCCTGCGGCAGCTCCTACATTTGGAATACGGTGCAAATGTAGGAGCTGCCGAAGGCTGCGATATTTTGATCTTCAGGTTCCCAACGTCAATCCATTAGCCGGCAACGGCAACGCGGTCTTATAACGCACCTGCTTCAGCGCAAAGCTCGAACGAATATTCGCCACGCCGGGAACCTTGGTCAGAAAATCCATCATGAAGCGCTCCAGCGACTGGATGCTTGGCACCAGCACGCGGATCAGGTAGTCCGGGTCGCCCGCCATCAGATAACACTCCATCACCTCCGGCCGATCAGAGATCGCTTCCTCGAAATGCTGCAGCGCCTCCTCCACCTGTTTCTCCAGGCTGACGTGAATGAACACGTTCACGTGCAGCCCCAGCAGGTCAGCATCCAGCAGCGTGACCTGTTCGCGAATCAGGCCCAGTTCCTCCATCGCCTTGACCCGGTTGAAGCATGGCGTCGGTGAAAGATTCACCGAGCGGGCGAGGTCGGCATTGGTGATGCGCGCGTTCTCCTGAAGGCTATTGAGAATGCCGATGTCGGTACGGTCCAGTTTGCGCATGAGACAAAACCACCTGTTTTTTATGTTTATGCAGAATTTCTATCTGCAAATGGCCGCCAGCGCAACGAAACACAGAGAAATATTCTTCTTGCCCGCGCCTATGATTGTTGTAGGACAAGATTTCCTCTATCCAGGAATGACTGCCAGCTCACTACAAGAAATTCACAAGATCGAGCGTAGAAGCCATGACCCAAGCGTATGAACCGCTGCGCCTGCACGTCCCTGAACCCTCGGGCCGTCCCGGCTGCAAAACCGATTTTTCCTACCTGCATCTGACCGATGCCGGTACGGTGCGCAAACCTCCTGTCGATGTAGAACCTGCTGACACCGCCGACCTCGCCCGTGGCCTGATTCGCGTGCTCGACGACCAGGGCAACGCCCTCGGCCCATGGGCTGATAACGTGCCGGTCGAGATCCTGCGCAAAGGCATGCGCGCGATGCTCAAGACGCGCATCTACGACAACCGCATGGTCGTCGCCCAGCGGCAGAAAAAGATGTCGTTCTACATGCAGAGCCTTGGCGAGGAAGCCATCGGCAGCGCTCAGGCTCTGGCGCTGAACATCGACGACATGTGCTTCCCGACCTACCGCCAGCAAAGCATCCTCATGGCGCGCGATGTGCCGCTGGTCGACCTGATCTGCCAGTTGCTGTCCAACGAGCGCGATCCGCTCAAGGGCCGCCAGTTGCCGATCATGTACTCGGTCAAGGACGCCGGGTTCTTCACCATTTCCGGCAACCTCGCCACCCAGTTCATTCAGGGCGTCGGCTGGGGCATGGCCTCGGCGATCAAGGGCGATACCAAAATCGCCTCGGCGTGGATCGGTGACGGCGCCACCGCCGAATCGGACTTCCACACCGCCCTCACCTTCGCTCACGTCTATCGCGCGCCGGTGATCCTCAACGTCGTGAACAACCAGTGGGCGATCTCGACCTTCCAGGCTATCGCTGGCGGTGAAGCCACCACCTTCGCCGGGCGCGGCGTCGGTTGCGGCATCGCCTCGCTGCGGGTCGATGGCAATGATTTCTACGCGGTCTACGCGGCTTCCGCCTGGGCTGCCGAACGCGCCCGACGCAACCTCGGCCCGACCATGATCGAATGGGTCACCTACCGCGCCGGCCCGCACTCGACCTCCGACGATCCCTCCAAATACCGCCCTGCCGATGACTGGAGCCACTTCCCCCTTGGCGATCCGATCGCGCGTCTGAAACAGCACCTGATCAAGGCCGGCCACTGGTCGGAGGAAGAACACGCCGCCGTCAGCGCCGAACTCGAAGCCGAAGTGATTGCCGCGCAGAAACAGGCCGAACAGTACGGCACCCTCGCCGGCGGCCAGATCCCGAGCGCCGCGACCATGTTCGAAGACGTCTACAAAGAGATGCCGGAGCACTTGAAGCGCCAGCGTCAGCAGTTGGGGATCTGACATGAACGATCACAACAACAATATTCAGTTGGAAACCGCCATGACCACGACCACCATGACCATGATCCAGGCCCTGCGCTCGGCCATGGATGTGATGCTTGAGCGCGATGACAACGTCGTCGTCTTCGGGCAGGACGTCGGTTACTTCGGCGGCGTGTTCCGCTGCACCGAAGGCCTGCAGACCAAGTACGGCACCTCGCGGGTGTTCGACGCGCCGATTTCGGAAAGCGGCATCGTCGGCGTGGCTGTCGGCATGGGCGCCTACGGACTGCGTCCGGTCGCCGAAATCCAGTTCGCCGACTACGTCTACCCTGCCTCCGACCAGATCATTTCCGAAGCGGCGCGTCTGCGTTATCGCTCGGCCGGCGAGTTCACCGCACCGATGACCCTGCGCATGCCCTGCGGCGGCGGCATCTATGGCGGCCAGACTCACAGCCAGAGCATCGAGGCGATGTTCACTCAGGTCTGCGGTCTGCGTACGGTGATGCCGTCCAACCCGTATGACGCCAAAGGCCTGCTGATCGCCTCCATCGAAAACGATGACCCGGTGATCTTCCTTGAGCCGAAACGCCTGTACAACGGCCCGTTCGACGGCCACCACGACCGCCCGGTAACCCCGTGGTCGAAACACCCGCAAGCCCAGGTGCCGGACGGTTACTACACCGTGCCGCTGGACGTTGCCGCGATCACTCGTCCGGGCAAGGACGTGACGGTGCTGACCTATGGCACCACCGTTTATGTCTCGCAAGTGGCTGCCGAAGAGTCCGGCGTCGATGCCGAAGTCATCGACCTGCGCAGCCTGTGGCCGCTGGATCTGGAAACCATCGTCAAGTCGGTGAAGAAAACCGGTCGCTGCGTGGTGGTTCACGAAGCCACGCGCACCTGCGGTTTCGGCGCCGAGCTGGTGTCGTTGGTGCAAGAGCATTGCTTCCATCACCTGGAAGCGCCGATCGAGCGCGTCACCGGTTGGGACACCCCCTACCCGCACGCGCAGGAGTGGGCGTATTTCCCAGGGCCGTCCCGAGTGGGCGCGGCGTTGAAACGGGTCATGGAGGTCTGAATGGGCACGCACGTTATCAAGATGCCGGACATCGGCGAAGGCATCGCAGAAGTAGAACTGTCGCAGTGGCACGTCAAGGTTGGCGACCTGGTCGTAGAAGATCAGGTGCTGGCGGACGTGATGACCGACAAGGCGATGGTCGATATCCCGTCGCCAGTACATGGCAAAGTCATTGCCCTCGGCGGTCAGCCGGGTGAAGTGATGGCAGTCGGCAGTGTGCTGATCAGCATCGAGGTCGAGGGGGCTGGCAATCTTAAAGAGTCCGCCGCACCTGTTGTCGATAAAGAGCCTGTCACGCCGAAAGTTGAAGCCGTTGTTGTTGAGAGCAAACCTGCTGCAGCCGCGCCGCGCCCTGCGCCTGTTTGCCAAGGCCCGATGGTTGCTCGCGAAGCAGACGAACGCCCCCTCGCATCGCCCGCCGTGCGCAAACATGCGCTGGATCTGGGTATTCAATTGCGTCTGGTGCGCGGCTCCGGCCCGGCCGGTCGTGTGCTGCACGAAGACCTTGAGGCCTATCTGGCGCAAGGTCAGTCGAACGCTTCGGCACCCGTTGCCGCCGCGTACGCTCAACGTAATGACGAAGAACAGATTCAAGTCATCGGCATGCGCCGCAAGATTGCTCAGCGCATGCAGGACGCCACGCAACGTGCCGCGCACTTCAGCTACGTCGAGGAAATCGACGTCACCGCGATCGAAGAACTGCGCGCTCATCTGAATGAGAAGCACGGCACCAGCCGTGGCAAGTTGACCTTGCTGCCGTTCCTCGTCCGCGCTCTGGTTGTGGCCCTGCGCGACTTCCCGCAGATGAACGCCCGTTATGACGACGAAGCTCAGGTCATCACTCGCCTCGGAGCGGTACATGTCGGTGTCGCCACACAAAGCGATGTTGGCTTGATGGTGCCGGTTGTGCGTCACGCCGAAGCCCGCAGCCTGTGGGACAGTGCCACGGAGATTTCACGTTTGGCCAACGCCGCGCGCAATGGCAAGGCCAGCCGCGATGAGCTGTCCGGTTCGACCATCACCCTGACCAGTCTCGGCGCATTGGGCGGTATTGTCAGCACGCCGGTGCTGAACCTGCCGGAAGTGGCCATCGTCGGTGTGAACAAAATCGTCGAGCGGCCCATGGTGGTCAAAGGCCAAGTGGTGATCCGCAAGATGATGAACCTCTCCAGCTCGTTCGATCACCGCGTGGTCGATGGCATGGACGCGGCACTCTTCATCCAGGCCATTCGTGGCTTGCTCGAACAACCTGCCACTTTGTTTGTGGAGTAAGGCGCGCATGCAATCTCTGAACACTACGCTGCTGATCATCGGCGGCGGCCCCGGCGGTTACGTTACGGCGATCCGCGCCGGGCAACTGGGCATTCCGACCATTCTGGTCGAAGGCCAGTCGTTGGGCGGTACCTGCCTGAACGTCGGCTGCATTCCGTCGAAGGCGCTGATTCATGTGGCTGAGCAGTTTCATCAGACGCAGCATCACAGCCAGCATTCGGCGTTGGGCATCAATGTTTCCGCGCCGACCCTCGACATCAGCAAAAGCGTCGAGTGGAAGGACGGTATCGTTGATCGCCTGACCACCGGCGTCGCTGCGCTGCTGAAGAAGAACAAGGTTCAGGTCGTCAACGGCTGGGCGAAAATCATCGACGGCAAAACCGTGGAAGTCGGCGATACGCGCATTCAGTGTGAGCATCTGGTGCTGGCCACCGGTTCGACCAGCGTCAACCTGCCGATCCTGCCGATTGGCGGGCCGATCATCTCCTCCACCGAAGCGCTGGCGCCGACGTCTGTACCGAAACGCCTGATCGTGGTCGGCGGCGGTTACATCGGTCTGGAGCTGGGCATCGCTTATCGCAAGCTCGGCGCCGAGGTCAGTGTGGTAGAAGCGCAGGACCGTATCTTGCCCGCTTACGATGCTGAACTGACGCAACCGGTGCATGACGCATTGAAGCAACTGGGCGTGAAGCTGTATCTGAAACACAGCGTGCTGGGTTTCGACGGCACGTTGCAGGTGCGCGATCCGCAAGGCGAAACCCTGAATCTGGAAACCGATCAGGTGCTGGTCGCGGTCGGTCGCAGGCCCAACACCCAGGGCTTCAATCTCGAAGCGCTGAATCTGGACATGAACGGTTCGGCCATCAGGATCGACAGCCGCTGCCAGACCAGCATGCGCAACGTCTACGCCATTGGCGACGTGAGCGGCGAACCGATGCTCGCTCACCGCGCCATGGCCCAGGGCGAGATGGTTGCCGAGCTGATCAGCGGCAAAAGCCGTGAATTCAATCCGACCGCGATCGCCGCCGTGTGCTTTACCGACCCGGAACTGGTGGTAGTCGGCAAGACCCCCGACGAAGCCGCCGTAGCCGGGCTGGACTGCATTGTTTCCAGCTTTCCGTTCGCTGCCAATGGTCGGGCGATGACCCTGGAATCGAAGAGCGGCTTCGTGCGTGTGGTCGCGCGTCGCGACAACCATGTGATTGTCGGCTGGCAAGCGGTGGGCGTTGGCGTGTCGGAATTGTCGACGGCATTTGCGCAAAGCCTGGAAATGGGCGCGCGGCTGGAAGACATCGGCGGCACCATCCATGCCCATCCGACCCTGGGTGAGGCGGTGCAGGAAGCGGCGTTGCGTGCGTTGGGGCATGCGCTGCACCTGTAAGCGTTGGTGGAATTGATGGCCCCATCGCGAGCAGGCTCACTCCTACATTCTGGAATGCATTCCCCTGTAGGAGCGAGCCTGCTCGCGAATTCCTGAGGCTGACGCGGTCTATCTGTCGCTCATCCGATAGTCCGGGCTGCGAAACCGCTCAAGAATGAAGTATTGTTGTGCCCATCCAAAAAAACGTCAGAAGCCTTGAACCGTTTCGGCGGTTGTTCAGTGATAGAGGGTGTCATGGGTAACGAAAGCATCAATTGGGACAAGCTGGGTTTTGACTACATCAAGACCGACAAGCGCTATCTGTCGTACTTTCGCGATGGCGAGTGGGACAAAGGCACCCTGACCGAAGATAACGTCCTGCACATCAGCGAAGGCTCCACCGCCCTTCACTATGGTCAGCAGTGCTTCGAAGGCATGAAGGCCTATCGCTGCAAGGACGGTTCGATCAACCTGTTCCGTCCGGACCAGAACGCCCTGCGCATGCAACGCAGCTGCGCGCGCCTGCTGATGCCGACGGTCGACACCGAGCAGTTCATCGAAGCCTGCAAAGCCGTGGTTCGCGCCAACGAGCGTTTCATCCCGCCGTACGGCACCGGCGGCGCGCTGTACCTGCGTCCGTTCGTGATCGGCGTGGGTGACAACATCGGCGTGCGCACCGCGCCCGAGTTCATCTTCTCGATCTTCTGCATTCCGGTCGGCGCCTACTTCAAGGGCGGCCTGACTCCGCACAACTTCCAGATCTCCAGCTACGACCGCGCGGCCCCACAAGGGACCGGCGCGGCCAAGGTCGGTGGCAACTATGCCGCCAGCCTGATGCCGGGCTCGAAAGCCAAGAAAGCCAACTTCGCTGACGCGATCTACCTCGATCCGATGACCCACACCAAGATCGAGGAAGTCGGTTCGGCCAACTTCTTCGGGATCACCCACGACAACAAGTTCATCACCCCGAACTCGCCGTCGGTGCTACCAGGCATCACCCGCCTGTCGCTGATCGAACTGGCGAAATCGCGCCTGGGTCTGGAAGTGGTTGAAGGCGACGTGCTGATCGACAAGCTGTCGGACTTCAAGGAAGCCGGTGCCTGCGGTACCGCTGCGGTGATCACGCCGATTGGCGGCATCAGCTATAACGATCACCTGCATGTGTTCCACAGCGAAACCGAGGTGGGCCCGGTGACCCAGAAGCTCTACAAAGAGCTGACTGGCGTGCAGACCGGCGACATCGAAGCGCCTGCGGGCTGGATCGTCAAGGTTTGATCTGACGACTGCGGATGCTCAAAAGCCCTCCACCGAGTGATTGGTGGGGGGCTTTTTTGATTGTGGTTGTTGGTTTTGTTTGTGTAAGGCTGGAGATCTTTTGTGCTTTTCAAAACCCGAGTTCGACGCGAACTTTCAAGTCGGTGTAGGACGGGAGAACACCTCGGTCGGCCCCCTCTCCCTCTGGGAGAGGGCTGGGGTGAGGGCTTGCTTTTGATTTTTGGCGGCAATGCGTTTGCCCGAGCGACTCGAAATCCCGCTCGCCTGCCCATTCTGCTGCTTGCCCATTCGCGCCTGGGTAATCAATCCCGGGATCAACTCACCCTCCGGCAGATTCTTCCAGAACCGCACTGGCAGATGCCCTTGCATGACCTTCGGATTCAACCGTGCCGGATTGAAGATGTGGCTGTAGTAGGTCAACCACAAATCGCCATGGGGGTCGTCGACGTTCTGCGCCAGTTGCTGCCATTCGATCGGGCACTGCCGCTCGTGAATCAATTGCTCACCGTCGTAATACACACCGTCGCGCGGCGTGGCGATCAACCAGCGATGCTGGCCCATTCGCCCGATGAAGTGCTCGCTGGCGCTGTGCAAAATGTCATGCGCCGGTTCGTGCCACGCCACATATTGCGGCCCGGGCAGATCCTTTGGGCGCTCGATGAAACGCACAAAGGCATGCAGATGATGGGCCTCGCGGCTGACCTGCTTGATGCGTCGCTGCAACTCACTGCCAAGCTTGTCGCCGGCCATCATCGCCGTGCGGTCGCCATGGCTGACGCGCCATAGCACTTCATACAACAGGCTCCAGCGTTGCTCGCCGCGATAGCGCGCCGCCTGTTCGAGGGTGTCGAGCAGCGCGCGCGGAATACGCGCCTGAAACGGCCCCTGGCCTTCGGGCACCTGTTCATCACTGGCAAACAGATCGCCCACTCCTTCCGCCGCCCAGCTCACCAGACTCGGATCGACTTCATGACTGAGCAACCAGCGCGCCTGCTGGCGCCAGGTGTCGAACAGATCGTCACAATCCAGACTGATCATCCCCACAACCCCATCTGCTGCGGCATCGGCCGGTCGCGCAATTGCTGATAGAGCATGTGGCTGGTGACTTCCGCCTGCTGCGGGTGATAGTCACTGGTGATGATGAACGGCTTGGCCTTGGCCAGCACACAACGCATTCGCGCCACGTCTTCGTAACGGATCCGTCGCTGACGACGCAGCTCGACCAGGCGTTCGGTGGTGCGCAAGCCGATGCCGGGAATACGCGCGATCAGCGACGCGTCGGCATGGTTCAGGTCCAGCGGGAACACCTCGCGATTCTCCAAGGCCCAGGCCAGCTTGGGATCGATGTCGAGCGCCAGGTTTCCCGGGCCTTTGAGCAGTTCGTCCGCGCGATAGCCGTAGCTGCGCAGGAGGAAATCGGCCTGATACAGGCGATGCTCGCGCATCAGCGGCGGCGCGGCGAGCGGTACGCTTTTCGGACTGTCAGGGATCGGGCTGAACGCCGAATAATAGACCCGCCGCAGGCTGAAGTTGCCATACAGCGATTGGGCGCTGTGGAGGATGGTGCTGTCATCGGTGTCATCGGCACCGACGATCAGTTGGGTACTTTGCCCGGCCGGTGCGAACCTGGCCGAGCGCGGCTCGTTCAATACGGTCTGCACGCCAGTGTAGATGGTGTTCATCGCTTGTTTGATCGAAGTGATGTCTTTCTCCGGCGCCAGAGTTTGCAGGCTGGCATCGGTAGGCAATTCAATGTTGACGCTCAGGCGATCAGCGTACCGCCCCGCTTCCTCGATCAAGGCAGGATCGGCTTCCGGAATGGTCTTGAGATGGATATAGCCGCGAAACTCGTGCTCTTCACGGAGCAACTTCGCCACCCGCACCAGTTGCTCCATGGTGTAGTCGGCCGAGCGAATGATCCCGGAGCTGAGAAACAGACCGCTGACACAGTTGCGCCGGTAGAAATCCATGGTCAGCGTGACGACTTCTTCAGGGGTGAAGCGCGCACGCGGCACATCGCTGGAACGGCGATTGACACAATACTGGCAATCGTAAAGACAGAAGTTGGTCAGCAAAATCTTCAACAACGACACACAGCGCCCGTCCGGCGTATAGCTGTGGCAAATGCCCATGCCGTCCGTCGAACCGAGCCCGCTCTTGCCCTCGGAGCTACGCTTGGGCGCACCGCTGCTGGCGCAGGAGGCGTCGTACTTGGCGGCGTCGGCGAGGATGCTGAGCTTGTCGATGATTTGCATGGCACGGACTCTTTACTGTGTGCATATACAGTATAGGCTCGACCGCCGTGAAACAAGCCGATGGATGACCCCTCGTCGGCTGCCAGTGAATCCTGTGGGATGGTGGTGACAGTCAGGAAGTATGAAACCCCTCAGAACGCAAAGGCTGCGATCTTTTGATCTGCCCGTCCAACGGCAACTCAAAGCCGAAACGCGCACTGATCTCCTTGCGCCCCACCGCCGTCAACGCCAGCGCCCGACTGTCCAGATCCTGCGTCACCCATTTGCGCTTCAGCGCCGTTTGCAACAAGGCCGCGCCCAGCGAGCCACCGAGATGCGGCCGGCGCATGCTCCAGTCGAGGCACGGGCAGGCAAACTTGCGGCGCAGAGTCGTCAGGTCCCGCACTTCGATACCCAGCCCGAGAAACAACGCCTCGCCACTGTCGCTCAGGCGATACGCCCGCTCGTCGGTTTGCACCAGCCAACCGCCTGCAATCAAGCGGTCATGCAACAACACCGCCAGCGTTCCGGCCATGTGGTCATAGCACGTGCGGGCGAATTGCAGGCGATCCGGGGTGTGCGCCTTGAACGTCGGCGCGGCATTCTGGCCAATCACCATCAACGCTTCCAGCGCTTGCGCCACCCGCTGATCGGCAAGGCTGTAATAGCGATGACGGCCCTGCACATGCAGGCGCACCAGTGCCAGATCCTTGAGTTTCGCCAGGTGCGCACTGGCGGTCGAGGCGCTGACTTCGGCGATCGTCGCCAATTCGGTGCTGGTGCGGGCGTGGCCGTCCATCAGCGAACAGAGGATTTTCGTTCGCGCCGGCTCGGCGATGGCGGCGGCCACTTGGGAAACGCCGATGTCCTGATGTTCAGCGTGCATAGTTCGCTCCCGGACGAATCGTCGCCTGCAAGGACTGCAGATAGTAGCAACACTTTCTCTGCTGACAAGGCTGCCAACCATGGACCCGCTCCGCGCTGCGACTCACGCCGATCCCTATCCTTACTATTCAGAGCTGCGTGCTGGCGGCGGACTGGCCTTTAACGAGGATTTGCAACTGTGGGTTGCCAGCAGCGCGCGGGCGGTGTGTGCGGTGCTGGCGCACGCCGATTGCCGGGTGCGCCCGGTGCAGGAACCGGTGCCTCAAGCCATTGCCCAAGGTCCGGCCGGCGAGGTGATCGGCCGACTGATGCGCATGAATGACGGCGAGCGCCAGCGCTGCCCACGCTCGGCCATCGAACCGGCGCTGGGGCTGATCGATCAGAGCGAGGCAGGTGAGCTGGTTGCTGCCCGACTGTTCACAGCGGATGCCGACGGTTTGTACAACGCAATGTTCCGCGGCCCGGTCGCCGTGGTCGCAACGTCGCTCGGCTTCACGCCGGCGCAGAGCCGGACGATCAGCGAACTGACCGCCGATTTCGTCGCGTGCCTGTCACCGTTGAGCAATGACCTGCAACTCGCCGCCGCGCATGCTGCAGCAACCCAGTTGCGCGGTTATTTCATCGAATTGTTGACCAATCCCGACATGAACAGCGCGCTATTGCAGGGGATCACCCAACGTTTCGAAGGCGATCAAGATACATTGATCGCCAACCTCATCGGCCTGTGCTCGCAGACATTCGAAGCCTGCGGCGGCCTGATCGGCAATGCGTTGGTAATGTTGCAGCGCCAGCCTGAATTACATGCAACACCGATAGAGAATCTATTGGCGGAAGTTCAGCGCTTCGACCCGCCCGTACAGAACACCCGACGCTTTGTTGCTGCCCCATGCGAAATCGATGGCGCGCGGCTTGAAGCGGGTGATGCAGTTCTCCTGCTGTTGGCCGCAGCCAATCGCGATCCGGCGCTGAATGAACGCCCGGAGGAGTTCGTGCCGCAGCGCGCCAACCGTCGAAGTTTCAGTTTTGGCAGTGGTCGGCATCAGTGTCCGGGGCAAGCGTTGGCGATGAGTATTGCCGGGGCGACTTTGAATCAAATCCTTGCCAGCGGCCTTGGTCTGAATAGCCTGAGCTGGGATTACAGGCCATCGCTCAATGGCCGGGTTCCACTGTTCAACATTAGCGGCGGCTGATGATCAGTCTTCGCGAGCAGGCTCGCTCCCACATTGGCCCAGTGATGAACTCAACATTGTGGGAGCGAGCCTGCTCGCGAAGAGGCCAACAATCAAACCGCCCACTGCAAGATCAACCAACTGTTCGCCCCACTGATCAACACAAACAGCCCCCACGCCAGCACCCGGGTTGGCCAGCGATTGACGAACGGCCCCATCAGCTGTCTGTCGTTGGTCATGCGGATCAACGGATACAAGGCAAACGGCAGTTGCAGGCTGAGCACTACCTGGCTCAATACCAGCAACTTGCCGATCGCGTTATCGCCCATCAGCCACACGCCGATAAAAGCCGGAATCAGCGCCAGCCCGCGGGTGATCAGGCGCCGCTGCCAGCACGGGATGCGCAGGTTCAAATAGCCCTCCATGATCACCTGCCCGGCGATGGTCCCGGTGAAGGTCGAACTCTGTCCGGACGCGAGCAGCGCCACGCCGAACAACACACTCGCCAGCGCACCGCCGACCAGCGGATCGAGCAAGTGATAGGCGTCCTGAATGTCGACCACATCGGTGTGCCCGGACTGGTGAAACGCCGCCGCTGCGAGAATCAGGATTGCCGCATTGACCAGCAGCGCCAGGGCCAGCGAACCGATGGTGTCGATGCGCGCCAGTTTCACCGCATCCTGCTTGCTCGCCAGATCCTTGCCGATCATTCGCGTCTGCACGATCGAGGTGTGCAGGTAAAGGTTATGCGGCATGACGGTGGCGCCGAGGATGCCAATGGCCAGATACAGCGGTGCGGCATCGCCGATGGCCGACAGCGAAGGTTTGAAGCCCTGCGCCACGTCCGGCCAGTAAGGTTTGATCAGCAACAGCTCAACGAAAAAACACACGCCGATGGTCGCGACCAGCACCAGCATGATCGCTTCCAGCCGGCGGAAACCACGGTTCTGCAGGGCCAGCACCAGCAGTGTGTCGAACGCGGTCAGGGCGATGCCGAAAGTCAGCGAACAGCCGAGCAGCAAGTGAAACGCGAGTGCGCAGCCAAGCACTTCGGCGAGGTCGGTGGCGATGATCGAGATTTCCGCCAGCCCCCATTGCAGGCGTGCGGTCGGCGTGCTGTAGCGCTCGCGGGACAGTTGCGCCAGATCGCGGCCGGTGGCGATGCCCAGCCGCGAGCACAGGCACTGCACCACCATGCCAGCCAGACTCGCCAACAGCACCACGAACAACAGGCTGTAACCAAAACGCGATCCGGCCTCGATCGCGGTGGCCCAGTTGCCCGGATCCATGTAGCCGATCGACACCAGCAAACCGGGGCCGGCAAAACGCAGCACGCGCTTGAAGAATGAAGCAGTCGGATCGACCGCGACACTGCCGGCCACTTCCGGCGGGCAAAACGGCGCAGTGGCGATTTTGGGCAAGCTGAATTTCACGCACACATCCAGAAACAAACACGGGAGCCCGGCAGCTTAGTCGTTTCGAACAAAGCGTTGAAGAGCAAAAGATCGCAGCTGGCGGCGCCCGCATGTGGAATGCGAACTTCTGATCTTATTGACTCACGCCCAACAACTGCTCGCGCAACTCAGGACTGCGCGTACGCGGATCCAGCCAGATATCAAAAAACGCCTTGGCAAATTGCGGATCTTCGATTTCATGCTGAAGCTTCTGACCGATAAAAAATCGCGCACCCTGCCCCGGCAGATACACGCCGGTAATACGCGTGCCGGCCTGCACATCGACGAACGATTGCTGCATCTGCACCTGCCAGTCGGCCAGTTGCGCCGGACTGACGCGGGGGCCGCCAAGGCGTTTGATTTCGTCGACGCTGGTGCTGACCAGATCATCGCGCGAGATCGCCCGGCGGTAGATCAGCTCCAGGGCAAAGGGCTGGCCGGCCGCCAGCGGTCGCGCGGCACTCCACAGGCGTGCACTGTAGACATCGAAACCGAACACACTGAAATCGCCGCTGCCGATGATCTGCGCACCGGGCACGGCGTCTTGCCAACTGGCCCATGTCGGTGTGAGCAGTAGCGCCCACAAGCCAATGCCACAGCAGCCACGGACGAGCTTCGGTGTCCTGTTCATCGCCGTTATGTCTCCGCGCGTCGTGATGCTCCAAGCATAGCCGGATTCACGCCTGAAATTTTGTATACAAACTTTGCACACATAGGCAGCAATCTTCTCACCGCAGTGCTAACGTGACTCACCCTGACCCGACGGAGACACCCGCGTGCTGATTCTCAAACTGCTGCTGATTCCCGGTTTCCTCCTGCTGATTTCTCTGGCAGGCAAGCGCTGGGGCCCGAGCGTGGCGGGATGGCTATCGGGTTTGCCGGTGGTGGTCGGGCCGATTCTGTTTTTCCTCGCCATCGAACAAGGCCCGCAGTTCGCTGCGCAATCCGCGGTGGCGGCGCTGTCGGCAATGTTCGCGATGATTGCCTTCTGCATCACCTATGCGCAGGTCGCGCAACGCGCCAATTGGCCGTGGGCACTTACGATCTCGCTGGCGGTTTGGGGCTTGCTGGCGGCGGTGTTATCGGTGATTCCGGGGTCCTTGGCGTTCTCGGTAATTGCTGCGGCGGTAGCACTGCTGGCATCGCCTTACCTGTTTCCTGAAGTGCAACCCGTATTGAACGGGCCGGCGCCGAAGTCGGACAAACTGATCTGGCGGATGATTGCCGGCGCGGCGCTGACGCTGGTAGTGACGATGCTCGCCAGCACCGTTGGCGAACGCTGGAGCGGCCTGCTCGCGGTATTCCCGGTGCTCGGCAGCGTCATGGCGGTGTTCTCGCAACAGACCCGCGGCCCAGCGTTTACCGCCGCGTTACTGCGCGCAACGGCGACCGGCATGTATTCGTTTTCGGCATTCTGCCTGGTGTCGGCATTGACGTTGCCGAGCATGGGCCTCAGCGGTTTTGCCGTAGGCGTGGCGGTTTCGGTCGCGATGCTGGGGGTGACCCGGCGTCTGCTGGCGCGGCCAGTGGCCAGGGCGCAAGCGCAATAACCGTCCGGACGAATCGCGCTGGAATCCCCGGCACGCTCCGTGGGATGATCGCCCGCCTTGCGCGACCAATTCCCGGAGATTCAGATGTCATTGTTGAGCAAAAAAGCCGTCATCCTGATGTTGGCGGCCGTCGCCGGTTTCACCGCGATCAATGCGCACGCCGCCAAGGAAAAAGTCAAAACCGAGAAGGTCTCGATGCTCGACGGCAAGTTTGCCTTTGTCCTGCCCAAAGGCTTTGTCGCCGACCCGCTGCCCGCCAGCCCGAGCGGCGCCAAGGGCACGATGTACACCAATCAGGCGACCAAAACCGTGGTCATCGCCGCGGAAAACCAGATCCCCGCAGGGCAGAACGTCAAGAATAACGACAGTGAATTCCTCGACGGCAGCGTGTCGAGTTTCATCGACGATCAGCGCAAGGCGCTGCCGGACTTCAACAAGCTCAGCGAAAAAAGCCTGACCCAGAAAGGCACCGGCCTCGGCCTGCGCCAGGTTGACAGCACCGCCACCCAAGGCGGTGGCCAGACGCTGAACACCACGCTACTGGCCGGCTCAGGGACGAAGATGGCGCTGGTGCAGGTGATTTCCCGCGCCAGCGACAAGAAGACTCACGATGCCTTGGTCAAAGCCATCGTCAAGGATTGAGCCGCTGCAACCAGCCATTCAGATCGCGCAATTCGGCCGCACTGATGCTGTGGCCGACGCCCGGATAAGCGTGAAACTCGGGCTGGTAATCGAGTTTCTGCAGTAGCGCGTTGGCCTCGGTGCCATGGCGGTAAGGCACCGGATCATCGGCGGTGCCGTGGCCGATAAAGATGCTCAGCGGCAGCGGCGCCTGTCCGGGCTTGAGTTCGGCCTTGAGCACCGGCAACAAGCGCCCGCTCGACGCGGCAAAGCCGCCCACGGCCGCTGGCGCGCGCAGGCCCACTTCGTAGCTCATCATCGCGCCTTGGCTGAAACCGATCAGGTACACCTTGTCCGGCGCGGCGTGATATTTCTTCGCCGCCTGAGCGATAAAGTCGCGCAGCTTCTGGCCGCTGACCTTCAGATCATCGGTCTCACCGTTGTAGGCACCGTCGCCCTTCTTGCGAAACCACTGGTAACGTCCTTCACCCAGACTCATCGGCGCGCGCACGGAAAGGTAGTTGTACTGCGCCGGCAGCTGAAATTTCATACCGATCAGATCGGCCTCGTTACTGCCATAACCGTGCAGGAAAATCACCAGCGGACGCGGTTCGGCATCGGCGTGGACCTGTTCGAGGTATTTGAGCGGCAGGTCGGATTGCAGGGTGGTTTGGGCGTGGACGGCGGTGGATGCGAGCAGCGTTAGCAGGGCGAATAGTTTCAGCATGGAGCGTTCCTTCACAGAGTGTCGGGTTCGCGGGGGAGCCTAACATCCTCGGCGGAGGATCCAAATTTTGTGGTGTGGCTGATGGCCCTTTCGCGAGCAGGCTCGCTCCTACATTTGGAATGCGTTCCCCCTGTAGGAGTGAGCCTGCTCGCGATGAGGCCATTGAAGCCGACGGAAATCCTCAGTCGTTGGTCAACTTGCCGGTACGAAACGGCACCCGCCCCGCCACTTTCGCCTGCCAGATCCCCGGTTCGGTATACCGCCCGCGATCAATCGCAAACAGCACCCCGCTGGTGCCGGCGCGCACGGTGGTCACGCGATCCTGCAATGGATCAACGACCTCGAACAGCGCGTCGCCCTGCTCTACCCATTCACCGGCATTGCGCAAGAAACTCACTACGCCGTGGTGCGGGGCGAACAGGTATTCGGTGCCTTCGAACGGCAGGCCTTCACAGCACTCGTTCGGGGCTGCCGGCCATTCGCCGCTGATGAAACCCTGCTCGGCGAGAAAGCCGAGAATCGCTTCGCAGTTGGCCCGGGCCTGATCGACACGGGTGTCGCCCATGCTGCCCAGCTCCAGCGTGGTTGCCAGGTTCGCCGCCGGAATCGCCGCATGCGGGAATGCTTTAGCCAGACGCAACCAGGGCGTCGAGCAGGACTCATCGAACGAGCTGCCGCCGGAATCCTCGCACAGCAACGCCACACCCGCCTTCAGCCGCGCCGCCAGTGGTTGCCACTGCGGCCAGTGTTGCGGCAGCGCGTACAGGTGAATGGCAGCGTCGAAGTCGCAATGCAGATCGAGGGTGATGTCGGCGTCGCAGGCGTGGCGCAGCAATAAGCGATGCAAGGCTTCCAGTTGAGATTTGGCCGCCGGCAACTCGTCAAAGACCTGAGCCATGGCCTCGCGGATCAACGCGACGTTGGCCTCGGCATCCGCACCGAGCCGCTCCCCTGCCAGCGCTGCCACCGGGGCGCTGAGCTCGACGAACGCGCGGTTGAAATTCTTGCCGCTGCCCAGCTCGAAGCGGCCCATGTGATTGCCTTGCAGATGCTGATCAAGGCCGATCGGATTGGCCACCGGCACCAGTTCGATGACGCCCTGCAAGCGGCCCTGCTGTTCCAGCTCGCTCAGGCGCAGCTTGAGTTCCCACGCAGTGCGCATGCCCGGCAGCTCGTCGGCATGCAGGCTGGCCTGGATGTACACCTTACGGCTGCCGGCGCCATAGCGGAACACGCTGAGAGAGCGCTCGCTGCCCAAATGGCTCCAGGGCAGAACGTGGTCGATGCGTTGCATGGGAAATCTCCGATTTTTCTGTAGGAGCTGCCGAAGGCTGCGATCTTTTGATCTTGTTTTTTACAAGCAAAGTCAAAAGATCGCAGCCTTCGGCAGCTCCTACATGGCAAATATGAACGCAGGATAAATCATGGGTGCAAAAAAAGTGGCCTCCGCGCAAACGGGGCCACTTTTTTCTTACGGCTTATTAATGGCCGTACACGTCAAAGTCGAAGTACTTGTCCTGGACTTTCTTGTACTCGCCATTGGTGCGGATTTCGGTGATGGCCTTGTTGAACTGCTCAGCCAGTGCGGTATCGCCCTTGCGCACGGCAATGCCGGCACCGCCGCCGAAGTACTTGGCGTCTTCATAGGTAGGGCCGACGAATTCGAAGCCTTTGCCGGCGTCGGTTTTCAGGAAGCCGTCGCTGAGGTTGACCGAGTCGGCCAGCATCGCGTCGATACGCCCGGACACCATGTCGAGGTTGGCTTCCTGCTGCGAGCCGTAGCGCACCAGTTCGATCCCGGCCGGAACCAGCACTTCTGTGGCGTAGCGGTCGTGGGTGCTGGCGCGCAGCACGCCGACTTTCTTGCCCTTGAGCTCGGTCAGCGGGTCTTTGACGCCGGAGCCTTCCTTCATCACGAAGCGCGCCGGGGTGTGGTAGTACTTGATGGTGAAATCGACGTTTTTCTTGCGATCGTCGGTGATGGTCATCGACGACAGAATCGCATCGATCTTTTTCACTTTCAGAGCCGGGATCAGACCATCGAACTCTTGCTCGACCCACGTGCATTTGACCTTCATCTGCGCACACAGCGCGTCGCCGATGTCCACGTCGAAACCGGTGAGTTTGCCGTCAGGGGTTTTCATCGAGAATGGCGGGTATCCGGCTTCGATGCCGATGCGGATCGGCTTGGCATCATCGGCCACAGCGGTCAGGGACAACATCGACAGTGCCAGGGCACCGAACATCACTAGCTTTTTCATTTATTACTCCCGTGCGGAGGCTTTTATTGGCAGCTTTCGATTCAGCGTTCGGTCATGGCGTTCTAACAGCAAAAACCGAAGTGGCCGGCAGTCTATGGCGACGCGCACGGGGGCAATTGTTTTTAAGCGACAAATACTTACAGAACATCGGCGCACGCATTGACGGGGGTCAAGGCGTGCGCCGTGGTGGTGCGAAGGCTGTAGGACAAGACTGTTTTCAGAGCAAGAAACGTTGATCCTTCCCGTAGGAGCTGCCGAAGGCTGCGATCTTTTGATCTTGATCGTCCCCACGCAGAGCGTGGGAACATTCGTCAAAAGATCGCAGCCTCCGGCAGCTCCTGCACAGGGATCAGCATTCGCAGGCGACAGGTGTGTTGGCGACTGACGCCGCGCTCAGTTTGAAGCCTTCATCCAGCCATCCGGTAACGCCGCCGATCATCTCCTTCACCGGGTAATCCAGTGCGGCCAGTTTCACCGCCGCCTTGTTCGCGCCGTTGCAATGCGGTCCGGCGCAATAGACCACGAACAACGTGTTTTTCGGGTAATCGGCCAAGCGTTCCGCCGTGAGCAAGCGTGTCGGGATATTGATCGCGCCAGGCACATGCCCGCGCTCGAACGCCAATGGGCCGCGCACATCCACCAGAACAAAATCGACCTCGCCGGCCTCGTGACTGCTGAATACGTCGGAACAATCGGTTTCGAAGGTCAGACGATTGCTGAAATGCATCAGGGCAATCGCCGAAGGTGCGGCGGGGATGTCGCGAACCAGGCTGGTCATGTTGTGTGGCTCCTTTGTCTGTGGGGGATGAACAGACTTTATCGAGACGGCGCTTACCGCTACAGTGGCGCGCAAGACACCGACCGGGAGTTTTCCGCCAAATGCTCACTCAGCCCAATCTGGTTGCCATTCTGGCCTACGATGGCCTCTGCACGTTCGAGTTTGGCATTGCCGTGGAGATCTTCGGCCTGGCCCGGCCGGAGTTCGAGTTCCCTTGGTATGAGCATGCGATCGCCGCGGTCGATCAAGGCCCGATGCGCGCCATGGGCGGCATTCAGGTGCTGGCCGATGGCGGCCTCGAACTCCTCGCCGAAGCGCGCACCATCGTCATCCCCGGCTGGCGCGACCGCAACGCCCCGGTACCGCCAGCGCTGATCGACGCATTGCGTCAGGCCCATGGCCGAGGCGCGCGGTTGCTGTCGATCTGCTCCGGGGTGTTCGTCCTTGCGGCCAGCGGCTTGCTCGACGGCCACCGCGCCACCACCCACTGGCGCTACACCAGCGAACTGGCCCAACGTTTTCCGGCCATCGAGGTCGATCCGGACGTGCTGTATGTCGATGCAGGCCAACTGATCACCTCCGCCGGCAGCGCGGCGGGCATTGACGCCTGCCTGCATCTGGTGGCACGCGACTTCGGCACACAGGTCGCCAACGCCGTCGCGCGGCGCCTGGTCATGTCGCCGCAACGCACCGGCGGCCAGGCCCAATTCATCCCCACCCCGGTCAGCCCGACACCACGCAGCGATTTATCGCGAGTCATGCAATGGGCCCGCGAACGCCTGCACGAACCGCTGGAAGTCCGCGATCTGGCCAGCGAAGCAGCAATGAGCGAGCGCACGTTTCTGCGGCGCTTCACCGAAGCCAGCGGCCAATCGCCGAAAGCCTGGCTGCAACATGAACGCCTGGCGCGAGCGCGGGAGTTGCTGGAAAGCACACACCAACACACCGAGCAGATCGCCCAGCGCTGCGGCTATCGATCGGTGGAGAGTTTTCGCGTGGCGTTTCGCAGCGTGGTGGGCGTACCGCCGTCGGTTTATCGGGAGCGGTTTGGGCGGGAGGGTAAAGCGATATGTTGACCTGTCTGGCAATGGATTTGATCTTTTTACAGTCCTGACAACTGCAAAAATTTCAGACGCGTCCTACATCCATCACTCCGTCGTTGCTTTAGCGTCCGCTTCGTTTTTTAACAACGGACAAGGACGCTCATGGCTCGCAAGAAAGACATCCCCCGGGTCCAAAACCCGCCAGAGGGAGATGGACACCACATCACCACCCGCTACATGACTGCCAGCGAACTTGCTGAGCGCGAGGCCGCGCATGGCGCTTATGAAGACATGCTGGCGCGGCAACAGGTTCACGAAGATCGACTTGGCAATCAGGCCATACGACAACAGCACAATTTAAGCGGCTGTGTGTTTGCGAAGAGTTGCAAGCTGCCGAACGGCGTCATCAATGATGCCAATCCATCCGGATTCATACCGGTTGGGAAAATTTCGGATTATGGAACGCTGTCCTTGCTAGCGGGGCGTGAACGTGACGCCGCCGGGAATATCGCACTCAAGGCAATTGGCGCGAGCAGTTTGCAAGCGTCGATCGGAGCTTTTGCTCTCGGCAGCTCTGGCAGTCTGAGCGCCAGCGCTGCGACCGCAAGTAGCACAAGCCTGGCTACCGGCGGTGTCGTCGCAGGCGGGTTGCTCGGATTGGTTGCGCTGCTGTGGCCATCGAGTCTCGCCGATAGCGCTCTCTACACAGAGGAGCAGCTACAGTCGCTTGAGACGGCTCGGACTCGGGTTCGATTGCACGTAGAACAGCAGCCCGACGGCACGTTGAAAGGATACGGATACAACACTCAAACGCGCAGCG
Organism: Pseudomonas moraviensis; assembly: GCF_900105805.1. Classification (NCBI taxonomy): domain Bacteria; kingdom Pseudomonadati; phylum Pseudomonadota; class Gammaproteobacteria; order Pseudomonadales; family Pseudomonadaceae; genus Pseudomonas; species Pseudomonas moraviensis. Next base: position 1,115,332 of record NZ_LT629788.1, on the reverse strand, counting down.
ATTGGGAAATGATTCCTGTCGTCCAGTTCGTCAAGCAAGGCGCCTCGCACGTCGCAGATTTTGGCAATGGGTCGACCCTACTCTGGACTCCCTCAGTAGACTCGTCACGCGGATCGGCAATTCCGCCGCTGGAAAGTGCGCCGCAGGTTCCCCACATCTGGGTATATCCGCCGACCGAGCAGGCGGACAAAATCATTGTCAATCCAGTTTACCCGCCTGAATACCTAGACTTTATCCTGGTCTTTCCGGCTGGCTCGGGAATAAAGCCTCTTTACATTGTCTTGGCACTTGAGTTCGACGCTGCCAGTTATCATGGAAAAAAAGACACGCCAGTCAAAAGCAAAGGCCCCTCGAATGGGCAGAACGCGTTGGAGAGTTCGGTTCAGGTAAAGCCTACATCTGCGCGCAGGATTGGAGTCGATCCCGATGCTAATGAGTTAGTCATTTTTGATCGCACTGGTGGAGACGTCTACCACGGACACGTAAGGCCATGGGATAAACTCCATCAGGACATGAAAAACGCATTGATCAAAGCCAAGAAAGTAGATACCAAAGGCAATATTTTGGGAGCAAGAAAGTGAGCCTCACCTACCAAGACCCGTCAATAGATCATGATGAATCCATACGATTACTGGCCAGCGGCGCTCAGGAAAATGTCATTCGCGCACTGATTTCCATTGGTTTGAATGAACCCGATGGCAACTGGGCTCAGCAAATCTGCTTCCAGCATCTCTCCAGCGAAACCGAAGCGATCGCTGCCTCTGCCATCACCGCCCTGGGCCATATCGCTCGTCGGCATGGAAGACTGGATACCGAAACCATTTTGCCGGAGCTTGAAAACCTAAAGCGCCGGATGCCCTCGCTGCAGGGCGTCATTGAGGACACGATTGACGATATAGAGATGTTCACCTGAGCATCCGAAGTTGCGAGCGTTTGGATGAGGGTGGCTTCATCCAGACGCACGTTCCTCAGACCTCAATCCTCCCGCGTCAAAACCTCCAGCAACTCAATTTCAAACACCAGATTCGAATTCGGCGGAATCTTGCCCATGGTCCGCTCGCCGTACCCCAGATGCGCCGGCACCCGCAATTTGCGTTTGCCGCCGACCTGCATGCCCATCAGGCCCTGATCCCAGCCTTTGATCACGCGGCCAGTGCCGATCACGCACTGAAACGGTTTGCCTCGGCTCCAGGACGAGTCGAACTCAGTACCGTCTTCCAGCCAGCCGGTGTATTGGGTGGTGATCAGTGCGCCTTTCACCGCGGCTTTGCCGTCGCCCGGTTGTAGGTCGATGATTTGCAGTTCGTCTGTCATGTCGTTGGCTCTGTTGAGATTTTTCGCAGGCGGCGTTTTTCGCAGAATCCGTTGCCGATGGCAATCCATGGAACCGAAAACCCGCGTCGCCGCTCACATGTGTATCGACATCGTATGACGACAAGGATGCTTTGATGACCGACTCTCGATTGCTGCGCAGTTTCATTCCGCCCTACATCCTCAACCGCATCATTGCGCACGGCTCCGAGCCGCAACGCAACGCTGCGATGCAAACACTCAACCATGTACGCAGCCTGCTGCCCAACCCCGGCCGCCCTTCGCAGCCGCCGGCGCGGGCGATTCTGCCGGAGGCGACCAAACCCGGCCTGGCCCGGCGCAGCGTGCATGATGCGCAGAACAAAATGCTCTTGCCGGGCATGCCGGTGCGCCTCGAGGGCCAGCCGGCGTCGGGGGATCCGGCGGTCGATGAGGCTTACGATGCGCTGGGTGCCAGCTATGATTTCTTCTGGAAAGTGCTCGGTCGCGACTCGATCGACAATCAGGGATTCGCCCTGATTGGCAGCGTGCACTACGGGCAAGGTTATGAGAACGCATTCTGGAACGGCGCGCAGATGGTCTTCGGGGACGGCGACGGCGAAATCTTCCAGCGCTTCACCCGCTCGCTCGACGTCATCGGCCATGAACTGGCCCACGGCGTCACCGAAAGCGAGGCCGGTCTGATTTACGCCAATCAGTCCGGCGCGCTGAACGAGTCGCTCTCGGACGTATTCGGTGTGCTGACCAAGCAATACACCCTCGGGCAAACCGCCGAGCAGGCCGACTGGTTGATCGGCGCCGACCTGCTGATGCCGAAGATCCAGGGCAAGGGCCTGCGCTCGATGTCACACCCCGGCACGGCATATGACGACCCGCTGCTGGGCAAGGATCCGCAACCGGATCACATGCGCAAGTTCGTCATCACCAGCGAAGACAATGGCGGCGTGCACATCAATTCCGGCATTCCCAACCGTGCGTTTTATCTGGCGGCCCAGGCGTTCGGCGGCTTTGCCTGGGAAAAGGCCGGGAAGATCTGGTATGACACGCTGTGCGATGACCGATTGAGCCAGGAGGCAACGTTCGACGCGTTCGCAAAATTGACCATCGACCATGCCGGCCAGCGCTTCGGCGCCGAAGCAGCCGACGCAGTTCAGCAAGCCTGGGCACAGGTCGGTATCGAATAATCCGAGGAGGCTGTATGAAAACGCTACCCGAGCTGGATGACGATTCCGTTTTGCGCGTATCTCGCCAGGGTGGCGTTGCAGCGATTCACAGCCTGAGCCGCCCACGGGAAATCGAATTCGCGCAATGCGACATCAATCAGCGTTCGAGAATCTGCTCGGTGCTGGAGGGCTGTCTGCCATTGGACAACAGCGAATCCGGGCGTGGGGATCAACGCTTCTTTCAGATTGAAGTACGCTATCAGTCCGGGGAAATGGTGCTGAAAGTGCCGGAGAACCAGGCGCCCGGGGAGCTGGTGAGTCTGTGGGACAAGGGAGAACTGCTCTGATTCATGCTGGCGGGTCTTCTGCGTCGACAACTGACGATGTGCGGGGGCCCAATCCTGCGGTTTGTCCAAAGACCACACCGTTGAATGTGTGCGTACAGCACTCGCAATGCGGCGTCATGTCCTGCGCCGTCAGTTTCGGATTGACCATTTGCAGCCGATTTTGCTCATCGACATACAGCCCGCTGAAATAGCTGGATTCACCTAGTCGCACGATGTCCTGGCGATCTTCTTCATGGATGGCAACCATCCAGAACACTGGGGCGGATTGATCAAGTCGCGCGACAGCCTCACCGAAAATGGAATCCCAAGGGCCGCCAACGCGAGACAACAGGAAGCGAAAAAGCGGGGTGTAGTCTCTTCCGTATTGTTTGCCCGGATGCATCGAACTTCGCATGGCTTCGTGACGGCTTGCGGCTTTGCTGTTGCGCTGATCGCGGTAATGCGCAACTGATTCGTTGCGACGAACACCCCACGTACGAGTATTCACTTTGCGGTAAAGAAGTTTCTTGTCCAATCCCTTGTTCCTCATTCAAACGCCCGCTGTTTTACCGGAACGCCGTTCGAATACAATCAGCCATCCATGGCCAATTGTAAAACCGGGCCTATCGCTCGACCGGCTGCATCTCGACAATCGTGCCGTTGGTGATCATCACCATCACGTACTTGTCATTGATCTGCACCCACTGCGCCTGTTCGATCGGTGCTTTCAGACCTTTGGCTTTCCAGTTCTTCAAAGCCTTGTCCTCGCGCTGGTACATTTCCGGCGCGCGGTCGTTGACCTTCAGTTGGCGGTCGCTGGTCGGCGATTGCACGGCGGGTTCGCTGGAGGTTTGCGCCGCTTGAACAATGGGCGTGATCCCGGCAATACCGGCAACGAGGGCCAGACTGGCGATTAGGGTTTTGCTGTTCATCGGTGAACCTCTTTCAGATGAGTAGTACCTGAACTCCGACTGCGCGGCGCGGGAAACATTCCTTGTTTTTGTGCTCAGGCAGGCTGAGAAATTGACGCTGCCGATCTGGCCCGCAGCGAAAGGTGGCCCGCTGCCACAGACCCGTCGGATTTGCGCTAACATGCCGCGCCCCTTTCTGCCGTGTGAATAAGGACATCACCGTGAACAGCACTCTCATCATCCTTTTGGTCATTGCCGGCCTCCTCGCCCTCTACGCCATCCAGCTCTTCAACCGCCTCGTTGCCCGCCGCAATCAAATCAACAATGCGTTTGCGCAACTCGAGGTGCAGCTCAAACGTCGCTACGACCTGATCCCCAATCTGGTGGCAACCGCCAAGGGCTATATGGCTCATGAGCGTGAGACGTTGGAAGCAGTGATCGCAGCGCGCAACCACGCGGTTGCAGGCCTGCAGGCAGCTCAGGCGCAGCCGGGCAATGCCCAGAACATCGTCCAGCTCGGGCAGGCGGACAGCGCACTGAGTAGTGCGATGGGCCGGTTGAACGTGACGGTCGAAGCCTATCCGGATCTCAAGGCTTCGCAAAACATGCAGCAATTGAGCGAAGAGCTGAGCAGCACCGAGAACAAAGTCAGCTTTGCTCGCCAGGCTTACAACGATGCGGTGATGAGCTACAACACCCTCAAACAGAGCTTTCCGGCTGCCGTGTTCGCCCCGCTGTTCGGCCATGCTGCCGACGCGTCGCTGCTGACATTCGCCGACAGCGCGGCGATTCAGCAAGCGCCACAGGTTTCGTTCTGACCCCAGCCAACGGATGGCACCATGAATTTTTTCCAACAACAGCGCCAGGCCAAGCGCCGCACTCTGCTGCTCATCGTTCTGATGGGATTGGCCGTTCTGAGCCTGATCGCCGCGTCCTGCTTGATGATGATCATTCCGGTGGAAGACGGCGACGGCAATGTCCTCTTCGATCTAGAAATGAGCTGGGAGCTGGTCGGAACCGTATCCGCGGTAGTTATCAGCGTCGTGCTGCTGGGCAGTACGGCGAAGCATTCGGAGTTGTCCGCCGGCGGCAAAGTCATTGCGCGTAGCCTCAATGGCCGGCTGATCAACCATAACGCGCAGACTCTTGAAGAGCAGCGCCTGCTCAACGTGGTGGAAGAAATGGCCATCGCCTCAGGCACGGCCGTTCCGCCGGTGTATTTGCTGCCGGAGCTGGGCATCAACGCCTTCGCCGCAGGCATGACGCCGCAAAACGCGGTGATCGGCGTGACTCAGGGCGCGATCAATCTGCTGACTCGCGAAGAGTTGCAAGGTGTCATCGCCCATGAGTTCAGCCACATCTACAACGGTGACATGCGCCTGAATACCCGGTTGATCGCTATCGTTCACGGCATCCTCGTGCTCGGCCTGACCGGAAGCTACATCCTGCGTGGCACCGAAACGGTGGGCAAAGAAGCCGCGCGTCGCAGCAAGTTTGTCGCGCTCACCGCGCTGGTGGGTTTTGTCCTGTGCGTTGCAGGATTTGCCGGGTCGTATTTCGGCAACCTGATCAAGGCAGCGATCGGGCGCCAGCGCGAGTTCCTCGCTGACGCGACGGCTGTGCAATACACGCGCAACCCGCAAAGCATTGCCGGTGCACTGAAAAAAATCGGTGGTTATGAATTGGGCGCCACGCTCAATGCCGCGCGTGCTGCCGAGTTCAGCCATCTGTATTTCGGCTCGGGCACTTCTTCGTTCGACCTGATGGCCTCGCATCCGGATTTGAGCGAGCGGATCCGCCGGGTCGATGCGCAATGGGATGGCAGCTTCGTCAAGATCGCCGCGCCGAGCGTAGAGCTGCCGGCCAAACCCGACCTGCCGATGGCGGATGCATTTGGCGGTGTCCCGGCTGCCGCCATGGCGGTGCTTTACGACTTCAGTGCGGCGCAAGCCTCAGTTGCAGCGATCGGCGCGCCGCAGGCAGAACATTTGCTTGAGGCGCGCCGTTTGCTCGACGATATTCCGCAGGTACTCAGAGACGCTGCGCGCAGCGTCGATGGCGCTCAAGCCATCGTTTACGGGTTGTTGCTGTCACGCTCGGCGCCCGTGCTGGGCATGCAGTTCGACATACTGAGGGGATCCGTCGACGACGCGGTGTTCGAGCATTTGGAACAGCTGCAAAATCCACTGTTGTCACTACAGCCGGGCCTGCGTTTGCCACTGCTCGATCTGGCGACACCAAGCCTGCAACAGCTCGGCAAAAGTTTCCCCAGGGTCGATGCCAACCTGATCGCGCTGATTGAAGCCGACAACCAGACCGAACTGCTTGAGTGGACGCTGTTGCGCATCGTCGAACGCAATGTGCTGGGCGCGGCGCCGGTGCAGTTCAAATTCGGTCTGTTCCAGTGCGCCGAAGAACTCTTGGCACTGCTCAGCGCGCTGGCCCGCGCCGGTCAAAATGATCAAGCGACGGTGGCGCAGGCGCTGGAATCTGCGTGGCAAGGGCTCGCATTCGAGCGACCACCAGAGATTCGCGCCGATCTGGAAGAACTAATCGGGCTGGAAACCGCGCTCAGCCGTCTGCGCCATCTCATGCCGGAGGAGCGCCCCGCCCTGCTCGATGCGATGACCCGCTGCGTGATGCACGACGGCGTGATCACCGTGGCCGAAGCGGAGTTGTTCCGGGCCGTCGCCGACTTGCTCGATTGCCCGCTTCCGCCGTTTCTGAGCATGCCTGTGCAGGTTGGGAACGGCGCGACTGAGGTACCTCGCGAACCAAGTGCAGTGTCGGCTACGGCGTAGGCAGAGTGGTAACCCGCCCCTATAGGAGTGAGCCTGCTCGCGATGGCATTCGACCGGCCAACATCGGTTTCGCCTGACATATCGCTATCGCGAGCAGGCTCACTCCTACAAAGAGCAGGAGCAAAAGCAAAAGCAAGATCAAAAGATCGCAGCCTTCGGCAGCTCCTACAGTTGGATTGGGCACAACCTCAAGATCAGGTCGGCTGTCAGGCCGTCTTCGCGAGCAGGCTCGCTCCCACAGAAAAGCAATGCAGCGCAGCTGCTCGCGGCGAAGCCGCCCCACTCAACAATGAGCGTTAGCTCGAGTGCTTTTGATCTTGATCTACGGGCGACGTCGGAAGGCTGAGTGGAGGGATTGATCCGGGCGTGGGAGCGCAGCGACCGTACGACGCAGTCGTACACAGCGAGTGTAGGTGCAGCGAAGCAAACCGGAGCCGCTGCGCCAGGATCGATCCCGCAGCGAAGGAACCCGAGCCTGCGAGGGCCGAACGCAGGAGCAAGCCTTTTGGGTTACCTTTTTGCTGGGCCGGCACTCCGGCGTTTGAAAAAGGTGACCCGCCGTAAGGGCGGAACCCTAAGCCGCCGTTACCGCAGCAACGGATATGTACCCGGTCGACCTGCAAAAATCACCGCCTGACCAGACGCCTTCGCGAGCAGGCTCGCTCCCACATTGACAGCGCTCCACGTCACGGATTGATCCGCAACACGCATCAATCCATGCCAACAATGCAATTAACAGATTGTTACATCTGCGCCACCATCCACCTCAATAAAAACCGTGCGCCGCTTCTCCGTAGCGCACGTCATAAAAGCGGTGGAGTACTTTTCAATGACAGCCTCAATCCCTACCAACGGCTCGCGGGCCGGTGCCATCTTCCGGGTGACCTCGGGCAACTTCCTCGAACAGTTCGATTTCTTTCTGTTCGGCTTCTACGCCACGCAGATCGCGGCGGTGTTCTTCCCGGCGAGCAGCGAGTTCGCCTCCCTGATGATGACTTTCGCGGTGTTTGGCGCAGGCTTCCTGATGCGTCCGCTGGGCGCTATCGTGCTCGGTGCGTACATCGATGATGTCGGTCGGCGCAAAGGTCTGATCGTCACCCTGTCGATCATGGCCAGCGGCACGATATTGATCGTGCTGGTGCCCGGATACGAAACCATAGGCTTGTTCGCACCGGCGCTGGTGCTGATCGGCCGGCTGCTGCAAGGCTTCTCCGCCGGTGCAGAACTGGGTGGTGTTTCGGTGTATCTGTCCGAGATCGCGACACCGGGCCGCAAGGGCTTTTTCACCGCTTGGCAGTCGGCCAGTCAACAAGTGGCGATCATCGTCGCGGCTGCGCTGGGCTACGGTCTGAATCAGTGGATGGAGCCGCAAGCAGTGGCGGCCTGGGGCTGGCGCATTCCGTTTTTCGTCGGTTGCATGATTGTCCCGTTCATCTTCTTCCTGCGCCGCAACCTGGCGGAGACCGAAGAGTTCGCCGCGCGCAAACATCGTCCGAGCATGCGCGAAGTATTCCGCACCCTGGGTCAGAACTGGGGCGTGGTGCTGGGCGGGATGTTGATGGTCGCGCTGACCACCACCGCGTTCTACCTGATCACCGTGTACGCGCCGACCTTCGGTAAAACCGTGCTGCACCTGAGCACTTCCGACGCGCTGCTGGTGACGCTGCTGGTGGGTGTGTCGAACTTCTTCTGGCTGCCGATTGGCGGCGCGTTGTCGGACCGCATCGGCCGTCGCCCGGTGCTGATCGGCATGGCCCTGCTGGCCCTGGCCACGACTTATCCGGCGCTGTCGTTCCTGGTGCAGGCGCCGAGTTTTACCAACATGCTGCTGTCGTTGTTGTGGCTGTCGTTCATCTACGGTCTGTACAACGGCGCGATGATTCCGGCGCTGACCGAAATCATGCCGGTGGAAGTGCGCGTCGCCGGTTTCTCGCTGGCCTACAGCCTGGCCACAGCGATCTTCGGTGGGTTCACCCCGGCGATGTCGACCTTCCTGATCCAGTACACCGGCGACAAAGCCGCGCCGGGTTACTGGATGAGCATCGGTGCCCTGTGCGCACTGTGCGCCACGCTTTATCTGTACCGCCGTGCCGGTGGTCGTCTGCAACCTGTCGCGGCCTGAGGAAAAACTCGCCATGAAAAAACTCTTTACTGTCACCGCCCTGCTCGCCGGTCTCGCCTTCAACTTCGCGGCCCAGGCGGAAGAATTGAGCGTGATGACCTCCGGTGGTTTCACTGCCGCCTACAAGATCCTCGGGCCGAAATTCGCCGCTGCGACTGGCAACACCCTGACCACCAGCCTCGGCCCGTCGATGGGCAAGGCACCGGAAGCGATCCCCAATCGTCTGGCGCGCGGTGAGCACGCCGACGTGGTGATCATGGTCGGTTACGCCCTTGATGAACTGATCAAACAGGGCAAGGTTGACCCGGCGTCCCGCGTTGAACTGGCGGATTCGCGGATCGGTATGGTGGTGCGTGAAGGTGCAGCGAAACCGGACATCAGCAGCGTTGACGGCCTGAAGAAGACCCTGCTCGACGCGCAATCGGTGGCGTACTCCGACAGCGCCAGCGGCGTGTATATCGAGCAGCAGTTGTTCAAGAAACTCGGTATCGAAGATCAGCTGAAACCGAAAGCCAAGATGATCGCCAAGATCCCGGTCGGTTCGGTGGTTGCCACGGGCGACTATCAACTGGGCTTCCAGCAGGTCAGTGAATTGCTGCCGGTACCGGGCGTGAGCTTCGTCGCGAAGATTCCGGAATCGGTGCAGTCGGTGACGCGTTTTGCCGCGGGTATTCCGGTCACGGCCGAGCATCCAGAAGAGGCCAAAGCCTTGCTCGCCTACCTCGCAGCACCGGCCGCTCAGGCTGACGTGCAGGCCACCGGACTGGATTCGGTCAAGCGCTGATCGTTGGCGGCTGGACGCGCATCTCGACGACCAGCCGCTCCAGTTCCAATGCCGCCGGGGTCAACGTACGATCCCGGCGCTTGATGATGCCGACACTGCGCATCACTTGCGGCTCGGTCAGCGGCACCCGCGTCAGGATCGGATGGTCCGGCCCGGGCATCGCCATCAACGGCACCGCCGCCACGCCCAAACCCGCCTCCACCAGGCCGATCATCGTCGTCACGTGCCGCGTCTCGCAAATGCTCTGACGCTGCGGCACCACCCCGCCCAAGGCCTGATCAAGCAGGAAGCGATTGCCCGAAGTCTTGTCCAGCGCGATGTAGTCCTGCTGATAGAACTCGTCCCAGCTGACGCTGCTGCGCCCGGCCAGCGGATGATCGCGGCGACAGGCGACGACATAGCACTCCTGCACAAGCGGTTCGAACTCGACTTTGGCATCCTGCGTGCCGAGAAAACTCAAACCGAAATCCGCCTCGCCATTGACCACCGCACTCAACACATCATGCGCGCTGGAATCGAGGACTTTGACTTTGATTCGCGGAAATTGCTGGTGATAGCGCGCGACCACGCGCGGCATGAAGTAGTACGCCGCCGATGGCACACAGGCGACGGTGACATGCGCCAAACGGGTCGAGGCGACTTCGCTGATGCCGAGCAAGGCGATGTCGAGATCATCCAGCAACCGCTCGACGCTGGGCATGAAACCGCGTCCGGCTTGGGTCAGGCTGACCTTGCGCGTGGTGCGCTCGAACAGTTTCACGCCGAGGGCGTCTTCGAGCTTTTCGATGCGCCGACTCAGCGCCGGCTGCGACAGGCGCACGGTGTCGGCAGCCTTGCGAAAACTGCCCTGCTCGACCACCGCGCGAAAGGCTTGCAGGTCGTTGAGGTCGAAGTTGATGGCCATGGCGTTTCCGGAAATTGATGCGCAAGGGTTATAAATGTAACCAGTTGATGCAAATTATTACAGCGACACCGGAAATCCAGTGTAGGAGTGAGCCTGCTCGCGATAGCGGTTTGTCAGTCACGGATGATGTCGACTGTTCCACCGCGATCGCGAGCAGGCTCACTCCTACAAGGGATCTTTGGTGGATCTGAAATCCGGTCAACCCTTATCCTTGCCACCCCCCGCCGTATCCGTAGTCAGGAGTCGTTCCAATGCCCCATGAAGGCAATCTGTTGCAAGCCGCTGTCGTGTTTCTGTTCGCGGCGGTGCTCACCGTGCCTTTGGCCAAACGTCTGCAACTGGGCGCTGTGCTCGGTTATCTGTTTGCCGGGGTGATCATCGGCCCGTCCGTGCTGGGCCTGATCGGTAATCCGCAAAGCGTTGCGCATATTTCCGAGCTGGGCGTGGTGTTGCTGCTGTTCATCATCGGCCTGGAGCTGTCGCCGCGACGCTTGTGGGTGATGCGCAAATCGGTGTTCGGCGTTGGCCTGGCGCAGGTGCTGCTGACCGCGTCGGTGATCGGCGGGCTGGCGCTGTCGGTGTTCGGTCAGCCGCTGAACAGCGCGATTGTGCTGGGCCTCGGTCTGGCGCTGTCTTCTACCGCTTTTGGCCTGCAAAGCCTCGCCGAACGCAAGGAACTGACCAGTCCCCACGGGCGTCTGGCGTTTGCCATTCTGCTGTTCCAGGACATCGCCGCGATTCCGTTGATTGCGCTGGTGCCGATGCTCGCTGGCGTCGATCACCACACCAGCACCGCCGACGATATCCGCCACAGCTTGCAGGTGCTCGGCGGCATTGCTGTGGTGGTGATCGGTGGGCGTTATCTGCTGCGTCCGGTGTTCCGCGTGGTGGCGAAAACCGGACTGCCGGAAGTGTCCACCGCCACCGCGTTGCTGGTGGTGATCGGCACGGCGTGGCTGATGGATCTGGTCGGTGTGTCGATGGCGCTGGGGGCGTTTCTCGCCGGTCTGCTGCTGGCGGATTCGGAATATCGCCATGAGCTGGAAGCGCAGATCGAACCGTTCAAAGGCCTGCTGCTCGGGCTGTTTTTCATCAGCGTCGGCATGGGCGCCAATCTCAGCCTGTTGTTGAGCGCGCCGATCACCGTGTTGGGCCTTACCCTGCTGCTGATCGGGCTGAAATTGCCGCTGCTGTTCGTCGTCGGGCGTCTGGCCGGCGGGCTGAACAAGATCAGCGCAATTCGCCTCGGTATCGTTCTGGCTGCCGGCGGTGAGTTTGCGTTTGTGGTGTTCAAGATCGGTCGCGATCAGGGCCTGTTCGAGCCGCGTCTGTACGACCTGCTGGTGCTGACCATCACCCTGTCGATGGCGCTGACGCCATTGCTGCTGTTGATCTGCGCACGCTTGGTAAGTCCGAGGGTGCAGCCGGTGGAAGTGCCGGAAAAATTCCGCGAGATCGACACCGAAGCGCCGCGGGTGGTGATTGCCGGCATGGGCCGGATGGGCCAGATCGTGGCGCGGATTCTGCGCGCGCAGAACATCAAGTTCGTCGCGCTGGACACCTCGGTGGAAACCATCGAACTGTCGCGCAGCTTCGGCGGTGTGCCGGTGTTCTACGGCGACCCGATGCGCCCGGAAATTCTCCACGCGGCCAAGGTCGGCGAGGCGGAATATTTTGTCATCGCCACGGATGATCCGGAGACCAACATCAAGACTGCCGAGGTGGTGCACAAGCTGTATCCGCACATGAAAATCATTGCCCGCGCGCGTAACCGCCAGCACGTGCATCGCTTGATCGATGTGGGCGCGGAGGCGATTCGTGAGACCTACTATTCGAGTCTGGAAATGAGCCGTCGTACATTGGTCGGCCTCGGTCTGACCCAGGCCCAGGCCGATGCGCGGATCAAGCGTTTCAAGCATCACGACGAACAGGTGCTGGAGGCGCAACACACCGTTTACGACGACGCCGCCAAAGTCCTGCAGACCGCCCAGGAAGCCCGGGCGGAATTGGCCAAACTGTTCGAATCGGATCAGCTCGAAGAAGAATCCCGCAACACCTGAGCCCTGCACAAAACCTGTAGGAGTGAGCCTGCTCGCGATGGCGGTGTGTCAGTCGACTTATTCATTACTGACACACTGCTATCGCGAGCAGGCTCACTCCTACAGGGGATCGGTGTCAGGCCAGTTCTAATTCCAGTGTCGGTTTGACCGGTACCACTTCAAACCGATCCGCGAGAAACGGCGTGATATCCAGCGGCAGCGGTTCGTCATTCACCAGTTTGTCCAGCAACACCCCGGTGATCGCTGACGTCAGAATCCCCGTGCGGAAGTGTCCGCAGGCATTCAGATACCCCTCGACCCCACGCATCGGCCCGAGGATCGGCAGCTCATCCGGCGACCCCGGACGCAGTCCTGCCCAGGTGCGCTTGAGGTTGACGTCCGCCAGCTCCGGCAGGCAGCGCACCGCGCCCTGCACCAGCCCGGCAATCTCCGGGAAGGTGGTGGTGACGTCAAATCCTTTGTCTTCGGTGGTGCTGCCGATGAGGATTTCGCCATTGTCCTTTTGCGCCACGTAGCAATCGCTGGTGGTCAGACAGCCGTTGAGGATTTTCGGCATTCGCTCGGTCAGTAGAATCTGGCCTTTCACCGGTTTCACCGGAATACGAATCCCCGTCGCCCACTCACTCAGATCCGCCGCCCAGGCGCCGGCGGCGTTGATCAGCGTTTTGCAATGAAACACCCCCGCCTCCGCCGTCTGCACACCCGTGACGCGAGTACCGTGATGCAGCACGCCGGTGACGTGGGTGTTGACGAAGAGGTCGACGCCGTTCTGCCGCGCACCTTCCATGTAGGCATCCGCGAGGCGGAACGGACTGACCTGATGATCGCAGAGAAACTCCAGCGCCCCGCGCGCCTCATGGCTGACGCTCGGCTCCGCCGCGCGCAACGCCGCTTGATCGAGCCAGCGCACCTGATCGGCCAGATGCGGAATGCAGCCGACGATGTGCTCGGCGTAGAGCCGGTCTTCGTCGTCATAGATCACGAACTTCAACCCGGTCTTTTCGAACTTGCAATCCATGCCGTGGTTGTCTTTCAGCTCGCGATGCAGCGCCGGGTAAAGAGCGTTGGACTGCAAGGCAAAATCGAAGAAGGATTCCGGCAAGATATGCGGGGTACTGGCGTCCACCGCCACCGCTGCGCCCTGGGTTGCGCGCTTGCGATTGGCCGACATCATGCGAAAGAAGATCACCCCGCAACCGAGGCCGACCGACTCGCCAATCGCCCACAAACCGCCAGCCGAAGCGCGGGTCGCATTGCCGGGACGCTTGGCGTCGATCAGCGCAACTTTCAGATCTTTGCGCTTGGACAATTGGTAGGCGCAGGAGGCGCCGATCACTCCGCCACCGGCAATGACCACGTCGTAGAACTTACTCATGGCAAGCGCCCTCCTTGCCGAGGGACTGGAACGCGGAAAACGGTACCGGATCAATCGGGAAGCGCGGGCGCAGCCAGCCGACATCCTGACGTCCGGTGGCCTGGCGCAGGCGATCGCTGCAATAGCCCACGCACATCCGTCCCTGACAATCGCCCATGCTCACGCGGGTGCGCATTTTCAGGCTGGCGATGTCTTGCACGCCCTGCTCCAGCGCCAGGTCGATGTCAGCGCGGGTCGCGTGTTCGCAGCGGCAAATCACCGTGTCGGCCGCAGGCAGAGCAATCTGACCGACGCCGCGCTCGGTGTAGCGATCCACCGCCGCACGAAAGCGCACGATGGCTCTGAGTTTGCTCGCGAAGCGATCGCGGCGCACGCGGGCCAGTTCGGCGTCGAGCACGCCGCGTTGCAGCAGGATGGAAGTGGCGGCGATCCTGCCGGCCAGCATCGCCGCTTCACCACCACGGATCCCGCCCATGTCGCCGGCCAGATGCACATGCGCCACGTTGCTTTGTTGCCAGTCATTCGCGTGGGCACGCAGGTAGCCGTCGTCGCTGAAACCATGATCGAGGCCCATCTGCTGGCTCAATTGCGTGCGCGGAATAAAACCGTAACCGACCGCCAGCGTCTGCGCTTCGAAGCGTTCGACCCGCGACAGATCCGCCTCCCAGGTCGCCGAATACGGCGCGACGCTGACGCTTTTCAACTCGCCTTCACCGTGGGCTTCCACCACACCCCAGCCGTAGTTCATCGGGACGCCGTGCAACTTCAGATAAGCGAGCATGCTCAAGCCGTCGAGGAACAGTTGCGGCTTGTTCAAGAGCGCCAGACTCTCGCGGGCGATCTTGCCGAATGCACACGCCTCGTAGACGCCAGCGACGCGCACGCCGGAGGCATGCAATTGCGTCGCGACCAAGGGCAGCAGCGGCCCGGTGCCAGCGATGATCACCGGCCCTTGCGGCTTGACCACGCCACTCTTGATCTGCAATTGCAGACCACCGAGCAGAATCACTCCCGGCAACGTCCAGCCGGGAAACGGCACGCTGCGTTCGTGACAACCGGCGGCGAGCAGCAGCTGCGGATAAGCGATCTCGTGCAGCTGTTCATCGCCGTCAAGCACCACCATTGCGCGAGTGCCTTCGGCGCCGACCACGCGGTGGTTGAGTCGCACGTCGATCAGGCCCGACTGCTGCTGAAATTCACCGTGCAGTTTGTCCAGCGCTTCCGAGTAACGCGGCCCGAGATAATCCAATTGCACGCCATCGCGCAACGGCCCGCGATACACCACCCCACCGAGGCGCGAGGCCTCTTCGAGCAAGGTGCAGCGCACCCCATGGCGCGCCAGCTCGATGGCCGCCGCCATCCCCGCGGGCCCGCCGCCAACAATCAACGGTTGCAGGCTCATACGACCTCCTGCGCGACGACGCGGTTGACCTGGGTCTCGATCAGCATGCCGTCACGCACCACGGTCTGACAGGCGCGGCGCTTGTGGCGACCGTTGATTTTCACCAGACAGCACTGGCACACGCCCATGCCGCAATAGGCGCCGCTGATCTGATCGTGATCGTTGCGTGCGATCTGACGCACGCCGAGGGACTGGATGACGCTGAGGACGGTTTCGCCGATAGCGGCGCTGACCGCTTGGCCATTGATGTGCACGGTCATGTCCGCCTGCACCAAGGGCTGGATATCGAAGGTTCTTTCTAGGCAGTTCATTACGGTGTTCGTCCGTGAAGATTCGGTTGAGGTTGTGTCAGCTCCTTGCTGCACTACGCCTCGTCGACGCTTTTATTGCTGTGTTTTCAACGTCGACGCGGATACTTCGTCAGCGCAACAAGGTGCGCGACAAGCACTGTAGCTCATACCTCAGCAAAGGCCTGGGTCATTTACGGTAGGTGATAGCGCCAACGGAAATATTGATCCAGGCCAATGAAATTGGCGGGACGGGCAACGATCAATTGGAGAAGACGAACTGGCCTTTGATTTTCTTTGCGCCGAAGAAACCAAGGTCGGGGAACAGCAGGTTTTTCAGCCAGGCCACGTAGAAAATCATCGCCAGGGTGATTGCCACGCCGATCACCGTACCGGTCGGGTCATCCCCGTATTCCTTGAACATGCGCGGAACCTGGCTGATCGAGAGCACCACGTACACCGTGTAAGCATGAGCCGCGTTGCGATAAAAACCCCAGGCAAAGAGCAAAGGCACGCCACCGGCGAACAAACCAAGTCCGATGGCAAAACCGGTACTGATGGTCAGCCCGAGGAGATAGCCACCCACCAGACCGATCAGGGCCTGAACGTAAGTCAGTCCGAGGAGGATCTTGATCTTGCCGGCGTGGCGTTCGAGCAGATCCGGATCCGGGCGCGAACCGATCAGATAGGCCAGCGCCTTATCTTTCAGCGCTCCACCGGAGAAGGCCTTGAAAGTTTCGGTTTTCGAGCGCCCGGCATCGAGCATTTCGGCGACCTGGCGTTTGATTTCCTTCTTGTCCAACTGACTCATCCTTAAAGTGAAAAAGCGGAACGCCCGCTTTGCGCGGGGATTTTCGCTTTTGGCCCCGCAGAAAGCAAAAAGCCGCTTTCACCCGAAGATGAAAGCGGCAGAGGCATCCTGCCTCAGAGGGATCAGTGTACGAACAGGGCGATCAGGATGATGATCGGGATCGGTACGCCGAGGAAGAACAGCAGTAATGAGCGCATGGTGACTCTCCTTTTTAACGAACCGGAGTGGTAGTGGTGTAGGTGTCGACTTCGACGTACTCGACCGCATCGCGACGACGACCGCCGAAGGTGGCTGCGAGGCTGGCGAAGAATGCGCCGGCCAGCAGCGCAACGAACATCCACAGCGAGGTGTAGGCAGCAACTTTCGCGGCGGTGTCAGCTGCTTGCTGAGCTTTCAGTTTCGCGTCAGCGATGGCTTTCTGCGTGTTGGCGTAGATCTCGTCGACACGACGCTCGGCATCGGCCTGGCTCAGATTGGTACGTTGCGACACCAGTTGTGCCAGATACGTGCGATCTTCGGCGCTGAGCTGACCGTTGGCCAGGCTCTGGGCGAAGATGCGGGTCACGGTGCCGCGTGCGGCGTCATCGCTGACGGCAGCAGGACGATCATCGCGGAACAGGCTGTCGACGAAGTAGCCGTACTGATCGCTGTCAGTGTTGGCAGCAGCCGAGCCGGCGGCCTGGCTCATCGCACCGGCAGCACCGCCGACTACATTGGCACCGGCCTGCACACCACCGCTGACGACGCTGCTCACCGAACCGACAACCAGCACAGCCGTGACCAGCGTAGCGACGCACCAGGCGAGGAAGCCGTGGGCGGTGTCGCGGAAGTAGACTTCGTCACCGTGCATGTTGGCCCACTTCACGCGCAGACGGCCGGCAATATAGCCGCCCATGCCGGAGGCAATGATCTGCGTTACCGCCAGCCAGACAATCGTCGAAATGCCCAGGCCTTTGGCGCTGACGCCCTCTCCGGCCCACGGTGATACAGCCGAAAAGCCCAGGCCGAAGCCGAGCAGTACCAAAATCATCGACAGTGCTGCGGCAGCCGCTGCACCCGCGAAGATCGCGCCCCAGGACACGCCTGAGACACTGCTCGACTCTTCCACGGCAGGATAATAGCCATCAGGGGATCTGTTCATTGTTGTGCTGCTCCAGGCATGAAAAATGGTGTTACAACTCGTCAAGTGAGGAATTGCAGTGACCGTGCCAGTTACAGCCTTTTAATAAATCGATATTTTTCAATGATTTATAAAACTTGAACTTCCTAAGCCCGTGCAATTTGCAATAAAGGGCGAACTGCTGCGGGTTTTCTGCATTGACGCCAGAGTGGCAAATCCGATCAGTTCTGATTTGCGTGGGCGACCAAGATGAAAGTTAATTTAAAGCGTCACGGTAATTTCTTGGCAAAATGCTGCCATTCCGTTTGAACCGATCAGCAGGCCTGCCTATGACTCGTATCTTGACCATCGAAGACGACGCCGTGACCGCGCGGGAAATCGTCGCCGAACTGAGCAGCCACGGGCTGGACGTCGACTGGGTCGACAATGGCCGCGAAGGCCTCGACCGCGCCGTCAGCGGCAACTATGACCTGATTACCCTCGATCGCATGTTGCCCGAGCTCGATGGCCTGGCGATTGTCACCACGTTGCGCACCATGGGCGTGGTGACGCCGATTCTGATGATCAGCGCCCTCTCCGATGTCGATGAGCGCGTGCGCGGCTTGCGCGCGGGTGGCGATGATTACCTGACCAAACCGTTCGCTACCGATGAAATGGCCGCGCGGGTCGAAGTGTTACTGCGCCGGCAGAACAGTGTTGCCACCCAGGCCACCACGCTAAAAGTCGCCGACCTCGAACTCGACCTGATCAGCCACGAAGCCCGCCGCGCCGAGCAAGTGCTGACGCTGCTGCCGACCGAATACAAACTGCTGGAGTTTCTGATGCGCAACAGCGGCCAGATTCTTTCGCGAATGATGATCTTCGAAGAGGTCTGGGGTTATCACTTCGATCCGGGCACCAACCTGATCGACGTGCACATCGGCCGTCTGCGCAAGAAGATCGACGCTGCGGGCCATGTTCCGCTGATCCGCACGGTACGGGGCTCGGGCTATGTCATTGCCGAACCCGTCTGACGGCTGGCGCTCCTCCAGCAGTCGCTTGCTGGCGCTGTACAGCACGCTGTTCGTGGCCTGGAGCGCAATTCTCATGGGGGTCATGTACTACGAGGTGTCCGGCTACCTCGACAAGCTCGCCAAACACTCATTGATGCAACGTCAGCACCTGTTCTCGCACTTTCGCGGCGAGCAGCTGGAAGACGCCCTCGCCGCCAGCATGACCTTCGACATTCGCGGCATCGACGCCTACGGTCTGTTCGACGCCCAGGGCAATTACCTGGGCGGTGCGCTGCAACAAATCCCCGAAGGACTGCCGCTGGACGGCAAGATCCACATGCTCGCCGAGTGCGCCGATTCCGACGACCCGACCCTGCCAAGCGACAGCTGCGACGCGGTGGCCACACAAACCCGTGACGGGCGCTGGCTGGTGTTGCTGCGCGACAATGGCTCGTTGTTTGCGGTCACGCGGATCATTCTGCACGCGTTGTTCTGGGGCGTGTCACTGACGATCCTGCCGGGCATCGCTGGCTGGCATCTGCTGCGGCGCCGGCCGTTGCAGCGCATTCGGGCGATCCAGAACAGCGCCCAGGCGATCGTTGCCGGTGACCTGACGCACCGTTTGCCGCTGTCCAATCGCCGCGATGAACTGGACATGCTCGCCGCCATCGTCAACGCCATGCTCGAGCGCATCGAGCGCTTGATGAACGAGGTCAAAGGTGTCTGCGACAACATCGCCCACGATTTGCGCACCCCGCTGACCCGCTTGCGCGCGCAGTTGTATCGCATGCAGCAACAGGCCGGCGAAGGCTCGCAGGAAGCGGCGCAACTGGATCTGGTACTGGCTGAAGCGGATACGCTGATGGCACGGTTTCGTGGTCTGTTGCGGATTTCCGAACTGGAAGATCGCCAGCGTCGTTCCGGCTTTGTCGAGCTTGATCCGGTGCAACTGCTGGAAGAGTTGCACGAGTTCTACCTGCCGCTGGCCGAGGAAGGCGATCTGCGTTTCCAACTGAACATGCCGGAGACGCTGCCGCCGCTCAATGGCGACCGGGCGTTGTTGTTCGAAGCGCTGGCGAATCTGCTGAGCAACTCGATCAAATTCACCCCGCCCGGCGGCACGGTGATGCTGCGTGGGGTCAATGCGAACGGGCAGACGCGGATCGAGGTGCATGATTCAGGGCCGGGGATTCCCGAGGCTGAACGTGAGGCGGTGTTTCAGCGGTTCTATCGCACTGAAGGTGGCCAGCCGCAAAGTGGTTTTGGCCTGGGACTGTCGATCGTCGCGGCGATTGTCAGCCTGCACGGCTTCAGTCTTGAGGTCGGCAGCAGTGATCTGGGTGGGGCGAAACTGGTGCTGGATTGCCGGCAGAGTTTGATTGAAAACTCCTGATTCCGAACTTGAAACGCAACCCCCCTGTAGGAGTGAGCCTGCTCGCGATTGCGGTGTGTCAGTCAACATAGGTATCGACTGGGACGACGCTATCGCGAGCAGGCTCACTCCTACAGGGGGTTGCGGTGTCATCTGGTTGGGTAATTGGCCCGCAGGGCGTCGAGCCCGCCCTGATAGATGCCGTTGAACAACGCCACCACTTCTTCATCGCTCACGCCGACCGCGTTAAAGCGCCCCGACCACGTCACCCGCGCGCCCTGCCCTTGGGCTTCAACCTTGATCGTCGCCAGGTAATCACTGGCCGGGAACGGCGCCTGTTCGATCGAATAGCTGTAGGTTCGAGCGGCGTTATCGAAGGTCTGCAGACGTTCGACCACCACGCCGCCGTCAGCGGTCTTCAGGGTGCGTACGCGCCCGCCTTCGCTCAGTTCGCTGTTGGTGATCAATGGCAGCCAGTCCGGCAGCGTGTTGAAGCCGCCGATCAATTGCCAGACCTTATCGGCCGAGACCGGGATGTCGATGGTTGCGGATGCTGTTGGCATAAAACCTCTCTTTTGAAAAATTCAGATAGTCAGGCTGTCGACCACACCGCCATCGACGCGCAACGCGGCGCCAGTGGTGGCCGAGGACAGCGGCGAAGCGATGTAAGTCACCAGATGCGCCACCTCCGACACATCCGCCACGCGCTGGATGATCGAGGTCGGACGCGCCTTGCGCACAAAGGCGTCGGCTTCGTCACGCAGGTCGCGCCCGGACTCGGCGGCCGCGTCCTTGAGCATGTCCTGCAGGCCATCGGTAAAGGTCGGCCCCGGCAGGATCGCATTGACCGTGACTCCGGTGCCAGCCAGACGTTTGGCCAGGCCGTGGGACACTGCGAGGTTGGCACTTTTGGTCACACCGTAATTGAGCATGTCCGCCGGCGTCGCCACGCCGGATTCCGATGACAGGAAGATCACCCGGCCCCAGCCCTGCTCGACCATCGCTGGCACGTAATGCCGCGCCAGGCGCACGCCGGAGATCACGTTGACCTCGTAGAAGCGCGTCCACTCGCTGTCGGGCGTTTCGAAGAAATCGACGTCATTGAAGATGCCCAGGTTGTTCACCAGAATGTCCGCGCGCGGCTCTGCAGCGAAAAGCTTTTCCGCGCCCTCGGCGGTGCCCAGATCGGCGGTCAGACCGCGCACCTGCGCGCCCGGCACGGCTTGGCGAATGCTCGCCAGCGCCTGCTCGACCTTGGCCGTGTCGCGACCGATCACCACCACCGTGGCCCCGGCTTCGGCCAGCGACTGGCTGATGCCCAGACCGATGCCGGCGGTGCTGCCGCTGACGATGGCCAGTTTTCCACTCAGATCAATCTTCATGCGTTTACCTCATTGGCAAGGGGTTTCACCGCGCTCGACTTTGGCGACGATTTCAGAAGCATGGATCAGCGTAGTTGCGATATTGCCGGCATGGTTGAGCTGCCGACCGGTGACGGGGATGTTGCCTGGTTCGAGAATTTTCTGCGCTTGGCAGAACGCAGCCCCTCACCCTAGCCCTCTCCCGGGGGAGAGGGAACCGACCGAGTTGTGCTGAATTTGACGTCGACCTGAAAGACCATAGCGATTATGGATTCAAAGAAGACCTTTCACGTCGGCGTATTACCTGAATATCCCCCGGTCAGTCCCCTCTCCCTCCGGGAGAGGGCTAGGGTGAGGGGCATTTCGGAACAGATCAGATTTCCGTCAGACGAAGCAGACCATCGGCGCCGACCCTGACGCCGATCGCATCGTAACTGGCCAACGTAGCGTGAGCCGTTTCAATCGGATGCTGATGCGTAGTGGTGATGACCATCAACGCCGCGCCCGCCGCTTCCGCAGCCTGAATACCAACCGTCGCGTCTTCAAAAATCAGACAGTCAGCCGGCTCGGCGCCCAGCTTTTTCGCCGCCAGCAGATACCCCGACGGATCAGGCTTGCCGGCCTTCACATCTTCAGCCGTGATCATCACTGCCGGCTCCGGAATCCCCGCCGCTGCCATCCGGCGCAGAGCTAGATCCCGCGGCGCTGACGTCACCATCGCCCAGCGATCTTTCGGCAGACCATTGAGAAACGCTGCTGCCGCAGGAATTTCGACAATGCCTTCAACATCTTCGATTTCAGCGGCGGTAATGAACGCCGACTGTTGCTCGGCATCCACACCCGGCAGATTGAGGCGGGTGATCGTGTCGATCGCCCGCGCGCCATGGATGGTCGGCAAAAACGTCTCGACCTCCACGCCATGGCGCACCGCCCACGCTGACCAGATGCGCTCGGCGGCGGCGATGGAGTTAAGGACGGTGCCGTCCATGTCGAACAGAAACGCAGCGAATGCGCGATCAAAAACCGATGCTTGTGCAGACAAAAGAGCAAATCCTCTGACAGATGGCCGGGGCAGACAGCCCCGGCAATGTAGCACTTGTCAATGCAGCTGCGGATGCGGAGCCTTGGATTTGAACGCACTTTCCACACAGTCGAGCAACTGACCGATCGCCCACGGCTTCTTGATGAACGCCACCGAATGCTTGACCCCGGAGGTCTCCGGCGTTTCATAGCCGGACATCACCATCACCGGTTTTTCCGGCCAGCGATCGCCGACCAGATTCGCCAGGTCGGCGCCGTTAAGCGTGCCGGGCATGGTGATGTCGGTCAGCAATAGCGCGACTTTCGCCGCGTGTTCTTCCAGATACAGTGAGGCGGCGTCGGCGCTGGTTTGCGGTTCGACCTTGAACCCTTCCTCCTGGAGAATTTCGCAAAGAAATTCCAGAATCAACGGATCGTCCTCGACAACCAGAATCAACCCGTCAGGAAGGTGCGCGCTCGACCTAGGTGTAGGGCACATGAACAGCACTCCCCCGAATTACATTTTTTGAATAGCGGTTTTGAATCCGCTGCTTATCTGGTATGAGCAGCGCGTCTTGTAGAAATTCATTTTTGATACAGCAGATTTCGCCAAGGTGTTGTTTTTCGAGGTGCAGCGGCCGTCTGCAACCCTCATTTGTGGTTAAAATGCCGGCCCTTTGAAAGGCCGAACCGTAATCCATGAACCCTGAAGCCCTCGCCACCCTCCACGCCCATTTGCTGCCCGCGCTGGCAGCGGCACCCAGCGAAACCCGCCGTTTGTTTCATGGCCGCGGGCGCTGCTGGCCGGGGCTGGAACAGCTGACCGTGGACTGGTTGCAGGGCGTGGTGCTGGTGGCGCTGTTCAAGGAGCCGGCGCCCGAGCAATTGCAACATCTGAGGCATTCACTGTTGCAACTCGCTGCCACGAGCGAATGGCAGCAGTCCGGCGCACACACTCTGCTGATCCAGCATCGTTACCTGCCGCAAAGCACAGCGGAATGGCTGATCGGCGAGGAAATCGAGGAAATGACCATCGTCGAGGGTGGCTTGCAGTACCGCGTCGATCTGGGCCGCAAGCAAAACACCGGTCTGTTTCTCGACATGCGTTACGGCCGCAACTGGGTGCGCGAACAAGCGGCGGGCAAGCGGGTATTGAACCTGTTCGCTTACACCTGCGGCTTTTCCGTAGCAGCGATCGAGGGCGGCGCCAGTCATGTGGTCAATCTCGACATGTCCCGCGCGGCCCTGAGCCGTGGTCGCGACAATCATCGGCTGAACGGCCACGACCTGAGCAAAGTCAGCTTCCTCGGTCACGACCTGTTCAAGTCCTGGGGCAAGGTGATCAACAGCGGCCCGTACGATCTGGTGATCATCGACCCGCCGTCGTTCCAGAAGGGCAGTTTTCTGCTGACCAAAGACTATCAGCGCGTGTTGCGCCGCTTGCCGGAGCTGCTGACCGCGCAAGGCACGGTGCTGGCGTGCATGAACGATCCGTCGTTCGGTTCGGACTTTCTGATTGACGGCGTTACCCAGGAAGCGCCAAGCCTGCGCTTCGAACAACGACTGGAAAATCCGCCGGAGTTCCCCGATATCGACCCGGAGAGTGGCCTGAAAGCCCTGGTCTTCCAGCGCATCAGCTGACACAGAAATCCCCTGTAGGAGTGAGCCTGCTCGCGATAGCGGTGTGTCAGTCAGCAAATGGTTAACTGACACACCGCTATCGCGAGCAGGCTCACTCCTACAGGGGGACGTGCTCAGCAGACCTCAGCGCGAATCGACCGCCATGCCGCCTGCGCAAGCATTTCGCGATAGTCCGTCGGGCTGCCTTTCACCCGCCCTGCCAGCCAGGCCCGGCAGTAACTGTCCGCCTGCCCGATGATCAGCGATGGCAGCAGCTCGGCAGGCAATTCCTGAAGCTCGCCAGCGCGACCCGGTTCGGCCAGCCACTGGCGCAAGCGCAGATTGCGCGTCCTGTTGCGCTCGGCCAGTTCGTCCTTGAACGGGCCTTTGGTTACGGCGAAGCGTGCGTGGTACTGGAATCGTGCCCACTGCGGCTGTTGCTCGACCCAGTCGACATAGCTGAATACCAACGCCTGCACGCCTCCTTCGGTGGTATCGGCCGCGTCCAGATACGCGTCCCGCAAACGCCCTTGATCCTCCAGCGCAGTGAAAAAAAGCGCCGCGACCAGCCCTTCCTTGTTGCCGAAATGGTGATAGATCGCGCCAACGCTGGTGTCGCATTCGGCGCGAATCATCTCGATGGTGGTCGCCTCGATCCCCTGTTCATTGAACAGGCTCAGGGCCTTGCGAAAGATATCGCGTTTGAGTTCGGCGCGGCGGCCGGGGTAGCTGCGTTCGAGTAGATCGGCGGTGTCCATGCTGCTTGTGGTCCGAGAACAAATTTCGAATAAGGCGTTGAGTGCCCGCGAACAAATCGCGCCTAGGTTGACAGATTTGCCGGGAACAGAATACCGTTCCGATACAGAACATTATTCTGTAGCGGAACATCATTCTGTAAAAACCTAAACGAGGCTTTCCATGAGTCAATCTCTCAGCATGTTCAACAGTGTCGGCCCTGATGCATTCAGCAAAATGGCCTGCCAGTTCGCTCCGTACTTCAACAGCATCAATCCGCTGATCTCCGAGCTGCGTGCGAATGCCGCCACGGTGCAGGTGCCGTTTCGTAAGGAAATCACCAATCACCTCGGCACGGTGCATGCGATCGCCATGTGCAATGCGGCGGAACTGGCCGGCGGCATGATGACCGACGTATCCATCCCGGCCGGCGCGCGCTGGATTCCCAAAGGCATGACCGTGGAATACCTGGCGAAGGCGAAAACCGACGTCACCGCCGTGGCCAGTGCTGAAGGCGTGGATTGGCAAAGCGATGGCGACAAGGTGGTCAACGTCGACATTCACGATACCGAAGGCAAGAAAGTCTTCACCGCGCGCATCACCATGAACGTCAAGCTCGGTTGAGATTGCAGGCACAAAAAAGCCCTTGCTGCGGAGTGCGCGGCAAGGGCTGTTTATTGGCGGTTGATCAGTGCAGGGTCAGGCGCTGGCGGACAAATTCTTCAACGTGGCGACTGGTCTGATCCAGATGCCGGTCGCGTTGTTTTTCCGCATCGAGCATCGCGCGCTTGCCATTCTTCTGCAGCAGGTAGGTGTGAATCTGCTGCACTTCCAGCGACCGGTAGATGGGCGTGGTGTCGATAAAGCCGCGCAAGCCGTTGCTGCGATAATGCCGCGTGCTCATCAGCACCTGCGTCTCGCGCTGGCCGATCACTTCAAACCCCAGCGCCTCGAAGTACGGCACCTTGCCGATGCTGCAGGCCAGCTCCGCATGCGGATAGCGCCCGACCATGTGCGCGAGCATCGCCCGCGCCACACCCTGACGCCGATGCCCCTCCCGCACCGCCATATAAGCGACGCTACACGCCTCCCAATCGCCCTGCACCGGCAGACAGATGAGAAACCCGATGACCTGCTCCGGATCCTCATCGTCAGTGGCCACCAGCAACTCCACCTCGGTACCCTTCTGGCCATTCAAGGCTTCGAGATACAGATGCACCTCGTAGCCGACCGCGTACTGATAGACGTTGTACAGCAGATTGCTCGGGCCGAGGCCCACCGCACTGATGTCGGTGAGGTAGTCGACGACCATTTGCAGGATCTGGCTGTTGACGCTTTCGGGGCATGGGGAGGTGTAGTGGGTGATGCGTGGCATGAGCAAACTCCGGCGGTAAAAAACGTTGCCGATGATCAGAGCCGTCGACGACCGCGACATCATACCGTGCCAGGGTCGGTCGCCGTTTAAAGATCCGGTGCCGAAGGCCGATGTAACGATCACCCTTCATTTCACCACCAAGGATCGGGCCATGTATTACCCGCGCGAAGCCGCAAAAGATCATCTTTACAACCGCATCGTCATGCTCACCGTCGCCTGCTGCGTGGTCCTGTTATTGGCCGGCATGGCGCGCCATCAGGGCATTCTGTATGCGCTGCTGAATTTCAACGGCGCGCAAACCGACGGCACTGTCACGCAGTTGGAAGCGATCATGATGAACAAGAACGGCAAGATCATTCACTATCGCTATGCCGACGAACACGGCCAGCTTCATGAAGGTGATTTCGTCGACGAACGCTACGCCGAACACACCCAGTACGAACTCAACGGACCGATTGCCCTATTGGTCTCGCCATGGATGCCGGAAAAAAGCGCCATCGCCACCCAGCTGCAAAGCTACCGCGCAGGTTTTTACATCATGACCGGCGGTGTGATCCTCGCCCTGCTGTTCCTGCTGATTTCCGGTCGGACGTTCTGGCAGATTCAGGCGATGAAGGAACAAGACCGGTACTACTGAACGGTCACTGTTGCGGCGCCACCACTCTGAATCTGATGTTGATGTCCCTGGACACCACGCTGTCCGCCCACTCCCCCGCTCCGAGGCCGAACTCGTCGCGATTGAGCACCAGCTCGCCGTCGAAAATACCGATGGCGTTGTCCGGTTTCAGCTCAACCGGAACCTCGACCTCGCGAGTGATTCCCTTGAGCGTGAGCTGACCGGCGATCTGGTAACGGTGCTCGGCCACCTGAGTGAAACGGCTGGATTCGAACACCGCAAGCGGGAATTTCTCGGTGTCGAACCAGGCCGGTTTAACCAGCTCGGTATTGGCGTCTTCGCTTCCGGCGTCGATGCTGCTGAGGTCGATATGCAATATGGTGCGGGCGGTGGCGAGGTTGTCGGTGTCGAAATCCAGCATCGCCTCGAACCTGCCGAAGGTGCCGTACATCCGCGAGCCCATCTGCTGGTAGGTGAAGCTGATCTGGCTGGCGCTGGTGTTGACGCGCGTATATTGGGCAGCCTGCGCGCCGGCCGTGGCACAGAGCCAGAACGCGGCAACCAGCAGCAATCGCATCGACATGGAGTTCTCCGGGCGTCGCGCGCCGTCCAGGGCCTTGGTTGACTTAAGCAAACAACCGCCTGTTGTGCCAGCGCCTATATCAACCGCTCGATCTTCTGATGCTTCCAGACCAGTCGGTAATACAGCGTCTGCAAAACAAGCATCCCCAGGTAGGCAACCGGAAACGCCATCCAGACACCCTGCAAACCGAACTGCCCGTCCAGCCAGTAAGCCGCCGGCAGTTGCACGCCGACCACGCAGATAATCGAAATGAACACTGGCACCAATACCGTGCCGCTGGCGCGCATGATGCCGCCGATGATCGCCTGGAAACCGAATACCAGAAGGCTCCAGAGCATGATGTGCAACAGGTGCTCGGCCATGGCTCGGGTCGAGTCTTCCGTGAGGAACAGGCCCAGCAACCAGTGCGAGAGCAGATAGCCCAGCACAATCAGGCCGCCGGTCAGGCACACGTTGATCAACAACCCGGTGCGCAGGATTGGGCTCATACGCTGCAGATGTCCCGCGCCGATCGCCTGGGCGCCGAGAATCGATGCGGTGATCGCAATCGACAGCGCCGGGAATTGCACGTAATTGACGATCTGCGTCACCGCGCCGTAGGCCGCTGTCGCTTGCGAGCCGTGCTGATTGACCAATGCCAGGATTACCAGCTCCGACAACGACAGCACGATCATCTGCACTCCGGTCGGCAGGCCGATGCGCAAGACCTTGCCAAGGATCACCCGGTCCAGGCGCAGCGCTGCAAAGAATTCTCGGTCCGGCGCCAGCGGATGGCCGTTGCGGATCAGCCGCCATGCCAGCCAGGCCATCGCTGCCAGATTGCCGGCCAGCCCGGCATAGGCTGCACTCTGGATGCCCAGTGGCGGCAAACCAAGCCAGCCGCGAATCAGCGCCGGCGTCAGCGCCAGCCCCACCGCGGTTGAGACGATCAGTGCGAGCAGTGGCGACAACGTATCGCTGACCCCGCGCAGCAATTGGGTGAACAGCACGAATACCAACAGTGACGGCAAAATCCACAGCATGACGTGGGCATAGTCCACCGCATCGTCGAGCACATCCGCCGGCGTGCCCAGCCCCGTCAGCGCCTGTCGCGCAAATACGCTGCCCAGCACTGCCGCGACCAGGCCGATCAACACTCCCAACAGCAACGTCGCTCCGGCAATCGCTTTGACCAGATGCGTTTCACGCGCGCCCCACGCCTGGCCGATCAGCACGCCCGCACCGGCGCCGAGGCCGATGACCAGGGCAATGAAAAAGAACACAACGGGGAACATCCCGGACACTGCCGCCAGCGCTTGAGTGCCGAGCATCTGGCCAATGTAGATACTGTTGACCGTGCCGGACATCGACTGCAGAAAATTCGACAGCACCATCGGTGCGAGAAACAGTAGATAGGTTTGCCAGAGGGGCTTGGCGAAGGTGGCGCTTTGCATTGAATGGAGGTCCATCTCGACGGCGGCAGGCCTGATTGACGATAGCTTCGGTGAGTTGCGTGCAGCGTGCAATCAACATTTCCAATCGGTGTTGATCGCCTGTTTTGCATTTGTGTAAATGCCGGAGACCGCTTTGTGTCAGTGTGCGGCTGTGGTAAATCACGGTTCTTCCGACAGGTACTTATTGAGGCTCGGCTCATGCGTAAGGTTGCAAATTTTCTGGTCACTACCCTCCTCGCGTTGTTCGCCGCGTGTACTCAGGCCGCCGCACCTGCAGCGGCACCCGACTCGTTGAAACCTTTACTCGCCACCCTGAACGAACGCTTGAACATCGGTGATCTGGTTGCACTGACCAAGTGGGACAGCGGCAAACCGATTCAGGACAGCCCGCGTGAGGCGCAAGTCATCGCCAACGCCCGGACGCTGGCCGCCGAACACAAACTGGACCCGGACGATGTCGCGCAGCTGATCGCCGCACAGATGGAAGCGAACAAACTGGTGCAGTACGGTCTGCTCGCGCAATGGCAGGCGGCAGGTGCGGCACCGGACACTCCGCGCCCGGACCTGGCGAAACAGATACGCCCGCGCCTGGATGAACTGCAAAAGCGGCTGTTAAGGCAGTACGCCGGGTTCGCGCCCTATCGGCAGGATCCGAATTGCCCGTCATGGCTGGCCAATGCCCGCAGCGGTCTGGCGGCCGACGCGTTGCATGACCTGGCGCTGATCCGTGCCAGCGGCGAGTTGTGCATACGGACCAAAACGCTCTGAGTCGCGAGTCAGAGCAAACATCATCGGCGTCGATGTTCACCATCACGTCAATGAAGTTCTCATAAAAACTGCGCGGCGTAACATCGGCTCCAGACAAACAAACAACTTCCTGGAGCACACGATCATGAAACGCCAAATCCTTCTCGGCATCGCTTTCTCGGTTTTCGCAGTCAACACTTTTGCCGCAACCCCCGTGCACACTCTGGTCGCTGAAGGCGGCTCGGACAAGCTGATCGAAAGCCGCTTGGCTGAGGGAGGTTCGGATCGTCTGATCGAGCGCCGCGTTGCCGAAGGTGGCTCTGATCGTCTGATCGAGCGCCGCGTGGCCGAAGGTGGGTCTGATCGTCTGATCGAACGCCGCGTGGCCGAAGGTGGGTCTGATCGTCTGATCGAACGCCGCGTTGCCGAAGGTGGTTCTGATCGTCTGATCGAGCGCCGCGTGGCCGAGGGTGGCTCGGATCGTCTGATCGAGCGCCGCGTTGCCGAAGGTGGCTCGGATCGTCTGATCGAGCGCCGCGTTGCCGAAGGTGGCTCGGATCGTCTGATCGAGCGCCGCGTTGCCGAAGGTGGCTCGGATCGTCTGATCGAGCGCCGCGTGGCATGAATCAATTGCACTACTGCAACACCCATGAAAAAGCCCGGCCTGATCAGCCGGGCTTTTTTGCATTCAGCCGTCGCTTATTGCGCGGTTTTCAGCTTGACCACGTCGCCGGAAATCGTGGTGGTGTAGCCGGTCAGAACCCAGGCCCAGAACCAGTTTTCCTGAACCTGCGTATTGATCATTGCATCGCCGCCCTTGGCTTTGATGGCCGCGTCTTGCGCGCGTACGAAGCGGCTGTTCTGGCGGATCGGGATGACGCCAAACAGCAGCAGGCCGGTGGCCGAAGCTTCGCTGTGGCCAACCACGGTGTACTGGTTGCTGTCGTAATGTGAGGTTTTCATCGGGGCGCCGGTGCAACCTGCCAGAACCACACCGAACAGTGCGGCGGCGACTACTTTGCTGAGGTATTTCACAGTAAAACTCCATGGGGGAACGCCCGGGATCCATCTCTCGGACGGCGCGCACTTTAACGCAAATGCTGGCTCATTAGCATCAGGCATCTTGCATTTCTATGAACCCGTTCGCTGGCCGGGCGTCGGGGATGTCGCATACCATGGCGCCACTTCAATAAAGACAGACACCCGCCTCCATGTTCAAAGCCAGTCTGCGTAGCCATCTCACTCTCTGGTTCGGCGGTTTGTCCCTGCTGACGCTGCTGAGTGTGGGTTTTTATGTCGGTCACATCGCCACTGAACAAATGAAACAGGCCAGCGGCAACGCCTTGCTGAACACGGCACGGTCGGCGGCGACGTTATTGGGAGAGCAACTGCGCGAACGGCAGTTGGAGGTTTACCTGCTCAGCCGCGCCCCGCATCTGGAGCGTGGCGATCTGGACAATCCAGCCATCCTCAAATCGATGCAACTGCGCACCCAGGCGCGCGCTGAATATGCGTGGATGGGCGTCACCGATGCCGAGGGCAACGTCCGTCAAGCGGTAAATGATCTGCTGGTCGGCCAATCGGTGCAAAAACGTCCGTGGTTCCAGATCGGCTTGCGCCGGCAATACACCGGTGATCCCCACGAAGCGGTGTTACTGGCGAAGTTGTTGCCGGGCCTGCCCAATGGCGAGCCGCTGCGCTTTATCGACTTCGCCGCGCCGATCCATAACGCCGAAGGTCAGGTGATCGGTGTACTGGGCGCGCATGCGCACTGGAGCTGGGTGACGCGCATCGTCGATTCGGCGGCGTTTTCCCATAAAAACTCGGCGCCGGATGTCGAGGCACTGATCGTCGACCACGATGGCAAGGTGCTTTACCCCGAAGCACTGATGGGCCAGCAACTGGCGACCAGAGGTTCGGTAACGCCAGGCTGGACGGCGGCCAACGGTTACCTGACCAGTATGGTCACCGTGCCGACACCATCGGGGACGGCGCTGTCTTGGTCGATCGCCATCCGTCAGCCCTTGGAGACGGCCCTGCAACCGGCGCGAACGTTGCTATATGAATTGCTGATACTGGGCGTATTCGCCGCCATCGTTTTCGGGCTGGTGGCTTATTACCTGGCGCTGTACCTGAGCCGCCCGATCGAACAACTCGCACGCTCGGCGAAACAGGTGCAGAACAACCAGACCGGCGCACACTTCCAACTGCAGCATCCAGTGCTGGAAATCGCCCAGCTCGGCCAGTCCATCGATGCGATGACCCAATCGCTGCTCGGCAAGGAACGCGAGCTGCAGGAAGCCAACGCTTCGCTGGAAGCTACCGTGGCGCAACGCACCGCCGCGCTCACCGAGGCCAACGCCGAGCTGCTGAGCCTGGCAACACACGACGGCCTGACCGGCGTTTACAACCGCCGCCGGTTTGATGAAAAAATCACTGAGTACTCATTGCTGTCGCGACGCACCGGGCGTCCGTATGCCCTGCTGCTGATCGATGCCGACCACTTCAAACGCATCAATGATAGCCACGGCCACGCGGTGGGTGATGAGGTCCTGCAACAACTGGCGACATTGATTCAGAACAGCGTGCGCAGCACCGATTTCGTCGCGCGTTACGGTGGAGAAGAGTTCGCCGTACTGTTACCGGAAGTCGCGCAACCCGACACCCCGGAAGTCGTCGCCGAGAAAATTCGTACGGCAGTGGCCGAAGCAGACTTTCCCGGCGTCGGCAGCGTCACCGTGAGTATCGGTCTCGGCCTGGCAGATCCGGCAGACAACAACCACACGGCCCTGATCAAACGTGCCGATCAGCAGCTGTACCAGGCGAAGGCTGCGGGGCGTAATCAGGTGGCGTTTCATGCCCACTGAGGGAAGGGCAAGATCAAAAGATCGCAGCCTTCGGCAGCTCCTACGGTGATCGCGCCCACCATGAGGTCGAGTGTCAGCTCGCCTGCTCTTGATCTTGATCCACGGGCGACGTCGGAAGGCTGAGTGGAGGGATTGATCCGGGCGTGGGAGCGCAGCGACCGTCTGGCGCAGCCAGACACAGCGGAAGGAGGTGCAGCGAAGCAAACCGGAGCCGCTGCGCCGGGATCGATCCCGCAGCGAAGGAACCCCGAGCTTGCGAGGGGCCGAACGCAGGAGCAAGCCTTTTGGGTTACCTTTTCGGCGTCTGGAAAAGGTGACCCGCCGTAAGGGCGGAACCCTAAGCAGCCGTTACCGCAGCAATGGATATGTACCCAATCAGATGGTAAACCATCGCCCGACTAGGGCTCAGCACTGAACCTCTGCAAATACGCCAGCAAATTATCCAACTTCTCCTCATCACTCAGCCCCCAGAAAATCATCCGCGTGCCCGGCACCACGCCTTTCGGGTCTTCGAGATACGCCTTCAGCGTCGCCCGATCCCAGGTAATCCCCGAATTTTTCATCGCATCGGAATAAACATAATTGGCCGAAGTCCCGGCCGCCCGGCCAATGATGCCGTTGAGCTGCGGGCCAAACCCCGGCCGTGCCGACTCGCCGACCTGATGACAACCGCCGCACAGGCGCGGGAAGATCTTCGCCCCGGCTTCAGGATCGCCCTCAGCCTGGACGCTGGCACTGAAGATCAAAACGAGAAACAGTGTTGTGGTGAATTTCATTGAACAGTCCAAACCCGGCTTTTCATGGCGTGAGCGCAGTTTACAGATAAGCGCCGACGATCGTTCTGACGGTGGTCAACGCCTGACGCAACACGTCCATGTTGACCGAACCCAGCGCCAGACGAATCGCATGGGGCGTATTGGTCGACAGGGAAAACGGCTCGGCGGTGGTGACGGAAACCTGGTGTTGCATCAACTCGACCACGACCTGATCGGCGCGCACGTCTTCGGGCAACGGCAGCCACAGAAAATACGAAGCCGGATGAGCGATATAGCGCAGCCCTTTCAGCACCTCGGCCGCCAAGGCCTGACGCGCCATCGCATCGTTACGTTTTTGCTGTTCAAGCACCGTGACCGTCCCGTCATCGAGCCAGCCGCAGGCAATGGCGGTCATCACCCCGGGCGTGTTCCACGTCGTCGCGCGAATGATCCTCTCCAGCGCCGGCACTTGCGACAACGGCGCCGCAATAAAGCCGACCCGCAAACCGGTGGCGATGTTTTTCGACAGACCCGAGACGTAAAACGTCCGTTCCGGCGCCAGGTCGATCAAGGTTCGCGGCGGGCTCGCGACCAGAAACGCGTAGGCCGCGTCTTCTATCAGCGTCAGATCATGCCGACGGGCAATCGCGACCAATTGCTCGCGCTGTTCCAGCGGCATGACACCGCCCAGCGGATTGTGCAGCGTCGGTATGCTGTACACGGCACGCACCGCCCGCTGGCGGCAGAGTTTGTCCAGCGCCTGAAGATCCGGGCCATGTTCCGTCATCGGGATCGCCAGCACTTCCAGATACAACGCGTCGGCCAGCACCTTGAATCCCGAATAGGTCAGCGCATCGGCGGCGATCACATCGCCGGGTTTGAGCAGTGCCATCAGCGTCACCGCCAGGCCTTGCTGAGCGCCGTTGACGATCAGCACTTGCCCGGCATCGACCGTCACGCCGCGTGTCGATAAATGCCGCGCCACCGAGGCGCGTTCGTGGGCACGCCCGGCGTGGGGCTGATAACGCAGCAGTGCTTCGAGATCACCGGACAACGCCAGTTGGCGCAACGCCGTGCGCAACAGCTCGGCCTGACCGGGCAACGCTGGGTAGTTGAAATTCAGGTCGATCATGCCGATCGCCACGTCTTTCTGATCGATACCCTGCCCCGGCGCCAGCGAGGTTTCACGGACGAAAGTGCCGCGCCCGGCTTCGCCACTGACCAGCCCCATCGCCTCGAGCTCGGCGTACACCCGTGAGGCGGTGACCAGCGCCAGTCCTTCCTGCGCGGCCAGTTGCCGGTGGGTCGGCAATCGCGTGCCCGGCGCCAATCGTCCACCACGAATGTCCGCCGCATAACGGTCAACCAGCGCTTTGTAACGAGACTTGGGCATGTCGGCTGTATCCATGACAATTTTTTGATTGTGCTGATTCTCGACCCTAGGATCGCAGCGACACAAGCCACTTCTCGAGCGCGACCGCCATGAGCACTACTTCGACCGCAACCAACCCGACGCTGGAAAAAACCGGTGGCTGGATCAACGGTTTTATCGGCGTGCTGATCTTCAGCGGGTCGCTGCCGGCCACACGTCTGGCGGTGCTGGAGTTCGACCCGGTGTTCTTGACCGTGGTGCGAGCAGCGATTGCCGGTGTGTTGGCTGTGGGGCTTTTGTTGTTGTTCAAACAGCGGCGACCGGCGCGTCATCAGTGGCTGTCACTGCTGATTGTGGCGCTGGGCGTGGTGTTGGGTTTTCCGCTATTGACCGCGTTGGCGTTGCAGCACGTAACGTCAGCGCATTCGATCGTCTTTGTAGGATTGCTACCGCTGGCCACCGCGATGTTTGGCGTGTTGCGCGGCGGTGAGCGGCCACGACCGGTGTTCTGGATCTTCTCGATCCTGGGCAGTGCACTGGTGGTGGGCTTCGCCCTGTCCCAAGGCTTGAGCGCGTCGCCGACTGGGGACTTGCTGATGCTCGCGGCGATTCTGGCCTGCGGCCTCGGTTACGCCGAAGGCGCGAAACTCTCACGCAGCCTCGGCGGCTGGCAGGTGATCTGCTGGGCGCTGGTGGTGTCGTTACCACCGATGGCGCTGCTGAGCCTGTGGCTGGCGCCCGCCTCTTTCGCCAACATCAGTGTGTCGGCGTGGATGTGTCTGGGTTACGTATCGCTGTTCAGCATGCTGATCGGCTTCGTGTTCTGGTATCGCGGTCTGGCCCAGGGTGGGATCGCAGCGGTCGGGCAGTTGCAATTGCTGCAGCCGTTTTTTGGTTTGGCACTGGCGGCGACGTTGCTGCATGAGCAAGTCAGCGTGGGCATGCTCGGCGTCACGCTTGGGGTGATTCTCTGTGTGGCCGGGGCAAAGAAATTTGCCAGATAGTGTTCAGTGTTCGGCTTTCCATTGCCGAGGACTGAGTCCGGTCTTGCGCCGAAACGCCCGGGCCAGCGCCGACGGACTTTCATATCCCACCTCCTCGGCTATCAGTGCAATCGGCCGGCCTTCGCGCAGGCGTTTTTGCGCAAGACTGACGCGCCAGCTCAACAGGTAATCGGCCGGCGTTTGCCCGACCACGCGGCGAAACTGCTCGGCAAAACCGGCGCGGGACTGGTTCGCGGCTGCGGCCAGATCGGCGACGCTCCACGGCTTGTGCGGTTGTTCATGGATCAGGTTCAAAGCGCGGGATAAACGCGGGTCAGCCAGCCCGGCCATCATGCCCGGCTGCTGATCGCGACTGCCGATAAGATGGCGCAGCAGCAGAATCACCAGCAATTCGAACAGGCGATCCATCACCGCGACGCGCCCGCAATGCCCTTCGAAAGCTTCGTTGAACAGCCAGTCGAGGGTGCTGCGCAATTGCGGAATATCCGTGAGCTTCAACACCAG
The DNA here is from genome assembly GCF_900105805.1 of Pseudomonas moraviensis. Taxonomy (NCBI): domain Bacteria; kingdom Pseudomonadati; phylum Pseudomonadota; class Gammaproteobacteria; order Pseudomonadales; family Pseudomonadaceae; genus Pseudomonas; species Pseudomonas moraviensis. Next base: position 1,079,599 of record NZ_LT629788.1, on the reverse strand, counting down.
ATAGTCGGGTAACGCGGCGGCCAGGGCATTGCCCGAACCGCCATCGAAGGTCAGCGAAGCACAGACAATCTGGCTGGCCATGGCATCGTCGGCAAACATCCGGTGGGTGAACGGCCGGGGAAAGAAAATCAGCGACGGTTGGTCAAGACGGATTTCCCGCTCATTGCCCGGCTTGAGCAGCAACGCCCCCGCTTGCAGAACATGCACGTGGCCGACCGGTTCGCCTTCGTGAACGCTGACGCCGCAAAATGCGCCGCTGTGAAAGGTGCCGGCGTTCACGCCGAAGTGACTGAGTAACGTAGAAAGGCGATCCACGGCTGACTCCCGAAGGCATATCTGGACGATCTGCCGCATATCCTCGACGATTTGCCGCCAAAGCGCTATCGGCAATCCCTAAGATCTCTCCATCGCCGCTGCACTTCGCCGCGCAATCTGGAGAATCACCATGAGCCGCATCCCTGCAATCAGCCTCGACACCGCCACCGACGCCGTCCGTCCTGCACTGGAAGGCGTGAAGAAAAAAATCGGTTTCCTGCCCAACGTCTTCACCACCCTCGCCCAGGCACCGGTTGCACTCGACACCTACCTGCAAGCCTCGGCGATCCTGGGCAAGACCTCACTCAGCGCCCAAGAGAAAGAAGCGATTTATCTCGCCACTTCGCAGGTCAACGGCTGCGACTACTGCCTGTCCGCACACACCGTGTTCGCCGGCAAGGCCGGGCTGTCGACACAGGACATCGTCGCGGCACGTCACGGCGAACTGAATGCCTACGCCGCCCTCGCCCGCCAGTTGACTGAAACCCGTGGCCACTTGAGCGACGCACAATTGGCCGCTGCCCGCGCCGCCGGTATCGATGACCGCAAGATCATCGAAGTGATTGCTCTGGTAGCCGTGCAGACGCTGACCAATTACCTGAACAACACTGCGCTGACCGACATTGACTTCCCGGCCGTCGAGGCCTGAGCAGTCGCTCACGAACTGAAGAAAAATCCGCTGGCGAAAAGATGCTCTTTTCGCCAGCGCTGTTTTTTGCTGCCATGATGTATGTCAGAAAACTCGTAGCGCAAACAGTGTCTGGTGCGCTGAAACCAAACACCCTGCGCGCAGGTCTTTGTTCTCTGACAAATGCCCGGGAAGACACGAACCCCATGACAGACTGGTTGCAAGACAACGGCGAGATGGCGGGGCAGATCCGCCGTCACGACTGGGCAAAAACGCCCCTCGGCCCGTTGGAACACTGGCCCGATGTGCTCAAGACCACCGTCTCGCTCAGTCTTGCCTCACATTTTCCTCAGGCGATCGTCTGGGGCCCGCAGCTGATCACCCTGTATAACGACGCCTTCGTGCCGATTCTCGGCGACAAGCCACAGGCGTTGGGACGGCCTTTCAGCGACATCTGGAAAGAAGCCTGGCATGAGATCAGACCGATCGCCGAGGCGGCATTTGCCGGCCACGCTACCTATATCGAAAACTTTGCCCTCAACATCGAGCGCGGCAGCGGGCCGGAGCAGGCGTTCTTCACCTTCTGCTACAGCCCGATTCGTGACTCGCTGGGCAATGTCGTGGGCATGCTCGACACGGTCACCGAGACCACCCAAACCGTCTATCTCAATCAACGCCTGGCAGTACTCGACGCCATCGGCAACGCGGTGACCAATGCCACCGATGCGCAAGCAATCCTGGCGGCGAGCACGCGGCTGATGGTCGAGCAATTGCAATTGTCCAACTGCGCTTACGCCGACATGGATGCCGATGAGGATGGCTTCACCATTCGCGGCGACTATGCCGCGCCGGGCTCGCCCAGCATCGTCGGGCACTACCGCTTGCGCGATTTCGGTGAGAAGGCTGTACGTCTTCTGCGCGCCGGGGAGCCGCTGGTCATCCACGACAACCGTAGCGAACTGCCGCCTGAAGAGTCGGCGACCTTTCAGGCCATCGGCATCACCGCGACGATTTGTGTACCACTGATCAAGCAGGGCCGCCTGACTGCGCTGATGGCCGTCCACGACAAGGTACCGCGCGTCTGGTCGCGCTTTGAGCAGGCATTGATGAGCGAAGTGACCGAACGGTGTTGGGCGCACATCGAGCGGGTGCGCGCCGACGCCAATGTGCGCGAAGGTCTGTTGGCCCTGGCTGAACTCAATGCGACGCTGGAGCAACGGGTCGAAGAACGCAGCCTGCGCCTGGCCCAGGCGGAATCGGCGCTACGCCAGTCGCAAAAGCTCGAAGCCATCGGTCAATTGACCGGCGGCGTGGCCCATGACTTCAACAATCTGCTGACAATCATTCGTTCGTCAGTGGACTTTCTGCGTCAGCCCAACCTGCCGGAGGAACGCCGCCAACGTTATATGCGTGCGGTTTCCGACACGGTCGAGCGTGCCTCCAAACTGACCAGCCAGTTGCTCGCTTTCGCTCGGCGCCAGCCGCTCAACCCGCAAGTGGTCGATGCCGGGGAGCGTCTGGCCAACATCGGCGACATGCTCGAATCGGTCACCGGCGCGCAGATTCATGTGTGCGTCGAACGCCCCGCTCATCCCTGCTACATCCGCGTCGATCTCAGTCAGTTCGAAACCGCGTTGATCAATATTGCGCTTAACGCTCGCGACGCCATGAACGGCCAGGGCGAACTGAAACTGCGCCTGGAATGCCACATACCGCTGCCGTCGATTCGCGGCCATGCCGGTTCCAGCAGCCACTTCGTGTCGATCGCCCTCGCCGACACCGGTGCCGGTATCGACGCGCACACCCTCGAACACATCTTCGAACCGTTCTTCACCACCAAGCCTGTCGGCAAAGGCACGGGGCTGGGGCTGTCGCAAGTATTCGGCTTCGCCAAGCAGTCAGGCGGCAACGTCGACGTCTCCAGCGTGCTCGGCCAAGGCACCGAGTTCACCTTGTATTTGCCGCAAGTGCCAGCGAACGAGGCTGAAGTGGACGACTCCGAGGACGATGGCGAGGTGCAGCCGGCCTGCGAAAAGCGCCGGGTGCTGGTGGTCGAGGACAACCTGGACGTCGGCCGTTTCGCCAATCAGATCCTCCAGGACCTGGGCTATGAAACTGCGTGGGCGACCAACGCCGAAGAAGCCCTGCAACTGGCGGGCAGCGATGCCATGGCGTTCGATGCAGTGTTTTCCGACGTGGTCATGCCGGGCATTACCGGCGTCGCATTGGCTAAAGAGCTGCGCCAGCGCCGTCCGGATCTGCCGGTGATTCTGACTTCCGGTTACAGCGAAGAACTGGCGCGCAGTGGTTATGAAGGTTTCGAATTTCTTGCCAAACCCTACTCCGCTGAACAGGTCTCGCGGATTCTCGGCAAGACCTGGGCAACGCCCGCGACGTCAGTCGTGAGCGACGCCAGCGCGCTTGAGTAATTTCTTGCAGCGTTTCGACAGATGAAACACCTGTAGCTGCTTGCCGGCCTTGGCGTAGCGTTCCCGCAGGGTTTTCAACGCGGCAATCGCCGAGTAATCGACAAAGCTCAAATGCCGGCAGTCGAGAGTGACTTTGGCCGGATCGTTGGCCGGATCGAACTGGTTGAGAAACGGCGTGGTCGAGGCAAAGAACAGCGTGCCGTGCAGGCGATAGAGTTTGCTGCCATCGGCCTCAAGATGTTCATCGGCGTACAGTTCGCGCGCCTGCTGCCAGGCAAAGTTGAGCGCGGCGATGATGATCCCGCAGAGCACCGCCGTCGCCAGGTCGGTAAACACAGTGATAGTGGTCACGGCGATGATCACCAGCACATCGTGCAGCGGCACCTTGTTGATCACCCGCAACGACGCCCAGGCAAAGGTCTGTTGCGACACCACGAACATCACCCCCACCAGTGCTGCCAACGGAATGCGCTCGATCAGCGGCGACAGAAACAGAATGAACAACAGAATCAACACACCCGCGACCACGCCGGACAAGCGCCCGCGGCCGCCGGAGCTGAGGTTGATCACGGTCTGGCCGATCATCGCGCAACCGCCCATGCCGCCGAACGCGCCGGACACCATGTTCGCCGCGCCAAGCGCCACGCACTCGCGATCCGGGTAGCCACGAGTCTCGGTGATTTCGTCGGTCAGGTTCAGTGTCAGCAGGGTTTCCAGCAGGCCGACCATTGCCATCAGGATCGCGTACGGGGCAATGATGCGCAGGGTTTCGAAATTCCATGCAATGTCCGGCAAAGCGAAGGTCGGCAGACCTCCGGCGATGTGCGCCATGTCACCGAGGGTGCGGGTCGGCAGGCCGAACAGGTAGACCAGCAGACCAACGCCAAGAATCGCCACCAGTGCCGGCGGCACCGCTTTGGTCAGGCGCGGCAGGATATAAACGATGGCCATGGTCAGCAGCACCAGCCCGGTCATCAGGTACAACGGCATACCGCTGAGCCAGTGCTCGCCGCTTTTGAAATGCTCCAGTTGCGCCAGGGCAATGATGATCGCCAGGCCATTGACGAAACCGAGCATCACCGGATGCGGCACCATGCGCACCAGTTTGCCCAGGCGCAACAGCCCGAACGCCATCATGATCAGACCGCCGAGCAGCACAGTCGCCAACAGATACTGCACGCCGTGTTGCACCACCAGCGCGACGATCACCACCGCCATCGACCCCGCCGCGCCGGAGACCATGCCCGGTCGGCCGCCGAACAACGCCGTCAGCGTGCAGATAATGAAGGCCCCGTACAGGCCCATCAGCGGGTTGAGGTGCGCCACCAGCGCGAAGGCTATGCATTCGGGCAACAGGGCAAAGGAGGTGGTGAGTCCGGCCAGGACATCGGCGCGCAGACGAATCGGTTTCATGGCTTACCTGACTGAGCGGCCGATGGGCGGCCGCCGGTTTCGCGAAAAAAGAGGGAGGCGAATGTTACGGAATTGTTCGGCCTCGGGCCAGTGAAACGCTGACATGGGTTGGCTCGGGCCCTATCCTTGCAGGCTTGTCCATTGAATCGAGTTGCAGCATGTCAGCGTTTTTGTCCGCCCGGGATGTGTGTCAGCGTCTGCGCGATGCCGCGCTGGGTGTGCTGGCGTTCGAAGTCTGCGAGGTGATTTCCGAATCCGGGCTGATTGCCGTGGATATCGAGGGCTGGCATTTGCTGCTGGATTTCACCGAGGGACACTTGCATCACTGTGAATCCGCTCGCGACTGCGCCGGGGATGAAGCGACGCTGGACACGTGGCAGCGTTATGGCACAGACCCGGTGAGTCTGCTCAGCACATGGGAACTGGCGCAAATCGAGCGTTTTCTGCGTGAGGCGAATCGCGACCAGGCCTAGTGCATCATCTCCAACCGTGGTGTTCGCTGATGTGGAGACCGACCTAATCCTTGTAGGAGTGAGCCTGCTCGCGATAGCGCTTTGTCAGTCACTGCTGTTGCGACTGATACACCGCTATCGCGAGCAGGCTCACTCCTACAGGGGGGGCGTGTGTATCAGAAGGTGATGTCGGCTGCGGGTTTGACGTCGATTCGCGCTACGGAGCTGGTGAGCTGGGCGAAGTCCTTGTTGTGTTGGGCAATGATGTCGTCGGCGCTCATGGTGCCGTTGTCGACTGTCGAATGCGCGTCTCCCGCAACCACGATGTCGTAGCCCAGCGTATGCGCGCTGCGCACTGTGGCGTTGACGCAGTAGTCGGTTTGCAGGCCGCAGATGATCAGCCGCTCGAAATCCTCGCTGGGCAGCAGCTTGCCGAGGTCGGTCTGATAGAAAGAATCCCCGGTGGTTTTGCGTACACGCAGGTCTTGCGGTGATGTCTCCAGCCCTTCGGCCAGTTGCCAACCTTCGGCTTGGTAAGCCAACGGGCTGTCCTTCTCCTCGTGTTGAATCAGCACTACCGGAACGCCGGCGTCCCGGGCGCGCTGGCTCAGGTCATTGATCGTGGCGATCACGCGGTCGATCTCAAAACACTGATACTCACCAGCACACAGCGCCTGCTGGACGTCGATGATCAGTAATGCGGTGGTCATGTCGAGCCTTCCTTGATCAGTCCTTGAAAATGGGGCGGACTTGAGCCCGCCCCTTTTTACTCCGCTCAGTAACCCAATGACAAGCCGGTATTGCGCCGTGGATCATTGGCGCCGTAAAAGCGGTTCTTGCCAACCGGTTTGCCATCCAGCGACGGCGCGCCAACCAGAATCGCGGCGATATGGTTGGGATCCTGCGGGCCGGCAAACTTGTGGCCCCAGCTTTCAAGGATCTTTCGCGTATCCGGGCTGGCTGCGAAGTCTTCGAGGTTGGTTTCTTCCGGCATCCACTGCTGATGGAAGCGCGGCGCGTCGACTGCTTCCTGCAGGCCCATGCCGTAGTCGATGACGTTGAGCATGGTCAGCAAGGTCGCAGTAATGATCCGGCTGCCGCCCGGCGTGCCAACCACCATGACCACTTTGCCGTCCTTGGTGACGATGGTCGGACTCATCGACGACAGGGGTGCCTTGCCCGGGGCAATGGCATTGGCTTCGCCCTGGACCAGCCCGTACATGTTCGGCACGCCGACCTTGGAGGTGAAGTCGTCCATTTCGTCGTTGAGGATCACCCCGGTCTTGCTCGCCATCACGCCCGCACCGAACCAGTCATTGAGGGTGTAAGTGACCGAGACAGCATTGCCCCACTTGTCGACGATCGAATAGTGCGTGGTATTGCTGCCTTCATGGGGCGCTACACCGGGCTTGAGTTCAGCCGATACGCCGGCCTTTTGCGGCTGGATGGCGTTGCGCAGTTTGGTCGCATAGTTCTTGTCCAGCAGGTGCTCGATCGGATTCTTCACGAAATCCGGATCGCCGAGGTAGCTGTTGCGATCGACGTACGCGTGGCGCATGGCTTCGATCTGGTAGTGCATGCCCTGAGCCGAATGGAAACCCAGATCCTTCATCGGATAGCCTTCGAGGATGTTCATGATCTGGCAGATCACCACCCCGCCGGAGCTTGGCGGCGGCGCCGAGACCACGTGGTAACCGCGATAATCACACTCCACCGGGGCCAGTTCGCGAGTCTTGTACTTGTCCAGATCAGCCTGGGTGATGATGCCCGTGTTGGCCTGGCTGGAGGTGACGATGGCATCGGCGACCCAGCCTTTGTAGAAGCCGTCGGCGCCCTTGTCGGAAATCGTCCGCAGGGTTTTCGCCAGATCCTTTTGCACCAGTTTCTGCCCGACCTGCATCGGCTCGCCGTTGCTGAGGAAAATCGAGCCGGAATCGCGCATGTCCTTCTTGAACACATCCGTCGCGTATTCGAGCAGTTCGACATCGCCCTGCTGCAGTTCAAAACCATCTTCGGCCAGCTTGATCGCCGGGGCGATCATCTCCTTGCGCTGTTTGGTCCCGTATTTGCTCAGGGCCAGCTCCATGCCCGACACCGTGCCCGGTACGCCCACCGCCAGGTGACCGCGAGTACTCAGGTCCGGAATGACGTTACCTTCCTTGTCCAAATACATGTTCGCTGTCGCTGCCAGCGGAGCTTTCTCACGGAAATCGAGAAAGGTCTTGCGCCCATCCGCCAGCTGAATGGTCATGAACCCGCCACCGCCAAGGTTGCCCGCAGCCGGGTAGACCACCGCCAGTGCATAGCCCATGGCCACGGCCGCATCCACGGCATTGCCGCCGTTTTTCAACACATCGACGCCAACGTGGGTCGCCAGATGTTGCGCGGTGACGACCATGCCGTTTTCCGCCGCAACCGGCGCCACCGATGCCGCATGAGCCATGAGACAGCTGAGCGCCAGGGAAGTCGCAATGAGCGATCTGGCCAAAGGTTCGTACTTCATGAGTCGATCTCTTTTTTGTTTTTGGGGACTGCGCGAAACGCAGGGCAACGCTTCAGGAGCAACAAGCAGTATGGTCGGCTTTGCGTATTGCGCCTCCCCGTTCAGCCAGTATGCTGACCGCGTTATCGCCCCCGCTCCGGAGTCGCCGTCATGCCTTATACGTTCATCACCCTGCCCTCGCCGGTCGGCGCATTGAAGCTGGTCGCGAACGGCAGTCGACTCGCGGCCATCCTCTGGGAAAACGACAAACCGAACCGGGTACGGCTTGGGCCGATGAGCGAAGCACCGGACAATCCGATCCTCATGCTGACCGCTCGGCAACTCGATGAATACTTTGCCGGCACACGAAATCGCTTCGATCTGGAGCTGGAATTTGTCGGCAGTGAATTCCAGAAAAAAGTCTGGGCGGCACTGCTGAGCATTCCCTTCGGCGAGACGCGCACCTACAGCCAGATTGCTGCGCAGATTGGCCATCCGGCAGCGGTTCGAGCGGTCGGCGCCGCCAACGGGCGCAATCCGATTTCCATTGTTGCGCCGTGTCATCGGGTGATCGGCGCTTCGGGGAAACTGACTGGCTTCGCCGGTGGGCTTGACGCTAAAGAGCGCTTGCTGACGCTTGAGGGTGGCCAGTGGGCGCAGATCGGTAAAACCGGCGATCTGTTTTAGCCATTCAAGAAAGATCAGAAGATCGCAGCCTTCGGCGGCTCCTACATGAAGATCCGTTGAAGGCTGCGATGTTCATCAAGCGAACAGCTTGTTCATCGCTGCGTACTGCAACAACATGATGGTCTTGGCATCGCAGATGTCGCCGCGCTGGAATGCCGCCAGCGCCTCATCGAACCCCCACTCGAGCACTTCCAGTTCTTCGGTTTCTTCTTCCAGGCCGCCACCGTCGCTGACTTTGGACGCCGCGTCGTATTCGGCGATAAAGAAGTGCAGCTTCTCGGTCACCGAGCCGGGGCTCATATACGCCTCGAACACCTTCTTCACTTCATGCACTCGGTATCCGGTTTCCTCCTCGGCTTCGTCACGAATGCGTTGCTCGGGCGCGGCACCTTCGAGCAAACCCGCCGCCACCTCGATCAGCAAACCGTCATGGCCATTGACGAACACCGGCAAGCGGAACTGGCGGGTCAATACCACCGTGCGCTTTTCGCGGTTGAACAGCAGAATCGCCGCGCCGTTGCCCCGGTCGTAAACCTCGCGAGTCTGACGTTGCCACTCACCGTTGTTGCGGTGGTAATCGAAGGTGATTTTCTTCAGCAGATACCAGTCGTGGGACAACACTTGAGTGTCGACGATGTTGACCCGTTCGGCTGTGTTGGACATCGCGTCTGATCCTGTCTTCATGTGTGAACTGCCATGGTCGGACAAATGCGCCGACAACAAAAGCCCGGCAGCGCTACCGGGCTCGCTCAGCGTCCGCTGTTACTGGAAGTCGACGTCGAAGGCCTGATAGAAGGCGTTGCCGGTGTTGGCGACGATCCACATCAGCACAATGACGTGATGGCCCCTCTTGTGCGCCGGCAGCTTCACTTCATGATCGACCTTCGCCTTCAACTCACCGGCATGACTGTAATAAGGCACCTGCGGGTAGAAGTCTTCGAAGAAAGGCTGTGCTTCCAGTTGTGCACGCGTGATCCGTTGCTGAGGATCCCAGCCTTCCCGGGTGATCAACCAGCGATAACCACGGGTGGTGTGCGGCGCGGTGTAGGTCCAACTGACCTTGAGGATCTGGCCCGGATCGACATTGAGCAGCGGCCAGTTGAAGGAACGACCGAGCTTCTTGCTCATTTCGTCACTGGTGTAGTTCACACAATCGCGGGCATCGGTCTTGCCGCCGCTGAGAATGTAGCCGTCGGCTGGCGGCGCGACGCTGGCAGAGTCGGTTTCGAAAGGCGAAGGACACGGTCCGGCCTCAATCGCCGGGAAGTTCTTGCCGCCTTCCATTTCATTGACCTGCCAGCCGCCGAGCAAGCCAAGGTCAATGGCGACAGCACCGCGACTGGCGGGTGAGATGACGCGACCGTGCTTCAGTTCGGTTTGTGGAATTGCCTGATTCATTTTTTTCACTCCGTTGATTTGAGAACTCTCCTTCCCGAGGAGAGGCCTTCAAGCTAACGGAGACGGTTTTTTTGTCCATTGGCGCTTTTGTCGCAGCGTGATCATGCAAAACCCAAAAAATCCGCAAACACTGGATGGATAACCAGTGATCGACGACGCATCGCACTCAACGTGTGGCTGAACGCCTACACGCTGAGTTGACGAAATCGCCCTTGGGCGATTCAAGACAGTTGCGCCTGGTACTCCTTTTCGTACTGTCCGGCGAGTTGCGTTTTCTGTTTATCGTCGAGCAGCTTGCCGGCCATCTGGAAGAATTTGTGCTCTTCTTCCTCAAGGTGGTGATGGACCTTGTCGGAAAGCTTCTTCGCCGTGGCCAGCCACGCTGGGCTGGACATCTCGGTCTCGTCGAGTTCTTCCATCATCTCGTCCATTTCATGGTGCTCGGAGATGGCGTGGCGGCTCAGATCAACGCCTTCGTCGATTGCCATCAGCGGGATGTAGAAGTGCCGCTCTTCGGCGGTTTCATGGGCTTGCAGTTCTGCTTTGAGCTGTTTGTAGGCCTCGACCCGCTCAGGGCTGTCGCCGCTTGTCGCGATCAGCGCCTTGGCGTAAGCGCGCTGGCGCTCGTGGCTTTCGCGCAGGGCTTCAAAAATATTCACGGGATTTCCTCATCAATCGCGCTCAGGGAAAGGCGCGATGAAGCCTAGACCGCAGCGCTCGTTTGACGGTTCCGCTGGTTTGATCGAAGGGCTTGGAGGCGCCTGCATGGACGCGTTAGGCTGGACGCTCCATTACACAAGGAAGTCATGCATGAATTTGCGTATCGAGTTGACGCAGAATCCTACCGAGGAACAGCGCCAGGCCATTCTTCAACCATTGATTGAATACAACGACGCGAAAACCGGCATATCGAAAACAGAGCCGTTCGCCTTGATGGTCAAAGATGAGCATGGCGCGATACTGGGCGGCTTATACGGACGAGTGACTTTGCGCTGGATGTTCATCGATCTCCTGTCAGTACCGGAACAAGGGCGAGGACAGGGGATTGGCTCCCAATTGATGGCTCAGGCGCAAGCATTGGCCGAAGAGCAGAATTGCTACGGAATCTGGCTCGACACCTTCGACTTTCAGGCGCCGGAGTTTTACCAGAAACTGGGCTTCAGCCAGTTCGGTGAGATCGTTGACTATCCACCGGGACACAAGCGGCATTTCTTTCAGAAGCGCCTGATTGACTGATTGCGCCGTCGTCTTCGCGAGCACGCTCGCTCCCACATTGGAATGCATTTCAACTTGTGGGAGCGAGCCTGCTCGCGAAAGCGCCAGTCGCCTCGACACCCAATCAGAGGCAGGTCGCCATCGCCGCCATCCGCCGCATCGCGACAAAATCATCCTGCTGCGCGTAGTAGTTGAGGGTCGTACCGGAGGCTTCGGTGATCACATCGACGAACGACTCCGCCGAGCGGGTGTAGACCGTCGTGCCGCCGGACTTGCGCGGTTCCAGATAGGCCGCCGCGTCGACGCCGAATACCGCTTCGTCCTGCCAGGCGAATTGCACGCACTGGGCGACGTCTTTCTCCGGCTTGTCCGAGGTCAGGACCTTGTCAGGGCTCTTGGTACGAGCGTCGTTCATCACCGAACCGGCGCACCCGGCCAACAGGGCCGCCGCCAGCGCTACCATCAGCATTCGCATTGCATTCGCTCATCGAGAAAAAAGCGGACTGTAGCACTGCAAGGCGGCAAATCGTTCTGCTTTACTGTTTTTAGGCGCGACATGCGCGAGCAACTGCGCCACCCTACGTCTTCAGCCACACAAGGAAATTACATGGCGCCTAGCGACCAGCGACATGAACACGCTCTGAAATTGTTTCTCGAAGCACGACCCGAACTGCGTGAAACCCTCGACCATCTCAACCCGCTGCTGGCTCAGGCGAAGGGCGAAACCCAGGCGCAGTATCGCGAAGAACGCCTGCATGAGGCGTTTGAAGAAGAGGCGGAAAGACAGGGGTTGTTCGCCTGGGAACTGACGTTGCAGTTGACCGCTGCTTCCCCGGAGGACTATCAGGCACAACGGCTCGAGGTGCATCGCGAGGTGGCGGAAATGGCGGGGTTGGACTGGATCGAGTATTGCGATCTTTACGGCATTACCCCGTAGCTTTCCTGTAGGAGTGAGCCTGCTCGCGATAGCGGTGTGTCAGCGAACGTTTTGTGGATGACACACCGCTATCGCGAGCAGGCTCACTCCTACAAGGGCATCGCGTAAAACTGAGGTTTCGCGGCTGCTGCAATAAAGCTTTATCATGGCCGCAGTTTCGCTGATCGAGTCCATCATGAAGTTCGCCATTGCGCTGTTTTCCGCCGCCCATGCGCCCTCCTCGCGCCGTGCCCTGCTGTTTGCCCAGGCCGCGCTGGCCGGCGGGCACGAGATTGTCCGGCTGTTTTTCTATCAGGACGGCGTGTTCAACGCCTCCGATGCAGTAGTGACGCCACAGGATGAACTGGACTTGCCCAAGCAATGGCGCGCCTTCATCAACGATAAGCAACTCGATGGCGTGGTTTGCATCGCCGCCGCGCTACGCCGTGGTGTATTGAACGAAGAAGAAGCCAAGCGTTACCAGCGTGATGCGATTTCGCTCAGCGCGCCGTGGGAATTGTCCGGTCTTGGTCAGTTGCACGACGCCGTGCAGGACGCTGACCGTCTCGTCTGTTTCGGAGGCGCTTGAACATGGCCAAATCGCTGTTGATCATCAGTCGCCAATCGCCCTGGTCCGGCCCCGGCGCGCGGGAAGCGCTGGACATAGTGCTCGCCGGGGGCGCCTTCGATTTGCCGATCGGCCTGCTGTTTCTCGATGACGGCGTGCTGCAACTGGCCGCCGGGCAGAACGCCAAGGCCCTGCAGCAGAAAGACCTCAGCGCCAACCTGCAGGCGTTGCCGATGTTTGGTGTCGAGGAGCTGTTCTATTGCGCAGAAAGCGCCCACGCCCGCGGTCTTGGCCAACTGTCGCTGGACGAAGCGCAGCCGCTTGCCACCGATCAAATCACCGCCCTTATTGACCGTTACGACCAGGTGATCACCCTCTGATGTCGACTTTGCATGTGTTGTCTCATTCCCCGTTCGGCGACGACCGCCTGACCAGTTGCCTGCGCCTGCTCGGCAGCGCCGATGCGGTTTTGTTGGCCGGTGATGCGGTGTATGCCCTGCAACCGGACACTGTGCCGTTCTCTGCCCTGCAAGCACGGCCAGTCAATCTGTTTGTATTGGTTGAAGACGCTCAGGCCCGTGCGATCGAGGTTCCTGATTGGGCTGAGGCCATCGATTATCCGGCCTTCGTCGAGCTGTCGGTCCGTCACGCCAAGGTCAACAGCTGGCTATGAATTCGATGACCGTCGGCGCCCGCGCCATCGAACTGGACAAAGACGGCTTTCTCGTCGACCTCAGCGACTGGTCGGCCGAAGTCGCCAGCGCCCTTGCCGCCGCCGAGGACATCGAGTTGACCCCCGAACACTGGGAAGTCCTCGAACTGCTGCGCAGCTTCTACGCCGAGTTCCAGCTGTCCCCGGCCACGCGGCCGCTGATCAAGTACACCGCGTTGAAGCTTGGCGCGGACAAAGGCAACAGTCTGCACTTGAATCGACTGTTCAAAGGCACCCCTGCCAAACTCGCCGCGAAGCTGGCGGGCCTGCCCAAACCGACGAATTGCCTATGACCGACTTTCCAGCATTGACCCTCGAAACGCCTGCCGAACATCCGTTCGCGCAATTCGTGCGTATTCTCGGCAAAGGCAAACGCGGCGCCCGCGACCTGACGCGTGAGGAAGCCCGCGAGGCGATGGGCATGGTGCTTGACGATCAGGTTGAAGATACGCAACTCGGCGCCTTCCTGATGTTGCTGCGGCACAAGGAAGAAAGCGCCGAGGAAATGGCCGGCTTCACCGAGGCTCTGCGCGAACGCTTGCAGGCCCCGGCAATGAATGTCGATCTGGACTGGCCGACCTACGCCGGCAAAAAACGCCATCTGCCGTGGTACCTGCTGGCAGCCAAATGTCTCGCACAGAATGGCGTGCGCATCTTCATGCATGGCGGCGGTGCGCACACGGCCGGGCGTCTGTACAGCGAACAACTGCTGGGCGAACTGAACATTCCCCTGTGCCGCAACTGGCAGCAGGTCGGAACGGCACTGGACAGCGACGGCCTGGCCTTTATGCCGCTGGTGGACTGGGCGCCGCAGTTGCAGAAGATGATCGACCTGCGCAACACCCTCGGCCTGCGTTCACCGATCCACTCGCTGGCGCGGATTCTCAATCCGCTGGGCGCGCGTTGTGGCCTGCAAAGCATTTTCCATCCGGGCTACCAGGCGGTGCACCGCGATGCCAGCGGTTTGCTTGGCGATACGGCGATCGTGGTCAAGGGCGACGGCGGTGAAATCGAGATCAACCCCGACGCGACCAGCCATCTCTACGGCACTACCGGCGGTCAGAGCTGGGACGAAGAATGGCCACAGTTGTCAGCGCAACGCCACGTCAAACCCGCCTCGCTGGACATCGAACACTTGAAAGCCGTGTGGCGTGGCGACGTGGTCGACAGTTACCCGCAAATGGCCTTGATTGCGACCATGGCCCTCGCCCTGCGCGGCCTTGGTCAAAATCGTGAACAGGCGTTCATCACCGCCGAGCAATATTGGGCAGCACGCAACACATCGATCTAACCGATCATTAGCGCCCGATCTTTGCGCTTTTTGTTCGAACTCATCGGAATAGACTCGACTCCAACGCATATTGGTTTTGGGAGTCTTGATCATGGGTTTACTCGTCGACGGCCACTGGCAGGACAAGTGGTACGAAAGCAGCAAGGACGGCGCATTCCAGCGCGAGCAAGCGCAGCGACGCAACTGGGTAACCAGCGACGGCCAGCCCGGCCCCAGCGGCGAAGGCGGTTTCGCGGCCGAAGCCGGGCGCTACCACCTCTACGTTTCCCTTGCCTGCCCTTGGGCGCATCGCACGCTGATCCTGCGCAAACTCAAAGGGCTGGAAAGTATGATCGACGTTTCGGTCGTCAGCTGGCTGATGCTGGAAAACGGCTGGACCTTTGACACGACGCTCGGCTCGACCGGTGACAAGCTTGACGGCTTCGAATTCATGCATCAGCGCTATACCGCTGACACGCCTGACTACACCGGGCGTGTGACGGTGCCAGTGCTGTGGGACAAGAAACTCAAGCGCATCGTCAGCAATGAATCAGCGGAAATCATCCGCATGTTCAACAGCGCGTTCGACGATCTCACCGGCAACGATCTGGACTTTTACCCAGAGCCGCTACGCAACGAGATCGATGCACTGAACGAACGGATCTATCCAGCGGTGAACAACGGTGTCTACCGCGCCGGTTTTGCCACGTCGCAGCAGGCCTACGAACAGGCATTCGATGAAGTATTTGCCGAGCTGGATCATCTTGAGCAACTGCTGGGTGCCAATCGCTACCTGAGCGGGGAATACCTGACCGAAGCCGATGTGCGTCTGTTCACCACGATGATTCGCTTTGACGCGGTGTATCACGGCCACTTCAAGTGCAACCTGCGGCGGATTGCCGATTACCCGAACCTGTCGAACTGGCTGCGTGAGATGTATCAGTGGCCGGGGATTGCCGATACAGTGGATTTTCAGCACATCAAGCATCACTACTACGGCAGTCACAAGACGATTAACCCGACGGGCGTTGTACCGAAGGGGCCGGAGCAGGATTTCAGCATGGCGCATGATCGGGCGCGGTTGATTGGGAAAGGGGTTTGGCGCAGGGGCTAACCACAAAAGCAAAAGATCGCAGCCTTCGGCAGCGCCTACATGAGAATGCGTTCCCTGTAGGAGCTGCCGAAGGCTGCGATCTTTTTGCTTTGACTCAGATTTGCGCCTGCGCCCCTTCGAACCACGCCAGTTTCTCGCGCAGTTGCACCACTTCACCGACGATTACCAATGTCGGCGCATGCACTTCATGCTCCGCCACCAATCGCGGCAAGTCGGCCAGCGTGCCGGTAAAGACCCGCTGATTGATCGTGGTGCCCTGCTGAATCAACGCCGCCGGAGTTTCAGCTGCGCGGCCGTGTCTGATCAACTGCTCGCAGATGACCGGCAACCCCACCAGGCCCATGTAGAACACCAGCGTCTGCGCCGGGGCCACCAGGTCAGCCCATGGCAGATCGGTGGAACCATCCTTCAAGTGCCCAGTGACAAACCGCACGGACTGCGCGTGGTCGCGATGGGTCAGCGGAATCCCCGCGTAGGCCGCGCAACCGCTGGCCGCCGTGATCCCGGGTACCACCTGGAACGGGATGCCGTGAGCGGCGAGTTCTTCAATCTCCTCACCACCGCGGCCGAAGATAAACGGATCGCCGCCCTTCAACCGCACCACGCGCTTGCCGGCCTTGGCCAAATCGACCAGTTGCTGGTTGATCTGGTCCTGCGGCACCGCATGTTCGGAACGACGCTTGCCGACATACACCCGCTCGGCATCGCGACGGCACAATTCCAGAATCGCCGGTGCCACCAGACGATCGTAGAGCACCACGTCGGCTTGCTGCATCAGACGCAGTGCGCGAAAGGTCAACAGATCCGGATCACCCGGGCCGGCACCGACCAGATAAACCTCACCAGTGGTGACCATAGGCTCGCCATCCACCTTCGCCTGCAACAGACGCTCGGCTTCAGCGCCCTGCCCGGCCAGTTGCCGATCGGCGATCGGGCCCTGAAACACGTCTTCCCAGAAGCCACGACGCTGCTGCACATCCGGAAACAGGTTTTTCACCTGATGGCGGAAACGTGCAGCCAGCCCAGCCAACTGACCGTAAGTGGAGGGAATCCAGGTTTCAATCTTGGCGCGGATCAGACGCGCCAGTACCGGCGCATCGCCGCCGCTGGAGACGGCGATGATCAACGGCGAGCGATCGACGATCGCCGGGAAGATCACGCTGCACAGGGCAGGCGCATCGACCACGTTGACCGGCACGCAACGCCGATGCGCATCGGTAGAGACTTGCGCATTCAGCGTTTCGTCGTCGGTGGCGGCAATGATCAGCCCGCAACCGTCCAGATCCGTCTCGACGTAGCCGCGCAACAGGCATTCACCGCCGCTGCCAGCGACCAGTTCGGCCAGTTGCGTTTCGATTTCAGGTGCGACCACCCGCAGCAGCGCACCGGCATCGGCCAGCAGGCGGGATTTGCGCAAGGCAATTTCCCCCCCACCGACGACCAACACACGACTGCCGCGCAGGTTGTGAAACAGCGGCAGATATTTCATTTAGCCGATGACCTCAAGGCCACCCATGTACGGCTTGAGCACGTCCGGCACACGGATGGAACCGTCGGCCTGCTGATAGTTTTCCAGCACGGCAACCAGGGTACGACCGACCGCCAGCCCGGAACCGTTCAAGGTGTGCACCAGCTCAGGCTTGCCGGTTTCCGGGTTACGGAAACGCGCCTGCATGCGACGCGCCTGGAAGTCGCCGCAGTTCGAGCACGAAGAGATTTCGCGGTATTTGTCCTGGCTCGGGATCCACACTTCCAGATCGTAGGTCTTGACCGCGCTGAAACCCATGTCGCCGGTGCACAGTGCCAGGGTGCGGTAAGGCAGGCCGAGCAGTTGCAAGACTTTTTCGGCGTTGGCGGTCAGGCCTTCCAGCGCCTCCATCGATTGCGACGGCTCAACGATCTGGACCATCTCGACCTTGTCGAACTGGTGCTGGCGAATCATCCCGCGAGTGTCGCGACCCGACGCGCCGGCTTCGCTACGGAAGCACGGGGTATGGGCGACGAACTTGATCGGCAGCGACTTCGAATCGACGATTTCGCCGGCAACGATGTTGGTCAGCGATACCTCGGCAGTCGGGATCAGGTACAGATCCGCTTCGCCTTCGCGGGCGATCTTGAACAGGTCTTCTTCGAACTTCGGCAGTTGACCGGTGCCTTGCAGTGCCGGTGCCTGGACCAGATAAGGCGTGTACGCCTCTTCGTAGCCATGCTCGTTGACGTGCAGGTTGATCATGAACTGTGCCAGCGCGCGATGCAGACGCGCGATCGGGCCACGCAACAAGGCGAAACGAGCGCCAGACAGCTTGGCAGCGGTTTCGAAGTCCAGCCAGCCGAACTTTTCGCCGAGAGCGACGTGATCTTTCACTTCAAAATCGAATTGGGTTGGCGTGCCCCAGCGGCGCACTTCGACGTTGTCGTCTTCGTCCTTGCCGACCGGCACCGACTCGTGCGGCAGGTTCGGGATACCGAGCAGGATCGAATCGAGTTCGGTCTGGATCGCGTCCAGCTCGACCTTGCCAGCGCTCAGTTCGCCCGCCATGCGCTCGACGTCCGCCATCAGCGGCGCGATGTCTTCGCCACGCTGCTTGGCCTGCCCGATGGATTTGGAACGCGCGTTACGCTCAGCCTGCAGTGCTTCGGTGCGGGTCTGGACGGTCTTGCGCTGTTCTTCCAGCGCTTCGATGCGCGCGGTGTCCAGGGCAAAGCCACGGGAAGCCAGGCGGTCCGCTACGTCCTGAAGGTTGCTACGTAACAGTTTGGAATCGAGCATGTCGGTTTCTCGTTATCAAAGTTTGGTCAGGGACAGGCCAGCCCATGTTGCGAGCAGCCCGCCGAATACGCTCAGTGCCGCATAGCCGAGGGCCAGCAACACTTGCCCGCTTTCCAGCAGGCGCACCGTATCCAGTGAAAAGGATGAAAAAGTCGTCAGCCCCCCGAGGAAGCCGACCATCAACCCGGCACGCACCTCGATCGGCACTTCCGGGCGTATCAAAAACAGGCCATACAACACGCCAATCAACAGGCAGCCCACGATATTAACGGCCAGCGTCGCGGTATAGAAGTGCCGCGGCCAATTGGCGCTGACCCAATTGCCGGTGGCGAAGCGCAACAATGTGCCAGCGACGCCGCCGACCGACACTGCGATGATCAATTGGACCACTACTTTCTCCGCTGCCGAGGGCTCAGACGATCGAGTTGAGCGAGGTGATTGAGCTTCTCGCCGATCTTCAACTCCAGGCCACGGGGCACTGGCTGATAGAACGGAATCGGCTCGAGTTCTTCCGGAAAATAGTCTTCGCCGGCGGCATAAGCGTCCGGCTCATCGTGGGCATAGCGGTACTCGTCGCCATAACCCAACTGCTTCATCAGCTTGGTTGGAGCATTGCGCAGGTGCAGCGGCACTTCCAGGGAGCCGTTTTCGGCCGCTGCGCGCAGGGCGGTCTTGAAACCCATGTACACCGCATTGCTTTTCGGTGCGCAGGCCAGATAGGTGATGGCCTGGGCCACTGCCAATTCGCCTTCCGGGCTGCCAAGACGCTCCTGCACCTCCCATGCCGCCAGGCACAGGCTCAGCGCACGCGGGTCGGCATTGCCAATGTCTTCGCTGGCCATGCGCACCACGCGCCGCGCCAGATACAGCGGATCGCAACCGCCGTCGATCATCCGCGCAAACCAGTACAGCGCGCCGTCGGGATTGGAGCCGCGCACTGATTTGTGCAGCGCCGATATCTGGTCGTAAAACGCTTCGCCACCCTTGTCGAAACGCCGACGGGTGTCGCCGAGCAGGCTTTGCAGCAACTCGGTGCCGATCTCGCTGTTGTCTTCGGCCAGATCGGAGGCGTTCTCCAGCAGATTGAGCAGACGCCGGCCATCGCCATCGGCGGCGGACAGCAGCATCTGAAAACCTTCATCGCTCAGCGTCAGGTTGCGCTTGCCCAACCCGCGCTCTTCGGTCAGTGCGCGGTGCACCAGCTTGCGCAACGCCGCTTCGTCGAGGCTTTTCAACACATAGACCCGGGCACGCGACAACAATGCGTTGTTCAGTTCGAAAGAAGGGTTTTCGGTGGTGGCGCCGATGAAGATCAGCGTGCCGTCTTCAACGTACGGCAGAAAGGCGTCCTGCTGCGACTTGTTGAAGCGGTGCACTTCGTCGACAAACAGGATCGTGCGCTTGCCGTACTGGCCGGCCTGCTGCTTGGCGATCTCAACCGCCTGACGGATCTCCTTGACCCCGGCGAGTACCGCCGAGACGGTTTCAAAGTGCGCATCGGAGACTTCCGCGAGCAACCGCGCCAGGGTGGTCTTACCCACGCCCGGTGGGCCCCAGAAGATCATCGAATGCAGCGCGCCCTGCTCCAGCGCCTCACGCAGAGGCTTGCCGCGAGCGAGCACGTGTTCCTGACCGACGTACTCATCCAGATTGGCCGCACGCAGACGCGCGGCCAAGGGTTGGGCAATCGGTGCACTGCGAAACAGATCCATCACGTAGCGTTGAAACCTCTGATTTTTTAAACCTGTGGCGAGAGAGCTTGCTCCCGTCGGGGCGCGAAGCAGCCCCGCTCTTCATTCAGAAGCGGGGCCTGCTGCGCAGTCCAGCGGGAGCAAGCTCCCTCGCCACAATAGCTCCGACACGGAACCTGGCGTTTATTCCTGGATGACGTCAGCACCCTTGGGAATGTCGAATTTGAATTTGGATGCCGGCACCGCTTCGTTGGCCTTGACCCCGGTAAACAGGATATTGGTGCGCTGGCCGACGCTGTCGATCAGTTGCATGTCATTGAGCAGACCGTTGCGGAATGACAGGCGCAGATTGTCGAAGAGGGTGTCCTTGGTCTTCGGCTTGAGGGTGAAGTCGATCACACCGCCCGCCTCTTTCGCGCTGATATCGAAGCTCTGGCTGATCTTCGAGACATCACCGGACAGCAGCAGCGCCGGGGTCTGGGTCAGACGCTCGTCGAGCTTCTTGATGGTTGCCTGTTCCAGGTCCGGGTCCCACAGGGTGACTTTCTTGCCATCGGAGACCATGGTCTGCTCGGCCGGCGCGTTGGTGTGCCAGTAGAACAGGCCCGGACGCTGCAGGGTCATGTTGCCGGTGGTTTCCTGCAACTGCGTACCGCCGCCGTCGAGGGTCAACTGGGAAAAATTTGCCGACAGGGTTTTCGATGTTTCCAGCAATTGAGTCAGGCGCGCCACGTCCTTTTCATCGGCGTGGGCCGTGAGCGTGGTCAGCGCCAGTACTGGCAATAGCATGCGGATAAGGCGCATTGGAGTCCTCTTGAATACGTGGGAAAGCGGGCGGCGCGTCATTGCGCCGCCCGAGTCATTGCGTTTCAGTCGCGTACCGGGCCCGGGGCCAGGACTTCACGCGAACCGTTGGTGTTCATTGACGTGACGACACCGGCCATTTCCATCGCCTCGATCATCCGCGCGGCGCGGTTGTAGCCGATCTTCAGCTTGCGCTGAACAGCGGAAATCGACGCGCGACGGCTTTCGAGGACGAACTGCACCGCTTCGTCATACAGCGCGTCGGCTTCCGGATCATCACCGTCGCCACCACCGCTACTGCCTTCAAAGCCGCTGCCCGCCTCTTCGACACCGTTTAGGATGTCGTCGTTGTATTCCGGCGCGCCGCGCAGTTTCCACGCCTCGACCACACGGTGAACCTCATCGTCGGAGACGAACGCGCCGTGCACCCGGATCGGCAAACTGGTACCCGGCGGCATGTAGAGCATGTCACCGTGACCCAGCAGTTGCTCGGCGCCACCCTGGTCGATGATGGTCCGCGAGTCGATCTTGCTCGACACCTGGAACGCCATGCGAGTCGGGATGTTGGCCTTGATCAGACCGGTGATCACGTCCACCGAAGGACGCTGGGTTGCGAGGATCAAGTGGATGCCCGCCGCACGCGCCTTCTGCGCGATACGCGCGATCAGTTCTTCAACCTTCTTGCCGACGATCATCATCATGTCGGCAAATTCGTCGACCACCACGACAATGGTCGGCAGTTTCTGCAGCAGCGGCGCTTCGTCGTGAATGCTTTCACGCTTGTACAGCGGATCGCTCAACGGCTCGCCTGCATCCTGGGCTTCCTTGACCTTGGCGTTGAAGCCGGACAGGTTACGCACGCCCATCTTCGCCATCAGCTTGTAGCGCCGCTCCATCTCGGCAACGCTCCAGCGCAAGGCGTTGGCGGCGTCCTTCATGTCGGTCACCACCGGGCACAACAAATGCGGAATGCCTTCGTAGATCGACAGCTCGAGCATTTTCGGGTCGATCATGATGAGCTTGGCGTCGTCCGGGCCGGACTTGAACAGGATCGACAGGATCATCGCGTTCACGCCCACGGACTTGCCGGAACCGGTGGTACCGGCCACCAAAAGGTGCGGCATCTTCGCCAGGTCAGTGATGACCGGCTTGCCGCCGATATCGTGACCGAGCGCCAGGGTGACCGGCGATTTGAAATTGTCGTACTCGGGCGTCGACAGCACTTCGGAGAAGCGCACGATCTGACGGTCTTCGTTGGGAATTTCGATACCGACGGTGGTCTTGCCCGGAATCACCTCGACCACCCGCACACTGGTCACCGCCAGGGAGCGTGCAAGGTCTTTCGCCAGGTTGGCGATGCGGCTGACTTTTACCCCAGCGGCAGGCTGGATCTCGTAACGGGTAATCACCGGGCCCGGATGAATCGAATCCACCGTGACTTCGACACCGAATTCCTTGAGCTTGATTTCCAGCAAGTGGCCGACGGCTGCCAGCGACTCAGGCGAATAGTTGAGTTGTTTCTTTTCCGCAGGATCAAGAATCGAGATCGGCGGCAAGGTGCCTTCCACCGCGCTGTCGACGAACAACGGCGCCTGTTTCTCTTTCTGCACGCGCTTGCTCGGCTCTGGCGCCTTGGCCGGTGCCGGCGAGATGACCGGAGGCACCTGCTTCTCGCGATCGGACATGTGCTTGCTCAGCGCTTGCTCGCGCTCGATCAGGCGCTCCTTGACCTTGGCCTGCTCACGCTTGTCGGTGACAGTGGGTGCGACCACATCATGTACGCGGTCATCGACCTCACGCAGTTGCGCCACCAGTTGCTTGCGCTCGGTGCGCGCCGACCACCAGCGGTTGAGCGCGCCCTGGAACAGTTCGAACAGATCAAGGGTGATCTTGCCGGTGACATCCATCACCTTGAACCACGACAGGTCGGTAAATACGGTCAGGCCGAAGAGGAACAGAGCGATGAACAGCAGCGTACTGCCCTGAATGTTCAGCGCATTTTTCGCCAGATCGCCAAGGCTTTCGCCCAAGGCCCCGCCAGCGCCGGCCGGCAGACCGGTCGCGGCATGGAAATGAATGTGCGCCAGCGCAGCACCGGAAAGCACCAGGAACACCAGACCGATCAGGCGCCAGGAGAATAGCCAGCCGCTCCACTGCCAGGGTTCGTGGCGTTGACGGAAGATCTGGTACGCCTTGACCGCCAGCAGCAACGGAAAGATATAGGCGAAGTAACCGAGCACCATGAACAGGATATCGGCGCTGTACGAGCCTGCCGGACCGCCGAAGTTCTGCACGTCGTCGATCTTGCTGTTATGACTCCAGCCCGGATCGTCCTTGCCGTAAGTCAGCAAAGCCATCATCAGGAACAGGCACAAGGCGCCAATGGCGATCAATGCACCTTCCTTGAGCCGGTAGTGCAGCTGTTGGCGCCAGAGCGGAACGACTGTTTTGGGTGCTTCGGTGGTCTTCTTCAAAACGCTTCTTTTCCTGCGCCCGAGGCGCGTCCATCTATTGAATGACGATAAAAAACTGCCCGATCCAGGCAGGTAAAAAGGTGAAAAGCTCAACTGAGACTACTTTTAACACTGTGCCACTGGTTTTATAAACACAGCCATAAACACTCCGCACAGCGAAAAGCCCGTCACAACCCGGCATTGTACGGGTTTGTGCGCCCGACGCCATGCTTGAGCGCTCAGCCTTGAGCATAGCCAAACGCATGGGAATCGCGTTGCAATTGGAGCATGCATTGTCTTGCGTGACAAAGGCTTATGAGCTGTATTTGATGAACGTAGCGAGGCTGGTCAGATATGGCGGACAGAAATGCTAAGCAGGCATCGATACGGTGACGCTTACGACCACGGGCGACACATCAAGTTGCAGCTCGACAGTCATCGCCCCCGACATCTGTGCAGGACATCGGCGTCGTTTCGCGGCAAACTCTTTCGCGGGGCTGCGCGCCCTCCTGATCGCCCTCCCCTTCTGCAAGCCTGGATGCCATGCTGACTTGGTTACAACGTAATTCCCTGACCTTTCCGCCCCTGGAAAAAGCCATGCGCGAGCCAAACGGACTGCTCGCCGCCGGTGGCGATCTCTCCGCTGACCGGCTGATCCAGGCCTATCGCCACGGCTGTTTTCCCTGGTTCTCCGAGGGCCAACCGATTCTCTGGTGGTCGCCGGATCCGCGCACCGTGCTGTTTCCCGACGAACTGCACGTCTCGCGCAGTCTCGGCAAGTTGCTGCGCAAGCAACGCTATCAAGTGACCTTCGATCAGGATTTCGCCGCCGTCATCCAGGCCTGCGCTGCGCCTCGTGATTACGCCGATGGCACCTGGATCACTGAAGCCATGCAGGATGCCTACGTCGAACTGCATCGGCGCGGTTTCGCTCACTCGGTTGAAGTCTGGGCCGATGGACAACTGGTTGGCGGCCTGTATGGCCTGGCGATGGGTCGATTGTTTTTCGGCGAGTCGATGTTCAGCCGCGCCGACAACGCTTCCAAGTACGGCTTCGCCACCCTGGTGCAGCATTTGAAAGCCGCCGGCTTTGTCCTGATCGACTGCCAGATGCCGACCGATCACCTTCACAGCCTCGGTGCACGGTCGATTCCGCGCAGGGAATTCGCCGACTATCTGCAGCGCCATCTCGATCAACCGAATTCGGCGACATGGGTTTGCTGAGCGACTTTTGCGCAGGTGGCTTACACTTAATCCACCAGCTTATCCCGAGGGTTGATTCATGACCGAGTTGGCGCGTTTGAAGTTCTATGCCACTCAGCCCCACTCTTGCAGTTATCTGCCCGAGGAGCAGGCCACGACGCTGTTTCTCGACCCGAGTCAGCCCATGGATGTGCACGTCTACGCAGATCTGTCGGAAATGGGCTTTCGTCGCAGCGGCGATCACCTGTACCGGCCGCATTGCCAGAATTGCAATGCGTGCGTGCCTGCGCGCATTCCTTCGGCCCAGTTCATTGCCAACCGCCAGCAAAAGCGAATCTACAAACGCAACGCCGATTTGCAAGTGCAGCCAGTCAAACCGCAGTTCAGTGAAGAATACTTCGACCTGTACCAGCGCTACATCGAACAGCGTCATGCCGACGGCGACATGTACCCGCCGAGCCGTGATCAGTTCTCGACGTTCCTGGTACGTGATCTGCCCTTCTCGCGCTTCTACGAGTTCCGACTCGACGGACGGCTGCTCGCGGTGGCGGTCACCGACCTGCTGCCAAACGGTCTGTCGGCGGTGTACACCTTCTACGAACCGAACGAAGAACGGCGCAGCCTCGGTCGTTACGCGATCCTCTGGCAAATCGCCGAGAGCCAGCGCTTGGGCCTTGAGGCGGTGTACCTGGGTTACTGGATCAAGAACTGCAAAAAGATGAACTACAAGACGCAATATCGGCCCATTGAATTGCTGATCAATCAGCGCTGGGTCGTCCTGAACTAAACCCACGGCCTAAACCCCTTGGCGTAAACCCCATTTTTCGGGCACAATGCACGCCGCTTTTGCCTGGCGCAGTTGCACCGGGCCATTCATTGGATACCGAGGGCTTTACTGCATGTCGAAAGAAGACAGCTTCGAAATGGAAGGCACTGTCGTCGACACCCTGCCCAACACCATGTTTCGTGTGGAGTTGGAAAATGGGCACGTCGTAACCGCGCATATTTCCGGCAAGATGCGCAAGAACTACATTCGTATTCTTACCGGTGACAAAGTGCGCGTCGAGCTGACGCCCTATGATTTGAGCAAAGGGCGGATCACTTACCGCGCTCGTTAATCAAGTCAATACAGAACGCCCGGGTTATACCGGGCGTTTTTGTATCTGCGCTTTATTGGTTTGTGTGTATATCCATTTTTTCGGGTGCGGCCGCTGGCGGTTTCGCTCTTACAGCGAGTCACCTTTTCCAAACGCCAAAAAGGTAACCCAAAAGGCTTTGCCCCGGCGTTCAGCCCGCTCGCTGGGGATCGGGGTTCCTTCGTTACGGGATTGATCCCGTAACGAAGCCTGCCAAAGGGGCAAAAGATCAAAAGCCGGATCAAGAGCCCCTCACCCTAGCCCTCTCCCAGAGGGAGAGGGGACTGACCGCGGTGTTTAGGCGAGGTACGCCGACGTGAGATACCGAGTTGAATGCAGGTTTTGAACACCACACAAATCGGCCCCCTCTCCCTCGGGAGAGGGCTGGGGTGAGGGGCGAATCCAACGCAGATCCAAAGCAGACCACACGCTTTTCACCACTCAACAATGAGCGTTAGCTCGAGTGCTTCTGATCTTGATCCACGGGCGACGTCGGAAGGCTGAGCGGATCGATCCCGCAGCGAAGGAACCCGAGCCTGCGAGGGCCTAACGCAGGAGCAAGCGTTTTTTTGCTTACTTTTTTAGGCGTTTGTAAAAAATGTGAGTCGCCGTCAGGGCGAAACCCTAAGCAGCCGTAACCGCAGCAACGGATATTCACCCAAAACCCCCAAACGACAAACAGCAAAAAGGCGCCCGAAGGCGCCCTCTTGATACACGA
Source organism: Pseudomonas moraviensis (assembly GCF_900105805.1). Classification (NCBI taxonomy): domain Bacteria; kingdom Pseudomonadati; phylum Pseudomonadota; class Gammaproteobacteria; order Pseudomonadales; family Pseudomonadaceae; genus Pseudomonas; species Pseudomonas moraviensis. The sequence goes on along the minus strand of NZ_LT629788.1, from coordinate 1,053,225 downwards.
CCGTCAGGCCATTTCCGCAGTAGTCTCGAAGTCAAACGTCAACTCCCCGTCCTTGATGTCGATGTGCACCACACCGCCATGCTCGGCCAGTTCGCCAAACAGAATCTCCTCCGCCAACGGACGCTTGATCTTGTCCTGAATCAGACGCGCCATCGGACGTGCGCCCATTGCCGAATCGTAACCACCGGCCGCCAGCCAGCTGCGCGCCGCATCGGTAACCTCGAGCAACACGCGCTTGTCTTCCAGCTGCGCCTGCAGTTCGGTGAGGAACTTGTCCACCACGCTTTTGATGACCTCATGGCTGAGGCGACCAAACTGGATAATGGTGTCCAGACGGTTACGGAATTCCGGCGTAAAGCTCTTCTTGATCACTTCCATCGCATCGGACGAGTGATCCTGATGGGTGAAACCGATCGAAGCCCGCGCGGCCGTTTCGGCACCGGCGTTGGTGGTCATGATTACGATCACGTTGCGGAAGTCCGCCTTGCGCCCGTTGTTATCGGTCAGCGTGCCGTGGTCCATGACCTGCAACAGCAGATTGAAGACTTCCGGATGCGCCTTCTCGATTTCATCGAGCAGCAATACGCAGTGCGGCTGCTTGGTAATCGCCTCGGTCAACAGACCGCCCTGATCGAATCCGACATAGCCTGGAGGTGCACCGATCAGACGCGATACGGTGTGACGCTCCATGTACTCGGACATGTCGAAGCGAACCAGTTCGATCCCCAACGCTTTGGCCAGTTGCCGCGCAGCCTCGGTTTTACCGACACCGGTAGGTCCTGCGAACAGGAACGAACCGACTGGCTTGTCAGGCGACTTGAGCCCGGCGCGGGACAGCTTGATCGCGGTCGACAGCGAGTCGATCGCCGCGTCCTGACCAAACACCGTCAGCTTCAGGTCACGCTCCAGATTACGCAGCAGCTCCTTGTCGGAACTGGTGACGTGCTTAGGCGGAATCCGCGCGATCTTCGCAACGATGTCTTCGACCTGTGGCACTTCGATTCGCTTGACGCGCATCTCCACTGGTTGCAGACGCTGATAGGCGCCCGCCTCGTCGATCACGTCGATGGCCTTGTCCGGCATGTGCCGGTCATTGATGTAGCGCGACGCCAGTTCGGCAGCGGCACGCAACGACTCGTCGCTGTACTCGATGTTGTGATGCTGCTCGAAACGCCCTTTCAGGCCACGCAGGATACCGATGGTGTCTTCCACCGACGGCTCGACGACATCGACCTTCTGGAAACGACGCGCCAAGGCACGGTCCTTCTCGAAGATGCCGCGAAATTCCTGGAACGTAGTCGAACCGATGCAGCGAATGTCGCCAGACGACAGCAGCGGCTTGAGCAGGTTGGACGCATCCATCACGCCACCGGAGGCAGCACCCGCACCAATGATGGTGTGAATCTCGTCGATGAACAGGATCGCCTGCGGACGTTTCTTCAGCTCATTGAGCAGCGCCTTGAAGCGCTTCTCGAAATCACCGCGATACTTGGTGCCCGCGAGCAGAGCGCCAAGATCGAGGGAATAAACAACCGCATTGGCCAGCAGATCCGGCACCTGGTTGTCGACGATGCGCTTGGCCAGACCTTCGGCAATCGCGGTTTTACCCACGCCTGCTTCGCCGACCAGCAGCGGGTTGTTCTTGCGCCGGCGCGCGAGAATCTGCGCGACACGCTCGACTTCCGATTCGCGGCCGACCAACGGATCGATGCGACCCTGGCGCGCGAGTTCGTTGAGGTTGCTGGCATAAGCATCCAGAGGATTGCCTGAAGAAGAAGACTCACCGCCCTCGTCGTCCTGCATATCTTGTTCACCTTCAGAGTGATCGCCGTGCCCCGGTACTTTGGAAATGCCGTGGGCGATGTAGTTGACGACATCGATGCGCGCAACGCTCTGCTGTTTCAGCAGGAACACTGCCTGACTCTCTTGCTCACTGAAGATGGCGACCAGCACGTTGGCGCCGGTCACTTCGCGTTTGCCCGAGCTCTGTACGTGAAAAACAGCACGCTGCAGGACACGCTGGAAGCCCAGGGTTGGCTGGGTCTCACGATCCTCGTCATGCACGGGGATCAATGGCGTGGTGGAGTCGATGAACTCCTGCAGATCATGCTTGAGTTTGTCGAGGTTTGCGCCGCAGGCACGCAAAACGGTGGCGGCAGCCTCATTATCCAATAGGGCCAGCAGGAGATGTTCGACGGTCATGAACTCATGACGCTTCGAACGAGCCTCCTTGAAGGCTAGATTGAGGGTGACTTCGAGCTCGCGGTTTAACATAGCTTCACCTCATACCCAAGTGGTCGGCGATTAACCGTCCTTCTCGATTTCACAGAGTAGCGGATGCTGGCTTTCCCTGGCGTACTGGTTGACCTGCATGGCCTTTGTCTCGGCGATGTCGCGGGTAAACACTCCACATACTGCCCGGCCTTCTGTATGGACGGCCAGCATGACCTTGGTCGCCAGCTCGCGATTCAGGTTAAAAAACACCTCGAGCACTTCGACGACGAAATCCATCGGTGTGTAGTCATCGTTGAACAAAACCACCTTGTACATCGGCGGCGCCTGTAACGCGGGCTTTGCTTCCTGAACAGCAACGCCTGCCGAATCGTCGTCGTGCTCCTGTGGAAGATCCTTTTGGAGAAGCGGGCGATCCTGATTGAATGTTAGTCGAATCTGGCTGATTGCATGCATGGAAAAAAAGGTTCGTCAGTTGTGCGAATACAGTGGTGGGGGCGGTTGCACACGTTTTCAACTACGACTGCCCGGTCACCTTGACTATCGGGAAAACGGTGTTACAACCAATAGAGCCCACAGTGGGTAAAAAAGATCCGCGGAGTCAATTCTTTTATCGAATTCGATTGCGGATGTCGTGGATGATACTCCAGCGATGGAGTCTGTTGCAGAGGGATTTGAGCATGGCTGTCGGCAAGGTGAAATGGTTCAACAATGCCAAGGGATTCGGCTTTATCAATACCGACTCCCGGGAAGGCCGCGATGAGGATGGCAAGGACATTGATTTCTTCGCCCACTACTCGGCCATCCTGATGGACGGGTACAAGACGCTGAAAGCGGGCCAGACGGTGAAATTCGAGATCGTGCAAGGTCCGAAGGGACTGCATGCGGTAGCCATTGAGTCCGTAATCACCGAACCATCCACCGCTTCTGAAAGTGCCGCTGTCGGCGCAGCTGCCGCCGCCGCTGCCGCAACTGCCAAGGCGATGAGCTGACTGATTCCTGCCTGAATACGCTGAGAAAAAAAACCGCCTGACTCAACCCATCGAGTCAGGCGGTTTTCATGTGCCTGTAACTTTTACATATGCGAAATCAACGCATCCCCGAACCCCGAAGACGAAACCAGCTTGGCCCCATCCATCAAACGCTCGAAATCATAAGTAACAGTCTTCGCGCCGATCGCACCGTTGGTGCCCTTGATGATCAGGTCCGCCGCTTCAGTCCAGCCCATGTGACGCAACATCATCTCGGCCGAGAGAATCAGCGAGCCCGGGTTGACCTGATCCTTGCCGGCATATTTCGGCGCGGTACCGTGGGTCGCTTCGAACATCGCCACGGTGTCGGACAGGTTGGCGCCCGGCGCGATGCCGATACCGCCCACTTCCGCCGCCAGGGCATCTGACAGGTAATCACCGTTGAGGTTGAGAGTGGCAATCACATCGTACTCGGCCGGGCGCAGCAGGATCTGCTGGAGCATGGCGTCGGCGATGGCGTCCTTGACCACAACGTTCTTGCCGGTTTTCGGGTTCTTGAACTGCATCCACGGGCCGCCATCGAGCAGGGTCGCGCCGAACTCTTCGGCCGCCACCTCGTAGGCCCATTCCTTGAAGGCACCTTCGGTGAACTTCATGATGTTGCCTTTGTGCACGATGGTCAGCGAGTCGCGGTCATTGTCGACCACGTATTGCAGGGCCTTGCGCGCCAGGCGCCTGGTGCCTTCGCGGGATACAGGCTTGACGCCGATGCCGCAGTTTTCGTCGAAACGGATCTTGGTGACGCCCATTTCTTCTTTAAGGAATTTGATTACCTTGGTGGCTTCCGGCGAACCGGCCTTCCACTCGATGCCGGCATAAATGTCTTCGGAGTTCTCGCGGAAGATGGTCATGTCGACATCGCCGGGCTTTTTCACCGGGCTTGGCACGCCTTCGAACCAGCGCACCGGGCGCAGGCAGACGTACAGGTCGAGTTGCTGACGCAGGGCCACGTTCAGCGAGCGGATGCCGCCACCGACCGGGGTGGTCAGCGGGCCTTTGATGGAGACTACGTAATCCTTCACGGCGTCGAGGGTTTCCTGCGGCAGCCAGGTGTCCTGATCGTAAACCTGGGTGGCTTTTTCGCCAGCGTAGACTTCCATCCAGGAAATCTTGCGCTTGCCGCCATAGGCCTTTTCAACAGCAGCATCGACAACCTTGATCATCACCGGACTGATGTCGACACCAATACCGTCACCTTCGATGAAGGGGATGATCGGGTTATCAGGAACATTGAGAGAATGGTCTGCATTGACGGTGATTTTGTCGCCGACGGCTGGAACCTGAATCTTCTTGTAACCCATGCTGAACTCCATTGTTTGGATTGAACATCTGGCTTGCTTCGAGCGTAACCCAGTTGAATCAACACGCAAACCCTATGTTCCGCCACCCCGCACATCTCGTTTCGTACAAGCCTGAAAGCAAAGGGAAAAGCGCCAAACTCCAGCATTCGTAACGAGTCTTTGCCCGGTGCCGCCCTGCGACCTTTAGACCAATGGACGAGAATCGTTGCATATGAACCATCGGCAGATTGCCAGCTACCTATGTATAATGCCGCCCGCTGACCACAGGGTCACGACGGCTGGCCTCTCTAGCACGAGACTTTCCGCCTGATTGGTCGGGTTGTTACCGCAGCCTGACTGCTTGACGCTCTACTGATGCACCCAACATCACCGCGAAGAATCTCGACATTCGGTTCATGGATGACTTTGAACGAACGCGCTTACCCGGCGCCCCTCGAGTTTCTGCGCACGCTTTAGCAAAGAAGAGAGAGTTAATCCGAATATGCCCACCCGCTCGAAGATCATCTATACCTTCACCGACGAAGCTCCTGCCCTCGCCACCTATTCCCTGCTGCCGATCATCGAGGCTTACACCGCCTCGGCCGATATCGCCGTGGAAACCCGCGATATCTCTCTTGCAGCGCGCATCCTGGCCAGCTTCCCCGAGCAACTGGGCGACAAAGCCGTAGCCGACCACCTCGCCGAACTGGGCGACCTGGCCGTTACGCCTGAAGCCAACATCATCAAGCTGCCGAACATCAGTGCATCGGTGCCACAGCTGCAAGCCGCGATCAAAGAATTGCAGGCACAGGGCTACAACCTGCCGGATTACCCGGAAACCGTGACCAGCGACGCCGACAAAGACGCCAAGGCGCGCTACGACAAGGTCAAGGGCAGCGCCGTGAACCCGGTTCTGCGTGAAGGCAACTCCGACCGCCGCGCTCCGCTGTCGGTGAAGAACTACGCGCGCAAGCACCCGCACAAAATGGGCGCCTGGGCCAAGGACTCCAAGTCTCACGTCGCTCACATGAGCACCGGCGATTTCTACGGCAGCGAAAAAGCTGTCCTGATCGACGCCGCTGACGCAGTGAAGATCGAGCTGGTCGCCAAGGACGGTAGCGCTATCGTTCTGAAAGAAAAAACCACCGTTCAGGCTGGCGAGATCCTCGATTGCGCCGTGATGAGCAAAAACGCTCTGCGCGCGTTCATCGCTGCCGAGATCGAAAGCGCCAAGGCTCAGGGCGTACTGCTCTCGGTGCACTTGAAAGCAACCATGATGAAGGTTTCCGACCCGATCATGTTCGGCCAGATCGTTGCCGAGTTCTATAAAGACGCACTGACCAAGCACGCTGACGTGCTGAACCAGATCGGCTTCAACCTGAACAACGGCATCGGCGATCTGTACGCGCGCATCAAGGCCCTGCCGGCCGAGCAGCAAGCGCAGATCGAAGCGGATATCGCCGCGGTCTACGCCGTTCGTCCATCGCTGGCGATGGTCAACTCCGACAAAGGCATCACCAACCTGCACGTGCCGAGCGACGTCATCGTCGACGCCTCGATGCCGGCGATGATCCGTGACTCCGGCAAGATGTGGGGCACCGATGGTCAGCTGCACGACACCAAGGCAGTTATCCCGGATCGCTGCTACGCGACCATCTACCAGGCCGTGATCGAAGACTGCAAAGCCAATGGCGCTTTCGATCCGACCACTATGGGCAGCGTGCCAAACGTTGGCCTGATGGCGAAGAAAGCCGAAGAGTACGGCTCCCACGACAAGACCTTCCAGATCAAGGCTGACGGCGTCGTTCGCGTCACCGACAGCAAAGGCAAGCTGCTGATGGAGCAGGCTGTCGAAGCCGGCGACATCTTCCGCATGTGCCAGACCAAAGACGCGCCGATCCAGGACTGGGTCAAACTGGCCGTCAACCGTGCTCGCGCGAGCAGCACGCCGGCGATCTTCTGGCTCGACCCGATGCGCGCTCACGATGGCGTGGTGATCGAGAAGGTTCAGGCTTATCTGAAGGATCACGACACCAGCGGTCTGGACATCCAGATCATGGCCCCGGTCGATGCGATGAAGTACACCCTGCAGCGCACCCGCGAAGGCAAGGACACCATTTCGGTGACCGGCAACGTACTGCGCGACTACCTGACCGACCTGTTCCCGATCATGGAACTGGGCACCAGCGCCAAGATGCTGTCGATCGTGCCGCTGATGAACGGCGGTGGCCTGTTCGAAACCGGCGCCGGCGGCTCGGCTCCGAAGCACGTGCAGCAACTGGTTGAAGAAAACTTCCTGCGCTGGGATTCGCTGGGTGAGTTCCTCGCCCTCGCCGCTTCCCTCGAGCATCTGGGCGTGAACTACAACAACCCGAAAGCGCTGGTGCTGTCGAAAACTCTGGACCAGGCCACTGGCCAGTTCCTCGACAACAACAAGTCGCCATCGCGCAAAGTCGGCAACATCGACAACCGCGGCAGCCACTTCTACCTGGCGATGTACTGGGCTCAGGCCCTGGCCGCCCAGACTGAAGACGCTGCACTGCAAGCGCAGTTCGCGACTCTGGCCAAGACGCTGACCGAGAACGAAGCGACCATCGTTGCCGAGCTCAACGCCGTTCAGGGCAAGCCAGTCGACATCGGCGGTTACTACCACGCCGACGCCGAGCTGATCAGCAAGGCCATGCGCCCAAGCGAAACCTTCAACAAAGCGATCGCTGCGCTGGTTTAAGGTTGTAATGCGGTAAACAGACCCCGGCCTTGTGCCGGGGTTTGTGTTTCCGAACACAACACAAATCCCCTGTAGGAGTGAGCCTGCTCGCGATAGCGGTATACCATTCAACATTGATGGTGACTGACCCGACGCTATCGCGAGCAGGCTCACTCCTACAGGTGATTGGGTTTCAACCAATAGATTGAGGATGACTTATGGAATGGCTCCCCCACATCACCGTCGCCACCATCGTCGAGGACAATGGCCGCTTTCTGATGGTCGAAGAACACAAAGGCGGCCGTAACGTGCTCAACCAGCCCGCCGGCCATCTCGATCCGGATGAAACCCTGATCGACGCGGCCATTCGCGAAACCCTCGAAGAAACCGGCTGGGACGTCGACCCCACCGGGGTGATCGGCATTTATCTGTACACCGCACCGAGCAACGGCGTGACTTACCAGCGTGTCTGCTTCAGCGCCAAAGCCGTGCAGCACCACCCGGATTACCAGCTTGACGACGGGATCATCGGCGCCAAGTGGCTGACCCGCGAGGAATTAATCGCCCAGCGCGATAACTGGCGCAGCGAGCTGATCATCCGCTGCATCGACGATTATCTGGCCGGCCATCACTTCAGCCTCGAGCTGATCCGCCCTTCTCTTTAGCCTTGCGGCCGCGAGCCTGATAGAATCGCGCCCTTTTCCAAGACACTCATTGAATCCCTATGCGTGATCCAGCCCCTTCTGACACATCCAAGAAGCGCGTCATTGTCGGCATGTCCGGCGGCGTGGACTCTTCCGTTTCCGCCCTTCTGCTGATCGAGCAGGGTTATGAAGTGGAAGGCCTGTTCATGAAGAACTGGGAAGAAGACGACGGAACGGAATACTGCACCGCCATGGACGACCTGGCGGATGCGCAGGCTGTCTGCGACAAGATCGGCATCAAGTTGCACACCGCCAACTTCGCTGCCGAGTACTGGGACAACGTGTTCGAGCACTTCCTCGCCGAATACAAGGCCGGGCGCACGCCGAACCCGGACATCCTGTGTAACCGCGAGATCAAGTTCAAAGCGTTCCTCGACTACGCAATGATGCTCGGCGCCGACCTGATCGCCACCGGCCACTACGTGCGCCGCCGCGACATCGACGGTCGCACCGAGCTGCTCAAGGGGCTCGATCCGAACAAGGATCAGAGCTACTTCCTGCACGCCGTTGGCGGCGAACAGATTGCCAAGACCCTGTTCCCGGTCGGCGAACTGGAAAAGCCTGAAGTCCGCGCGATTGCCGAGAAATACGAACTGGCCACCGCCAAGAAGAAGGACTCCACCGGGATCTGCTTCATCGGCGAGCGGCGCTTCAGCGATTTCCTCAAGCAATACCTGCCGGCGCAACCGGGCGAGATCAAGACCACCGAAGGCGATGTCATCGGCCGTCATCACGGCTTGATGTACCACACCATCGGCCAGCGTCAGGGTCTGGGCATCGGCGGCTTGAAAGATGCCGGCGACGAGCCGTGGTACGTGCTGCGCAAGGACCTGGAGACCAACGAGCTGATCGTCGGTCAGGGCAACAACCATCCGTGGTTGTTCTCCAGCGCCCTGCTCGCTTCGGAAATCTATTGGGTCAACCCGATCGACCTGAGCCAGCCGCTGCGCCTGACGGCGAAAGTGCGTTATCGCCAGAGCGATCAGGCCTGCACCCTGGAAAAAACCGCGGACGGCTATCGCGCCGTGTTCGACGAGCCGCAACGCGCGGTGACGCCGGGCCAATCGGTGGTGTTCTATGACGGTGAGATCTGCCTCGGCGGCGGCGTGATCGAAGTGGCCGAGCCGTGGAGCGGCCAGGCATGAGCCCGACTCAGGAGCAACTGACGGCACTGGGCGGCGTGTTTCTCGCCGCCGTGCTGGTGGACCGTATCGCCAAGACCGGCCAGACCAACGAGGCCGGCCTGAGCTGCATGCTCGGCAGCCTGTTGGTGCGGGATCCGAAAGACACGCTGGACGTGTACGGTGGCGATGACATCAATCTGCGCGAGGGTTACCGCGCGCTGATCGGCGCTTTGGAGCGCGATCCGAGCACCTTGCAGCGCGAGCCGCTGCGCTACGCCCTGTCGATGCTCGGGCTGGAGCGACAACTGGCCAAGCGTGACGACATGCTCGAGACGATCGCCAAGCGCCTGCCGCAGATTCAGTCGCAGGTCGAGCATTTTGGCCCGGCTCATGAAAACGTCGTCGCCGCTTGCGGTGCGTTGTATCAGGACACGTTGAGTACCCTGCGCCAGCGCATTCAGGTGCACGGCGACATGCGCAACCTGCAGCAGCCGAGCAATGCCTCGAAGATCCGCGCCCTGCTCCTCGCCGGTATCCGCTCGGCGCGCCTGTGGCGACAGCTCGGCGGTCATCGCTGGCAGTTGGTGATCAGCCGCCGCAAGTTGCTCAAAGAGCTTTATCCGTTGATGCGCAGCGAATAAACGCCGCGTCATGAAGGCTTTGTAGTCTGTAACGCGTAATACGCCGGTCAGTTGGCGACGGACCGGCGGATTTTTTCATGTATGATACGCGCCCCATTTCGTTGCCCGACTGTCCGAGAACACCCCATGCAGCTCTCTTCGCTCACTGCGGTTTCCCCTGTTGACGGCCGCTACGCCGGCAAAACCCAGGCCCTGCGCCCGATTTTCAGCGAGTACGGCCTGATCCGTGCCCGCGTTCTGGTTGAAGTGCGCTGGCTCCAGCGCCTGGCCGCCCACGCTGGCATTCCTGAAGTGCCGGCCTTCTCCGCCGAGGCCAACGCCGTTCTCAACGAACTGGCGGAAAACTTCTCGCTGGAGCACGCCGAGCGCGTCAAAGAGATCGAGCGCACCACCAACCACGACGTCAAAGCGATCGAATATCTGCTCAAGGAGCAGGCGGCCAAGCTGCCGGAGCTGGCCAAGGTCAGCGAGTTCATCCACTTTGCCTGCACCAGCGAAGACATCAACAACCTGTCCCACGCGCTGATGCTGCGCGAAGGCCGTGACGACGTGATGCTGCCGCTGATGCGCCAGACCGCCAACGCCATCCGCGAACTGGCGATCCGTTTCGCCGACGTGCCGATGCTGTCGCGCACCCACGGCCAGCCCGCTTCGCCGACCACTCTGGGCAAAGAACTGGCCAACGTGGTTTACCGTCTCGATCGGCAGATCGCGCAGGTCGCTGCCGTGCCGCTGCTGGGGAAGATCAACGGCGCCGTCGGCAACTACAACGCACACCTTTCGGCCTACCCGCAGATCGACTGGGAAGCCAACGCCCGCGCCTTCATCGAAGACGAACTGGGCCTGGGCTTCAACCCGTACACCACACAGATCGAACCGCACGACTACATCGCCGAGCTGTTCGACGCGATCGCGCGCTTCAATACCATCCTGATCGACTTCGACCGTGACATCTGGGGCTACATCTCCCTGGGTTATTTCAAGCAGCGCACCATCGCTGGCGAAATCGGTTCGTCGACCATGCCGCACAAGGTCAACCCGATCGACTTCGAAAACTCCGAAGGCAACCTGGGTATCGCCAACGCACTGTTCCAGCATCTGGCGAGCAAACTGCCGATCTCCCGCTGGCAGCGCGACCTGACCGACTCCACCGTCCTGCGCAACCTCGGTGTCGGCTTCGCCCACAGCGTGATCGCTTACGAAGCCAGCCTCAAAGGCATCAGCAAGCTGGAGCTCAACGAGCAGAAGATTGCTGCTGATCTCGACGCTTGCTGGGAAGTATTGGCCGAGCCGATCCAGACCGTGATGCGTCGCTACAACATCGAAAACCCGTACGAAAAGCTGAAAGAACTGACCCGCGGCAAGGGCATCAGCCCTGAAGCGCTGCAGACTTTCATCGATGGCCTGGACATGCCAGCCGAAGCCAAAGCCGAGCTCAAGCAACTGACCCCGGCCAACTACATCGGCAACGCAGTGGCACAAGCCAAACGCATCTGATCGACCGTTTGCCCCGTTTGAGACGCCCGGCCGCGCCGGGCGTTTTTATTCCCGTCTGAAAAGTGCTTTTTTTCAATAGGTTACATATGAATTCCGATATTCCTCTTCAACTTCTGGGCGGCCTCACTGCACGCGAGTTCCTGCGTGACTACTGGCAGAAAAAACCGCTGCTGATCCGTCAGGCGATTCCTGACTTCGAAAGCCCGATCGACGCCGACGAACTGGCCGGTCTGGCCCTGGAAGAAGAAGTCGAATCGCGCCTGGTGATCGAACATGGCGAGCGCCCATGGGAACTGCGCCGCGGCCCGTTCGCTGAAGACGAATTCAGCAAACTGCCGGAAAAAGAGTGGACCCTGCTGGTGCAAGCAGTCGACCAATTCGTGCCGGAAGTCAGCGAGCTGCTCGAGAACTTTCGCTTCCTGCCGAGCTGGCGCGTCGACGATGTGATGATCAGCTTTGCCGCCCCGGGTGGCAGCGTCGGTCCGCACTTCGACAACTACGACGTATTCCTGCTGCAGGGCCACGGCAAGCGCAACTGGAAAATCGGCCAGATGTGCGATTCCGAGAGCCCGCTGCTGCAACACGCCGACCTGCGCATCCTCGCCGAATTCCACGAGACCGAAGAGTGGGTGCTGGAGCCGGGGGACATGCTCTACCTGCCACCACGACTGGCCCATTGCGGTGTCGCAGTCGACAACTGCATGACCTACTCGGTCGGCTTCCGCGCCCCAAGCGCCGCTGAAGTGCTGACCCACTTCACCGACTTCCTCAGCCAGTTCCTGACCGACGAAGAGCGCTACACCGATGCCGACGCCAAGCCGGCGGTCGATCCGCACCAGATTCAACATGATGCGCTGGATCGCCTGAAAAGCCTGCTTGCCGAGCACATGAGCGACGAGCGTCTGCTGCTGACCTGGTTCGGCCAGTACATGACTGAGCCGCGCTACCCGGAACTGGTGGTTGGCCCGGAGGACGTCGAAGAAGAAGACTTCCTCGCCGCTCTGCAGGACGGCGCCGTGCTGATCCGCAACCCGAGCGCGCGCCTGGCCTGGTCGGAAGTCGACGACGATCTGCTGCTGTTCGCCAGCGGCCAGAGCCGTTACCTGCCGGGCAAGCTGCGCGAGCTGCTGAAGCTGATCTGCGCCGCTGACGCCCTGCACGCCGATAACCTCGGCGAGTGGCTGAGCGATGAAGACGGTCGCAGCCTGCTCTGCGAACTGGTCAAGCAAGGGAGCCTGGGGTTCGCTGATGAATAAAATTCGCGTTCGTGTCGCAGACTGGCAGAAGGATATCGCCGAGATCCGGCGCATTCGTGAAACGGTGTTCATCGCCGAACAATCGGTACCGCCCGAGCTTGAGTGGGACGCGGATGACGCGACCGCTGTGCATTTTCTGGCATTTGAAGGCGACTTCCCCATCGGTACGGCCCGCTTGCTGCCTGACGGGCACATCGGCCGCGTCTCGGTGCTGAAAGACTGGCGCGGGATGAAGGTCGGTGACGCGCTGATGCAGGCGGTCATCGCCGAGGCCGAAGCGCGCGGCCTGAAGCAACAAAAGCTCAGCGCTCAGGTGCAGGCCACGGCGTTCTATGAACGCCTGGGCTTCAGCCTGGTCAGCGAGGAGTTTCTCGAGGCCGGGATACCGCATGTCGACATGGTTCGGCATTCGGCCTGAGCAGCACTGATCAAACCCTGTGGCGAGGGAGCTTGCTCCCGCCGGGCTGCGCAGCAGACCCTGCTTTGGATTTCAACAGCAAGGCCGCTTCGCGCCCCAGCGGGAGCAAGCTCCCTCGCCACAACATCATCTCCTGACGCCCCGGCATTCAACGATGCCGGGGCGTTTTGCTAACTACGATTCAACTTGCCCCACCCCGGGCCGACAAACTGGCAATATCAAGCCTTTCGAACGCGGAGATAACGGACATGTCCCTACGCACCCTGCTCACCACCCTGCTGCTCGGCTGCAGTTTTTCGGTGCTGGCAGCCACAGAAATCGTCCCTCTCAAATACCACACAAGCGCCGACATGCTGCCGGTGGCGCAGGACTTCATCGGTCAGGACGGTCAGGTCAGCGCTTACGGCAACCAACTGATCGTCAAGGCCGAGCCGGGCAAGATTCAAGAACTGAAGGATTTGCTTGCACAACTCGACACCGCGCCCAAGCGCTTGCTGATCACCGTCGACACCAACGAAAACAATGGCCGTGGCGACGAAGGTTATTCAGTCAACGGCGCCCAGCCGAACCAGACCCGGATCATCAGTCGAAGCACCACCAGCCGCAACGGCGGCGTCCAGCAAGTGCAGACCAGTGAAGGCACTCCGGCGCTGATCCAGGTCGGCCAGAGTGTGCCGATCACCAACACCCAGAGCGATTCCTACGGCGGTTACAGCAGCGAGACTCAATACCGCAACGTCACCCAGGGTTTCTACGTCACCGCCAGCGTCACCGGCGAGACCGTTCATCTGGCGATCAGTACCAACCGTGACCGCATGAGCCAGGAACGTCCCGATGTAGTGAACGTTCAGAGTACCGACACAACCGTCACCGGACGCCTCGGTGAGTGGATCACCCTCGCCGGCGTCAACAGCCAGACTCAGGCCGACAAACAGGGCCTGACCCGCAGCTACTCGACTCAAGGTCGCGATGACATGACCCTGCGGGTCAAAGTCGACGCACTGGACTAAAGCACCGAAAACTGACTGATTAGTCGTATCAGACTAAAGATGTAGTGCTTTAAAAAAAGCACTACAAAACGTTTGACGACGCGAAAAAGCGAGGGCATGATGGCCTCGCTCCCGCTAATCAGAGGCCCTGGCAAGGGCCTTCGAAGCGCCGTTCGCACCTACCCCGCGAACCGTTTCGTGTCTGTACCGCCCACAAGGTGTGTTTGACGAGGTTGCCGACTGGAACGAAGTTGTCCCGAGGGACGGAAGCGTATTTAGGTAACCCGGCTTCACGCTGTTGTCCGTATGAAGGCCCACGACGCCCGCATGCGCCCCGCAGTCCGCCACTACCTGCTCACTTCCCCTCGAGCCCATCGTTCATCCCGTCGCCTACCCCGCCGAATCCGACTTGACCACCAAGCTTCTGGTCAGCGAGCGCAGGAATTTTCCACCGCAGAACAACTTTTCATAAAAGACGCGACGAGGTTTATCTCCATGGCACTGACACGCGAACAGCAAATTGCAGCCCTCGAAAAAGACTGGGCCGAGAACCCGCGCTGGAAAGGCGTGACTCGCACTTACTCCGCTGCTGACGTGGTCCGTCTGCGTGGCTCGGTTCAGCCTGAGCACACCTTCGCGAAGATGGGCGCCGAGAAGCTGTGGAACCTGGTGACCCAAGGTGCCAAGCCGTCCTTCCGTCCAGAGAAAGATTTCGTCAACTGCATGGGCGCCCTGACCGGCGGCCAGGCTGTTCAGCAGGTTAAAGCCGGTATCCAGGCGATCTACTTGTCCGGCTGGCAGGTGGCTGCGGACAACAACTCCGCCGAATCGATGTACCCGGACCAATCGCTGTACCCGGTTGACTCGGTGCCAACCGTGGTCAAGCGCATCAACAACTCGTTCCGTCGTGCCGACCAGATCCAGTGGAAAGCCGGCAAGAACCCGGGCGATGAAGGCTACATCGACTACTTCGCGCCAATCGTGGCGGACGCTGAAGCCGGTTTCGGCGGCGTACTCAACGCTTACGAACTGATGAAGAGCATGATCGAAGCAGGCGCCGCCGGCGTTCACTTCGAAGACCAACTGGCTTCGGTGAAGAAATGCGGGCACATGGGCGGCAAGGTTCTGGTGCCAACCCAGGAAGCCGTACAGAAGCTGACCGCTGCCCGTCTGGCCGCTGACGTTGCCGGTACGCCGACCATCATTCTGGCCCGCACCGACGCCAACGCGGCTGACCTGCTGACCTCCGACTGCGATCCGTACGATCAGCCTTTCGTGACCGGCGAGCGTACTCAGGAAGGTTTCTACAAGGTACGTGCCGGTCTGGATCAAGCGATCGCCCGTGGCCTGGCTTACGCGCCGTACGCCGACCTGATCTGGTGCGAAACCGCCAAGCCGGATCTGGAAGAAGCCCGTCGCTTCGCTGAAGCGATCAAGAAGGAGTACCCGGATCAGTTGCTGTCGTACAACTGCTCGCCTTCCTTCAACTGGAAGAAGAACCTGGACGACGCCACCATCGCCAAATTCCAGCGCGAACTGTCCGCCATGGGCTACAAGCACCAGTTCATCACCCTGGCCGGCATTCACAACATGTGGCACAGCATGTTCAACCTGGCGCACGACTACGCCCGCAACGACATGACGGCCTACGTGAAGCTGCAAGAGCAGGAATTCGCTGACGCCGCCAAAGGCTACACCTTTGTGGCGCACCAGCAGGAAGTGGGCACCGGCTACTTCGACGACATGACCACCGTGATCCAGGGCGGCTCGTCCTCGGTGACCGCGCTGACCGGTTCGACCGAAGAAGAACAGTTCCACTGATAGCGCTTCGCTGAGCAAACGGCCTTTGCGGATCGAACAAAAGCTAACCGCAGAGCCGCAAGATTGACGCCCCGACTGGATCGGGGCGTTTTTTTGCCTGAGTTTTGATGAACACCACAAATCCCTGTAGGAGTGAGCCTGCTCGCGATAGCGGTTTATCAGTTAACTCATGTGCTGGCTGACAGACCGCCATCGCGAGCAGGCTCACTCCTACAGTGGATCTGTGGCGTGGGCGTGAAACATTGATCTGAAGCGGTACAAGCGTCAGAAATTTCCGCTAAAACCGTAGGCTTCGCTACTTGCAGTAACGCGCAAGTAAGACAACTTCCCAACCACTCACTCGTTAAACAGTTACAAAACCACTGCAAACGATATCAATTATCATTCAGCAGCAACTATGTTCGTTACAAACCCTACAAAACATAATTGATGGAAACCCGGCTAATGCCCGCAACGCATGGGCCGCAGGGCTGTGAGCAAGCGCCATGTCCTTAATCCGGTAAATAATTTCGCCTTTGGAATTTTACTTGCCGGGTGTTTAGCCATAAAATCAGCCCGATTGATTGCTGCGACATATCGTCACTGCCTTATTTCTTTATCAAGCTCAGAGACCTTTGCTCTCTGTTAAGGATTACCAGCATGCCCGAAGCGACAGGACTCATGGCCCACAACTGGGGCTTTGCCATTTTCCTTCTGGGTGTCGTCGGCCTGTGTGCCTTCATGCTTGGCGTCTCCAGCCTCCTCGGGTCAAAAGCCTGGGGTCGCAGCAAAAACGAACCGTTCGAGTCGGGCATGCTACCTACCGGTGGCGCCCGCTTGCGGCTCTCAGCCAAATTCTATCTGGTCGCGATGCTCTTCGTGATCTTCGATATCGAAGCCCTCTTTCTCTTTGCATGGTCTGTGTCCGTCCGCGAAAGCGGCTGGACCGGATTCGTCGAAGCTCTCGTTTTCATAGCAATTCTGTTGGCAGGTCTTGTCTACCTGTTCCGAGTGGGCGCCCTTGACTGGGCTCCGGAAGCTCGTCGCAAGCGGCAGGCGAAGCTGAAACAATGAGGCTTTGGCAATGCAATACAATCTCACCAGGATCGACCCCGATGCTCCTAACGAGCAGTATCCGATTGGCCAGCGGGAAACCGTTGCCGATCCGTTAGAAGATCAAGTCCACAAAAACATTTTCATGGGCAAGCTGGAAGACGTGCTGAGTGGCGCGGTCAACTGGGGACGTAAGAACTCCCTGTGGCCGTACAACTTCGGCCTGTCGTGCTGCTACGTGGAAATGACCACCGCCTTCACGGCGCCCCACGACATCGCGCGCTTTGGCGCCGAAGTGATCCGGGCCTCGCCGCGTCAGGCCGACTTCATGGTTATCGCCGGTACCTGCTTCATCAAGATGGCGCCGATCATCCAGCGTCTCTACGAGCAAATGCTCGAACCGAAATGGGTCATCTCCATGGGTTCGTGCGCCAACTCCGGCGGCATGTACGACATCTACTCCGTGGTTCAAGGCGTAGACAAGTTCCTGCCCGTGGACGTCTACGTACCTGGCTGCCCGCCCCGTCCGGAAGCATTTCTGCAAGGCTTGATGCTGTTGCAGGAATCGATTGGACAGGAGCGTCGTCCGCTTTCCTGGGTCGTTGGTGATCAAGGCGTGTATCGCGCCGACATGCCATCGCAGAAGGAACAGCGCCGCGAACAGCGAATCGCAGTCACCAATCTGCGCAGCCCTGACGAAGTCTGATCCAGTTCTGTTCCAAGTAACGAGAAGCTGGCTTCATTCTTTACGTTGACCGAAAGCGAAAAAATAACCATGACTACAGGCAGTGCTCTGTACATCCCGCCTTACAAGGCAGACGACCAGGATGTGGTCGTCGAACTGAACAACCGTTTTGGCGCCGAAGCGTTCACCGCGCAGGCAACCCGCACCGGCATGCCGGTGCTGTGGGTGGCCCGCGCCAGACTGGTTGAAGTCCTGACTTTCCTGCGCAACCTGCCCAAGCCGTACGTCATGCTCTATGACCTGCACGGCGTGGACGAGCGTCTGCGCACCAAACGTCAAGGGCTGCCGACCGGCGCCGATTTCACCGTGTTCTATCACCTCATGTCGCTGGAGCGTAATAGTGACGTGATGATCAAGGTGGCCTTGTCCGAAGGCGACCTCAGCATGCCTTCCGTCACCAGCATCTGGCCGAACGCCAACTGGTACGAGCGCGAAGTCTGGGACATGTTCGGCATCGACTTCAAAGGCCACCCGCACCTGTCGCGCATCATGATGCCGCCGACCTGGGAAGGTCACCCGCTGCGCAAGGACTTCCCGGCGCGCGCCACCGAATTCGATCCGTACAGCCTCAACCTCGCCAAGCAGCAGCTTGAAGAGGAAGCCGCGCGTTTCCGTCCCGAAGACTGGGGCATGAAGCGTTCCGGGGCCAACGAGGACTACATGTTCCTCAACCTCGGCCCGAACCACCCTTCCGCGCACGGTGCGTTCCGCATCATTCTGCAGCTGGACGGCGAAGAGATCGTCGATTGCGTCCCGGACATCGGTTACCACCATCGTGGCGCCGAGAAGATGGGCGAACGTCAGTCCTGGCACAGCTACATTCCGTACACCGACCGCATCGACTACCTCGGCGGCGTGATGAACAACCTGCCGTACGTGCTCTCGGTCGAGAAACTCGCCGGCATCAAGGTGCCGCAGAAGGTCGACGTCATCCGCATCATGATGGCCGAGTTCTTCCGTATCACCAGTCACCTGCTGTTCCTTGGCACCTACATCCAGGACGTCGGCGCCATGACGCCGGTGTTCTTCACCTTCACCGACCGCCAGAAGGCGTACACGGTGATCGAGGCGATCACCGGTTTCCGTCTGCATCCGGCCTGGTACCGCATCGGTGGTGTCGCCCACGACCTGCCGCGCGGCTGGGAAAAACTGGTCAAGGACTTCGTCGAGTGGATGCCCAAGCGCCTGGACGAATACACCAAGGCCGCCCTGCAGAACAGCATCCTCAAGGGCCGTACCGTCGGCGTCGCTGCCTACAACACCAAAGAGGCCCTGGAATGGGGCGTCACCGGTGCCGGCCTGCGTTCGACCGGTTGCGATTTCGACCTGCGCAAGGCGCGTCCGTATTCGGGCTACGAGAACTTCGAATTCGAAGTGCCGCTGGCCGTCAACGGCGATGCCTACGACCGCTGCATGGTTCGCGTCGAAGAGATGCGCCAGAGCATCAAGATCATCGATCAATGCATGCGCAACATGCCCGAAGGCCCGTACAAGGCGGATCACCCGCTGACCACGCCGCCACCGAAAGAGCGCACGCTGCAGCACATCGAAACCCTGATCACGCACTTCCTGCAGGTTTCGTGGGGCCCGGTCATGCCGGCCAACGAATCCTTCCAGATGATCGAAGCGACCAAGGGCATCAACAGTTATTACCTGACGAGCGACGGCGGCACCATGAGCTACCGTACCCGGATCCGTACTCCGAGCTTCCCGCACCTGCAGCAGATCCCTTCGGTGATCAAAGGCAGCATGGTCGCGGACTTGATTGCGTACCTGGGTAGTATCGACTTCGTTATGGCCGACGTGGACCGCTAAGCATGAACAGCACGCTTATCCAGACAGACCGTTTCACCTTGAGTGAAACCGAGCGCTCGGCCATCGAGCACGAGCTGCATCACTATGAAGACCCGCGCGCGGCGTCGATCGAAGCCCTGAAAATCGTTCAGAAGGAACGCGGCTGGGTGCCGGACGGCGCCCTGTACGCGATCGGCGAGATCCTCGGCATCCCGGCCAGCGACGTTGAAGGCGTGGCGACGTTCTACAGCCAGATCTTCCGTCAGCCGGTCGGCCGCCACATCATTCGCGTCTGCGACAGCATGGTCTGCTACATCGGCGGCCACGAGTCGGTGGTCAGCGAAATCCAGAACAATCTGGGCATCGGCCTGGGTCAGACCACCGCCGACGGTCGTTTCACCCTGCTGCCTGTCTGCTGCCTCGGCAACTGCGACAAGGCACCGGCGCTGATGATCGACGACGACACCTTTGGCGATGTCCAGCCTGCTGGCGTGGCCAAACTGCTCGAGGGCTACGTATGACCCTGACATCTTTCGGTCCTGCCAACCGCATTCAGCGGTCGGCCGAGACGCATCCCCTGACCTGGCGTCTGCGCGATGACGGCGAAGCCGTGTGGCTCGACGAGTACCAGGCCAAGAACGGTTACGCTGCCGCGCGCAAAGCCTTCGCCGACATGGATCAGGACGCCATCGTCCAGACCGTGAAAGACGCCGGCCTCAAGGGTCGCGGCGGTGCCGGCTTCCCCACTGGCGTGAAGTGGGGTCTGATGCCCAAGGACGAATCCATCAACATCCGCTACCTGCTGTGCAACGCGGATGAAATGGAGCCGAACACCTGGAAAGACCGCATGCTGATGGAGCAACTGCCCCATCTGCTGATCGAAGGCATGCTGATCAGTGCCCGCGCACTGAAAACCTACCGTGGCTACATCTTCCTGCGCGGCGAATACACCACCGCCGCCAAGCACCTCAACCGTGCCGTGGAAGAAGCCAAGGCGGCCGGCCTGCTGGGCAAGAACATTCTGGGCAGCGGTTTCGATTTCGAACTGTTCGTCCACACTGGCGCCGGGCGTTACATCTGCGGTGAAGAAACCGCACTGATCAACTCCCTCGAAGGCCGCCGCGCCAACCCGCGCTCCAAGCCGCCCTTCCCTGCCGCCGTCGGTGTGTGGGGCAAGCCGACCTGCGTGAACAACGTCGAAACCCTGTGCAACGTGCCGGCGATCATTGCCGACGGCGTTGACTGGTACAAATCGTTGGCCCGCGAAGGCTCCGAAGACATGGGCACCAAGCTCATGGGATTCTCCGGCAAGGTCAAGAATCCGGGCCTGTGGGAACTGCCATTCGGCGTCACCGGTCGCGAGCTCTTCGAAGACTACGCCGGCGGCATGCGCGACGGCTTCAAGCTCAAGGCCTGGCAGCCGGGGGGCGCCGGTACCGGTTTCCTCCTGCCGGAGCACCTCGACGCACAAATGTATGCCGGCGGCATCGCCAAGGTCGGCACCCGTATGGGTACCGGCCTGGCGATGGCGGTGGACGACAGCGTCAACATGGTCTCGCTGCTGCGCAACATGGAGCAGTTCTTCGCCCGTGAATCCTGCGGTTTCTGCACCCCGTGCCGCGATGGTCTGCCATGGAGCGTCAAGCTGCTGATGGCCATCGAACAGGGCAAGGGCCAGCCAGGCGACATCGAGACCCTGCTGGGTCTGGTCGGTTTCCTTGGCCCGGGCAAAACCTTCTGTGCTCACGCACCGGGTGCCGTGGAGCCGCTGGGCAGCGCCATCAAATACTTCCGTCCAGAGTTCGAAGCCGGTATCGCGCCTGTCAGCGCCGCCGTCCCGCCTCTGGCAAGGCCGATCGTAGTCGGCGCGTAAACGCTTAAAAGGCGAAGGGTCCGTGCCCTTCGCCTTTCGTCCGATGACGCCCTTCGGGGCTGTTTGGATTCGGACGCATAACAAGATTCCATTAGCCACGCCCGCTGACACCGGGCCAACGAAGACCTTTGAACCATGGCCACTATCCACGTAGACGGCAAAGCGCTCGAAGTCGACGGGGCAGACAACCTGTTACAGGCATGTCTGTCGCTGGGCCTCGACATTCCATATTTCTGCTGGCACCCCGCGCTTGGTAGCGTCGGGGCCTGCCGCCAGTGCGCGGTCAAGCAGTACACCGACGAGAACGACACCCGTGGTCGCATCGTCATGTCCTGCATGACCCCAGCCACCGACAACACCTGGATCTCCATCGACGATGAAGAATCCAAGGCGTTCCGCGCCAGCGTTGTCGAATGGCTGATGACCAACCACCCGCACGACTGCCCGGTGTGCGAGGAAGGCGGTCACTGCCACCTGCAAGACATGACAGTGATGACCGGCCACAACGAGCGCCGCTATCGCTTCAGCAAGCGCACCCACCAGAACCAGCAACTGGGCCCGTTCATTTCCCACGAAATGAACCGCTGCATCGCCTGCTACCGCTGCGTGCGTTTCTACAAGGACTACGCCGGCGGCACCGACCTCGGTGTGTTCGGCGCCCACGACAACGTGTACTTCGGTCGCGTGGAAGACGGCACCCTCGAGAGCGAATTCTCCGGCAACCTCACCGAGGTCTGCCCGACCGGTGTGTTCACCGACAAGACTCACTCCGAGCGCTACAACCGCAAGTGGGACATGCAGTTCGCGCCGAGCATCTGCCACGGCTGCTCGAGCGGTTGCAACATCTCCCCGGGCGAGCGTTACGGTGAACTGCGTCGTATCGAAAACCGCTTCAACGGTTCGGTGAACCAGTACTTCCTCTGCGACCGTGGCCGTTTCGGCTACGGCTACGTCAACCGTACCGACCGTCCACGTCAGCCGCTGCTGGCCGATGGCACCAAGCTCAGCCTCGACGCGGCGCTGGATAAAGCTGCCGACCTGCTGCGCGGGCGCAACATCGTCGGTATCGGTTCGCCGCGTGCCAGCCTCGAAAGCAACTACGCGTTGCGCGAACTGGTCGGTGCCGAGCACTTCTACTCAGGTATCGAAGCCTCCGAGCTGGAGCGCATCCGTCTGGTCCTGCAGGTGCTGCACGACAGCCCGCTGCCTGTGCCGAACATGCGCGACATCGAAGACCACGATGCGATCTTCGTCCTCGGCGAAGACCTGACCCAGACCGCCGCGCGCATGGCCCTGGCCCTGCGTCAGTCGGTCAAGGGCAAGGCTGAAGACATGGCCGAAGCCATGCGCGTCCAGCCTTGGCTCGACGCGGCGGTGAAGAACATCGGTCAGCACGCGCTGAACCCGCTGTTTATCGCCAGCCTCGCCGAAACCAAGCTCGACGACGTCGCTGAAGAATGCGTACACGCAGCTCCGGACGACCTGGCACGCATCGGTTTCGCCGTGGCTCACGCCCTCGATGCCAGCGCTCCGGCTGTCGAAGGCCTGGACGCTGAAGCCGTGGAACTGGCGCAGCGCATCGCCGACGCCCTGCTCGCCGCCAAGCGCCCGCTGATCATCGCCGGTACTTCGCTGGGTTCCAAAGCCTTGATCGAAGCCGCCGCGAACATCGCCAAGGCCCTGAAGCTGCGCGAGAAGAACGGTTCGATCAGCCTGATCGTGCCGGAGGCCAACAGCCTCGGTCTGGCCATGCTCGGTGGCGAATCGGTCGACGCCGCGCTGCAAGCGGTCATCGATGGCAAGGCCGACGCTATCGTCGTGCTGGAAAACGATCTGTACACCCGCACCGCCAAAGCCAAGGTCGATGCTGCGCTGAACGCCGCGAAAGTGGTGATCGTCGCCGACCATCAGAAAACCGCCACCACCGATCGCGCGCACCTGGTGCTGCCAGCGGCGAGCTTCGCCGAAGGCGACGGTACGCTGGTCAGCCAGGAAGGTCGCGCCCAGCGCTTCTTCCAGGTTTTCGATCCGCAATACCTCGACGCGAGCATTCTGGTGCACGAAGGCTGGCGCTGGCTGCACGCCCTGCGCGCGACCCTGCTGAACCAGCCGATCGACTGGACACAACTCGACCACGTCACCGCTGCCGTTGCCTCGAGCACCGCGCAACTGGCACGTATCGTCGATGCTGCACCTTCCGCTGCGTTCCGCATCAAGGGTCTGAAACTGGCGCGTGAGCCGCTGCGTTACTCCGGTCGCACCGCAATGCGCGCCGACATCAGCGTTCACGAACCGCGTACCCCGCAAGACCAGGACACCGCGTTCGCCTTCTCCATGGAAGGTTACTCGGGCTCTGCCGAACCGCGTCAGCAGGTGCCATTCGCATGGTCGCCGGGCTGGAACTCGCCACAAGCGTGGAACAAGTTCCAGGACGAAGTCGGTGGTCATCTGCGCGCTGGCGACCCGGGCACACGCCTGATCGAAAGCACTGGCGATTCGCTGAACTGGTTCGCCGCTGCGCCGCGTGCCTTCAACCCGGCGCCGGGTACCTGGCAAGCCGTGCCGTTCTTCCACCTGTTCGGCAGCGAAGAGAACTCGTCGAAAGCCGCCCCGGTGCAAGAACGCATTCCGGCGCCATATGTGGCTCTGGCGAAATCCGAAGCCGACCGCCTCGGTGTCAACGACGGTGCCCTGCTGAGCCTGAACGTGGCCGGCCAGACCCTGCGTCTGCCGCTGCGCATCAATGAAGAACTGGGCGCCGGTCTGGTGGCATTGCCTGCGGGCATCGCTGGCATTCCACCGGCATTCGCCGGCGTGTCCGTCGACGGTCTGCAGGAGGCAGCGCAATGACCTGGTTCACCCCTGAAGTGATCGATGTGATCCTGACGGTCATCAAAGCCATCGTGATCCTGCTGGCCGTGGTGGTCGCGGGCGCCTTGCTCAGCTTTGTCGAACGTCGCCTGCTGGGCTGGTGGCAGGACCGTTACGGTCCGAACCGCGTTGGCCCGTTCGGCATGTTCCAGATCGCCGCCGACATGCTGAAGATGTTCTTCAAGGAAGACTGGACCCCGCCGTTTGCCGACAAGGTGATCTTCACTTTGGCACCGGTGGTGGCCATGTCCGCCCTGCTGATCGCCTTCGCGATCATCCCGATCACCCCGACCTGGGGCGTGGCGGATCTGAACATCGGCCTGCTGTTCTTCTTCGCCATGGCCGGTCTGTCGGTGTACGCCGTGCTGTTCGCCGGCTGGTCGAGCAACAACAAGTTCGCCCTGCTCGGCAGCTTGCGTGCCTCGGCGCAGACCGTGTCCTACGAAGTGTTCATGGGCCTGGCCCTGATGGGCATCGTGGTCCAGGTCGGCTCGTTCAACATGCGCGACATCGTCGAGTACCAGGCGCAGAACCTGTGGTTCATCATTCCGCAGTTCTTCGGCTTCTGTACCTTCTTCATCGCTGGCGTCGCCGTGACTCACCGTCACCCGTTCGACCAGCCGGAAGCAGAACAGGAACTGGCCGACGGTTACCACATTGAATACGCCGGTATGAAATGGGGCATGTTCTTCGTCGGTGAATACATCGGCATCATCCTGATCTCGGCGCTGCTGGTCACCCTGTTCTTCGGTGGCTGGCACGGTCCGTTCGGCATCCTGCCGCAACTGTCCTTCGTCTGGTTCGCACTGAAGACCGCGTTCTTCATCATGCTGTTCATCCTGCTGCGCGCTTCCATCCCGCGTCCGCGTTATGACCAGGTGATGGATTTCAGCTGGAAATTCTGCCTGCCACTGACCCTGATCAATTTGCTGGTGACCGCTGCGGTTGTGTTGTTGAACACGCCTGCGGTTGCGGTTCAGTGAGGATTTGACCCATGTTCAAATATATTGGCGACATCGTTAAGGGTACCGGTACCCAGTTGCGCAGCCTGGTCATGGTCTTCGGCCATGGCTTTCGCAAGCGCGACACCCTGCAATACCCCGAGGAGCAGGTCTACCTGCCGCCGCGTTACCGTGGCCGCATCGTCCTGACCCGCGACCCCGATGGCGAAGAACGCTGCGTAGCCTGCAACCTGTGCGCCGTGGCCTGCCCGGTGGGTTGCATCTCGCTGCAGAAAGCTGAAACCGAAGACGGTCGCTGGTACCCGGACTTCTTCCGGATCAACTTCTCGCGCTGCATTTTCTGCGGTCTCTGCGAGGAAGCCTGTCCGACCACCGCGATCCAGCTGACCCCGGATTTCGAGATGGCCGAGTTCAAACGTCAGGACCTGGTGTACGAGAAAGAAGATCTGCTGATCTCCGGCCCCGGCAAAAACCCTGATTACAACTTCTATCGTGTTGCAGGTATGGCAATCGCTGGCAAGCCGAAAGGCGCTGCGCAGAACGAAGCCGAACCGATCAACGTGAAGAGCTTGCTGCCTTAAGGAAGAACGATGGAATTCGCTTTCTATTTCGCATCGGGTATTGCTGTGGTGTCCACGCTGCGTGTGGTCACCAACACCAATCCCGTGCACGCCCTGCTCTACCTGATCATCTCGTTGATCGCCGTGGCCATGACCTTCTTCGCCCTCGGTGCGCCGTTCGCCGGTGTGCTGGAAGTGATCGCCTACGCCGGCGCCATCATGGTGCTGTTCGTGTTCGTGGTGATGATGCTCAACCTCGGCCCGGCCTCGGTGCAGCAGGAACGCACCTGGCTCAAGCCCGGCATCTGGGCAGGACCGGTGATTCTCGCCGCGCTGCTGCTGGCCGAACTGCTGTATGTGCTGTTCGCTCACCAGAGCGGCCAGGCCATCGGCCACACCACCGTAGACGCGAAAGCCGTGGGCATCAGCCTGTTCGGCCCGTACCTGCTGGTGGTCGAACTCGCCTCGATGCTGCTGCTCGCCGCAGCCGTCACGGCGTTCCATTTGGGCCGTAACGAGGCGAAGGAGTAAGACATGCCTGCTATCCCTCTCGAACATGGATTGGCCGTTGCCGGGATCCTGTTCTGCCTTGGTCTGGTCGGCCTGATGGTCCGCCGCAACATTTTGTTCGTGTTGATGAGTCTGGAAGTGATGATGAACGCCTCTGCCCTGGCCTTCATCGTTGCGGGCGCCCGCTGGGCGCAGCCGGATGGACAGATCATGTTCATCCTGGTGATCAGCCTTGCAGCGGCCGAGGCCAGTATTGGCCTGGCGATCCTGCTGCAACTGTATCGCCGCTTCCACACGCTCGATATCGACGCTGCCAGTGAGATGCGCGGATGAACCTGATCTTT
Source organism: Pseudomonas moraviensis (assembly GCF_900105805.1). Taxonomy (NCBI): domain Bacteria; kingdom Pseudomonadati; phylum Pseudomonadota; class Gammaproteobacteria; order Pseudomonadales; family Pseudomonadaceae; genus Pseudomonas; species Pseudomonas moraviensis. The sequence goes on along the minus strand of NZ_LT629788.1, from coordinate 1,026,834 downwards.
CTGACTTTCGTATTCCCTCTGATCGGTTTCCTGCTCCTGTCGTTCTCCCGTGGACGCTGGTCGGAAAACCTCTCGGCGCTGATCGGCGTGGGTTCCATTGGCTTGTCGGCGATTGTCGCTGCCTATGTCATCTGGCAGTTCAACGTCGCACCTCCCGAAGGCGGTCACTACACCCTGGTGCTGTGGCAGTGGATGGCGGTCGAAGGCTTCAAGCCTGACTTCGCCCTCTACGTCGACGGCCTGTCGATCACCATGCTCGGCGTGGTGGTGGGCGTCGGTTTCCTGATCCACCTGTTCGCGTCCTGGTACATGCGCGGTGAAGCGGGCTACTCGCGCTTCTTCTCGTACACCAACCTGTTTATCGCCAGCATGCTGTTCCTGGTGCTCGGCGATAACCTGTTGTTCCTGTACTTCGGCTGGGAAGGCGTGGGCCTGTGCTCGTACCTGTTGATCGGTTTCTACTACAGCAATCGCAACAACGGTAACGCCGCACTCAAGGCTTTCATCGTCACCCGCATCGGCGACGTGTTCATGGCCATCGGCCTGTTCATCCTGTTCCAGCAAGTGGGCACGCTGAACATCCAGGAACTGCTGGTGCTGGCACCGCAGAAATTCCAGGTCGGCGACTTCTGGATCACCCTGGCAACCCTGATGCTGCTGGGTGGTGCAGTCGGTAAATCGGCGCAACTGCCGCTGCAAACCTGGCTCGCGGACGCAATGGCCGGCCCGACCCCGGTGTCGGCACTGATCCACGCCGCAACCATGGTCACCGCCGGTGTCTACCTGATCGCCCGTACTCACGGCCTGTTCACCCTGGCGCCGGAAATCCTGCACCTGGTGGGCATCGTCGGTGGCGTGACTCTGGTTCTCGCAGGCTTCGCCGCGCTGGTACAAACCGACATCAAACGTATCCTCGCCTACTCGACCATGAGCCAGATCGGCTACATGTTCCTGGCGCTGGGCGTGGGTGCATGGGATGGCGCGATCTTCCACCTGATGACCCACGCGTTCTTCAAGGCCCTGCTGTTCCTTGCTTCCGGTGCGGTGATCGTTGCCTGCCACCACGAGCAGAACATCTTCAAGATGGGCGGTCTGTGGAAGAAACTGCCACTGGCCTACGCCAGCTTCATCGTCGGTGGTGCTGCGCTGGCCGCTCTGCCACTGGTCACCGCGGGCTTCTACTCCAAGGACGAAATCCTCTGGGAAGCGTTTGCCAGCGGTAACCACGGTCTGCTCTACGCAGGTCTGGTCGGTGCGTTCATGACCTCGCTGTACACCTTCCGCCTGATCTTCATCACGTTCCACGGTGAAGCCAAGACCGAAGCCCACGCCGGTCACGGCGTCGCTCACTGGCTGCCGCTGTCGGTGCTGATCGTGTTGTCGACTTTCGTCGGCGCCATGATCGTTCCGCCGCTGCACGGCGTTCTGCCAGAAAGCGTTGGCCATGCGGGTGGCGAAGCCAAGCACAGTCTGGAAATCGCCTCGGGCGCCATCGCTCTGGCCGGTATCCTGCTGGCAGCGCTGCTGTTCCTCGGCAAGCGTCGCTTCGTCACGGCGATCGCCAACAGCGGCATCGGCCGTTTCCTTTCGGCCTGGTGGTTCGCTGCCTGGGGCTTCGACTGGATCTACGACAAACTGTTCGTCAAGCCGTACCTTGCGATCAGCCATGTACTGCGCAAAGACCCGCTCGACCAGACCATCGGTCTGATCCCGCGTATGGCCAAGGGTGGTCACACCGCCCTGAGCCGCACCGAGACCGGTCAACTGCGTTGGTACGCTGCTTCGATGGCTGCGGGTGCCGTGCTGGTGATCGGCGCCATCGTGCTGGTAGCGGTCTGATATGAACCTTGCGAATTTGCGAAAGGAAACGAGCCCGTCATGATTCTGCCTTGGCTAATCCTGATCCCCTTCATCGGCGGCCTGCTGTGCTGGATGGCTGAGCGCTTCGGCGCCACCCTCCCGCGCTGGATTGCGCTGTTGACCATGACCCTGGAACTCGCACTCGGCCTCTGGCTGTGGGCCCACGGTGACTATTCATTCGCACCGGCGCCGGGCGCCGATCCGACCTGGGCGCTTGAGTTCAAGCATGTCTGGATCCAGCGTTTCGGCATCAACGTGCACCTGGCCCTCGACGGCCTGTCGCTGTTGATGATCCTGCTGACCGGTCTGCTGGGTATCCTCTCGGTACTCTGCTCGTGGAAAGAGATTCAACGTCACGTTGGCTTCTTCCACCTGAACCTGATGTGGATCCTGGGCGGTGTGGTCGGTGTGTTCCTCGCCCTCGACCTGTTCATGTTCTTCTTCTTCTGGGAAATGATGCTGGTGCCGATGTACTTCCTCATCGCGCTCTGGGGTCACAGTTCTTCGGACGGCAAGAAAACCCGGATCTACGCAGCGACCAAGTTCTTCATCTTCACTCAGGCTTCCGGCCTGATCATGCTGGTGGCGATCCTCGGTCTAGTGCTGGTCAACTTCAACAACACTGGCGTGATTACCTTCAACTACGCCGACCTGTTGAAAACCAAGATGTCGATGACCACCGAGTACATCCTGATGCTCGGCTTCTTCATCGCCTTCGCGGTCAAGCTGCCAGTGGTTCCGTTCCACTCCTGGCTGCCTGACGCTCACGCCCAGGCGCCGACTGCCGGTTCCGTCGACCTCGCCGGTATCCTGCTGAAAACCGCGGCCTACGGCCTGCTGCGTTTCGCCCTGCCGCTGTTCCCGAACGCTTCGGCCGAGTTTGCGCCGATCGCCATGACCCTGGGTCTGATCGGGATCTTCTACGGCGCGTTCCTCGCGTTCGCCCAAACCGACATCAAGCGTCTGATCGCCTTCTCTTCCGTTTCCCACATGGGCTTCGTGTTGATCGGCATCTACTCCGGCAGCCAACTGGCGCTGCAAGGTGCAGTGATCCAGATGCTCGCGCACGGTCTGTCGGCAGCGGCACTGTTTATCCTCAGCGGTCAGTTGTATGAGCGTCTGCACACTCGCGACATGCGTGAGATGGGTGGCCTGTGGTCGCGCATCGCCTACCTGCCGGCCATCAGCCTGTTCTTCGCTGCGGCGTCGCTGGGCTTGCCGGGTACCGGTAACTTTGTCGGCGAGTTCCTGATCCTGATCGGTTCCTTCGCCAGCGCTCCATGGGTCACGGCGATTGCCACGTCCGGTCTGGTGTTCGGTTCGGTCTACTCGCTGATCATGATCCACCGTGCCTACTTCGGCCCGTCGAAATCCGACGCGGTGCTGCATGGCATGGACGCGCGCGAACTGATCATGGTGCTCGGTCTGGCGGTGCTGCTGATTTACCTCGGCGTCTACCCGCAACCGTTCCTCGACACCTCTGCCGCCACCATGCATGGCGTGCAGCAGTGGCTCGGCACCGCCTTCTCTCAACTCGCTTCGGCCCGGTAAGAGCGCTATGGAATTCACGATTCAACACTTTATTGCGCTTGCGCCACTGTTGATCACCAGCCTCACCATTATCGTGGTGATGCTGGCAATCGCCTGGCGCCGCAACCACTCGCAGACCTTCCTGATTTCGGTGGCGGGTCTGAACCTGGCCCTGCTGTCGATCCTGCCGGCCCTGAAAGTCGCGCCTCTGGCCGTGACCCCATTGCTGCAGATCGATGCCTTCGCCTGCCTGTACATGGCGATGATCCTGGTTGCCACCCTCGCCTGCGTCACCCTCGCCCACGCCTACCTCGGTGATGGCGGTTCGGGTTACCCGGGCAATCGCGAAGAACTGTACCTGCTGATCCTGATGGCCGCCGCCGGTGGTCTGGTCCTGGTCAGCGCGCAACATCTGGCCGGTTTGTTCATCGGTCTGGAATTGCTCTCGGTACCGGTCTACGGTCTGGTGGCTTACGCCTTCTTCAACAAGCGTTCGCTGGAAGCCGGCATCAAGTACATGGTGCTGTCGGCCGCCGGTTCCGCGTTCCTGCTGTTCGGTATGGCGCTGCTGTACGCCGACGCCGGTTCGCTGAGCTTCGTCGGCATCGGTCAGGCCCTGGCCGCGACCGGTCTGCCTAGCCCGCTGGCGCAACTGGGCCTGGGCATGATGCTGATCGGTCTGGCGTTCAAGCTGTCGCTGGTTCCGTTCCACTTGTGGACGCCGGACGTTTACGAAGGTGCTCCGGCGCCGGTAGCCGCGTTCCTCGCGACCGCTTCGAAGGTTGCCGTGTTCGCGGTGATGGTGCGTCTGTTCCAGCTCTCCCCTGCCGCCAGCAGTGGCGTGCTGAGCGATGTGCTCAGCGTGATCGCAGTTGCCTCGATCCTGTTCGGTAACCTGCTGGCCCTGACCCAGAGCAACCTCAAGCGTCTGCTAGGTTATTCGTCCATCGCGCACTTCGGCTACCTGCTGATCGCACTGGTGGCGAGCAAGGGTCTGGCGGTGGAAGCTATCGGCGTGTACCTGGTCACCTATGTGATCACCAGCCTCGGCGCGTTCGGCGTGATCACCCTGATGTCCTCGCCGTACAACGGCCGCGACGCTGACGCGCTGTACGAGTACCGCGGCCTGTTCTGGCGCCGTCCGTACCTGACCGCCGTGCTGACTGTGATGATGCTGTCCCTGGCCGGTATTCCGCTGACCGCTGGCTTCATCGGCAAGTTCTACATCATCGCCAGCGGCGTCGAAACGCGTCAGTGGTGGCTGGTCGGCGCATTGGTGCTGGGCAGCGCCATCGGCGTCTTCTACTACCTGCGCGTGATGGTCACCCTGTACCTGATCGAGCCAAACCTGCGTCGCCACGACGCCCAGTTGCACTGGGAGCAGAAGGCAGGTGGCGTGATGCTGCTGGCCATCGCCCTGGTCGCGTTCTTCCTGGGTGTGTATCCGCAGCCGTTGCTGGTGCTGGTGCAACAGGCGGGTCTGGCGGGCTGATTGCCTGGCTGGTCTGGCTGAAAATGAAAACGGCACCTTCGGGTGCCGTTTTTTGTGGGTTTTAACGTCAAAAGATCGCAGCCTTCGGCAGCTCCTACATTGGGATGGTAAGGGTCTGTGGGAGCTGCCGAAGGCTGCGATCTTTTGACCTTAAACGCTCTCTCCGTTTGAGGAATTTGCCTTCAAAGGAGTGAGCAATGACGTCATGTCAGTCGAAAATGCGTCGGCTGACCCACCGCTATCGCGAGCAGGCTCACTCCTACAGTGGTCTTGAGTAGCACCGATCCAGTGTGGGAGTGAGCCTGCTCGCGAAAGCGGCAGATCAGGCAGCAAAAAAACGGCACCTTCCGGTGCCGTTCGCCTTTCACACTTCCACTATCACTTACGCGCATCCGCCCACGATTTCAGCAGTTCGCTATAGCTCACGGTTTCACCCTTCGGCTTCTCGTTCGCCAGTTTCGGTTTCGGTGCGCCCGGCTGGTCGAACCAGTATTGCGCGTCGCGCTCCGGGTTCATCTTCGGCGCGCAAGTGGCCTGGGCCTTGGAGCGTTCGAGACGGGTCATGATCGCGTCCTGATCCTTGGCCAAACCATCAAGCGCCTGTTGCGGGGTCTTCTCGCCGCTGGCGGCTTCGGCGATGTGGCTCCACCACAGTTGCGCCAGACGCGGATAGTCCGGCACGTTGGTGCCGGTCGGGGTCCATTGGACGCGGGCCGGGCTGCGGTAGAACTCGACCAGACCACCGAGTTTCGGCGCCAGATCGGTCATCGCTTGCGAATTGATGTCCGACTCGCGAATCGGCGTCAGGCCGACGATGGTTTTCTTCAGCGACACGGTTTTCGAGGTGACGAACTGCGCGTACAGCCAGGCCGCCAGTTTCTGTTTCTCAGGCGTGGACTTCATGAATGTCCACGAGCCCACGTCCTGATAGCCGAGCTTCATGCCCTCCTCCCAATACGGCCCGCGTGGCGATGGCGCCATCCGCCATTTCGGCGTGCCGTCGGCGTTGACCACCGGCAGGCCCGGTTTGGTCATGTCGGCGGTGAACGCGGTGTACCAGAAAATCTGCTGGGCGATGTTGCCCTGCGACGGCACCGGACCGGACTCGGAGAAAGTCATGCCGGCCGCTTCCGGTGGCGCGTATTTCTTCAGCCAGTCGACGTATTTGGTGGTGGCGAACACTGCCGCCGGGCCGTTGGTGTCGCCGCCACGGGTCACGCTGGAGCCGACCGGGTGGCAGTCTTCGACGCGGATGCCCCACTCGTCCACCGGCAAGCCATTGGGGATGCCCTTGTCGCCGCCACCGGCCATGGAGAACCAGGCATCGGTGAAGCGCCAGCCCAGCGACGGATCTTTCTTGCCGTAATCCATGTGGCCGTAGACGCGTTTGCCGTCGATTTCCTTGACGTCTTCGCTGAAGAATTTGGCAATGTCTTCATAGGCCGACCAGTTCACCGGCACACCCAATTCGTAGCCGTACTTTTCCTTGAACTTGGCTTTCAGGTCGGCGCGCTCGAACCAGTCGGCACGGAACCAGTACAGGTTGGCGAATTGCTGGTCGGGCAATTGGTAGATCTTGCCGTCCGGCGCGGTGGTGAACGAGATGCCGATGAAGTCCTTGATATCGAGGGTCGGCGAGGTGAAGTTCTTGCCCTCGTTGGCCATCAGGTCGGTGATCGATTCGGTCTTGCCGTAGCGAAAGTGCGTGCCGATCAGGTCGGAGTCGTTGACCCAGCCGTCATAGATATTCTTGTCCGACTGCATCACCGTCTGCATTTTCTCGACCACGTCGCCTTCCTGCAGCAGGTCGTGGGTGAGCTTGATCCCGGTGATTTCGCTGAAGGCCTTGGCCAGCACCTTGGACTCGTATTCGTGGGTGGTCAGGGTCTCGGAAACGACCTTGATGTCCATGCCGCGAAACGGCTCGGCCGCCTTGATGAACCACTTCAATTCTTCGAGCTGCTGTTCGGCCGTCAGGGTCGAGGGCTTGAACTCGCTGCCGATCCATTTTTTCGCCGCATCCTCATAGGCGTCTGCCCAGGCAGATGCGCTCAAACCGCTGAGTGCCAGCATGGCTGCCAATGAAATGCTATGTCGCAGCTTATTGTTTTTATCGAACATAGAGACCTCCTGTTTAAGTTGTGGAGCCGCGTTGCCGAACGATTCGACTAGCCCCAACGCATCACAGCCAACAGCCACACCAGGGACAACGCGGACGCCACCCAGATGCTCCAGTCGGTGACGCCGATTACCAGCAAGTGCAGGTAGGCGCTGCCGAGAAGACCGATAAACAAGCGATCGCCACGGGTGGTGGCAATCGGCAGAAACCCGCGCCGCAGAATGCTCGGCGAGCGCAATTCCCAGGTGGTCATGCCCACCAGAATCAGACCGATGCCGATGAAGAACGCGGCGGTCGGTGTCGTCCAGCTCATCCATTCCATCATCTGTTCCTCAGACTCGGCCGAGGGCAAAGCCCTTGGCCACGTGGTTGCGCACAAACCAGATCACCAGCATGCCCGGGAGGATGGTCAACACCCCCGCCGCTGCCAGCACGCCCCAATCGATCCCCGACGCCGACACCGTGCGCGTCATCACCGCGGCAATCGGCTTGGCGTTGACCGAGGTCAGCGTGCGCGCCAGCAGCAGCTCGACCCAGGAAAACATGAAGCAGAAAAACGCCGTGACACCGATGCCGGAACCGATCAACGGGATGAAAATCTTCACGAAGAACTTGGGGAAACTGTAGCCGTCGATGTAGGCCGTTTCGTCGATCTCCTTGGGCACCCCGGACATGAAGCCTTCAAGAATCCACACCGCCAGCGGCACGTTGAACAAGCAATGCGCCAAGGCCACGGCGATGTGCGTGTCGAACAGGCCGATCGACGAATACAACTGGAAAAACGGCAGCAAGAACACCGCCGGCGGTGCCATGCGATTGGTCAGCAGCCAGAAGAACAGATGCTTGTCGCCGAGGAAACGATAGCGTGAAAACGCGTAAGCCGCCGGTAGCGCCACACTCAGAGAAATTACGGTGTTGAGGCTGACGTAATACAGCGAGTTCAAATAGCCGGTGTACCAGCTCGGATCGGTGAAGATCACCTTGTAGTTCGCCAGCGTGAAATCCTGTGGGAAAAGCGTCAGGCCGCCGAGGATTTCGGTGTTGCTCTTGAACGACATGTTCAGCAACCAGTAGATCGGCACCAGCAGGAACAGAATGTACACCAGCAACGGAATAAGCTTTTTCTTGCTCATGGCCGGGCCTCAGCGGTTGGCGTCGGAGTGCGTCATGGCGGTGTAGAACAGCCAGGACACCAACAGGATGATCAGGAAGTACACCAGCGAAAACGCCGCTGCCGGACCGAGGTCGAATTGTCCTACGGCCATCTGCGTCAAGGTCTGACTCAAGAAAGTCGTGGCATTACCCGGCCCGCCGCCGGTGAGCACGAACGGCTCGGTGTAGATCATGAAACTGTCCATGAAGCGCAGCATCACCGCGATCAGCAGCACGCTTTTCAGCTTGGGCAACTGAATGTGGCGGAACACCGCCCAGGCCGAGGCGCGGTCGATGCGAGCGGCCTGGTAATACACGTCGGGAATCGCCCGCAACCCGGAGAAACACAACAGCGCGACCAGTGAGGTCCAGTGCCAGACGTCCATCACCAGCACGGTCACCCAGGCGTCCATGGTGTTGGCCGCGTAGTTGTAGCTGATGCCCAGCGCATTGAGGCTGGAACCGAGCAGGCCAATGTCGGCGCGGCCGAAAATCTGCCAGATGGTGCCGACCACGTTCCACGGAATCAGCAACGGAATCGCCAGAATGATCAGCACCACCGAGGACCAGCGGCCCTTGGTTGGCATGGTCAACGCGACGGCGATGCCCAGCGGGATCTCGATCAACAGTACGCAGGCCGAATAGATGAACTGGCGCAGCAGCGAATCATGCAAACGCGGGTCGAGCAGCACTTGCTTGTACCAGTCGGCGCCGACGAAGTAGCGGCTGGACTGGTCGAAGATGTCCTGCACGGAGTAGTTGACCACGGTCATCATCGGGATCACCGCACTGAACGCCACCAGCAGGAACACCGGCAGCACCAGCCACCAGGCTTTATTGTTCTGCACCTTGTTCATGGCTGCACCTCTTCGTCGGCTTCTAGCAGAAACTCATCGGCATAGACCATCAACCACTGCGCGGGAAAACTGATGTACGCCGTGCCCTGCGGCACCGGTTTGTCTTCGGCCAAACGCACTTTCAGCGGGGCGCCGTCGAGGTTGAGGGTCATGATCTTGTAGGTGCCGAGGTCTTCGACGTGTACGACTTTTGCCTGCATTGCGTCGTCAAACGGCTCATCCCACACATGAATGAACTCGGGCCGGATGCCGACCTTGAGATTTTTCCACTGGCCGTGCTCGATATGGCGCTGCAAGGCGTCGGACAATGGCAGGTGCGTCGAGGCGAAACCGACGCCGCCGGGCTGCGGCTGCACCTCGATCAGATTCATCCCCGGGCTGCCGATGAAATAGCCGACAAAGGTGTGGCTCGGCCGCTCGAACAATTCCCGTGGCGTACCGAACTGGACGATCTGGCCGCCGTACATCACCGCGATCTTGTCGGCGAACGTCGAGGCTTCCAGTTGATCGTGGGTGACGTAGACCATGGTGATGTTGAACTGCTCGTGGATCTGCTTGAGCTTGCGCCGCAGTTTCCACTTCAGGTGCGGGTCGATCACCGTCAGCGGCTCGTCGAAGAGGATTGCCGAAACGTCGTCGCGCACCAGCCCACGGCCCATGGAGACTTTCTGCTTTTCGTCGGCAGTGAGGTTGCGCGCTTTCTTGCTCAGCAGATTCTGCAGGTCGAGCACCTCGGCAATTTCCTGCACCTTGCTGTGCACTTTCGCCTCGGCCATGCCCTGATTTCGCAGGGGGAAAGCAAGGTTATCGAACACGGTCATGGTGTCGTAGACCACCGGAAACTGGAAAACCTGAGCAATGTTGCGCTTCTCCGGGGTCAGGTCGTTGACCGCTTTGCCGTCAAACAACACATGGCCCTGTGACGGGCTGAGCAGGCCGGAAATGATGTTGAGCAAGGTCGACTTGCCGCAACCGGACGGGCCGAGCAAGGCGTAGGCGCCGCCCTGCTCCCAGACGTGATCCATCTCGCGGATCGCATAATCCTCCGCGCCGCTCGGGGTTTTGCTGTAGCTGTGGGCGAGGTGCTGCAAACGGATTTCGGCCATCAGGCAACCCTCGCGACACGCCGGCCCGGTGCTTGCACCAGACGGCCCTGCGCATCGAAAACGAACAGTTTGTGGGTCGGGATATAGATGCGGATCGGCGCATCGACGTCGTATTCATGAACGCCCGGCAAGTGCAGCACCAGCAGGAAATGCTCGTTGCGCACGTGCAGGAAGGTTTCCGAACCGCTGATCTCGGCGACCTCGACAGTCACTGCCAACTCGAGATCGTCATCGTTGCTCGGCACCAGCGAGATATGGCTGGGGCGCACGCCAAAACGGAATTCGCCCTCGCCCACCGGCCGCAGATCGACGTTCAACGGAAAATGGACGAAGTTGGCAAAACTGACTTCGTTGCCGGCAATGCGCCCCGGCATCAGGTTGATCGGCGGCTCGGAGAACAATTCAGCGGCGAGTACCGATTGCGGCTGGTGATAGACCTCGGTCGACGGCCCGCTCTGGATCACCCGGCCTTCGTGCAGGATGGTGGTGGTGCCGCCGAGGGCCAGTGCTTCGTTGGGCTCAGTAGTGGCGTAGATGGCGATGGTGTGGCGGGCCTTGAACAGCTCGCGCATTTCCTGACGCAGCTCTTCGCGCAGCTTGTAGTCGAGGTTGACCAGCGGCTCGTCGAAGAGGATCAGTTCGGCATCCTTGACCAGTGCGCGGGCCATGGCCGTGCGCTGTTGCTGTCCGCCGGAGAGTTCCAGCGGGTAGCGCTGCAGGAACTTCTCGATGCGCAGCATGCGTGCGGTTTCCTGCACCTTGCTGTGGATGATTTCTTTGGAAATGCCGGCCTGACGCAGTGGCGAGGCGATGTTCTCGAACACCGTCATGGTCGGGTAATTGATGAACTGCTGATAGACCATCGACACGTTGCGCAAACGCACCGGACGCTGGGTGACGTCGACGCCGTTCATCAACACGCGGCCGCTGTCGGGCTTGTCGAGGCCGGCCATCAGGCGCATGAGACTGGTCTTGCCGGACAGGGTGCGCCCGAGCAGAACGTTGAAGGATCCGGGTTCGAATTTCAGGCACGCATCGTCGATCCAGATCTGGCCCTCGACGGTGCGGCTGACGTGCTCCAGGGTGAGTGACATGGCTCGGCCTTTGTTATTTTTGGAGTCAAGCGACCGGAGCAACAGAGCGACATTCGTGCCAGAAATGGCAAGTGTCTGATTTGCCGTGAAAATCGCTGATTACCCGAGGAAGTGGCGTTCACAGCTGAACACTTTTGAACAGTCGGGGTGATTGACAATGAACAATAGTGAACAACACTCTATGCACTGTTCACACCCATGTAGGAGCTGCCGAAGGCTGCGATCTTTTGACTTTGACTTTGATTTTCAAGATCAAGATCAAGATCAAGATCAAGATCAAGATCAAGATCAAAAGATCGCAGCCTTCGGCAGCTCCTACGGGGGAAGGTGAACCCCATAACAATAATAAAATCGCTGCACTCAGAGGCTCGCCCCCATGGCCGCACCTGCTTCGCCGCTGTCCCACGACGCGATCGTCCAGACCTCCTGGCAACGTTGCCGCGCGTTCGGCCTCGACCACCAGAGCACCCCCGCCTTCGATCAATTGCCTGCCGCCGGCATTGCGCGGTTGCTCGACAGTCATCATTCGCTGGTGCAGACCACGCACCAGGAAGTCCTGCCCTACTACGAAAACATCCTCAGCAATTCCAACTGCCTGATCATGCTCGCCGACAATCAGGGCCAGGTGCTGACCTCGTGGGGCACGCAGCGCTTTATCGAACCGACTCTCGCCCGGGGTTTTCAGGCCGGGGCGAGCTGGATGGAGCGCAGCAGCGGCACCAATGCAATCGGCACCGCGCTGGCCTGTGAGCAGGCGGTGCACATCGAACACGATGAACACTTCCTCAAGGCCAACCGTTTCATGACCGGCTCCGCTGCGCCGATTTTCGACGCCGAGCGCAAGGTCATCGCCGTGCTCGACGTGTCCAGCGACAGCTACCTGCCGCCCTCGCACACCCTGGGCATTGTCAAGATGATGAGCCAGACGGTGGAAAACCGGCTGATCCTCAACCTGTTCCATGGCCAGCACTTTCAGCTCACCTTCAACACCGGCTTGAACAACCTCGACAGCCAATGGGCCGGGTTGCTGATTTTCGATGAGAGCGGCCAGGTGCTCTCGGCCAATCGCCGCGCCGACAATCTGCTTGGTGTGCGTCTGTCACGGGTCAGCGTCGAGAGCCTGTTCAAGGTGTCGCTGCTGGAGTTGATCAATCAGCCCGAGGGGATGCCGTTTGCTTTGCAGACTTCCGGGCGCAACCGTTTTCAATGTTTGTTGAAACGGCCGAAACAGGCGCCGGTGCAAGCGCGGGTGTTTGTCGCCGAGGACCAGCCGGCGCCAGCCAGTGTAATCAGCCTCAATACTCTGCATTTCGGCGACAGCCGCGTGGAAAAAGCCGTGCGTCAGGCCGAGCGTCTGCTGGAAAAAGACATTCCGCTGCTGATCCACGGTGAAACCGGCGTCGGCAAGGAAGTCTTTGTCAAAGCCCTGCACCAGGCCAGCTCGCGGAGTAGACAGGCGTTCATCGCGGTGAACTGCGCAGCCATCCCCGCCGAACTGGTGGAGTCGGAATTGTTCGGCTACGAGAAAGGCGCTTTCACCGGCGCCAACCAGAAAGGCAGCATCGGCCTGATCCGCAAAGCGGACAAAGGCACGCTGTTTCTCGACGAGATCGGCGATATGCCGTTGCCGACCCAGGCGCGCTTGTTGCGGGTGTTGCAGGAACGTTGCGTGCAACCGGTGGGCAGCAGCGAGTTGTTCGCGGTTGATCTGCGAATTATCTCTGCGACCAACCGATCGTTGCGCGAGCAGGTGCAACTGGGCCGTTTCCGCGAGGATTTGTACTACCGCATCGGTGGTCTGACCCTGGAGCTGCCGCCGTTACGCGAGCGCAGTGACAAGCAGGCGCTGTTCAAACGGCTATGGGAGCAGCATCGCGAGCCGACGCAATGGGCGGGGTTGAGCCCGGAGGTGTTGGAGCTGTTCGAGAAGCATCCGTGGCCGGGGAATCTGCGTCAGGTCAGCAGCGTGATGCAGGTGGCGCTGGCCATGGCCGAGGAACAACCGGTGCGGCCGGAGCATTTGCCGGATGATTTTTTTGTCGATCTGGAGATGGAGCCGGTGGAGACGGCGCCGCCGCTGGGGCTGGATTTGAATGATGTCGAGGCGTTGAATCGCGAGTTGAAAGCGGCCGGGGGGAATATTTCGCACCTGGCGCGGCGGTTAGGGGTGAGTCGGAATACGCTTTACAAGCGGTTGCGGCAGATTGGCAACTGAGTACACCCCTTCCCCTCACCCCAGCCCTCTCCCCGAGGAGAGGGGGCCGATTGGGGGATATTCGAGAGAAACGCCGACCTGATCTGGCTTCACCGAATCCATAATCGACCCGATCGTTCAGGTCGGCGTGTCCCCTCACTCCTCTCCCCGAGGAGAGGGGGCCGATTGGGGATATTCGAGAGAAACGCCGACCTGATCTGGCTTCACCGAATCCATAATCGACCCGATCGTTCAGGTCGGCGTATAGCGAAAGACACGTCGGTCAGTCCCCTCTCCCTCCGGGAGAGGGTTAGGGTGAGGGGCTTTTTGGCCTCTTGCTCAGTCAGCCAGACGCCAGGTCGTCCCGCCCTTGCCGTCTTCCAGCACCACACCCATCGCCGTGAGCTGATCACGGATACGATCGGACTCAGCCCAATCCTTCCCCGCACGTGCCGCCAGACGCGCGGCAATCAGTGCGTCCACTTCAGCCGCATCGACACGCCCTTCAGCGCCCGCCTGCAGGAAGTCATCGGCCTCAAGCTGCAACACGCCCAAAACGCTGGCCAGCTCTTTCAGACGTGCCGCCAGACCCGCCGCCGCATCGAGATCGCTCTCACGCAAACGGTTGATCTCGCGCACCATTTCGAACAGCACGGCGCAGGCCTCGGGGGTGCCGAAGTCGTCGTTCATCACCGTGGTGAAACGCTCGACGAACGCTTCGCCACCGGCCGGCGCCACGGACGGCAGACCTTTCAATGCGTGGTAGAAACGCTCGAGTGCGCCCTTGGCGTCCTTGAGGTTGTCTTCCGAATAGTTGATCGCGCTGCGGTAGTGGCTCGACACCAGCAGGTAACGCACGACTTCCGGGTGGTATTTGTCGAGCACGTCGCGGATGGTGAAGAAGTTGTTCAGGGACTTGGACATCTTCTCGCCATTGATGCGAATCATCCCGCAATGCATCCACGCGTTGGCGTAGGTCTTACCGGTGGCCGCTTCGCTCTGGGCGATTTCGTTTTCGTGGTGCGGGAACTCCAGATCGCTGCCGCCGCCATGAATGTCGAAAGTCTCACCGAGGCAGCAGGTCGACATCACCGAGCACTCGATGTGCCAGCCCGGACGCCCGGCGCCCCATGGCGATTCCCAGCTCGGCTCGCCCGGCTTGGCAGCTTTCCACAGGACGAAATCGAGCGGGTCTTGCTTCGACTCGTCGACTTCGATGCGTGCGCCGATGCGCAGGTCTTCGATCTTCTTGCGCGACAGCTTGCCGTAGCCCATGAATTTGGCGACGCGGTAGTACACGTCGCCGTTGCCCGGGGCGTAAGCGTAGCCCTTGTCGATCAGGGTCTGGATCATCGCGTGCATGCCGGCGATGTGATCGGTGGCGCGCGGTTCCATGTCCGGCTTCTGGATATTCAGGCGCGCTTCGTCTTCGTGCATCGCGGCGATCATGCGCTCGGTCAGCGGTTCGAACGATTCACCGTTCTCGCGGGCGCGATTGATGATCTTGTCGTCGATGTCGGTGATGTTGCGCACATAGGTCAGGTCATAACCGCTGAAGCGCAACCAGCGCGTCACCAGGTCGAACGCGACCATGCTGCGGCCGTGGCCGAGGTGGCAGTAGTCGTACACGGTCATCCCGCAGACGTACATGCGCACCTTGTTGCCATCCAGCGGCTTGAAGACTTCTTTGCTCTTGGTGAGCGTGTTGTAGATCGTTAGCACGTTAGTTCCTTGACTCACTCACTGGCCCCACGAATCACGCAGGGTCACGGTACGGTTGAATACCGGCTGACCGGGTTTCGAGTCCTTGAGATCCGCGACGAAGTAACCTTCGCGCTCGAACTGGAAACGGTCTTCCGGCTGTGCGTTGCCGAGCGATGGCTCGGCGCGACAACCGGTCAGCACTTGCAGCGAGTCAGGGTTGATGTTGTCGAGGAAACTGGCGCTGTCTTCGGCCTTTTCCGGGTTCGGCGAACGGAACAGGCGATCGTACAGACGTACTTCGCACTCGACGCTGGCGGCGGCCGGCACCCAGTGAATCACGCCCTTGACCTTGCGCCCTTCCGGGTTCTTGCCGAGGGTGTCCGGGTCGTACGAGCAACGCAGTTCGACGATATTGCCGTCGGCGTCCTTGATCGCTTCGTCGGCACGGATCACGTAGCTGCCGCGCAGACGCACTTCACCGGCCGGTTCCAGGCGCTTGTAGCCCTTCGGCGGCTCTTCCATGAAGTCTTCGCGGTCGATGTAGATTTCCCGGGCGAACGGCAGCGCGCGCACGCCCATGTCTTCTTTCGGGTGGCGTGGCAGTTCGAGGTTTTCGACCTGGCCTTCCGGGTAGTTGGTGATGACCACTTTCAGCGGACGCAGCACGCACATCGCGCGCGGTGCGCTGTGGTCGAGGTCGTCGCGGATGCTGAATTCAAGCATGCCGAAGTCGACCACGCCGTCGGAACGGTTGGTGCCGATCATTTCGCAGAAGTTGCGGATCGATTTCGGCGTGTAGCCACGGCGGCGGAAGCCCGACAGCGTGGACATGCGCGGATCGTCCCAGCCATTGACGTGCTTCTCGTCAACCAGTTGCTTGAGCTTGCGCTTGCTGGTGATCGTGTAGTTGAGGTTCAGGCGGCTGAACTCGTACTGGCGCGGGTTCGCCGGCACCGGCAGGTTGTCCAGGAACCACTCGTACAGCGGACGATGGCTTTCGAACTCGAGGGTGCAGATCGAATGGGTGATGCCTTCGATGGCGTCCGACTGGCCGTGGGTGAAGTCGTAGTTCGGGTAGATGCACCACTTGTCACCGGTCTGGTGGTGATGAGCGTGGCGGATGCGATACATGATCGGGTCGCGCAGGTTCATGTTCGGCGAAGCCATGTCGATCTTCGCGCGCAGCACGCGGGCGCCGTCGGCGAACTCACCGGCCTTCATGCGCGCGAACAGGTCGAGGTTCTCTTCCACGGTGCGGTCGCGGAACGGGCTGTTCTTGCCCGGCTCGGTCAGGCTGCCACGGTACTCCTTGGCCTGCTCCGGAGTCAGGTCGTCGACGTAGGCCTTGCCGGCCTTGATCAGCTCGACGGCCCAGTCGTGCAACTGGTCAAAATACTGCGAGGCGTAGCGCACTTCACCGGACCATTCGAAGCCCAGCCATTTGACGTCGCTTTCGATCGCGTCGATGTATTCCTGATCTTCCTTGGCCGGGTTGGTGTCGTCGAAACGCAGGTGCGTGACGCCACCGAACTCCTGGGCCAGACCGAAGTTGACGCAGATCGACTTGGCGTGGCCGATGTGCAGGTAGCCGTTGGGCTCCGGTGGGAAGCGAGTCACGATCTGGGTGTGCTTGCCCGAGTCCAGGTCTGCCTGGATGATCGGCCGCAGGAAGTTGACCGGCACGGCAGGGCCGGACTTGGCATTCGAGGTAGGGTCGACAGTGGGCTTGCTCATAGGATCCTTGACGTACAGGTGCGCGGCCGCAAAGAGGGGCCAGACAAAACAAAGCCGCTATCATAGCCGATGCTGTCAAGGGCCTGACAGAGCAGGCCCGATAAAGGCATGCATTTAATCGCCGGGAAATGAAAAACCGCCTCGAAATTCGCGCCTGTCACGCTAAACTGCGCACCTTGGCCGAAGCAGGCTGAACCGGTTGTGGGGCTGAAGGTCCCAGAACCACGAATTCCCTATGAAGAGTAATGACCATGACTCAAGTCAAACTGACCACCAACCATGGCGAGATCGTCATCGAACTGAACGCTGAAAAGGCGCCGATCACCGTTGCCAACTTCATCGAGTACGTGAAGGCCGGTCACTACGAAAACACTGTTTTCCACCGCGTCATCAGAAACTTCATGATCCAGGGCGGCGGTTTCGAGCCTGGCATGAAAGAAAAGAAAGACAAGCGTCCAAGCATCCAGAACGAAGCGGACAACGGTCTTTCCAACGACAAATACACCGTCGCCATGGCCCGCACCATGGAGCCGCATTCGGCTTCGGCACAGTTCTTCATCAACGTCGCCGACAACACCTTCCTCAACCACAGCGGCAAGAACGTGCAGGGCTGGGGCTACGCGGTATTCGGTAAAGTCACCCAGGGCACCGACGTTGTCGACAAGATCAAAGGCGTGTCGACCACTTCCAAGGCCGGCCACCAGGACGTACCCGCAGAAGACGTGATCATCGAGAAAGCCGAGATCATCGCAGCGTGATATTGCTGATTTCAGACTTGCATCTGGAAGAGGAGCGCCCGGACATTACCCGGGCGTTTCTGGATTTGCTCGCCGGACGCGCCCGCACCGCGAGTGCGTTGTACATCCTCGGCGACTTCTTCGAGGCGTGGATTGGCGACGACGCCATGACGCCCTTTCAGCGTTCCATCTGCCAGGCCCTGCGCGATTTGAGCGACAGCGGTACGGCGATCTTTCTCATGCACGGCAATCGCGACTTCATGCTCGGCAAGGCCTTCTGCAAACAGGCCGGCTGCACATTGCTGAAGGATCCGAGTGTCGTGCAGTTCTACGGCGAGCCGGTGCTGCTGATGCACGGCGACAGCCTGTGCACCCGCGACGTCGGCTACATGAAGCTGCGCCGCTACCTGCGCAACCCGATCACCCTGTTCATCCTCCGTCATCTGCCGCTGAGCAGCCGCCATAAACTGGCGCGCAAGCTGCGTAGCGAGAGCCGTGCGCAAACGCGGATGAAGGCCAATGACATTGTCGATGTCACGCCTGAGGAAATTCCGCGGATCATGCAGGAATATGGCGTGAAAACCCTGATTCACGGCCACACCCACCGCCCGGCGATTCACAAGCTGCAGCTCGGTGAACAGGCGGCGAAGCGGATTGTGCTGGGGGATTGGGATCGTCAGGGTTGGGCGTTGCAGGTGGATGAGAGCGGGTACGCATTGGCCCCGTTCGACTTCGCCCCGCCACTGGCTTTGCCGCACGGCTGAAGATCGCTACCCCCTCACCCCAGCCCTCTCCCCCAAGGGGGCGAGGGGGAAAGGGGGCCGATCTTCATGCTATCCAAACCTGAGTTCGACTGAAGTCTGGCACGTCGATGTATATCGAACATCCACCGCGGCCAGTCCCTATCCCTCCGGGAGAGGGTTAGGGTGGGAGCCGATCTTCATGCTATTCAAACCTGAGTTCGACTGAAGTCTGGCACGTCGATGTATACCGAACATCCACCGCGGTCAGTCCCCTCTCCCTCCGGGAGAGGGTTAGGGTGAGGGGCTTTTGATCCTGATCTTAGTGCCCCGAAGCAGCAGGCCCTGCCTTGGCGGCAAACGGCGGTTTCGCCAGCCAGACGATCAGAATCAACCCCATGAAGCCCCAGCCCAGCAGCGTGAAGTAATCCACGGTCGACAACATGTACGCCTGACTCGTGAGGATCTGGTCCATCTGCGCATACGCCGACTGACTCGCCCCGCCCAGCGCGTTCAACGTCTCGCGCGTCGCCGGTTCGAAGGTGCTGATGCTCTCGCTCATATACGCATGATGCTGATCGGCCCGGCGAATCCAGATCCAGGTGGTGAGCGATGCCGCGAAGCTGCCGCCCAGTGTCCGCAAAAACGTCGCCAGCCCAGCGCCATCGGCAATCTGGCTCGGCGGCAAGTCCGACATCAGAATGCTCAGGGTCGGCATGAAGAACAGCGCCACGCCGATGCCCATGAACAACTGCACCAGCGCGATATGCTGGAAGTCCACCTCATTGGTGAATCCTGCGCGCATAAAGCAGCTCAGGCCAATCGCCAGAAACGCCAGCCCGGCCAGCAAACGCAGGTCGAACTTGTTCGCGTACTTGCCGACAAACGGCGACAGCAGCACCGGCAGAATACCGATCGGCGCCACGGCCAGACCGGCCCAGGTCGCGGTGTAGCCCATTTGCGTCTGCAGCCACTGCGGCAGGATCAGATTGATGCCGAAGAAACCGGCGTAACCCAGCACCAGCACCAGCGTGCCGATGCGGAAGTTGCGATAGGCGAACAGGCGCAGGTTGACCACCGGATGGCGGTCGGTCATTTCCCAGATCACGAACACCGCCAGCGCCACCACGGAAATCGCCGCGCCGACAATGATGAAGTTCGACTCGAACCAGTCCAGATCATTGCCTTTGTCGAGGATCACCTGCAATGCGCCAACGCCAATGATCAAGGTGATCAGGCCGACGTAATCCATCGGTTGGCGACTGGTGACCACCGGCCGTTTCGCCAGTTGCGAACGCACCACCATCACCGCAAAGATGCCGATCGGCACGTTGATGAAGAAGATCCACGGCCAGCTGTAACTGTCGGTGATCCAGCCACCGAGAATCGGACCGGCAATCGGCGCGACCACCGTGACCATCGCCAGCAACGCCAGGGCCATCCCGCGTTTTGCCGGCGGATAGACCGCGATCAACAGGGTCTGCGTCATCGGATACAACGGCCCGGCCACCAGGCCTTGCAGCACACGAAAGCCGATCAGCTCGGGCATTGAGGTCGAGATACCGCAAAGAAACGACGCCAGTACAAACAGCATCGTCGCCCACAGAAACAGTTTCACCTCGCCGAAGCGGCGGCTCAGCCAACCGGTCAGCGGCAGCGCGATCGCGTTGCTCACGGCGAACGAAGTGATCACCCAGGTGCCCTGCTCCGAGCTCACCCCGAGGTTGCCGGAAATCGTCGGCAACGCCACGTTGGCGATGGTCGTGTCGAGCACTTGCATGAACGTCGCCAGCGACAGGCCGATGGTGCTGAGCAACAGGCTGGGCGGCGTGAAAGAAGCGTTATTGCTCATTGTGAATCCTATGAAACCTGATGGACACCACACCCCTGTAGGAGTGAGCCTGCTCGCGATAGCGGTGTATCAGCCAAGATATTTGGCTCTGACACACCGCTATCGCGAGCAGGCTCACTCCTACAAGGTCCGTGCAGATCAGCGCTGTGCGGTCTTGCCCGCTGCGGCGCTGTTGTCGTGGATCAGTTGCGCAATCATCGCGTCCGCTTCAGCCAGTTGGCGCTCGTAGACGTTGGTGCTGAACGAGGCTTTTTGCGGCGGTTGCTGGGCCAGCACCGGGCCGCTCTGGTCGTGCAGATTCACTTCGACATTGGTCGACAGACCGACACGCAGCGGGTGTTTGGCCAGCTCTTCGGCATTGATGTGAATGCGCACCGGCACACGCTGAACAATCTTGATCCAGTTACCGGTGGCATTCTGTGCCGGCAGCAGAGCAAACGCGCTACCCGTACCAGCGCCGAGGCTGTCGACGGTGCCGCTGTATTTCACGTCGCTGCCGTAAATGTCGGCCTCGATATCCACTGGCTGGCCGATGCGCATGTCACGCAGTTGGGTTTCCTTGAAGTTGGCATCGATCCACAGCTGATCCAGCGGAATCACCGCCATCAACGCGGTGCCCGGCTGCACGCGCTGACCGAGTTGCACGGTGCGCTTGGCGACGTAACCGGTGACCGGCGCGATCAGGGTGCTGCGCGCATTGGTCAGGTAGGCCTGACGCAGATCGGCAGCCGCCGACATCACGTCCGGGTGCGACGAGACCACGGTGTCGTCGACCAGGGCACTGGTGGTTTTCAGTTGCTGTTTAGCGTTGGCCAAAGCGTTCTGCGCCGAGGTCAGGTCGTCGCGCGCGTGGGACAGCTCTTCCTGGGAAATCGCCCCGCCCTGGGCGAGATTTTTGCGGCGGTTGTAGTTGTCCTGGGCTTTCTGCACTTCGGCCTGCTGCGCGTTGACCTGGGCTTTCATGCCGTCGACGTTGCTGTACAAACCGCGCACCTGACGCACGGTGCGCGCCAGTTTGGCCTTGGCACTTTGCAGGCCGACTTCGGCATCGTTGGGGTCGAAGTTGACCAGCACCTGGCCTTCGTGGACCAGATCACCGTCGTCGGCGCCGATGCTGACCACGGTGCCGGTAACCAGCGGCGTGATCTCCACCACGTTGCCGTTGACGTAGGCATCGTCGGTGCTTTCGTTAAAGCGCCCGATGAATTCGTGATAGGCCCAGACGCCGGCAATGGCGAGCAGGACGACCACGGCGAGGGCCAGCAGCATCACCTTGCGTTTGCGCGGGTTGCCGGTGTCCGGGGTGTTGTCTGGAGCTTGGGTGTTTTCGGCAGTGGCCATGACAAATACCTTGAATTAGTAGTGCGACGAGGCTGGGCTGGCGTTGGCTGCGTTCAGGTTTTCACCCTGAAAGCCGCCGCCCAGCGCTTGCATCAGTTGAATCGACAGGTCGATCTGCTCGGCATTGAGGGTCGCCAGCTGACGCTGGGCCTGGAGCAATTGCTGCTCGATGCTGAGCACGTCCAGGTAGTTGCCGATGCCGGAACCGTAACGCTGGACGACCGTGTTGTAAGAATCCTGGGCAATGTCGGTGGCGTGTTGCTGCGCGCCGATCTGCCGGCCGATATCACGTAACTGGTTGATGGTGTCGCCGACATCGCCGAGCGCTTTCACCAGACTCTTGTTGTATTGCGCCACCGCCAGATCGTAATCGGCGTCGCGCGCATCGAGGCTGGCGCGCAGGCGTCCGCCATCGAAGATCGGCAATGACACGGTCGGCGCAATGCTGAAAAAGCGGCTGGCGGAACCGAACATCGCATCACCCAGCAATGACTCCGCCCCGGCCGAAGCCGACAAGTTGAGGTTGGGGTAGAAGCGGGTTTTCGCCGCGGCGATATCTTTGCTCGCCGCTTCGACACGCCAGCGCGCCGCGACCAGATCCGGGCGGCGGCCGAGCAGTTCCGCCGGCAACACCGACGGCACCGCCACGGCACTGGCTTGCAGGACTTTCGGTCGGGCGATCTCGTTGCCGCGATCAGGGCCTTTGCCGAGCAATACCGCCAAGGCGATTTTCGCGCTGTTCAGGCGTTTTTCCGCGTCGATCAGGCTGGCCTGGGAACTGGCTTCCAGACTCTGGGTTTGCTGGAACTGGTACTGGCTGTCGATCCCCGAACTCAAGCGGCGCTGACTGAGGTCGAGCATTTGCCGGGTGCGCTTGAGGTCCTCGCTGGCGAGGTCGTAAACGATGTGCGCCTGACCGAGATCGCTGTACGCGCGGGCGACGTCAGCGGCGAGGGTCAGCTGGGCGGCCTGACGGTCGACTTCAGCAGCACAGGCCTCACCGAGTGCGGCTTCCCAGGCATCGCGCTGGCCGCCCCACAAGTCGAAGTTGTAATTGAAGCCGGCGCTGACATTGCGCACCGTCGCGTAAGCCCCGCCCTGCCCCCGCGGATCCTGGTCACGGGCCAGACGCGAACGGCTGATGCCGGCGCTGGCGTCGAGGGTCGGATAGCGTTCGGCATCGGCGGCATACGCGGCGGCACTGGCCTGATGGGCGCGAGCTTCGGCGATCTGCATGTCCGGGCTGTCGTGCAGGGCTTCGCGGATCAGGCCATCGAGCTGCGGATCGCCGAGGCTGCTCCACCAGTCGCTTTTCGGCCATGCCGCCGGCGACAGGGTTACGCCTTGCAGAGACTGCGCTGTCTTCAACTGTGCCGCGTCGAGGCGCTGGCCTTCGGTGTCGAGGCCGCTGTAGTTGGCGCAACCGGCGAGGATCATCACCGACAGCACCAGCGTCAGGCTGCTGCGCATGATTTTAGCGTTCATTGTGTTCACCCAAACGCTGGACGGTGATCGGGTCACCGGCGGCCAGGAGGATTTTCTTGAGGATGTATTCGAGGGTCTTCAGCTCGTCGCGGGAGATCGCGCCGGCCAGTTCATTCATCGCATCGGCACCGATGTGCGGCAGGCGATCGGCCAGTTGCTGGCCCTGCTCGGTCAGCTTCAGCTGCACCTGACGACGGTCACCTTCGCTGCGCTGACGAAGCAGAAAAGCCTTCTGCTCGAGACGATCGAGCATGCGCGTCATCGAACCGCTATCGAGCGACAGATGCCGGCACAGCTCGGCCGGGGTGTCGACGCCAAACTGGGCCATGATGATCAACACCTTGAACTGCGCGGCGGTGATGCCGTGGGGTTCCATGTGGGTGTCGATGATCCGGTCCTTGAGCAACGCGGCACGCCCGAGCAACAGGCCGAGGTGGCAGTGTTTGAATTCTTCCGGAGTGAAATGCTTCATGTGTCGACCTGATAACTGCCTAGGCAGTGAATGTATGTCGAGATGTTACTGCTTAGGCAGCGAATGTCAACGCAATAGTTAGGGGGCTTGGTAATTAGTTGCGTTTTATCGATGCAGAGGCGCTGGAATGCATTCCCCTGTAGGAGTGAGCCTGCTCGCGATGGCGTCCTTTCATCCACCATCAATGGCGCGGCTGATGGCCTCATCGCGAGCAGGCTCACTCCCGCAGGGGGGAACGCATTCCAACTGTGGGAGCGAGCCTGCTCGCGAAGGGTGCGACTCGGTTGAAATGAGCAGATGCGCTCTAGAAATCCCGCTTGTAGAAAATATCCAGCGAACTCGCCACGCCGCTCGCCGCTTCGACGTACACCTTCTTGCTCAGCTTGTAGCGCAAGGCGATGGTGCTGGCCGGTTCGAAGACACCGACGCCGTAGCGCAGGCTGAGTTTTTCGGAAATGTTGCCGCTGGCGACGACGCTGGTGTCGTTGCCGCTGCCCTGGGTGTCGAGCTGGAAATCCTCGATGCCCAGATCCTTGGCCAGCCCACTGGTGACCCCGGCGCTGCCCATCAGACCGAGGCCCAGTGCGGCTTGGGCGAGCATGTTGTTGTCTTCGCCGCTGGTGCTCAGCGGACGGCCCAGCACCAGGTACGACAGGGCCTGTTCCTGACTCATGGCCGGTTCGGAAAAGATCTGCGTGGTCGGCTGTTCGGCGCTGCCGCTCAGGCGAATGCCGGCGATGACGTCGTCGGTCTGACGGATCGCTTCGATGTCCAGATACGGCTGGTCGATGGGGCCGGCGAACAACAGACGCGCACGCCGTACCGTGAGGCGCTGGCCATAGGCACGATAGCGGCCGTCGTTGAGCCAGAGTTCGCCACGGGTGTCCATGTTGTCGCCAATGTGCACCTGGCCTTGCAGATTGGCGGTCAGGCCGAAACCGGCGAAGCTCAGTTTGTCCTGGCCGACGATCACGTCGATGTCCATTTTCATCGCGATTGGCGGTTTGCCCTCCTCGGTCTGCGCGCCAACGATGATGGTGTCGTCGGAGACTTTCACCGTTGATGGTGGCAGCTCGCGCACGGTGATTTCGCCTTTGGGCACCAGCACCTTGCCCGCAACTTTCAGCTCATCGCCGGCCATGGAAATCTTCAGATCCGGGGCCATTTCGAGTTTGGCGTAGGGTTCGACGCTGACGGGCAATTGCGTGCCCTTGAGCGCCAGATCGACCACCAGCGACTGGCCCCAGGCGACGTTGCCGTTGAGGCTGCCCCGGCCGGTCTTGCCGCTGTTCCAGCCGCCGTCCAGACGCACCGATTCGCCGGCAATCGCCGCGGTCAGTTGCAGGTTCTGCAGCTCCATCGGCAGTTCAGCGCCGGACACTTCGCCGTCGCTGAGCTGCACGGTGCCATTGACCAGCGGCGCGAGCAGGCCGCCGGAGAGCGTGCCGCTGCCGTTGAGCCGGCCGGTGAGTTTTTCCACCATCGGCACAAACGGCCGCGCCACCGACAAATCGAGCCCGGAGAGGCGGAACGAGCCACTCAGCGGTTTGTTTTTCGGCAATGGATTGAGCTGCGCCTGCACCATCAACTCACCAAGTTTGCCGCCGACGAAGTTGAGCTCGGTGTCGACGCGCTTGGGCGTGAGTTTGCTGCTGAGCTTGAGCGTCTGGTACGGAAAATCCAGCCACTGATCCTTGTCGCGCACGCGCAGGGTGCCGCCGCTGGCATCGACACTGACCACGCCGTTCGGGCCGCTGGCCGGCAGGTCCAGTTGCAGATCGGCATTGAGCCGGCCCTGCCAGGCGAAGTCCTTGGGCAGCCATTGCGCGAGGCTTTCGATCGGGAATTGCTTGAGGTGATAGCGCAGCTTCGGCTCGGGCATCAGGCGCTGGTCTTCACCACACAGGCTCGCATTGCCGGACAGCCAGCAATGCGCGCCGAAATTGATCTGGCCGTCCGCCAGGCGCTCCAGTCTCGCCGGGTTTTGCAGTTTCCAGTCCTGGCCACCGGCCTGAATATCGCCGCTGGCCAAGCGACCGCGCCAGTTGCCCTTGTCCAGATTGCCGTCCAGTCCCAGCGCCAGTTTCAGCTTGGGTCCGAGCAGATCGAGGCTGAGTTTCTGACTCTTGATGTCGCCCTGAGCACTGGCGGTCAGGGTGCCCAGGGAGGTGTCGCCGGTCTGAATGCCGCTGCCTTTGAGATTGATTTTCGCTCGTTGCGCACTGTCGAGGGTGGCGTCGAGGTTGAGGCTTTGCAGGCGATTGTCCTGAAAGGCCAGTTGCGAACCTTGCAGATCGAGCTTGCCCTGTGGCGCCTTCAGCGTGCCAGCGACGTTGACCTGACCGTTGACCTGCCCGCGCAATTGCGGCCATAGCTGCGCGAGACGCGGCAGCTTGATATCGATCTGCCCGCCGAGCTTATCCTGCAGGCTGCCCTTGCCGCTGATGCTGTTATCGCCGAGGCGGATTAGCAGGGCATTGAGGTTCCACCGCTCGCCCGCGCCGTCAGCCTTGGCTTGCAGAATCGCCGGTTGGCCGCGCAGTTTGCCTTTGAGATCGAGGTCGGCGCTGAGGCTCAGTCGCTCATTCTTCATCTCGCCTTTGCTCTTCAGCGGCCCGGCCAGGGTGCCCGGCAGTTCCGCGACCCAGTACGCCGGGTTGAGCGCCGACAGATCCAGCGCGGTATCCCAGGCGATGCCGTCGGCGAAGCGCACATTGACGTGCCCTTCGGCCCTGCCCTGCCCGGCCTGCATGACCAGTTGCGGCAAGGCGATCTGTTCGAGGCTGCCGCTGAACGGACTGCTCAGGGTGAACGCCCCGGCCGGGCCATCGAGTGCGGCAGCGAAATTGCCGAGGTACTGACCGTCGGTGTAGGACACTTCGCCGGTGAAGGTACGCAAAGCGACTTGTGGCTCGTCGATTTCTGGATAGAGGCGATGCCACGGGAAGTCTTGCCAGTTGATGTTGGCCTGGGCGCTGAGGCCTTTGCCCCAGTCGACATTGCCGGTGAGCTTAAGGCTTTGCTTGTCGTTGGCGTTGAGATCGAGCCCGGCGATTTGCGCGCCGCTGGCGTCGACCTTGCCTTTGAGCAGCAACGCCACCGGCGATTTTTCCGCGGGCAGCGTGGCGTTGCCGAGTAGCTGATAACCGTTTTTCAGGTCGCCTTCGCCGGTCAATACCAACTGGTTGAATTGCAGGGTGTCCGGCAGATCGGCGCTCGGTTTGAACGCGTCGCTGGTGATGCGCAACTTGGCCGGGAGGTTTTCCGCCAGCGCTTGCAGCTCGCCGCTCAACTGGCCGTCGAGGTAGCCACGGCTGTCGGCGTGCAGGTTGAGGGTTTTCAGCAGATCGCCGTCGACTTTCAGTGCCAGGGTCCACGGTTCGCTGCCGGGCGCGGGCAAGGTCAGATCGCCCTGAATGTTCAACGGCCAGTTACCGCTCGGTTGCAGCAGGCCGGACAGGTTCAGGCTGAGTTCGTCACGCTGCAATTTCACGCTGTCGATCTGCAGACCCTGAGCGGTCCAGTGCGCCGCCAGTTGCAAGCCCTTGAGCTGTTCGCTGCCGTTGAACAACAGACTGCCGACCTCGACGTCACCCAGTTCAATGGCCAGCGGCAATTGCAGATCGGGCAGTTTGATCGGGCCGCTCTCGGTGGTTTCTTCGCTCGGCGGGAATTGCAGAATCACCTGATCGGCCTTGAGCTGATCGATGCACAAGCTCATGCGCGTCAGGCACAGCGGCGACCAGGCAAAGATCGCCCTGTTCAGCTCGACGCGGCTTGTGTCCTGCTGCCACACCAAATGATCGGCGCTCCATTGGCCACCGAGGCGACCCTGGAAATTCTCCACGCTCAAACCCGGCACCAGGCCCAGCGCCCAGCGACTGCCCGCCTGCGTACCGAGCAGCGCGGCGAGGCTCAAGACGATCAATAAAACCAGCGCCAACAACGTCAGCGCCGTAATTTTCAAACCACGCTTCACAGCTCAGGCCCCATGGAAAAGTGCAGCCGGATGCCGCCGTCGTCGTCCAGCGCATGAGCGAGGTCTAGGCGGATCGGCCCGACCGGCGAGACCCACCGCACACCTACGCCGACCCCGGTCTTGAGGTCGGGCAGTTCGAGTTTGTTGAAAGAGTTGCCCTGGTCGACGAAGGTCGCGACCCGCCATTTCTCAGCGATCGAATATTGATATTCGACGCTGCCGGCAATCATGTAGCGGCCACCGATGCGGTCGCCGTCGGAGTTTTTCGGCGACAGGCTCTGGTAGTCGTAACCGCGCACGCTCTGATCGCCACCGGCAAAGAAACGCAGCGACGGCGGGATCGAGTTGTAGCCATTGGTGGCGCTGCCGCCAACCTGCACGCGGCCGAGCAAGCGGTGCTTGTCGAAAACCGTGGTCAGGCCTTTGACCTGCGCGGTGCCATATAAGAGGTTGTTGTCCGAACCGAGGCCTTCCTTCGCCACTTTGCTTTCGAAGCTCAGGCGGTAGCCGTTGCGCGGGTCGATGCGGTTGTCGCTTTTGAGGTAGGAATAACTGATGCCGGGCATGAGCAACGTGCTCAGGCCGGAGTCGTCGCCGAGTTCGTATTCCTCGCGCTGCCACTTCAGCGAGATCACCCGCTGCCAGCCGCTGGGCAACTTGCTGTGCCATTCCGGGCCGAAAGTCAGCAGTTTGCTCAGGGTGTCGGAGCCTTCGATGTCTTCGAACTGATAGCCGCCGGCCCAGCGCAGTTTGTCGGTCAATGGCGGGTCGAGCGGGATGTCATAGAACAGCCCGACGTTCTGCCGGGGCGCCGAGAGTTCGGCCTCCCAGCCATAACTGTCGCCCTGGGGATTGACCCAGTGACGCGTCCAGTTGGCCTTGATGCGTGGCCCGACGTCGGTCGAGTAACCGAGACCCAGGCCCATGGTGCGCGGCTTGCGCGTGTCGAGTTTGACCTCGACCGGAATCACCTGATTCTTCGCCGCCGTCGGTGCGGCGTCGACGCGTACGCCTTCGAAATAGCCGCTCGATTGCAGGTCGCGGTTGAGTTCGGCGATCAGTTCCGAATCGTAGGGCTCGCCTGCCTTGAACGGCACCATGCGTTGCAGCAGGTCTTCGTCGAACGGCGTGTCGCCTTCGAAACTGACTTTGCCCAGCGCATAACGCGGGCCGCTGTCATAGATCAATTCGATATCGGCGACACCCGCGCGCGGATCGACCATGAGCTTCTGGCGGGTGAAATGGCCGCTGAAGTAACCGAAGCGCGAGGCCTGATTCTGGATGACCCGTTTGGCGTCTTCGTATCGGCCATGGTTGAGTACCGCGCCGGACTTGAGCAGGTCGCTTTTCGGTACGCGAAAGGATTTCAGCGAGGCCGCCGGGCCGTCGACGCGCACGGTGACGTTGCGCAGGCGAATCGGCTCGCCGGGATCGATGTTCAGCACCAGACGCGGTTTTTCCCCGCCCTTGACGTCGCTGTCGATCTGCGGCTGGTAGTAGCCCAGCGCCTGAGCGGCTTTGCGCGCCTGCTCTTCGGCACCGCGACTGAAGCGCAGCAAGGCTTCTTCGTCGCGATCGCCGAGGCTGCCGATATAGCCTTCTATATTGGCCTTGAGTTCATCGTTGGACGGCTTGATCCGTACATCCAATTCACTTTGCGCCAGCGCCGCACAGCTGGATAACAGCATCAGCACGCCGCTGGTAAATCTTCGTGGAAACTTCATAGGCGCGGATGCTATCACGGGCTCGGGAGCCTGATAGAACAGGTAATTTGTGAAGAAGTTCGATCATTATCCCGTGGCTGTTTGTAACACCTGCGGATTGGCATGGAAAAATACGTGTTCACGCACTGGTCCGACGGCAACCTCGCCGATCTCCTGATAACCCTGCCTTTTATAGAATTCCAGGTAGCGCGGGTTGCCAGTGTCGAGCACCACACCTTGCGAGGTTTCATCGACCGCGCACCAGTTGTGCACGGCAGTGAGCAACTGTTCGCCGTAGTGCTTGCCCTGAAACTGCGGATGCACGCCGAGCAGCGGCAGCATGTGCACGGAGTCGCCAGGCACGCACGCGGCGACGGCATCGTGATATTCCAGATAACGCCGGGTGCAGCGAAACCCGGTGCTGAGCACCATGCGCAACCGCCATGCCCAGCTTTCCGTCACCCCCAGACGCCTTTGCGGCGGCGCGATCAGGGCGATGCCGATCAGGCGATCATTGACCAACAGGCCGATCGCCGGCAGGTCCTGGAGGAAATGCTGTTTGACCAGCTCACGCACCGTGGCCCGCACCCGTTGTTCGTAGCCGGGACGCTCGGCTTCGAACAGGTAGCCGAAGGTCGGCTCGTGGCGATAGGCCTGATACAGCAGAGAGCGGGCCTCGCGCGAATAGCCGCGGTCGAGCATGTGGATGGCGGCGCTGGCGAACTGGGTTTCAGGCATGGCAATGATTCTCCCCGGGGCGCGCTCGGAGGCTGGCGCGCTTGTTGGTACGAACCTTTTGACGGTGGCGTGGTTCCCTCACAGGTTAGACCAGCCCTGGATCTTCATCGAATGTGAGGGTGCTATCGCGAGCAGGCTCACTCCTACAGGGGAACGCATTCCAAAATGTAGGAGTGAGCCTGCTCGCGATAGCGTCATCACTAACAACATAAATCCCACAGGCCAAAATGATTTCTCCCACGCTGGCCCATCTCCCCCATGTCAGCTAGCATCGCCCTTTTGCCAGGACTGCCGACCATGAAGATCGTTTCCTTCAACATCAACGGACTGCGTGCCCGTCCGCATCAGCTGGCAGCGCTGATCGAAAAACATCAGCCCGACGTGATCGGCCTGCAGGAAACCAAGGTTCACGACGACCAGTTCCCCCTCGAAGAGATACGCGCCCTCGGCTATCACGTGCACTTCCATGGCCAGAAGGGTCATTACGGTGTCGCCCTGCTTTCGCGCAACGAGCCGATCGCCATTCATAAAGGCTTTGCCACCGACGAAGAAGATGCGCAGCGGCGCTTTATCTGGGGCACTTTCGCCGATGCCAACGGCGTGCCGGTGACGATCATGAATGGTTATTTCCCACAGGGTGAAAGCCGCGACCACCCGACCAAATTCCCTGCCAAGCAGCGTTTCTACAGTGATTTGCAAGCGCTGCTGGAGAGCCAGTTCCACAACGAGCAGCCACTGGTGGTGATGGGCGATGTGAATATTTCCCCGGAAGACTGCGACATCGGCATCGGCCCGGACAACATGAAGCGCTGGCTGAAAACCGGCAAATGCAGCTTCCTGCCGGAAGAACGCGAGTGGATGGCGCGCCTTAAGAACTGGGGCCTGACTGACAGCTATCGCCACCTGAACCCCGACGTAACCGACATGTTCAGCTGGTTCGACTACCGCAGCCGTGGTTTTGAAGACGAGCCCAAGCGCGGCCTGCGCATTGACGTGATTCTGGCTTCCCATGGTTTGCTGCCACGGGTCAAGGATGCCGGTGTGGACTACGAACTGCGCGGTATGGAAAAGCCCTCGGACCATGCGCCGATCTGGCTTGAACTGGCCTGATTCCGGACTCAACACATTTCCCCTGTAGGAGAGAGCCTGCTCGCGATAGCGGTGGATCAGTCGACATAAATGTTGACCAGTAAATAGCTATCGCGAGCAGGCTCACTCCTACAGGGGATCGGTGTCATCTTAAAGTCATCTTTCTGACTTAATCTCCCCGGCAATCCCCTTGGCTTGATTCGGTGCCGGCATGACCCTGCGTGTTCTCTGCGTTTTCCTGTTGAGTGGCTGGCTGTCGGTCTACGCCGCCGTCCTGCCGATCCCCGAAAACGGCCCGGCGCTGCGCATTCAGGGTTCCAACACCATCGGCGCCGAGCTCGGCCCGGCGCTGGTCGAAGGCCTGTTGCAGGAACAAGGCCTGCTGAAAATCCATCGTGAAACCCCGGATACCGCCAACGAACAGCGCATCGTCGGTCAGACCGCGCAGGGGCAACGCGTGGTCATCGAAGTCGCCGCCCACGGTTCCAGCACCGGCTTCACCGCGCTGAAAAACACCAGCGCCGATCTCGCCGCTTCTTCCCGGGAGATTAAGGACAGCGAGCTGCTCGCCCTGCAAACCCTCGGCGATCTGAAAAGCCCGGCGGCTGAGCAAGTCATTGCCATCGACGGTCTGGCGATCATCCTCAACCCGGCCAATCCGCTACAGCAGCTGGATACCGAACAACTGGCGCGGATTTTTGCCGGCGAAGTGAAAACCTGGGAAGACCTCGGTGGCCGTGGCGGCGCCATACATCTATATGCGCGGGATGATCAGTCGGGGACCTACGACACATTCAAGGAACTGGTCCTGAGTCGGCGTGGGAAAAGTCTCAGCAGCGCAGCGAAACGTTTCGAATCCAGCGAGCAATTGTCCGATGCGGTCAGCGCTGATCCGCAAGGCATCGGCTTCATCGGCTTGCCTTACGTACGTCAGGCGAAAGCCGTGGCAATCACCGATGGTGCGTCGCAAGCGATGTTGCCGCTGAACAGTCTGATCGCTACCGAAGATTATCCGCTGTCGCGGCGCCTGTTCTTTTATCTGCCGCCGGACACCCGCAATCCTTGGGCGCAGGCCCTGGCCACGTTCGCGCAGAGCCCACAGGGTCAGGCAATCGTCGCCGCCAGCGGTTTTGTCAGCCAGACCGTGCAGGCCATGAGCGTGGCGCCGAATGCGCTGATGCCCGAGGGTTACCAATCCCTCAGCCGACATGCCCAGCGTCTGACAGTGAATTTCCGGTTTGCCGAGGGCAGCGCCGGCCTGGACAACAAGGCTCGGCAGGATCTGGCGCGAGTGCTCGACTATATAAAGCGCAATGGCAAGACCGAGCGCGCGGTGACCCTGGTGGGGTTTGGTGATTTGAAGGATGACCCGGCGCGGGCCGATCTGCTGTCGAAGCTGCGGGCGATGGCGGTGCGCCGCGAGCTGGTCAGGAACGGCGTGGTCATGCGCGAAGTGCGCGGCTTCGGCGCGCTGATGCCGGTGGCGACCAACAGTGCGGATGAAGGAAGGATCAAGAATCGGCGGGTTGAGGTTTGGGTGTATTGACCCTGATGTTGATGTGCTGAATGTTCAGGCCCTTTCGCGAGCAGGCTCGCTCCCAAATTGGATCTGTGGCGGTCACAAATCCTGTGGGAGCGAGCCTGCTCGCGAATTAGGCGACTCGGTATTACTGACCGCTACGCAACATTTCCTTCGGCACGTATTTGCCGATCTCGAACTTGCCGATCGCCGCGCGGTGCACTTCGTCGGGGCCGTCGGCCAGGCGCAAGGTGCGTTGCATGGCGTACATATAAGCCAGCGGGAAATCGTTCGACACCCCGGCGCCGCCGTGCATCTGGATCGCCCGGTCGATCACCCGCAAGGCGACGTTCGGCGCCACAACCTTGATCTGCGCGATCTCGCTCTTCGCCACCTTGTTACCGACAGTGTCCATCATGTACGCCGCTTTCAACGTCAGCAGGCGGGCCATGTCGATCTCCATCCGCGAGTCGGCGATCTTGTCGATATTGCCGCCCAGGCGCGCCAGCGGTTTGCCGAACGCGGTGCGGCTCACCGAGCGTTTGCACATCAGTTCCAGTGCCCGTTCAGCCATGCCGATCGAGCGCATGCAGTGGTGAATGCGTCCTGGGCCAAGGCGGCCCTGGGCGATTTCGAAGCCGCGTCCTTCACCGAGCAGGACGTTTTCGTACGGCACCCGCACGTTATCGAACAGCACTTCGGCGTGGCCGTGCGGCGCATCATCGTAACCGAACACCGGCAGCGGCCGGACGATCTTCACCCCGGGGGTGTCGACCGGCACGAGGATCATCGAGTGCTGGGCGTGACGCGGCGCGTCGGGGTTGCTCAGGCCCATGAAGATCAGAATCTTGCAGCGTGATTTCGCCGTGGATGCGCCGCTCAATACCGACCCGCAGGTGCGCCACGTCAAGCTGATGGACGACCGTTACGTCTGCGCCATGCGCAAGGGCCATCCGATGGCAGGGAAGGAAAAACTCAGCCTTGATGATTATCTGTCGCTGACCCACATCCATATCTCCAGCCGCCGCAGCGGTCTGGGTTATGTCGATCTGGCGCTGGGCAAAATGGGCATCCAGCGCAAGATCGCCCTGCGCTCGCAGCACTATCTGATGGCCTCGCAGGTGATGCAGCAGACTGACATGGTCATGACCGTGCCGGAACGCTTCGCCCGTCGTCACGACTTGCAGGCGTTCAATTTGCCGGTGAATGATGTGCCGTCGGTGGAAACGCATTTGTACTGGCACGAAAGCACCGACCAGGACCCGGCCAACCGCTGGATGCGTGAGCAGATGATCGAGTTGTGCCAGCAGGTGACGGCGCAGGAGAAGAAGCTGGATAAGCAGGCGGTTTGAGGCAAATCAGAAGATCGCAGCCTTCGGCAGCTCCTACATTTGGAATGCATTCCCCTGTAGGAGCTGCCGAAGGCTGCGATCTTTTTCTTGCTTGACGTAAACGTAAACCACCGATTAGCTTAGCGTCATGCCCCTTTTCCGAGCGCTTTCATGAGCAGTCAGACCTACAGCATTTCCGACCTCGCCCGCGAGCTGGACATCACCACCCGGGCGATCCGCTTTTATGAAGAGCAAGGCCTGCTCAGCCCCGAGCGTCGTGGCCAGGAACGCATTTACTCACCACGGGACAAGGTCACGCTGAAGCTGATCCTGCGTGGCAAGCGCATCGGCTTTTCCCTCGCCGAATGCCGCGAGCTGATCGAGCTCTACGACCCGTCCAGCGGTAACACCCGACAGCTCAATAGCATGCTGGCGAAAATCAGCGAACGCCGCGAACAGCTCGAGCAGCAGTTGCTGGATATCGAACAGATGAAACTCGAGCTTGATACCGCAGAAGAGCGCTGCGTGCAGGCGCTGGAACAGACGCTTAAAAGCCAGGCGGTCTAGCAAACACTACATCCCCCCTGTAGGAGTGAGCCTGCTCACGATAGCGGTGTATCAGAAAAAAATATGGCGACTGACACTCCGCTATCGCGAGCAGGCTCACTCCTACAAAGGGTTCTTCGTGAACTCAAAAAAAAACAGGCAGGTCCCGCCCATGTCCCTCCCCTCCCAAGTACGCCTGATTGAAGTCGGCCCGCGCGATGGCCTGCAGAACGAAGCCCAACCGATCAGCGTGGCTGACAAGGTGCAACTGGTCGATGCACTGAGCGCCGCCGGGCTCGGCTATATCGAAGTCGGCAGTTTCGTTTCGCCCAAGTGGGTGCCGCAGATGGCCGGTTCCGCCGAGGTGTTCGCGCAGATTCAACGCAAGCCCGGCGTGACTTATGGCGCGCTGGCGCCGAATCTGCGCGGTTTTGAAGACGCGATTGCCGCCGGGGTCAAGGAAGTCGCGGTGTTCGCTGCGGCCTCCGAGGCGTTCTCGCAGCGCAATATCAATTGTTCGATCAGCGAGAGCCTGGCGCGCTTTGCGCCGATCATGGAGGCGGCGAAACAACACGGCGTTACTGTGCGCGGTTACGTTTCCTGTGTGCTGGGTTGTCCGTATGAAGGCACGGTCGCGCCGGAGCAAGTGGCGATGGTCGCCCGTGAGCTGTACGCGATGGGCTGCTACGAAGTGTCGCTGGGGGACACCATCGGCACCGGTACGGCGGGCGCGACCCGGCGCCTGTTCGAGGTGGTCTCGGCGCAGGTGCCCCGCGACAAACTGGCCGGGCATTTCCACGACACCTACGGCCAGGCCATGGCCAACATCTACGCCAGCCTGCTCGAAGGCATTGCAGTGTTCGACAGCTCTATCGCCGGCCTCGGCGGCTGCCCGTACGCCAAAGGCGCAAGCGGTAACGTCGCCACCGAAGACGTGGTGTACCTGCTCAACGGCTTGGGCATCGAGACCGGTATCGACCTGGACGCCTTGATCGCCGCGGGCCAGCAGATCAGCGCAGTGCTCGGCCGCCCGACCGGTTCGCGAGTGGCCAAGGCACGCAGCGCCCAGTGAGGTGTTACCGCTGGGTCAGTGATGTGGGCAAAAGCGAGTAACACGGAAACAAATTGTCTGGCTTTGCCCAAGGCTGAAAACCTCTGAAAATCGCAACCCGTTGATCTACAAAGGTTTTCAAAAGTTGGCACGACACCTGCTATCTCTATTGCATAACAAGAATAAAAAGCCGCAAACCAATAAAAACAAGACGAAACGACTCTGACATAACAAGAACAACACGGCAGAGACGCAGCTAACAGATTTTTTTGGAGAAGGTGTGCTTTTCAGGGTGCTCTCAGGAGTGACCCGCAACCGGGCAGAGAACAATAAAACTACCTTCAGGTAGCTCCCGAATCGGTTGGATCGTTTGACGAGAAAGCAGATCAGCGCTCAAAAAAATACGTTTGCTCTTGACCCCGGATGGGGGTCGCCAAAAGCTGTACAGGGCCACGGTTGCCAAAAACAACAACAGACCGACCCTCAATAATAAAAAGAGCACGCAACGACAAATTAAAGGGGAGCCTCGGCTCCCCTTTGTGCTTTCTGCAATTCCTGAATTCACCCGATCCCCTGTAGGAGTGAGCCTGCTCGCGATAGCGTCATATCAGCCGATGCAAATATTGACTGATACACCGCTATCGCGAGCAGGCTCACTCCTACAGGGATTTGTGTCAGGCGTTATTGATGCGCAGCTCTTCGATACTGATCTCACGCATCCTGAATTTCTGGATCTTCCCCGTCACTGTCATCGGAAACGCGTCGACGAACTTGAAGTAACGCGGTGTCTTGAAGTGCGCAATCCGCGCTTTGCACCAGGTTTGCAGCTCCAGTTCAGAGGCGCTGTGGCCGGGGTGGAATTTGATCCAGGCGACGATCTCTTCACCGTAGCGCGGGCACGGAATGCCGATCACCTGCACATCCGCTACCGCCGGATGGGTGAAGAAGAATTCTTCCAGCTCTCGGGGATAAACGTTCTCGCCGCCACGAATGATCATGTCTTTGTTACGCCCGGCGATGTTGACGTAACCCTCCACGTTCATGCTCGCCAGGTCGCCCGTGTGCATCCACCCCGCCTCATCGATGGCCTCGGCCGTGGCCTGCGGGTTATTCCAATAGCCGAGCATCACGCTGTAACCGCGAGTGCACAATTCACCGATGGTGCCGCGTGGCACGACGTTGCCTGCGTCGTCGATAATCTTGCTTTCCAGCTGTGGCTGAGTGCGCCCGACCGTGGTGACGCGCAGCTCAAGCTCGTCGGCCGGCCCGGTCTGCAGCGACACCGGGCTGGTTTCGGTCATGCCGTAGGCGATCTGCACTTCGCTCATGTGCATTTCGCTGATCACTCGACGCATGACCTCGATCGGACAGGTCGCTCCGGCCATGATCCCCGTGCGCAGGCTCGTCAGGTCGAAAGCCTGCCGCTGCGGCTGATCGAGCATGGCGATGAACATGGTCGGCACACCGTACAGCGCCGTGGCTTTTTCTTCGGCCACCGCTTGCAGAGTCACCGCCGGATCAAAAGCGTCGCTGGGGTAAATCATCGTACTGCCATGGGTGACGCAGCCGAGGTTGCCCATGACCATGCCGAAGCAGTGATACAGCGGCACCGGGATCACCAGACGATCGGCAGACGTCAGCCCGAGGCTTTCGCCGACCATGTAGCCGTTGTTGAGAATGTTGTGGTGACTAAGGGTTGCGCCCTTGGGGAAACCGGTGGTGCCGGAGGTGTACTGGATGTTCACCGGTTGATCGAAATGCAGGCTGGCGCTGCGCTCGGCCAGTTGATCAGGCGAGACGCTGGCAGCCAGCTCGCTGTGCTGCGACCACAGCAGAAAGCCAGCTGGCGGGTTTGCATCGAGGCTGATCACGCCGCGCAAATCCGGCAGACGTTCGCTGCGCAGGTGACCGATGGCGTGCTCGGCCAGCTCGGGCGCCAGGCCTTGAAGCATTTCATGGTAATTTGAGGTTTTGAACGCGCCCGCGCAGACCAGCCACTGACAGCCGGATTGCTTGAGCACGTATTCGAGTTCCGAGCTGCGATAGGCGGGATTGATGTTGACCAGGATCACCCCGATCTTCGCCGTGGCGAATTGGGTGACGCACCACTGCGCACAGTTCGGCGCCCAGATGCCGAGGCGATCACCGGTCTGCAAACCCAATGCGAGCAAAGCTCTGGCCTGCTCATCCACGGCGTCGGCCAGTTGTCGCCAGGAGTAACGCAACTGCTGGTGGCGCACCACCAGCGCCTCGCCATCCGGGTATTGCGCGACCGTCTGATCGAAGCGCTGACCGATGGTCAGCGCCAGCAGGGCCTGATCCTGAGAACCACGGGTGTAGCTGCGCGGCGGGTTTGCAGTGGGTTGATCCATGACGAGCCCTATTGTCTTTATTTATGGGTAACGACGACCCTGTAGGAGTGAGCCTGCTCGCGATAGAGTCGTGTCAGCAAACGCAAATATTGACTGACACACTGCCATCGCGAGCAGGCTCACTCCTACAGAAAGCTCTGCGTTTTCTATCCTGAACTGTCCTTACTCTCGCCCAAGTTGACGCTTACGTAAAGCTGATTGACAGCCGAACTCGGGAAGCTTTACGTTAACGTAAAGCTGAGCGCCGATCTGACGTGCACTCCACCCGATAAAAAAGCCAAAAGGTGACCCATGAGCTATCCATCCCTGAACTTCGCCCTCGGTGAAACCATCGACATGCTGCGCGATCAGGTGCAGTCCTTCGTCGCCGATCAGATCGCCCCGCGTGCCGCGCAGATCGATCACGACAACCTGTTCCCGGCCGATATGTGGCGCAAATTCGGTGACATGGGTCTGCTCGGCATCACCGTGCCGGAAGAGTACGGCGGCGCGGGCCTGGGTTATCTGGCGCACGTGGTGGCGATGGAAGAAATCAGCCGTGGCTCGGCGTCGGTGGCGTTGTCCTACGGCGCGCACTCCAACCTTTGCGTCAACCAGATCAACCGCAACGGCAACCACGAACAGAAAACCAAATACCTGCCGAAGCTGATCAGCGGCGAGCACGTCGGCGCCCTGGCGATGAGCGAGCCCAACGCCGGTTCCGATGTGGTCTCGATGAAGCTGCGCGCCGACAAACGCGGCGATCGCTTCGTCCTTAACGGCAGCAAGACCTGGATCACCAACGGCCCTGACGCCAACACCTATGTGATCTACGCCAAGACCGATCTGGAAAAAGGCCCGCACGGCATTACTGCGTTCATCGTCGAGCGTGACTGGAAAGGCTTCAGCCGCAGCAACAAGTTCGACAAGCTGGGCATGCGCGGCTCCAATACCTGCGAGCTGTTCTTCGATGACGTCGAAGTGCCGGAAGAGAACATCCTCGGCGTGCTCAACGGCGGCGTGAAGGTGCTGATGAGCGGCCTCGATTACGAACGCGTGGTGCTGTCGGGCGGCCCGACCGGGATCATGCAGTCGTGCATGGACCTGATCGTGCCGTACATCCACGACCGCAAGCAGTTCGGCCAGAGCATCGGCGAATTCCAGCTGATCCAGGGCAAAGTCGCCGACATGTACACCCAACTCAACGCCAGCCGCGCCTATCTGTACGCAGTGGCGCAGGCCTGCGAGCGCGGCGAAACCGCGCGCAAGGATGCCGCTGGAGTGATTCTCTACACCGCCGAACGCGCCACACAAATGGCCCTCGACGCGATCCAGATTCTTGGCGGCAACGGCTACATCAACGAATTCCCCGCCGGCCGCCTGCTGCGCGACGCCAAGCTCTACGAAATCGGCGCCGGCACCAGCGAAATCCGCCGCATGCTGATCGGTCGCGAACTGTTCAACGAGACGAAATGAATTTCGTCAGTTGCAAGCCGCAAGCCACAAGCTGCAAGAGATCCGCGCTCTTGCCCCAACCTGCAGCTTGCCGCTTGTAGCTAGAAGCTGCTTACGGAGTAAGCCCCATGATCCTGCACACTCAGCTCAACCCGCGCTCCGCGGAGTTCGCCGTCAACAGCGCGGCGATGCTCAAACAGGTCGACGCGCTGCACACCCTGCTCGCTCAAGTGGCCCAGGGTGGCGGTGCCAAAGCCCAGGAACGCCACACCTCGCGCGGTAAATTGCTGCCGCGTGAACGCATCAATCGCCTGCTCGATCCGGGCTCGCCGTTTCTGGAAATCAGCCAACTGGCCGCTCACGCCGTGTATGGCGAAGACGTCCCCGCCGCCGGGGTGATTGCCGGGATCGGTCGCGTCGAAGGCGTGGAATGCATGATCGTCGCCAACGATGCGACGGTGAAAGGCGGTTCGTATTACCCGCTCACGGTGAAGAAACACCTGCGTGCACAGACCATCGCCCAGCAGAATCGCCTGCCGTGCATTTATCTGGTGGACTCGGGCGGCGCCAACCTGCCGCGTCAGGACGAAGTGTTTCCGGATCGCGAGCACTTCGGGCGGATCTTTTTCAATCAGGCCAACATGAGCGCCATAGGCATCCCGCAGATCGCCGTGGTCATGGGCTCGTGCACCGCTGGCGGCGCATATGTGCCAGCGATGGCGGACGAAGCGATCATGGTGCGCAACCAGGCGACGATCTTTCTCGCCGGCCCGCCGTTGGTGAAAGCTGCAACCGGTGAAGTGGTCAGCGCCGAGGATCTGGGCGGTGCCGATGTGCATTGCAAGACTTCCGGCGTGGCCGACCATTACGCCGAGAACGACGAACACGCCCTCGCCCTCGCCCGCCGCAGCGTCGCCAACCTCAACTGGCGCAAGCTCGGCGAGGTGCAGCAACGCACGCCGATTGCGCCGCTGTACGCCAGCGACGAGTTGTACGGCGTGGTTCCGGCTGACGCCAAGCAGCCATTCGATGTGCGCGAAGTGATCGCACGGCTGGTCGATGGCTCGGTGTTCGATGAATTCAAAGCGCTGTTTGGCACCACCCTGGTTTGCGGTTTCGCTCACTTGCACGGCTACCCGGTCGCGATTCTGGCGAACAACGGCATTCTCTTCGCCGAAGCCGCGCAAAAAGGCGCGCACTTCATCGAACTGGCCTGCCAACGCGGTATTCCACTGCTGTTTCTGCAGAACATCACCGGCTTCATGGTCGGACAGAAATACGAAGCCGGCGGCATTGCCAAGCACGGCGCGAAGCTGGTTACCGCAGTGGCCTGCGCCAAGGTGCCGAAATTCACCGTGATCATCGGCGGCAGCTTCGGGGCCGGCAACTACGGCATGTGCGGTCGCGCTTACGACCCACGTTTTTTGTGGATGTGGCCGAACGCGCGGATCGGCGTGATGGGCGCCGAACAGGCCGCCGGCGTGCTGGTGCAGGTCAAACGCGAACAGGCCGAACGCAGCGGTCAGGCGTTCAGCGCCGAGCAGGAGGCCGAGATCAAGCAGCCGATTCTCGACCAGTACGAAGAGCAGGGTCACCCCTACTACTCCAGCGCGCGGTTGTGGGACGACGGCGTCATCGACCCGGCGCAGACCCGCGATGTGCTGGCCCTGGCCTTGTCCGCGTCGCTGAACGCGCCAATCGAACCGAGCCGCTTCGGCGTGTTCCGGATGTGATGGGGAGAACCTGATGAGCGACTTCAATACCCTCGAACTGCAAACCGACCCGCGCGGCTTCGCGACGCTGTGGCTCAACCGCGCCGAGAAAAACAACGCCTTCAACGCCGAGATGATCCGCGAACTGATCCTCGCCCTCGACAAGGTGGCCAGCGATTCGAGCCTGCGTTTTCTGCTGCTGCGCGGGCGCGGCAAGCACTTCAGTGCCGGCGCCGACCTGGCCTGGATGCAGCAGTCGGCGGAGCTCGATTACCACACCAACCTCGACGACGCCCGCGAACTGGCCGAGCTGATGTACAACCTCGCCAAACTGAAAATCCCCACCCTCGCCGTGGTTCAGGGCGCAGCGTTCGGTGGCGCGCTGGGCCTGATCAGTTGCTGCGACATGGCGATTGGCGCCGATGATGCGCAGTTCTGCCTGTCGGAAGTGCGCATCGGCCTGGCGCCGGCGGTGATCAGCCCGTTTGTAGTGCAGGCGATCGGTGAACGGGCGGCGCGGCGTTACGCGCTGACCGCCGAGCGCTTCGGCGGACAGCGGGCGCGGGAGATCGGCTTGTTGTCTGAAAGCTGTCCTGCCGCTGAACTGGAGCAGCAGGTCGAGCAGTGGATCGACAATCTGTTGCTCAACAGCCCCGCCGCCATGCGTGCCAGCAAGGACTTGCTGCGTGAAGTCGGCAACGGCGCGCTGACCCCGGCCCTGCGCCGCTACACCGAAAATGCCATCGCACGGATTCGCGTCAGCGCCGAAGGCCAGGAAGGCTTGCGCGCCTTTCTGCAAAAACGCCCGCCGAGCTGGCAAGCCGCATCCACCAAGGAGTCGCGTTGATGAGCGCACCTGTGATTACCACCCTGCTGGTGGCCAACCGCGGCGAAATCGCCTGCCGGGTCATGCGCACCGCCAAGGCCCTCGGCCTGACTACGGTCGCTGTGCACAGCGCCACCGACCGCGATGCGCGCCACAGCCGTGAAGCCGATATCCGCGTCGATCTGGGCGGCAGCAAGGCCGCTGACAGTTATCTGCAAATCGACAAATTGATCGCCGCTGCCAAGGCCAGCGGCGCCCAGGCGATTCATCCCGGCTACGGCTTTCTCTCGGAAAACGCCGGATTCGCCCGCGCCATCGAAGCTGCCGGCCTGATCTTTCTCGGCCCGCCTGCCTCTGCCATCGATGCGATGGGCAGTAAATCCGCCGCCAAAGCGCTGATGGAAAAGGCCGGCGTGCCTTTGGTGCCGGGCTATCACGGCGAGGCGCAGGATCTCGACACCTTCCGTGAAGCCTGCGAACGCATCGGTTATCCGGTGCTGCTCAAGGCCACGGCCGGTGGCGGCGGTAAAGGCATGAAAGTCGTGGAGGACGTCAGCCAGTTGGCCGAAGCCCTCGCCTCCGCTCAGCGGGAAGCGCAGTCCTCGTTCGGCGACTCGCGGATGCTGGTAGAGAAGTATCTACTGAAGCCGCGTCATGTGGAGATTCAGGTGTTCGCCGACCAGCACGGCAACTGCCTGTATCTCAATGAGCGCGATTGCTCGATCCAGCGGCGGCATCAGAAAGTCGTCGAAGAAGCCCCGGCGCCGGGCCTGACGCCGGAATTGCGCCGGGCCATGGGCGAAGCGGCGGTGCGTTCGGCACAGGCAATCGGTTATGTCGGCGCTGGCACCGTGGAGTTTCTGCTGGATGCGCGCGGCGAGTTTTTCTTCATGGAAATGAACACGCGCCTGCAGGTCGAGCACCCGGTGACCGAAGCGATTACCGGGCTCGATCTGGTCGCCTGGCAGATTCGCGTCGCCCGGGGTGAAGCGCTGCCGATGACCCAGGCGCAGGTGCCGCTCAACGGGCATGCGATTGAAGTGCGCTTGTATGCCGAGGATCCGGCGAATGATTTTCTGCCGGCCACCGGGCGTCTGGATCTGTACCGCGAATCGGCACAGGGTCCGGGGCGGCGAGTGGACAGCGGGGTCGAGGAAGGTGACGAGATTTCGCCGTTCTACGACCCGATGCTCGGCAAACTGATTGCCTGGGGTGAAAATCGCGAACAGGCGCGCCTGCGTCTGCTGAGCATGCTCGATGAGTTTGCGATCGGCGGACTGAAGACCAACATCAACTTCCTGCGCCGGATCATCGCGCATCCGGCGTTTGCCGCGGCAGAACTCGATACCGGGTTCATTCCGCGTTATCAGGAGCAGTTGCTGCCAGCGCCATGTACGTTGAGCGATGAGTTCTGGCAAGCGGCGGCGCAGGCTTTCGCGCAGAGTCTGCCAGCACGTAAGCGGACGGATGATTCCGCCTCGCCGTGGTCTTGCGGCAGTGGTTTGCGGGCAGGCTTGCCGGCGGAAATCACTTTGCATTTAAGTTGCGAGGGACAGGATCGTGCGCTGACATTGGCAGCTGCGGCCCACGTCAGACTGTTGGGCGAAGCGCTGGCGGTCGAGCATGACGGCGTGCGCCGCACGTTGCGGGCAATTCGTCAGGGCGATTCGTTGTATCTGCAGTGGGAGGGAGAGCTGCGACGCATCGAGGCCCATGATCCGATCAGTGCCGTTGAGGCCAGCCACAGCCACCAGGGCGGTCTGACCGCGCCCATGAACGGCAGCATCGTGCGCGTGCTGGTCGAGGTCGGGCAAGCGGTCGAGGCCGGGGCGCAACTGGTGGTGCTCGAAGCCATGAAGATGGAACACAGCATTCGTGCGCCACAGGCCGGCGTGGTCAAAGCGCTGTATTGCCAGGAAGGCGATATGGTCAGCGAAGGCAGCGCTTTGGTTGAACTGGAACAAGCGTGAAATTGCTGGATCGATCCGGGCCTTGAGCGAGGATCGATCCGGTCAGAAACGCGCCGTCGCCTGAACCACCACGCCGACAATCCGGCATTCATCGGTGAACAGCGCTTTCGGCCAGGTCGGATTGAGCGGCACCAGGTAACGCTGGCCGCCCTGTTCGTCGAGTTTGCGGAAAATCGCTTCTTCACTGTCCGGCCACTGGGCAATCACCAGTTTTCCAGGCACCGCCTCCAACTCCGGGTCGACCAGAATCAGCATGCCCTCGGCAATGCTCTGACCGCTGGGCGCGGTCATCGAATCCCCCGTCACGGTCAGCCAGAACGCCGCACCGCGAGCGTGGTAATCGGTGAGTTCAAAGCGCTGCTTCGCCGATGCGCCGGCGTAGCTCGCCGAATCGTCGCGCACCTCACAGGGCGCGTGCCAGTCACGAACCGGGTAGCGGAAGTACGGGTTGTACTTCTGGGCCAGCGGCATTTCATCCTCCGGCGTCGGCTGCGGTTCGCGGATCACCAGAACGACTTCGAGGAAATCCATTCCCAGCGCTTTGAGCACACGGTTCATTTCGGTAACACCGGGTTCGCGACGCTTGTTCAGCCAATGACCGATCCCGCCCTGGGACATGCCGACGCGCTCTCCGAGCTCTGTTTGAGTGACTTTGAGTTCACTCATCTTGGCCTTGACCAACTCAATCCATTTATCCATGTGCCGCACCTTACGCGGACGTCTTCGACCGGCAAAACACATATTGTAGTATTTAAATTCTGGTCACAAATACAGGCGGTACTATCCTAGGTAAACGGACTTTCAATCGAACATGGAGTGCCTTCTCATGATGAACATCAGCAGCAAAGACCTGCCCGATCTGCAAATCGACACCAGCTTCACTTCGCCCCAAGGCACCGCCGCCGCACAACGCGCGCTGGACTACTACTTGAAACCGGCAATTTCAGAACCTGAGACGGAAGAACGGTTCTTCGATGTCAAAGGCCATCTCAGCGGCGAGGAAGCGCTGGTGCATGCCTCGGACCTGTTGCGATGCGCAGCCGCCACGGCCTTCAAGGCCGCAGAAAACCTGCAGGGCACGAATC
The DNA here is from genome assembly GCF_900105805.1 of Pseudomonas moraviensis. NCBI lineage: Bacteria > Pseudomonadati > Pseudomonadota > Gammaproteobacteria > Pseudomonadales > Pseudomonadaceae > Pseudomonas > Pseudomonas moraviensis. The sequence goes on along the minus strand of NZ_LT629788.1, from coordinate 982,010 downwards.
GCGACCTGGCCTTCTCGGTGGTGCACATGGTGGATATGGCGCGGGCGATGGTCGATCACTCGATCGACAACGATGAAGTCATAGCAAACAAGGTACGGACGGACAGGAAAGAATTTTCCCATCGCGCAGATAAAAACATTTGACTTGCAAATGATAATGATTATTATTGCAAGCAGCTGGTCGCGAGATCAGTCGATGGACCAGAGACCTTAGGTCGGTCTTCTGGACTATCTCCTCATCAGGCTAATCACGGTTTTTGACCCGGCTTTTTGCCGGGTCTTTTTTTGCCCGTTTTTCGGGCTTGTGTCTTCAGGCTAATGAAGTCTTTGGGTGTTGCAAATTCGATGGCGCGGATAATATCAAAAGAATATTGATTGGCAAGCCGAGCCCGGCCACATTGGCCGAAACTAACGGCAATCAGCACTTGAGAATCAATCGCATAGCCTCTAAGCTGCTGGCGCGTCACGGAGGACGCCCCCCCGCCAGCACCCTGCAATTCCCCTCGGTTTCACCCCAGCCTGCGTGTAAAGTACCGGTCATAAAAATCCTGCTCAGGAAGCGACTATGACCGTGGCCAAATCTTCGTTCGACATCAGCGCCAATTTTGACAGCGGCAACATCCAAGTCATCGACATCAGCAACCCTCTCAATCCGGTTCTGGCGATCCGCCCGGACACCCGCAGCCCTCATTTCCAGTGGTTCCACTTCAAGGCCAGCGGCCTGCACGTTCATCAGGAACACTGGTTTCGCCTGGTCAACGCCAGCCAATCGACCTACAGCAAAGGCTGGCCGGGCTATCAAGCGGTGGCGTCGTATGATCACGTCAACTGGTTCCGCATTCCCACCAGCTTCGAAGGCGACAGCCTGCGCTTCTGCCTCGAAGCCGAACAGACCCACGCCTGGTTCGCCTACTTCGAACCCTACAGCCGCGGCCGCCACGATTGGTTGATCGAGCAGGCGCTGAGCAAGGCTGGCACCGAATTGCTGGCGACCGGCAAAAGCGTCGAAGGCCGCGACATTCAGCTGCTGCGCAAGGGCAGCGGCGCCGAAGGCCAGCGCAAGATCTGGATCATCGCCCAGCAGCATCCGGGCGAACACATGGCTGAATGGTTCATGGAAGGTGTGATCGAGCGTCTGGAACGACAGGACGATCCGGTACTGAACAAACTGCTGGCCGGCGCCGATCTGTATCTGGTGCCGAACATGAACCCGGACGGCGCCTTCCACGGGCACCTGCGCACCAACGCCATGGGTCAGGATTTGAACCGCGCCTGGCAGAACGCCAGTCAGGACATCAGCCCGGAAGTGCTATTCGTTCAGCAGCAGATGGAAAAGTACGGCGTCGATGCGTTTATCGACGTACACGGCGACGAAACCATCCCCCACGTCTTCACCGCGGGCTGCGAAGGCAACCCTGGCTTTACGCCGCGCATCGAAAAGCTGGAAGAGCATTTCCGCAGCCATTTGAAGCACACCACCAAAGACTTCCAGACCACCTACGGCTACACCCGCGACGAACCGGGCCAGGCCAACATGACATTGGCCTGCAACAGTGTCGGACAGAAATATGACTGCCTGTCGCAGACTCTGGAGATGCCGTTCAAGGACCACGACGACCACCCGGACAACATCACCGGCTGGTCGGGCAAGCGTTCGAAGCAATTGGGCAAGGACGTGCTGACCACTCTCGCCGACATGGTCGATATCCTGCGCTGATCCCCGGCGTCAGAAACAAAAGATCGCAGCCCGCCTGCGATCTTTTGCTTTGCCGACTCAGCCGCGATCGCGCCCGTGCAACATGCTGTCGAGCACTTCGTCACGACGCACCCAGCCATGAAACAGCGCCGCCGCCAAGTGCAGCAGCACCGTCAGAAACAGCAGATACGCCAGATAGCCATGGGACTTGCGCAACAGCGCGAACAGTTGCGCATCCGCCGGCACAATCGACGGCAGATGCAGCGACGCTGTGAGCATCACTGGCTCGCCCGATGCACTGATCATCGCCCACCCGAGCAGCGGCAACACCAGCATCAACGCGTACAGCAAGACGTGGGAAGCCCTGGCTGCCAGCACCTGCCAGCCCGGCAGATCATCCGGCAACGGCGGTTGACGTGTGGTGAAGCGCACCACCAGGCGCACAATAACTAGCGCCAGAATCGCGATGCCCAGCGGCTTGTGCAGATGAATCAGCCATTCATGGCGAGACGACACCGAAGTGACCATGCCCGCGCCGATAAACAGCATGGCGATGATCATCAGCGCCATCAGCCAATGGAGCAAACGCGCCAGCAATACGAAATGAGTCGGGTGCTTGCTCATGGGCGAGCCTCCTGTCTGGCGGCGGGCAATTGGCTGACTTCGCTGGTGCGACGCAGGTAGGAATCGGCGTAACCGGCCGAGCGCGCGGCGAGCAATGGGTCTTCCGAGCCTTGAATCCCGGCTGGCAGCACCAGTGGGTCGTAGTTGATATCGCGGCACTCGCCACTCAGCTGCGGCTGGGTTTTCTCCAGCACCAAAGTCCCGGCGTTCAGCACTTTGCGATCTGTGGGCCACGACTTGCTGGCATCGTTGACCGGGTCGTCAGCGTTGGCCAGGGTAATGTTCAGCCGGAAGCGCAAGGGTGCGGCGGCCAGGCGTTGCACCAGATCCTTCTCGAGAAAATCCGCGCCTTCAGGGGCCGTGGCCCCCGCCGCGTCCTGCGCCAGCGGCGTCATGCTCCAGCGCACCGCCTGTTTCTTGCCGTTGCCATCGACCAGATAGAACGCATTGATGCTGTTATAGGTTTCGGTGGCGTAGCTGGCCGAGGGCTTGGCGGTCTTCACCCAAGTCAAGAACGGCACGGCTTCCGGATGTGCGGCGAAGAACGCCGGTACCTTGGTCGGGTCGGGCTTGCCGGTGGCCGGATCCGGCGACTGCGCTTGCTGCAATTGATAGAACGCCTCGGGGGTGCCGATCGGGAACACCGGCATGCTGTTCATGCCGGTGCGCCACTGCTGGCCGTCCGCCTGAGTGAAACGCAGCGCCAGGCTGCGGATCGGCACGGCGCTGTCCGGCGCATAGGGATTGCCGGCGGGCAAGGCAAAGCGCCCGACCACCGGCGTCTGCGGCAGGTTGAACACCTGCGCAGTGGAGTACGCCCGCGCCTCACCGCTGCTCTCGAAATGGCCAATCACGCAGACACCTTTGGCGTGGTTGCGACGAAAACCGGGATGCACGCCGTTGTTCTTTTCCAGCACATCGACCAACGCCTTTGGCGTCAGGCGCTGTGGGTCAAGGTTGCCGTGCACGTAGGCAAACGCCCCGGCCACGGCGGCGACAATCACGGCAATGCCGCCCAGACGGAAAACCAGACTCGCAGCGCTCAGTGGCTGGCGCGGCGGCCTGCCGGGCGGTGCAGCGTTGGGGGATGAGCGATCAACCATGAATATCTCCAGGCCATCGGCCACAAGTGGAAAGAGTCAGCAAGACGCACCCCGTCAGGGTTTATTCCACGGCGCCGTATTTATTTTTGCGCACGGGGAATAACCTGCGCTGACGGGCGTCTTCCTAGTCCACAGCGTAGCGACCAGCAGAAATTCATGAGCGAATTCGACGAACAGTTGAGAGAAATCATTCCCAGATTGCGCCGCTTCGCCGTGTCGTTGACGCGCAACAGCAGCAGCGCTGACGATCTGGTCCAGGCCAGCCTCGAGCGGGCGCTGTCGGCGTGGGGCGAAAAACGCGCCGAAGGCGACTTGCGCGCCTGGCTGTTTGCGATCCTCTATCGGCAATTTCTCGATGCCCACCGTCGCTCGCGGCGCTATGCGCGGATGCTCGAATTTTTCACCGGTCGCGACGATGCCGAGCCGTCGGTGGAACGCACGGTGATCGCCCAATCCACCCTGCAAGCCTTCGAACGCCTGCCCACCGAACAACGCGCCCTGCTGCTGATGGTGTCGGTGGAGGGCCTGTCCTATAAAGAGGTCGCCGAGATCCTCGGCGCCCCGATCGGCACCGTGATGTCGCGCCTGTCCCGCGCCCGCCAGGCCTTGCGCCAACTCAGCGACGGCGAAATCAGCAGCCCTTCCCTGCGGATACTCAAATGATCAGCCTCCCTCCCAATGAGCGTGACTTGCACGCCTACGTCGATCACCAGCTCAGCGACGCCGACCGGCGCATGCTGGAAACATGGCTGGCCAGCCACCCTGAAGAAGCGGCGCAGGTTCGTGCCTGGCAACGCGATGCCCAGCAGTTGCGCGCGGCGCTCAGTGGTGCGTTGCAGCAGCCGAGCAATCCGGCGCTGGATCCGACGATGATTCGCCAGCGTCGCCGCGAGCAGTCACGTGGTCATCTGGCCCGCGCAGCGGTGTTGCTGATTGCCGTGAGTATTGGCGGTTTCAGTGGCTGGCAGGCACGGGAAATGACCCTGGTGCGCCCTGCGCAATTGCCGATGACCGACGCGTTGCAAGCCTACCGCCTGATTGCCCAGCAAGGCGTGCTGCCCGCCGATTACAAGGTCGACAGCGGCGGCGACATGCAGCGTTGGCTCGACCGTTACTTCAGCGGCGCCGGGCGCTTGCCCGATCTCAGGGCGGCCGGGTTCGAGCCGGTCAGCGGGCGCTTGCTCAGCACCGATGAGGGCCCGGCGGCGATGGTGATGTATGAGGATGGCAGCGGCCACAAGGTGAGTTTCTACCTGCGTCCGCCGGGGCCGAAAAACACTCTGCTGCCGCGCGGTTCGCGCAGCGATGGCGATCTGCAGGCCGATTATTGGTCGGGGCCCGGCTACAACTATGCAGTGGTCAGCCCGACGGACTCGCCGGCGGCGCAATTGCTCAAGCAATCACCACCGCTCTGAAATACGCCCATTGTAGGAGCTGACGAGTGCAACGAGGCTGCGATCTGTTGGCGGCAACCCAAGATCAAAAGATCGCAGCCTCGTTGCACTCGTCAGCTCCTACATTCGGAACCGTGCATATTTCATGGAGCCAACGCTGGAGGTCTGGTTACACTTGGACCACCGCGCTCCCGCTGGAGCCGGCCAATCCATCAGGAGCCTGTGCCGCGTGCCCGCAAGAACGCCGAAACGATCACGACTGAGCCAACGCTGGCCGTTGCTGCGCCGCCTGTTCGGCAAAGGCCTGCCCGCCAGCGCCGGGCACGATGCCAATGCCGCGATCATCCGCGATTACTTTCGCGACAAGGCGCACAGTCAGGGCTACACCCTCAGCCGCAGTCAGCAGCACGTCATTGATTGCATGGCGCAACAGGCCAGCGTGCTGTTGGGCGACAGCGGGCTCACACCACCCAGTCTGTATCTGTACGGCGCGGTCGGGCGCGGCAAGAGCTGGCTGCTCGACGGCTTCTTCCAGGCACTGCCGATCACCCGTAAACGCCGCCTGCATTTCCATCAGTTCTTCGCCCGACTGCATGACGGCATGTTCCGTCATCGCCAGCAGGAGGACGCGCTGGAAATCACCCTGGACGAGCTGCTGGAAGATTGTCAGGCGCTGTGTTTCGACGAGTTTCACGTGCATGACATCGGCGATGCGATGCTCATCACGCGCCTGTTCAAGGCGCTGTTCAAACGGCGGATCATGCTGTTGGTCACGTCCAACTATGCGCCGGAGGGCCTGCTGCCCAATCCGCTGTATCACGCACGCTTCAAACCGGTGATCGAGCTGATCAACACGCGCATGCAGGTCATGGAAGTCGGCGGCGCCCACGATTACCGCACGCTCAACCGCCAGCACACGCATCAGGTGTTTACCCAGGGGCATTACGTGTGGCCGGCGACGTCAGAGCAGCGCCATGCCTTGAGCCTGCCGCCAGCCGATGCGCCTGCCATAGCGCTCGAGGTCGGCAAGCGCCAGCTTCAGGCGCGATCATGCGAGGGCCGGCGCGTCGCTTTCACCTTCAATGACCTGTGCGAACAACCGACGGCAGTCATGGATTATCTGCAGCTCTGCCAGCGTTTCGACCAGTGGATCATCGATGACCTGCCACTGCTCGGGGACTGTCCGATCGCCGTGCAACAGCGCTTCATCAATCTGATCGACGTGCTTTACGATCAGGACAAACACCTGACCCTGCTCGGCCAACTGCCGCTGGGCCAGAGCCTGGAAGGCCACGCCATCGACCTGGCGCGCACACGCAGCCGATTGGGGCAATTACAGGAAATCCACGAATCTGACTGACACCCGGCCCCCTGTAGGAGTGAGCCTGCTCGCGATAGCGCTCTTTCAGATGCTGATGATGTGACTGACAACCCGTCTTCGCGAGCAGGCTCACTCCTACAATGACCGTGTGTGATTCCAGCATCCTGCCCCGTTCAACATCCGCTTTACCGCTATCATGTCGCCCATCCTCAGCGCCCCCGCGTCGCTCCACCGATCAATAGCGAAACCAAACATGCATACTCTTGCTCAACTGCGCGCCGGCGAGCTGTCTGGCATTAGCCGCCTCGATCTGTCTTGCGGACTCACCGAATTCCCCCGGGAAATTTTCCAACTGGCCGACACGCTGGAAGTGCTCAACCTCAGCGGCAATGCCTTGAGCACCCTGCCCGACGACCTGCACCGCCTGACACGCCTGCGCGTGCTGTTCTGCTCCGACAACCAGTTCAGCGAACTGCCGGCCTGCCTCGGCCAGTGCGCGGCGCTGACGATGGTCGGCTTCAAGGCCAATCGCATCGTCGATGTCCCCGGTGCCGCCCTGCCGCCGCAGCTGCGCTGGCTGATCCTCACCGATAACCGCATCGCAAGCCTGCCGAGCGAACTCGGTGAACGGCCCGCCCTGCAGAAACTGATGCTCGCCGGCAATCGGCTGCAATCGCTGCCGGAATCCCTGCGTCACTGCCATCGGCTGGAATTGATCCGCATTGCCGCCAACCAACTCGACGAGCTGCCACAGTGGCTGCTGACCTTGCCGAGCCTGACCTGGCTGGCCTACGCCGGCAATCCGCTGGAAACCGAAGCCGATGCCGCTGCCCTTGAGGCCACGCCGCTGATCGACTGGTCGGCGCTGCGCCTTGAGCAACAACTGGGCGAAGGCGCTTCGGGGGTGATTTCCCGGGCGATCTGGCAGCGCGACGATGGCACGACGCAGGCGGTTGCGGTGAAGTTGTACAAAGGCGAGATGACCAGCGACGGCTCACCGTTGCACGAGATGAATGCCTGCATCACCGCAGGCTTGCACCCGAACCTGATCCGCGTCGAAGGGCGCATCAGCGGTCATCCCGATCAGCAGCAGGGATTGGTGATGCAGTTGGTTGATCCGAGCTTCCGCAATCTGGCGGGTTTGCCGAGCCTGGCCTCATGCTCTCGGGACGTCTATGCCGAAGATTGCTGGTTCTCGGCCGACGTGGCCCTGCGCATCGCCAAGGGCATCGCTTCGGCGGCGGAGCATCTGCATCGACAAGGCATCACCCACGGCGACCTCTACGGTCACAACATTCTGTTGAACTCTCAGGGTGATTGTCTGCTGGGGGATTTTGGCGCGGCGTCGTTTCATGCCACCACCGATGATGCGCAGACGCGGGCGTTGCAACGGCTGGAAGTGCGCGCGTTCGGCGTGTTGCTCGGGGAGTTGCTTGCGCGTGTCGACTCGGGGTTGAGTACAGAGCGGCGCTTGGCATTGGAAGCGCTGGAGCGGCGCTGCTGTCAGGCGGATGTCTTGGGACGCCCGGCATTCAGCGAAGTGATAGAACTTCTGCAAGATCACTGACGGAGACGAACACTGTGGCGAGGGAGCTTGCTCGCGCTGGATGGCGAAGCCGTCCCGAAAAAGCGACGACTGCAGCGCAGCCGAGCGGGAGCAAGCTCCCTCGCCACAGGTCAATACAGCAGCAGATCAGCCAGCCAGGCCGACAAACATGTCCTGCACATCATCATGGTTGTCGAGGCCTTCAAGGAACGCTTCGACTTCAGCCATCTGCTCGTCGCTCAACCCGCCGACCGGGTTCTTCGGCTGGTAGCCGAGCTTGGCCGACAGCACAGTGAAGCCTTGTTCCGGCAGGGCTTTCTGCACGGCATCAAGATCAGTCGGGTCGGTGAGGAACAGCGTCGCGCCCTCTTCGCCCGGCTCGAAATCCTGGGCGCCGGCTTCGATCGCGGCCATTTCCGGATCGGCGTCGGGGCTGTCCGGCGCGGCTTCGATCATGCCGACGTGGTTGAACATCCATGCCACCGAACCGGAAGCGCCCAACTGGCCCTTGCGGAACGCCACGCGGATTTCCGCGACGGTGCGGTTGATGTTGTCGGTCACGCATTCAACGATCAGCGGCACCTGATGCGGGGCAAAGCCTTCGTAGGTGACGCGATGGTATTGCACGGTTTCACCCAGCAGACCGGCGCCTTTCTTGATCGCGCGATCGAGGGTTTCTTTTGGCATCGAGGCTTTCTTCGCCTGTTCGACCACCAGACGCAGGTGTGCGTTGGTGGCGGTATCGGCGCCGTTGCGCGCAGCAATGGTGATTTCCTTCACCAGTTTGCCGAAGATTTTTCCTTTGGCGTTGGCTGCCGCTTCTTTGTGTTTAACCTTCCACTGTGCGCCCATTACTCACTCTCTTGATCTGTGGCGCCGAGACATCTATTGGCCGACGCGTGGCGGCAAGTTTATACGGCCTAAAGTCGGCAATCGACCAAAAAAACCGCTGACGGAATCGACATCTTCACCAAAGCGTGTAGGGGAATTCTGAAAAGCGCCTTTGACATGACCATTCAGCCCGACGGTTTCGTACCCTTGATTCCCCGTATCGCCTGACAGGGCTTGCTCGAATGCTCAATGACAAGGAAAGTCCGTTCACCCTTACCCTGACCGACAGTGGATTGCGCCTGCCGGTGGTGCGTTTTCGCGGCGAGGAAGCGCTGAACCAGCCCTACCGTTTCGACATCGAACTGCTCGGCCTGGCCCCGGCCATCGCTCCGGGATCCTTCCTGCACAGGCCAGCCTTTTTGCGGCTGAGTGAACAGCAGGGCTTCCACGGCACAATCTCCAGTGCCAGTTGCGAGCATCGCGGCACGCATCGGGTCGGCTATCGGCTGATTCTGGTGCCGTATCTGCAACAACTGGCGCAAGCGCAGCAACGACGCGTGTTTACCCACCTCAGTGCGCCGCAGATCATTCAACAACTGCTCGAAGAACATGCCCTGCCAGCGCACAGCTACCGCATGGAAATGACCGTGGGCCACTACCCGGCCCGGGCGTTTTGCATTCAGTACGAAGAAACTGATCTGGCGCTGCTGCAACGGCTCTGCGAAGAAGAAGGCATCCACTATCACTTCGAACACGGGCCGGACGGACACGTCGTGGTGTTCGCCGACGACAGCCTGAGCCTGCCGCAGGAACCGGTCGAAATCCCCTTCAATGCCGAAGACCAACCGCCATCGCCCTGCGTAAGCGTTCTCTACCAACAGCATCGTGCGGCACCGGTGCCGATGCTGCATGCGGTGCGCAATCGCGGCCAGCCAGCCTGCAACGGCGAAGCGGCGAACGAAGTTTCCCCGCCGCTGCCGGTGCCAGCGCGCTCACTGGAACGCCTGCACGCCGAACAACGCAGTCGTCGTCATCTGCAGCGACAACGCTGCCAACTGCGCTCCATTCACGGGCGCAGTGATTGCTGCTCTCTGCTCAGTGGCCGTTTGCTGCTCGTCGCAGATCATCCGATCAGTCATTTCAATGAACAGTGGCTGATCAGTGCCGTACGCCACCATGGGCAACACCCGTCGATCCTTGATCCGGCGCCAAACACTCATCGCTATCACAACGACTTTACCGCTCAACCCTGGTCGAACGATTTTCGTCCGCCACTCAAACAGCCGCGTCCGAATGTGGCCGGTTATCACGTGGCGCGGGTGGCGGGTGCACCGGGGCAGCCTGCGCAAGTGGACGAAAACGGCTGTCTCGCCGTGACCTTGTGGCCCGCAGACCATCAGCCCGGCAATGACAGTGCCGCCCTCTGGCTGCCGATCGCCATGAGCCGGCTGAACGGACCCGTCGCCGTCGATGAACTGCCAGGTGCCGGCAGCGAAGTGTGGGTCAGCTTTCTCGACAGCGATCCGGACCGACCGATCCTGTGCCTCGGTCACGCCCGCCAGCCACCGGCCCGGGAGTCAGAGCCCGCGCGTGACAGCCTGCTGCTCGACTGGCTGATCAACCGCGCCGAACACTAGAGCAAAGTCAAAGATCGCGGTCTTCGGCAGCTCCCACATTCATTGCGCCAAGCGCAGCACTCATGTGGGAGCAAGCCTGCTCGCGAAGAAGTCACCTCGGTTTCAGTCGGGCGCCAGATCAAAAAAGGCCTGGATCAAGCGCAACGCGCGTCGTCGCTCCATGCAGCCAAGCAGGTGTCGATTGACCAGCCCTTCCCCGGCAATGGGGATCGCCACCACGCGCGGGTCGTGGCTGACCTCCACCGATGACACCACACCGACACCCAACTGCGCCGCGACCGCTTCGGTCACCGCCTCGCGACTGTCCAATTCCAGCAACACTCGGGGATTGATCGACGCCTGCGCACACGCCTGATCGAAAGTGCGGCGGGTTATCGAACTCGGCTCGCGCAATACCATGATCACCTGATCCAGCTCCTTGAGTTTCACTTCCCCCGCGCGCGCTGCCCATTGATGCGCTGCCGGCACCAGCGCGCAGATCCGTGACTCGCTCAGTGCTTGCAGATGCAGGCCTTTGCGCGGCTCGACCTCGGTCAGCACCGCAACGTCGGCGTGCTCCGACAACAGCGCCGCCAGGGTTTCCTGGGCATTGCCCAGACGCAGGTTCACGGTGATCCCCGGGTAGCGCGCGCGCAGGCTCGCCAACATCGGCATGACCAGGTGCGGCCCGTCCGCCGCCACCTCCAGACGCCCCGTCAGCAGCTGCCGATTGGCTTCGAGCAGTGTCTGCGCTTCTTCTGCCAGGCCAAACATGGCCCGGGTGATCGCTGCCAGTCTGGTGCCCTCCTCGGTCAGCTCCACCCGTCGCGCGGTGCGCCGCAACAAGGTGATCTGGTAGTGCTCCTCCAGCGCCTTGATGTGCCCGGTGACTGCCGGCTGGCTGATGAACAACCGCGCAGCAGCGCGGGTGAAGCTGCCTTCGCGGGCCACTGCATCGAAAGCGCGCAGCTGAAACAGGTTCATGAATAACTCTCACTGATGGCTGGCATAACAACAAACAATTTGATTGATGAAGCGGCGAATTGCAACGTACGCCCCATAACTTCATCCCAGCGTTTTCCCGAGGACACACGAATGAGCACCGCCGCACCGATTCTTCTCACTCCCGGGCCGTTGACCACTTCGGCCCGCACCCGTCAGGCCATGATGGTCGACTGGGGTTCGTGGGATGATCGCTTCAACCAGTTGACCGCCAGCCTCTGCGAGCAATTGCTGGGCATACTCAACGGCGCCGCCAGTCATCATTGCGTGCCGTTACAGGGCAGCGGCACGTTTGCCGTCGAAGCGGCGATCGGCACGCTGGTGCCGCGCGATGGACAAGTACTGGTGCTGATCAACGGCGCCTACGGCAAGCGTCTGGCGAAGATCTGCGAAGTGCTCGGCCGCTCGTTCAGCACCTTCGAAACCGCCGAAGACGAACCGACCACCGCCGCCGACGTCGACCGACTGCTGCGCGCCGACGCCAACATCACTCACGTAGCGCTGATTCACTGCGAAACCAGTACCGGCATTCTCAATCCGCTGGCGGAAATCGCTGAGGTCGTTGTGCGACACGGCAAACGTCTGATCATCGACGCCATGAGTTCCTTCGGCGCGTTGCCCGTGGATGCGCAGAAAGTGCCGTTCGATGCACTGATCGCCGCCTCTGGCAAATGCCTGGAAGGCGTACCGGGGATGGGCTTTGTCATTGCCCGCAAAGAATCTCTGGCCGCCGCCGCTGGCAACTCGCACTCGCTGGCGATGGACCTGTACGACCAGCACGTCTACATGATGAAAACCGGCCAATGGCGCTTCACCCCGCCGACCCACGTGGTCGCCGCGCTGCACGAAGCCTTGTTGCAATACAGCGAAGAAGGCGGCCTGCCGGCGCGGCATGCGCGCTATGCAGCCAACTGCCAGGCGCTGATGGCAGAAATGAACAAAATCGGTTTGCGCAGCTTTCTGCCAGCAGCAATTCAGGCGCCGATCATCGTCACTTTCCATGCGCCGAAGGACCCGCGTTATCGCTTCAAGGACTTCTACGAACGGGTCAAGGCCAAGGGTTACATCCTCTACCCCGGCAAGCTGACCCAGGTCGACACCTTCCGCGTCGGCTGCATCGGCCACGTCACCCCGGACGACATGCGCCAAGCGGTGGCAGCCGTGGCTGAAGTGCTGCGGGAGATGGAAGTGCTCGACATAAATCCCACCACAAATCCCCTGTAGGAGTGAGCCTGCTCGCGATGAGGCCCTGTCAGTCGACGAAGATGTTGAATGATCAACCGCTATCGCGAGCAGGCTCCCTCCTGCATTTGAATCGTATTGCCAAATCAGGAATTGATTGCCATGAACTACACCAATCCAACCAGCCTGCAAGCCGCGATTCTCGACTGGGCCGGCACCGTGGTCGATTTCGGCTCGTTTGCGCCGACGCAGATTTTCGTCGAAGCCTTCGCCGAGTTCGACGTGCGGGTGTCGATCGAAGAAGCCCGCGGGCCAATGGGCATGGGCAAGTGGGACCACATCCGCACCCTGTGCGACCAGCCGCAGGTGGCCGAGCGTTATCGCAAGGTGTTCGGCCGCACGCCGACCGATGACGACGTCACCGCCATCTACAACCGCTTCATGCCGATGCAGATCGAGAAGATCGCCGAGCACTCGGCACTGATTCCCGGCGCGCTGGACACCATCGCCCAACTGCGCGAGCAAGGGATCAGGATCGGTTCCTGCTCCGGCTACCCGAAAGCGGTCATGGATAAAGTCGTCGAACTGGCCGCCAGCAACGGCTATGTCGCCGACCACGTCGTCGCCACCGACGAAGTACCAAACGGTCGCCCATGGCCGGCGCAAGCATTGGCCAACGTGATCGCCCTGGGCATCGACGATGTGGCAGCCTGCGTGAAGATCGACGACACCGTGCCGGGCATTCTCGAAGGTCGCCGGGCCGGCATGTGGACGGTTGCGCTGATTTGCTCGGGCAACGCGCTGGGTCTGGACTACGAGGCTTTCCGCGCGCTGGATAGCGACGAACTGACCAGCGAACGCAAGCGCATTCATGCACTGTTCGAAAGCTCGCGCCCGCATTACATGATCGACACCATCAGTGATTTGCCGCAAGTGATTGCCGACATCAACAAGCGTCTGGCCAATGGTGAGATGCCGCAAAACGCCTGACGCTGAAAAACCAGAACACCGCTGATCAATAACGATCAGCGGTGTTTTTTTTTGCGCGGTCCTGGAATCAGGCGAGTGCCAGGTAATTACTTACGCCGACACCAGATTGCTCTCTGCGTCGTATGCAAGGCCATCGGGATGTTTAACACTACCGTCCGGCAACTGTTCAGTTCCATCTTCCCAGACAATACGGCCATCAGGATATTCAACAGTGTTATCCGGCCAGACGATACGCCCGTCCGGATACTCTACACGGCCGTCCTCATATTGAATGATGCCGTCGGGACGTTTGATGGATGTGTTATCGACATCCACCACGCTACCATCCGATAGTGTGGTGGAACCATCAGCATTGACGGTCGCGCCGATAGTTTGAATCAGCGTTATCAGGGCCACCGGATCAATATTAACATTGATGGTCGGCCATGGCATTGGCGGCCGCTTGTTGTCGACGGGCGTGGTCGGCGCTACTGGCTTGGTTGCCACTGGCTTGGGTGGCGCTACGGGCCTGGTCGGTGCAACCGGTTTAATTGGCGCAGGTTTGGGTGGCGCTACAGGTTTGCTCGGTGCAACCGGTTTGGTTGGCACAGGCTTGCTCGGTGCAACCGGTTTGGTTGGTGCAGGCTTGCCCGGTGCTACCGGTTTGGTTGGCGCAGGTTTGCTCGGTGCCGGTGGTTTGGCTGGCACAACCGGCCTGGTCGGTACGACTGGTTTTGGCGCAGTGGTAGAGGGGCGAGGCTTCGGGGTCGGACTTTTCATATTCATACTCAAATTAAAAAATAGACATTAAATCTTTAACAATCAACTAAAGACTCGACCAGACAATAATCAACCAAAACCAACTATTCAAACCAAAACAAAACACAAGATATAAACAACATAAAGTTACGCCAGATATAAAAACATATAACAGGTTACTTCCAACTAACTGGCAAATTAAAACCGGGTAGCACGCAGTTATCCTGACTGCAAAACATCTCACCTTGCAGGCATAAATATTCCGGCGAATTCACAGTTAACTGAGTAGCGTAAGGACGGTGTTCGATGAGGTGGTGCGCAATAACACCTTGCTGCAAAGAATGCCCAAGCGCGGCTGAGCTTCACGGCGTCGCGGCAATCCCGCGCCGCCCTTGCAGGCCACCGGTGTGGACGAAAATCAGACGAGTACCGGCGGCGAATCCGCCCGACTCGACATGCCGCTTGAGCGCCAGCACGGCCTTGCCGGTGTACAGCGGTTCCAAAGGAATGCCGGTGGCCTGCTCGGTCTGTTCGATGAAGTTCAGCAACGCCTCATCAACCTTGGCGAAGCCGCCACGGCTGGCATCGATCAGCCGATAGTCCGCCGCAGGCCCGTTGGCGTGCGCAAGAATCGATTCGATATTCGGCGCCACGCCGTGATCATCCGGCACCGCCAGCGCGCCATACACTGAGCGCTTGCCTTTCTCGGCGATTGCCAGCCCGGCCAGTGTCGTGCCCGTGCCACAGGCCAGCCACCAGGCGTCGAAATCATTCCATCCCAGCCTTGGCAATTGTTCATCGACCTGCTGCCTGATCGCCGCGCACCCCAAGGCACCGGCCAGTCCGCCACCGCCCTCGGGCACCGCCTGCAACGTTGGATACTGAGTCTGCCAGGGCGTCCAGAATCCCGGCTCGTGCCGGGCGCGGTAGCCGGCGTAACCCAGCCAGTGCAACTGCATGCCGAACGCTTGCAGATCCTCCACCGTCGGCGTGTCCTGCGGGTGCCCACGCAGCAGCCCTACAGTTTTGAATCCCAGCCGCCTGCCCGCCGCCGCCAGCGCGTGCAGGTGATTGGAATGCGCACCGCCGAGGCTGATGATGCCGTCGGCACCGGCGCGCTCGGCGGCTTTGAGGTGTTCGGCGAGTTTGAACCACTTGTTGCCACTGATCAGCGGGTCGATCTGATCGAGGCGCAGGATCGCGACTTCGATGTCGGCGCTTGCCAGCCAGTCCAGATGGAGGGGTTCGAGGGGAGCTTGGGGTAGCCAATTGGCGGGAGGCAGAAGCATGGGCACAGCACAATCTGGAAAAGACGACATATTAGTAGGAGCTGCCGCAGGCTGCGATCTCTTGATCTTGCTTTCGAACACAAGATCAACAGATCGCAGCCTGCGGCAGCTCCTACAAAATGTGTTTACAGCTCAGCGGCCAGGCGCGAACCCTGATTGATCGCCCGCTTGGCATCCAGCTCCGCCGCCACATCCGCGCCACCGATCAAGTGCACATTCTGTCCGGCTTCGACCAGGCCATCGTGCAACTCACGCAACGGATCCTGCCCGGCGCAGATCACGATGTTGTCCACCGCCAGCAATTGCGGCTCGCCGGTTTCGCCGATGCGGATATGCAAGCCCTGGTCATCGATGCTCAGGTACTCAACGCTGTTGAGCATCTGTACCTGTTTGTTCTTCAGACCGGTGCGATGAATCCAGCCAGTGGTTTTGCCCAGACCGTCGCCGACCTTGGTTTTCTTGCGCTGCAACAGGAACACCTCACGGGCCGGCGCATGGGGTGCCGCTTTAATCCCCGCCACACCACCACGGGCTTGCAGTTGCGTGTCGATGCCCCACTCTTTCCAGAACGCCGCGCGATCCAGACTGGTGGCCACGCCTTGATGGACGAGGAATTCCGACACGTCAAAACCGATTCCGCCCGCACCGATCACCGCGACCCGCTTGCCGACCGGCTTGCGCTCGAGGATTACGTCCAGATAACTCAGTACCTTGGGGTTCTCGACACCCGGGATCGCTGGCACGCGCGGGGCAATACCGGTGGCGAGGATGATTTCGTCGTAGCCGCCTTCAACCAGTTTCGTCACGTCGACGCGGGTGTTCAGGCACACCTCGACATTCGTGGTCTGCAACTTGCGCTTGAAATAGCGCAGGGTCTCGAAAAACTCTTCCTTGCCCGGCACGCGCTTGGCGATGTTGAACTGGCCACCGATCTCACTGGCCGAATCGAACAGCGTTACCTGATGACCGCGCTCGGCGGCCACGGTGGCGGCGGACAACCCGGCAGGGCCGGCACCGACCACGGCGATTTTCTTGATCTGCTGCACCGGCAGGTAATTGAGTTCGGTCTCGTGGCAGGCGCGCGGGTTGACCAGGCAACTGGTGAGCTTGCCGCCAAAGGTGTGGTCCAGGCACGCCTGGTTGCAGCCGATGCAGGTGTTGATTTCGTCGGCGCGGCCTTCGGCAGCCTTGTTGACGAACTCCGGGTCGGCGAGGAACGGCCGCGCCATCGAGACCATATCGGCATCGCCTTCGGCAAGAATCTGCTCGGCGATTTCCGGGGTATTGATGCGGTTGGTGGTAATCAGCGGAATGCTCACCGAGCCGCGCAACTTGGCCGTGACTTTGCTGAATGCCGCGCGTGGGACTTTGGTGGCGATGGTCGGAATCCGCGCTTCGTGCCAGCCGATGCCAGTGTTGATGATGGTCGCACCGGCCTGCTCGATGGCTTTGGCCAAGGTGACGATCTCGTCCCAGGTGCTGCCGCCCTCGACCAGATCGAGCATCGACAGACGGAAAATAATGATGAAGTTCGGTCCCACCGCTTCGCGCACACGGCGGACGATTTCCACCGGCAGGCGCATGCGGTTTTCGTAGCTGCCACCCCAGCGGTCGGTGCGGTGGTTGGTGTGGGCGGCGAGGAACTGGTTAATGAAATAACCTTCCGACCCCATTATCTCGACGCCGTCGTATTCGGCGGACTGCGCCAGCACCGAACAGGTGACGAAATCGCTGATCTGCTTCTCGATGCCCTCCTCGTCCAGCTCTTTGGGCTTGAACGGGTTGATCGGCGCCTGGATCGCGCTCGGCGCTACCTGCTTCGGGCTGTAGGCATAACGGCCGGCGTGGAGAATCTGCATGCAGATCTTGCCGCCGGCCTCATGCACAGCGCGGGTGACGATGCGGTGCTTGAGCGCCTCTTCTTCGCTGGTCAGTTTCGCCGCGCCAGAGTACACGCCGCCTTCATCATTCGGGCCGATGCCGCCCGTGACCATCAGGCCGACGCCGCCCCGGGCACGTTCAGCGAAGTACACCGCCATGCGTTCGAAGCCACCCGGTTTTTCTTCCAGGCCAGTGTGCATCGAGCCCATCAGGGTGCGGTTGCGCAGCGTGGTGAATCCCAGGTCCAGCGGGGCCAGCAGATGCGGGTAATGAGCGGCGGTCATCGGTAACTCCACAACGAGCGATCACGGAAAGTTGCGGGAGCTCTGCGTCCCCCGTCAGTCATGTTCGACAGACTAAGAGGCGCACCGCTCTCACTCAATGACCGTAACTGACAAGTTATTGATCCAAATGCGCAGGGCCCCTTGGCAATCCGGGCCATGGGCCCTAACCTAGGCGCCACACTCTGTACCCGGCTGTTGTTGGTTTTCATGCGCAAACTTCTGTATCTGTTTTTCTCCATGGCCCTCGTTGCCGCTTTGACCACCTACGCCATGTGGGCGGCGGACCGGCCGGCGGGCCATTACCTGTCGGATCTGCGCATCAAGCTTGCTGTCGATCAGGGCACACCCGCCGATCGCGGCAACCTCCTGGGCATTCAGCCCGAACTGTTTCCCACCGATTATCAAAGCTCCGCACGCCTGCACCGCAAGCTCGCGGCTTATCTTCAGCAAGCCCGCGATCAAGGCTTGCTCAATGAGAAAACCGTGGTGGTCTTGCCCGAGCATGTCGGCACCTGGCTGATGATCAGCGGCGAGAAAGACGAGCTGTACCAGGCGCCGACCCTGGCTGAGGCGATGAACTGGCTGGCGGCGAGCAATCCGTTGCTGTTCGCCCGCGCCTGGCTGAGTGCAAAGGGCGAGCAACGTCTGGACGACGCGCACCTGCGGATGAAATCGAAGGCCATGGCCAAGGATTATCAGGCGCTGTTCGGGGGCCTGGCCAAGGAGTTTCAGGTCACACTGGTGGCCGGCTCCATCGTGCTGCCGGAGCCAAGCATTCGCGACGGTCAGCTCAAGCCCGGTAGCGGCGCCCTGTTCAACAGCAGCGTGGTCTTCGGCCGCGACGGCGTGCCGCTGGGCCAGCCGCAACGGCAGATGCACCCGATCTTCGATCAGCAAGGCGTGATCAAGGCCGAGGACAAACACGCCATCCAGGTCGTCGACACACCGGCCGGACGCTTGGGCATCCTGATCGGCAGTGACAGCTGGTATCCCGCCAACTACCGCACCCTCGATGAACAAGGCGCGCAACTGGTGGCCGTACCAGCGCAGGTCATTGGCCAGGGTGCCTGGGACAAACCGTGGCGGGGCTACAAAGGTTCGAGCACGCCAGGGTCGGTCAGCCTCAAGCCCGGCGACCTCAGTGAAGGCCAGGCCTGGCATCGACTGACCCTCACCGCACAACCGCCGAGCAGCCGCGCGATTGCCGGCGTCAGTGTGTTCATGCGCGGGCAGTTCTGGGACAAGCCGAGCACCGGCAGGAGCTTTCTCAGCAGCAACGGCCAGCAGTTCGCCGATGGCGAAACCCGTGGCGCGCGTTTGCTGAACGTCTGGCTGTAAATCATGAAGCCGCAGCCGATGCGTCTCGGGGATCTGTCGGTAGGCTTCGTGCACAGCCTGGCTGATGCCGTGCGCAGCCACGACGCCGACCCGCTGCCGTTATTGGAGCAATACGGCCTCGATGCTGCGCGACTGGCCGAGGCAGGAGCGCGTTTATCAATCCCGCGCTACATGCGCCTTGGCCATGCCGCCATCCAGCTGACGGGCGACCCGGCCCTGGGCCTGCGCATGGGCCGGATGATCCGCTTGAATCAGGCAGGTCTGGCCGGCATCACCGCTGCGCAGGCGCCCACCGTACGCGAAGCGGCCCGCTGCCTGACCCGCTTTGAACCGCTTTACGGTTCCAATTACCGCGGCCAATCCAGTTTCCATGAAGACGCCAATGGCGCCTGGCTGCGTTTCTACTCGATCAGCCCGTACAACGCCTATAACCGCTTCGTGGTCGATTCGATCCTCGCCGGCTGGCTGCACCAATTGTCGGGGCTTTGCGGCCAATCGTTGCGCGCCGAAAGGATCGAAATCGAGTTCGAAGCGCCGGACTACCGCGACGCGTACACCGCGCTCGGCGACTGCCCGATCCAGTTCAGCGCCGAACGCAATCAATTGCGCCTGAGCTTGAGCAGCCTCGCCCTGCGCAACCCCGAGCATTGTCCGAGCACCTGGCGACATCTACTGCAACTGTGTGAGCGGGAACTGGAGCAATTGACCCGCACCCGCAGCCTGCGCGAGCGCATCACCCAATTGCTCGGCCCGCTGCTCAATGGCGGCCGCGAACCGGACCTTGAAGAAGTCGCCGCACGCTTGAAACTGCCCACCTGGACCCTGCGCCGCAAGCTTACCGAAGAAGGCACGCAGTTCCGCGCAATCCTCAACGACACACGCCGCGACCTGGCGATGACCTATATCCGCGACACCGAACTGGCGTTCGGCGAAATCGCCTACCTGCTGGGCTTCGCCTCAGCAGAAGCTTTCCAGCGCGCATTCAAACGCTGGAGCGGCCAGACGCCCGGCGAATCCCGACGCAATTATCGCTCGGGAGCCTGAAGCTCAGAGCTCCGTCGCATCGTCAGCCGGCTCTGGTTGATCCAGTTCAAAGGCCTGGTATTCGAGCAGTTCTTCCTGATACTCATCCATCGTATAAATCCCCCAAACCGCTCGCTGTGAAATGGCTGATCAATCGACCTGTGCCCCGAGCATAAAGTGCCCGTGTGAAGGAAAAGTGAAACGCGACCTTCATGAATAAAACGTAGCAGGTGATTGGAGATTTATCGCGGCGATGGTGTGGCAGCTATGTAACGAGATCTTAAGCCACCCCAAAACAATGTAGGAGTGAGCCTGCTCGCGATAGCGGTGTATCAGTCATTGATGAAGTGACTGATAAACCGTCATCGCGAGCAGGCTCACTCCTACAGTTTGAAATGCGGGGTTATTGGCCCGACGCAGGCATCGCCGGGATCGGCTCGGACGGCGGTGGAATATCCGGGTTGGTCGGTGGCGTGATGGTTTCGCTGGCCGGCGCTGGCTCTTGCGCGGGCGCCGGTGCAGGCGTGATCGGCGTCGACTCAGCTGGCGGCACCACTGGCTCGGAGCTCACTGGCGCGGTTTCAACCGGGGCCGGAGCCGGTTCCGCAGCTGGCGCAGGCGCAGGCGCCGGTTCCGCTGCAGGTGCTGGCACCAATGGCGCAGCAGCGGGTGCAGGCGTCGCCTTGGGCTCTGGCACGCCGAGATCGGTTTTCGGTTTTTCTTCGATGTGCGCAGCCTTCTTCGCATCGGCGGGGAGGAACTGCTCCACCAGGGTGAAGAAACGCTCGTAGAACTTCTGCGCAGTGACCGTCTCGCTGGCGACCTTGACCATCGAGTCGTCTGAAGAACCGATCGGCATCGATACCGAGCCCAACACGCCAACACCGAGGCTGGCCGAGTTGTTGGTCTTCTTCAGCGCGTAACGGTCCTGCAGGGCGTTGGCGAACACCGTAGCGTGATGCCCGGCGCTGCCGTCTTCGGCACAGACCACGTTGAAGCTGATCTCCAGGTGCGTCTCGCCGGTCTGCTGGAAACTCTTGTGACCGCTGACCAGCTTCGGATCACTGCTGGTAATGATGTAGCCCTGACTGAGCAACGCACGCCGCGCCGCTTCGCAACTGGCGGTATCGGTCACCGGGTAATTGCGCGAAAAGGTGCCGGAGTCATCGAAGTTCTCATGCTCATAGATCGGCTTGTCCTTCGAACAACCGGCCACCGCAGTCAACAAAAGCGCCAGCCCGACAACACGCATGGGAGTGGAAATCAACATTGAACATCCTGAGGGAAAACAGTCCGGGGCGTATTGTGCAACAGATCGCCGCCCCATGGCGCATGGAATAGTGTCAAGAATCGGTTACAACTCTACCGGTCATGGCCGCAGGGAAAAAGCCGCGCCGACAAATGATCTGCCAGCGCGCGCAATCCGCCGTGGCCCGGCGACTCGACGGCCACACTACCCAGAACTGTCGCGCATGCCGGGGACAGTGTACATCTGAAGAAACAGGTCGACCGCCAAGCCGCCTTCGCGAGCAGGCTCGCTCCCACAGAACCAACCCCCCGAGCGCACGACCGGCCCAAAACCCGCCAGGCCCAAAAACGAAAAAGCCCCGACCAACCAGGTCGGGGCTTCCTCAATCCACCTCAGGCAAAAGATCAGAACCGCTCGATCTTCGCCTCAGCTTCCAACTGCTTGCGATAAGCCGCAAAGTCCTGCTGCCCCTCACGGGAAGCGAGGAAACGACGATATTGCGCCTTCTCCTCATCCGTCGGCGCAGCCGCTTCATTGACGCCATTCAGACGCACGATCATCAGACTACCGTCCGGCAACGTAACGCTGGTGAACGTCGGCTTGTCCTTGGCAGCCGGTTTCGGCATCCGGAACAACGCCTGCAGCACAGCCGGATCAACCCCTTCCTGACCACGGGTGGCCGCTTCAGTGGTTTTCCAGTTCTGACCGTCAACCGCCTTGTCCAGCGGCGCCTTGCCGTCACGCAGATCAGCAATCAGCTTCTCGGCACGGGTCTTGGCCTCGGCACTGGCGTGCTCCTTGGTCAACTGAGTGCGGATCGCCGCGCTCACGCTTTCCAGGGGCAATTGCGCAGGCTTCAGGTGTTCCTTGGCACGCAGCACGATCACCGTTTCCGGGTCCAGTTCGATGGCGGTGCTGTTGGCACCTTCATCAATCACTTCGGGGCTGAACGCGGCAGTGACCACGGCACGGTTGGCCGCAACACCTTCGCCACCTTCACGGCCAAACGGCTTGGAGGTGTGTACGGTCAGTTTCAGGTCCGCTGCTGGCTGGGCCAGGTCAGAGGCTTCGAACGCCGAGTCTTCCAGCTGCTTGGTCGCCTCAACGAAACGCTGCTCGACCTGAGCGGCTTTCAGCTCGCGGGTCAGCTTGTCTTTCAAGCTAGCGAGGGTCGGCACTTCAGGCGCTTCCACGCCCAGCAGCTTGATCAGGTGGAAACCGAAATCAGTACGGATCGGCTCCGACACCTGGTCTTTCGACAAGGAGTACAGGGCTTTTTCGAAAGCCGGGTCGTAAACGCCAGGACCGGCATAACCGAGGTCACCACCATTGTTGGCAGAACCCGGATCCTGCGAGAACTCCTTGGCCAGTGCTTCGAACTTCTCGCCCTTGGCCAGACGCGCCTGGACTTCCTCGATCTTCGCTTTGGCCTGCGCTTCGGTGGTCTTGTCGTTCACTTCAATGAGGATGTGAGCGGCACGACGCTGTTCCGAAAGGTTGGCGATTTCTTTCTGATACGCCGCCTCAAGGTCTTCATCCTTGACCGCGACCTGATCGAAGAACGACGACTTCTTCAGCTCGACGTAATCGATGATCACCTGATCCGGCGTCATGAATTCCTTGGCGTGCTCGTCGTAGTAAGCCTTGACCTCGTCGTCGGTCAGCTTGACCGCAGCCGGGTCGGCCTTGACGTTCAGAGTAGCGAAATCGCGGGTCTGTTTTTCCAGACGGGCGAATGCCAGCACTTCGGCGTCGGTGACGAAACCGCTGCCGGCAACGCCTGCGCGCAACTGGCCGATCAGCATTTCCTGAGCCAGCATCTGGCGGAACTGCATGCGGCTGTAACCCAGTTGGCGGATTACCTGGTCGAAACGCTCGGAGCTGAACTTGCCATCGACCTGGAATTCAGGCGTCTGCAGGATCACCTGATCCAGCGCGGCTTCGGAGAAAGAGAACTTCGCCTGTTCGGCGCCTTGCAGCAGCAGCTTGCGGTCGATCAGACCTTTGAGAGCCGATTCGCGCAGCATTTTTTCGTCGAGCAAGGAAGCATCGAAGTCCTTGCCCAGCTGTTGCATCAGCTGACGCCGTTGCATGTCAACGGCCTGGCTCAGCTCGTTCTGGCTGATTTCGTCACCGTTGACCTTGGCCGCCTCGTTCTTGTGAGTCGTGGCCTGGAAAATGGCGTCGAAACCGGTCAGGGCCATCAGTGCAACGATGACCCCGATAATGGTCTTGGCAATCCAGCCTTGTGAATTGTCCCTGATATTCTGCAGCATGCGTCCCCCAGAAACGGTTGAACTTCAATTTAGGCAACCGTGGAGCGTGGGTAGAATCCGGATAGAAGAAAGGCGCATCCGAGGATGCGCCTTCTCGTAACTGGCGGAGCGGACAGGGCTCGAACCCTCGATCCCGGCGTTACAGGTGCCTGTTCCAGCCACCTGCTCTACCGCTCCGCTGCCAAGTCAGGCTTGACCCCGACCCGGATGGGTAAAAACCTGAAAACTCAGTTAACAGCTTCTTTCAGTGCTTTACCGGCTTTGAAACCTGGCTTCTTGGCAGCCGGGATTTCCAGAGTCTTGCCGGTTTGCGGGTTGCGACCGGTACGAGCCGGACGGTCAGTCACGGAGAAAGTACCGAAACCAACCAGAACAACGGAGTCGCCAGCCTTCAGAGCGCCAGTGACGGATTCGATTACAGCGTCCAGCGCACGGCCAGCAGCAGCTTTCGGGATATCAGCGGATGCAGCGATAGCATCAATCAGTTCCGACTTGTTCACTCTAAGTCCCCTTATATCTATTTTGAGATGTTTCTAAGTTTTTTGGTGAAAGCAAAAACGAGTGCTGAATGGCCTACAGACACTTAAGAGCCGCTTTATAACAAGGGCTCTAAAAAGCTGTCAAGGAAAGCCCCCCAGGCTAAAACGTATTAATGCGTGCTAATTCTTTCCTTGGCATCAGACTCGCGTTTTTCGTCCTTGGCAACTATCTCTGGAGCCACATCCGGCAAGGGCTCCGGCGCGTATTGCAGCGCAATTTGCAGGACCTCGTCAATCCATTTAACCGGTTTGATCTGCAGATCCTGCTTGATATTGTCAGGAATCTCCTTCAGATCGCGGACGTTTTCTTCCGGAATAATCACAATCTTGATTCCGCCGCGATGCGCCGCCAGCAGTTTTTCTTTCAGGCCGCCAATCGCCAGCACCTGCCCACGCAAGGTGATCTCACCGGTCATGGCGACGTCGGCGCGCACCGGAATACCGGTCAATGCCGAGACCAGCGCCGTGCACATACCGACGCCAGCGCTAGGACCGTCTTTCGGCGTCGCCCCTTCCGGCATGTGAATGTGGGTGTCGCGCTTCTCGTGGAAGTCCAGTGGAATGCCCAAGCTCTTGGCGCGGCTGCGGACCACGGTCTGCGCGGCAGTGATCGATTCGACCATTACATCACCGAGCGAACCGGTCTTGATCAGCTGGCCTTTGCCCGGAATCACAGCGGCTTCGATCGTCAGCAATTCGCCGCCAACCTGAGTCCATGCCAGGCCAGTCACCTGCCCCACCTGATCCTGTTGCTCGGCCAAACCGTAGCGGAATTTACGCACGCCCAGGAAGTGCTCAAGCAGATCAGCTGTCACTTTTACCGAGAAACGTTTTTCCAGCGCATGCTCTTTGACCGCCTTGCGGCAGACCTTGGCAATCTGCCGCTCAAGGCCACGCACGCCCGCTTCACGAGTGTAGTAACGGATGATGTCGCGGATCGCTTCCTCGTCGAACTCCAGCTCGCCCTTCTTCAGACCATTGGCGGCGATCTGTTTTGGCGACAGGTATTTCACGGCGATGTTGATCTTCTCGTCTTCGGTGTAACCCGGCAGACGGATGACTTCCATCCGGTCCAGCAGCGCTGGCGGGATGTTCATCGAGTTCGAGGTGCACAGGAACATCACATCGGACAGGTCGTAGTCGACTTCCAGATAGTGATCGTTGAAGTTGTGGTTTTGCTCGGGATCAAGCACTTCCAGCAACGCAGACGCCGGGTCGCCACGCATGTCGCTGCCCATCTTGTCGATTTCATCGAGCAGGAACAGCGGGTTACGAACGCCCACTTTTGTCATTTTTTGAATCAATCTTCCCGGCATCGAACCGATGTAGGTCCGGCGATGGCCACGAATTTCCGCTTCATCACGCACACCGCCCAGGGCCATGCGCACGAATTTGCGATTGGTGGCGTGGGCAATCGACTCCGCCAGCGAGGTTTTACCCACACCTGGAGGACCGACCAGGCACAACACCGGGCCACGGATTTTCTTCACGCGCTTTTGCACGGCGAGGTATTCAAGGATGCGTTCCTTGACCTCTTCAAGACCGTAGTGATCGGCGTCGAGAATGTCTTCTGCACGGGCCAGATCGAGGCGTACCTTGCTCTGCGCCTTCCACGGCACCTGCACCAGCCAGTCGATGTACGAGCGCACCACGGTGGCTTCAGCCGACATCGGCGACATTTGCTTGAGCTTGTTCAGCTCGGCGGTGGCTTTGGCCAGTGCGTCTTTCGGCAGGCCGGCAGCATCGATGCGCTTTTTCAGCTCTTCGATTTCGTTGTGGCCTTCGTCACCATCGCCGAGCTCTTTCTGAATGGCCTTCATCTGCTCATTCAGGTAGTACTCGCGCTGGCTGCGCTCCATTTGCTTTTTGACGCGACCGCGAATGCGTTTCTCAACCTGCAGCAGGTCGATTTCGGCGTCCAGCAGCGCCAGCACGTGCTCGACACGGGCCGACAGATCGATGATCTCGAGGATTTCCTGCTTCTGCTCGATTTTCAGCGCCATGTGCGCGGCCATGGTGTCGACCAGGCGACCCGGCTCATCGATGCTGTTGAGGGATGACAGGACTTCAGCCGGGACCTTCTTGCCCAGCTGCACATATTGTTCGAACTGCGACAGCAACGTGCGCACGAAGACTTCCGACTCGCGCTCGGCGGCATCGACTTCTTCGATCAAAGAGACTTCGGCGCGGCAGTGGCCATCGACTTCGCTGAAGCGTTCGACGGTACCACGCTGCTCGCCTTCGACCAGAACCTTGACCGTGCCATCAGGCAGTTTCAGCAGCTGCAGAACGGTAGCAATCGTACCTACGCGATAGAGAGCGTCTTCACCGGGATCATCGTCAGCCGGGTTTCGCTGGGCCAGCAGCAGAATCTGCTTGTCACCCGTCATCGCGGCCTCGAGGGCTTCGATGGATTTCTCGCGCCCCACGAACAGCGGGATAACCATGTGCGGATAAACCACGACATCACGCAATGGCAGGAGAGGCAATTCGATGGTTGTCTTCATGATTTCGCCTCTACGGCGGCCATATGGCCGTAATCAGATGGAATTGAGCTTGAAACCAAGATGGGGGCTGCCTCGAAAAAAAACAAGCGTAAAGCGGAGGTAAAAAACGACTTAAAAAAAAAGAGGCCCGAAGGCCCCTTCTTTGTTGCGGCGCGGTGGACGCTTACGCGTCCGGCGCTGCCTTGGCCGCCGGCTCACTGTTTTCGTAGATATACAGTGGCTTGGACTTGCCTTCGATCACGCTTTCATCGATCACGACCTTGCTCACCTCGGACTGCGAGGGGATCTCATACATCGTGTCGAGCAGCACACCTTCGAGAATCGAACGCAGGCCACGAGCACCGGTTTTACGTTCCAGGGCACGCTTGGCGACCGATTTCAGCGCGTCGGAACGGAATTCCAGGTCCACGCCTTCCATCTCGAACAGCTTGGCATACTGTTTGGTCAGAGCATTTTTCGGCTCGGTGAGGATCTGCATCAGCGCAGCCTCGTCGAGCTCGTCCAGTGTCGCCAGGACAGGCAAACGACCGACGAATTCCGGGATCAGACCGAACTTGACCAGATCGTCAGGCTCGACTTCACGCAGGGATTCACCGACTTTCTTGCCTTCTTCCTTGCTGCGCACTTCGGCGTTAAAGCCGATGCCGCCTTTGGTGGAACGGTTCTGAATGACCTTTTCCAGGCCTGAGAACGCACCACCGCAGATGAACAGGATGTTACGGGTGTCGACCTGCAGGAACTCCTGCTGCGGATGCTTGCGGCCACCTTGCGGCGGTACCGAGGCGACCGTGCCTTCGATCAACTTGAGCAAGGCCTGCTGCACGCCTTCACCGGAAACATCACGGGTGATCGACGGGTTGTCGGACTTGCGGGAAATCTTGTCGATTTCGTCGATGTAGACAATACCCATCTGGGCTTTCTCTACGTCGTAATCGCACTTCTGCAGCAGCTTCTGAATGATGTTCTCGACATCTTCACCCACGTAACCGGCCTCGGTGAGGGTGGTTGCGTCGGCGATGGTGAACGGAACGTTCAGCAAGCGGGCCAGCGTTTCGGCCAGCAGGGTTTTACCAGAGCCTGTCGGGCCGATCAGCAGGATGTTGCTCTTGCCGAGTTCGACGTCGTCAGCCTTTTTGTCACGCTGGTTCAGGCGCTTGTAGTGGTTGTACACCGCTACGGCCAAAACCTTTTTCGCACGCTCCTGACCAATGACGTACTGGTCAAGGATGCCGCTGATTTCTTTAGGCGAAGGCAATTTATGCGCGCTGCTTTCGGCCTGTGCTTCCTGCACCTCCTCGCGGATGATGTCATTGCACAGGTCGACGCACTCGTCGCAGATAAAGACCGAGGGGCCGGCAATCAATTTGCGCACTTCATGCTGGCTTTTGCCACAGAAGGAGCAATAGAGCAGCTTGCCGTTGTCCTCGCCGTTGCGGGTGTCAGTCATTCGTTCGATCCAAATCCGATAGGCTTGCAACACAAGATGAAGGCTATTGCGGGCTTTTTCAAGCCCGCCGCTGATCGGACATGCCGATCAGGCCTGTTTTGCGCTGCTTATATTAAGCTGGACGCTGGTTGATCACTTCATCGATCAGGCCGTATTCCTTCGCAGCTTCGGCACTCATGAAGTTGTCGCGATTGGTGTCGCGCTCGATTTCTTCCAGAGTACGGCCGCTGTGCTTGGCCATCAGCATGTTCAGACGCTCGCGGATGAAGAGGATTTCCTTGGCGTGGATTTCGATGTCCGACGCCTGGCCCTGGAAACCACCCAGTGGCTGGTGAATCATCACGCGCGAGTTCGGCAGGCAGAAACGCTTGCCCGGAGCACCTGCGGTGAGCAGGAATGCGCCCATGCTGCAGGCCTGACCGATGCAGGTGGTCGATACGTTCGGCTTGATGAACTGCATGGTGTCGTAGATCGACATGCCTGCAGTCACCGAACCGCCCGGCGAGTTGATGTACAGATGGATGTCCTTGTCCGGGTTTTCCGCTTCAAGGAACAGCAGTTGCGCACAGATCAGGTTGGCCATGTAGTCCTCTACCGGGCCCACCAGAAAGATCACTCGCTCCTTGAGCAGGCGCGAGTAGATGTCGTAGGCGCGTTCGCCACGAGCGGACTGCTCGACAACCATCGGGACCAGGCCGCCGGCGGCCTGGATATCAGAGTTCTGCTGAATATAAGAATTACGGAACATGCTCTGCAGTCGCTCCCAAATAGTTATGTCTTGAATACGCATAAGCCAGCTCGAGAGCTGGCTTATGGTGTGCACTTCTAACGCAAAATCAATCAGTCGGCTGCTGGAGCTTCTACCGGCTTGACTGCTTCTTCGTAGGAGACCGATTTGTCGGTCACACTAGCTTTCTGCAGAACAGTATCCACAACTTGTTCTTCCAGCACAACCGAACGCACTTCGTTCAGTTGCTGCTCGTTTTTGTAGTACCACGACACGACCTGCTCTGGCTCCTGGTAAGCGGAAGCCATTTCCTGAATCATTTCGCGAACGCGAGCTTCGTCAGGCTTCAGATCGAACTGCTTGACCACTTCAGCGACGATCAGGCCCAGCACGACGCGACGCTTGGCTTGCTCTTCGAACAGCTCGGCCGGCAGTTGGTCTGGCTTGATGTTGCCACCGAACTGCTGAACAGCCTGCACGCGCAGACGGTCAACTTCGTTGGACAGCAGGGCCTTTGGCACTTCGATCGGGTTGGTGGCCAGCAGACCGTCCATGACCTGATTCTTGACCTTGGACTTGATCGCCTGACGCAGTTCACGCTCCATGTTCTTGCGAACTTCGGTGCGGAAACCGTCGATGCCGCTTTCCTTGATGCCGAATTGAGCGAAGAACTCTTCGTTCAGCTCAGGCAGCTTAGGCTCGGACACAGTGTTGACGGTCACGGTGAACTCGGCCGCTTTGCCAGCGAGGTCGAGGTTCTGATAGTCCTCAGGGAAGGCCAGATTCAGAACGCGCTCTTCACCAGCTTTAGCGCCGACCAGGCCTTCTTCGAAGCCCGGGATCATGCGGCCGGAACCCAGTACCAGCTGAGTGCCCTTGGCGGAACCGCCAGCGAACACTTCGCCGTCGACCTTGCCAACGAAATCGATGTTCAACTGATCTTCGTTCTGGGCGGCACGATCGGCCACTTCAAAACGGGTGTTCTGCTTGCGCAGGATGTCCAGCATCTTGTCCAGGTCAGCGTCAGCCACTTCAGCGCTCAGGCGCTCAACGGTGATGCCTTCGAAACCGGCAACGGTGAACTCAGGGAACACTTCGAATACGGCCACGTATTCCAGGTCCTTGCCCGCTTCGAGGGATTTTGGCTCGATCGAAGGCGAACCGGCTGGGTTCAGCTTCTGCTCGACCACAGCTTCGTAGAACGAAGACTGGATCACGTCGCCTACCGCTTCCTGGCGCGCGTCAGCACCGAAACGGCGCTTGATTTCGCTCATTGGCACTTTGCCTGGACGGAAGCCAGCAATTTTGGCCTTTTGGGCAGTCTGCTGCAGACGCTTGTTGACCTGAGTCTCGATGCGCTCTGCCGGCACGGTGACGCTCATGCGGCGCTCGAGAGCAGTAGTATTTTCAACAGAAACTTGCATGGATATTCCTCGTTGCACAGACGTTAGCCGGCCGTTTCCGACCCCAGAATCAAGGGCATGCATTCTAGTGGGTCAAACTCAAGAAGTCACCCTACTGGAAACGGGTAAAAAAACAGCAGGCAATTTATAGGGAGCGCCGCACGAATGCCGCGCACTCCACAGGCGAATACAAGCGATCACTTCAGGGCTCTGCATCAACCCTTCTATATATAGAAGGACAATCAATTGGCCCTGACAGCTATACCGGCAATGACCGGAACAGCGAGCAGCTCAGCCCCATCGGAACCTGTAAATTCGATGAAGTGCCCTGCCCTGCGACCTGAATCCGGCCATAACCGGATTTCAGAACCACTAAAACAAAAAAGGCGCCAGACTGTTAAATCTGGCGCCTTTCGAAATATGGGGTGGACGATGGGGATCGAACCCACGACAACGGGAGTCACAATCCCGTGCTCTACCAACTGAGCTACGCCCACCATATTGCGTAACAAAAAAGCCAAACAACTTCTTTGTCGAAACCTCATCAGGCCCGAAGCACAAATGAAGCTTTATTTGGTGCGGATGAAGAGACTCGAACTCTTACGCCTCGCGGCGCTGGAACCTAAATCCAGTGTGTCTACCAATTCCACCACATCCGCGGATGAAGCTTTTAAAGCAAAGGCGCCAGACCGTTAAATCTGGCGCCTTTCGAAATATGGGGTGGACGATGGGGATCGAACCCACGACAACGGGAGTCACAATCCCGTGCTCTACCAACTGAGCTACGCCCACCATATCGCGTTACTTGTGCCAAAGCTGCCTAATGGCGCACCCGGCAGGACTCGAACCTGCGACCATCCGCTTAGAAGGCGGATGCTCTATCCAGCTGAGCTACGGGCGCCTTGTTAATCTGTACTCTTAAAGGACTACAAACTAAGTGCTTTCCAGTGTCGCAGAACCTTGATTCCGCTTCACCTTCTTAACCAGTGCTAGGCTGTGCCCGACAAGTGCGACGAATAGTATAGAGGGCTCCAAAGGTCGTCAAATCCTTTTTGAAAAAAATTCATTTAATTAAAGGAGTTAGAGGAATTTGCTGACCAAGCGCCTTTGCCCTCACCGCTCGACATGCGAGAATGCGTTCTCATTTTTTCCCCTCTCGATGGTTAATCACGCGCAATGACTGCACAACTAATCGACGGCAAATCGATCGCCGCCAGCCTGCGCCAGCAGATCGCCCAACGAGTTGCCGAGCGTCGCCAGCAAGGCCTGCGCACCCCCGGCCTCGCGGTGATCCTGGTCGGCAGCGATCCTGCCTCTCAGGTTTATGTCTCGCACAAGCGTAAAGACTGTGAAGAGGTTGGCTTCCTCTCTCAAGCCTACGACCTGCCCTCCGACACCACTCAGGACGCCCTGACCGATCTGATCGATCGTCTCAATGACGACCCGGCCATCGACGGCGTTCTCTTGCAACTGCCTCTGCCCGAGCACCTCGATGCGTCCAAATTGCTGGAGCGCATCCGCCCGGACAAAGACGTCGACGGTTTCCACCCCTACAACGTCGGTCGTCTGGCCCAGCGCATTCCGCTGCTGCGCCCGTGCACCCCGAAAGGCATCATGACCCTGCTCGAAAGCACCGGTGCTGACCTTTATGGGATGGACGCCGTGGTCGTCGGCGCCTCCAATATTGTCGGTCGCCCGATGGCCATGGAACTGCTGCTGGCCGGCTGCACCGTCACCGTGACCCATCGCTTCACCAAGGATCTGGCCGGTCACGTCGGCCGAGCCGATCTGGTGGTCGTTGCCGCCGGCAAGCCGGGCCTGGTCAAGGGCGAGTGGATCAAGGAAGGCGCGATCGTCATCGACGTCGGCATCAACCGTCAGGACGACGGCAAGCTGGTCGGTGACGTCGTCTACGAAACCGCCCTGCCCCGCGCCGGCTGGATCACCCCGGTACCGGGTGGCGTCGGCCCGATGACTCGCGCCTGCCTGCTGGAAAACACCCTGTACGCGGCAGAAACCCTGCACGCCTGACCGGTTTTTTTCCACCGTATCGGAACCCCGCCTTGTGCGGGGTTTTTCATGCCTGAGAAAAAACTTCAACCGTTCGCCGGAAACCGCTCTTTTTACAGGCCTTTTCACGAGATTTTCAGGTCTCTCAAACAACCATCGACAGTTCTTCAGCCATACTCCTAAAATGCGCCGGTTTTAAGAAATAACCCGTTACAAACTAACGGAATATCCAACCCTTATGAGTTCGCCCGCGTGAAAATTCGTCTCTCGATTCTGAGCCTGTTTTTTGCTTTCACAGGCACATTCATCACGCCAACGATCAACGCTGCGGAAACCACCGCTGTCCCGCGCGACGCCTCGACCCTGAAGATCGCGTCCGGCAGCGCCCTGCTCATGGATATGCAGACCAATAAAGTCATTTATTCCAGCAACCCTGACGTGATCGTGCCGATCGCCTCTGTCAGCAAGCTGATGACTGGCCTGGTGGTGGTAGAAGCTCGACAGAACATGGACGAATGGATCGATGTCGATATCAGGAACACGCCGGAAATGAAGGGTGTGTTCTCCCGGGTCAAACTCAAGAGTGAGCTGCCGCGCCGCGAGATGCTGCTGATCGCTTTGATGTCTTCGGAAAACCGTGCTGCCGCCAGCCTTGCGCATCACTACCCGGGCGGCTATGCAGCTTTTATTGCGGCGATGAACGCCAAGGCCAAGGCGCTGGGCATGACCAGCACACACTTCGTCGAGCCGACCGGCCTGTCGGAACGCAACGTTTCCACTGCCCGCGACCTGAGCAAATTGCTGGTGGCTGCGCACAAGCAGCCGTTACTCGTGCAGTTGACCACCACCAAGGAAAAAACCGTGGCGTTCCGCAAGCCCAACTACACCCTGGGCTTTCGCAATACCGATCATCTGGTCAACAAGGCCGATTGGGACATCAAGATCACCAAGACCGGCTTCACCAATCCGGCCGGCCATTGCCTGGTGCTGGTGACGAAGATGGGCAATCGCCCGGTCGCCCTGGTGATTCTCGATGCGTTTGGCAAGTACACGCATTTTGCCGATGCCAGCCGTATCCGCAGCTGGGTGGAAACCGGGCGCAGCGCGAATGTTCCTGCGGTAGCCCAGCAATACAAGGCCGACAAAAACCTAAAGAGTCGTCAGAGTGGCGTGGTCGAAGCGGCAAAGTAGATCCCGCGAACATGAAAAAGCCCCGAGTCTTCGGGGCTTTTTTTCGCCTGCTGCTTTTTCAGTCGTTGGGCAGCGGCATCTTGTCGTCATCGGGGATGCCATCGCCCGAGCTCGGCTCTGGCGAAACGTCGGGCGTCAGCACATTGGGCCGCGCCAGTGGATCGCGCATCGGACTGCCCGGATCCAGCACCGGATCAACGTCTGGCTCTGGCGTGGTCGGGACGCTGTCAGGTTTGTGATCGTCGAAGCTTGAATCGGTACTCATACGCACCTCGCATCAAGGTTTCAGATCGGCCATCGGATCGTAGGGCTTGGCCGGTTTCTTCGGATCTTCACCAGGCTCGACATCCAGCGGCGCCTTGGCCGGACCGACCGGATCGACTTGCGGATCGTCAAGGTCCGGCGAATCCGGATCGAATCCCAGATCATCACCCGAGGAGTGATCGGACGAATGCGGGCCTTTCGGGGTTGAGGAATCTGCCATGTTGCCTCCTTGATTCACCCGCGAAGCACGGGTACTGATCTTCAGAGGCCTGCCGGGCGCAGTCGTGCCCGGCAGATGACGAACGGAGCCTTACTGCGCCGCCAGAGCTTTTCTCGCTTGCGCCGCGGCGTTTTCTTCACCAGCCTGCGCCAGCTCATCGGCGGCTTTCAACCAACGGGCACGGTCTACAGCGGCGGGGATCTGCGACGGCTTCTGGATCAGAATCGCCCAGCCACCGGATTTGTCGAACGCCGACTCGAAGCTGTCAAAATCCATCAATTGCCGACGATTCATGCCAGCGCGCAACAGCACCTTCTGCTTATTGCGGTCGTAGCCGGAGAGGATCGCGTAACGCGGTTCAGCCCAAAAGGCCGAACCCTCGCTGAAGCGCACCATCACCGGATAACCTGCCGCAACCTGAGTCAACAAGGCTGGCAGCTTGCTGTCTAGCGGATAGACCACCAGGCCATATTCGCGGGCGAGGTTCTGCATGTTTTGCTGCAGCTTGTCTTCAGCGCCCGGCAAGCTCAGCGGTTTTTCCAGAAGTCCCGGAGTGATCACGATGCCTTGTTGCGACAGCAGACTGGCCAGCACCTGTGGTCCGCTCTGATTGGCTTCGCCGCGATAAAAAGTGCCGCTGAGCTCAACCCGCTCGGGCAAGCGCTTGACTTCCGGCACCACATTGCCTGCGCATCCGCTCAGCGCCGCCACGCAGGCGCCGATCAGCAACGCCCCACGCATTCGAGAAAATACCTGCACCATCTTCACTCTCTTCACAGACGCCGGCGTCGTGTTCCGGCAACGCCAGCGATCATAGAGCCGCACCTGTTCGCGGTATAGCCTTAAACCGCAGACACCGCGATTACATAGAGCAAAGTGATTGGTCACTAACGACCTTTGGTCAATAGCTTGAAACACCCCATTGACTAGACTGTCACTGAAGTAGAGCGAATTGCGAAAAGCGAGCGCCCGACGCAGGGCGAAGAGGAGGCACCAATGAGCCTGACCATGACCATCGTGATGTTGATAGCCGGCTGGCTGGCCGTGGCGACTGCCATGTTGTGGGGCGTGTTGCGGATTTCCCGGCGGCATCATCACCCGGTGCAGACGCCAACGGTTGAGAAGACAGAGAAGCATTCCGTACGGCACGTTGCTGCGCACTGAAGATCAAGAGCCCCTCACCCTAGCCCTCTCCCGGAGGGAGAGGGAACTGACCGGGTTGTTCTTTTAAATTACGCCGACCTGAATCATCGAGCCGAACACAGGATTTGAAGAGCCCCTCACCCCAGCCCTCTCCCTCGGGAGAGGGCTGGGGTGAGGGGGCTCGCTCTCAAACACAACGCCAATATCAAAGCGAAAAAAAACCGCCTGGACTCAACCAGCCCAAGCGGTTTTTGTGTTGTCAGCCATTACGCCTGCTGAGCAACCTTCTTCTGCTTCGCCCGGCGCGACATCATGTTCAACACCTCGATACCGGCCGAGAACGCCATGGCCGCATACACATAACCTTTCGGTACATGGGCGCCGAAGCCTTCGGCGATCAGCGTCATGCCGATCATGATCAGGAAGCCCAGCGCCAGCATGACCACGGTCGGGTTGTCGTTGATGAACTTGGCCAGAGGATCAGCCGCGAGCAGCATCACCAGTACCGACACCACCACCGCGATGATCATGATCGGCAAGTGTTCGGTCATGCCGACAGCGGTAATGATGCTGTCGATCGAGAACACCATATCCAGCATGAGGATCTGGCCGATGGCCGCGGCGAAGCCCAGGGTCACGGTCGACGTCGCGGTCTTTGGATCTTCCGGCGCCGGGTCCATGCTGTGATGGATCTCGGTCGTGGCTTTCCAGACCAGGAACAGGCCACCGGCGATGAGGATCATGTCCTTCCAGGAGAACGCATGGCCGAGGATTTCGATCACCGGCTCGGTCAACTGAACGATGAAGGCGATGGTGCTCAACAGTGCCAGACGCAGGATCAGGGCCATGCCGATACCGATACGGCGCGCCTTTTGCCGGTGCTGCTCGGGCAATTTGTTGGTGAGGATCGAGATAAAGATCAGGTTATCGATGCCGAGCACGATTTCCATCACCACCAATGTGGCCAAAGCAACCCAGGCGGTCGGGCTGGCGGCGAGTTCTAACAGATATTCCATGGGTCAGTCCTGACTCTGTGTAAGACGGTTCAGATGGTCTTGGAGGAAGATTCGGATTCTTCCGTTTGTTTTTCCGGCGTTTCTTTTTTCTGGATCAAGCCACCGGTGGCATCGCTGAGCGCTTGCTCGGCGGCCTTGTGGGTATCGTCGATCGCTTGCTTGGCGGTCTCGGCCGCAGCGCCCATCAATTGCTGCGCGCTTTTTTCCGCCTGATCACAACCGGCCAGAACCAGTAAAGACGCAAACATCACTGCGGGAAATGTGTATTTCATAAGGTTTCCTTCGAATGAACAGACAGGCGCACACACCGGCCGTCGATGGCTGGGCATTCTAGGGAGATGAACAGTTCAGGAAAATTCGTATTTTTAGCGGCTATACTTCGGTTTTCACGAAGTGGCGATCGATATGCTCAACTACCGACAACTGCATTACTTCTGGGTCGTGGCTAAAACCGGCAGCATCGTCCGCGCCTGCGAGCAGCTCAATCTGACGCCGCAGACCATCAGCGGGCAGATTTCCCTGCTCGAACAAACCTATAACGTGGAACTGTTTCGTCGCGTTGGCCGGCAGCTGGAGCTCACCGAAGCCGGGCGCCAGGCCCTGCCCTACGCCGAGCAGATGTTTCAGTTGGGCGGCGAGCTGGAGCTGATGCTGCGCGCGCAACCCAACGAGCAGCAGATCCTGTTCCGGGTTGGCGTCGCCGATGTGGTGCCAAAATCCATTGTCTATCGCCTGATCGCACCGACCATGGAGCTGAGCGAGCCGCTGCGCATCACCTGTCGCGAGGACAAACTCGAACGCCTGCTCGCGGATCTGGCCATTCAACGTCTGGATCTGGTGATTTCCGACAGCCCGATGCCCTCGCATCTGGACATCAAGGGCTACAGCCAGAAGCTCGGTGAATGCGGTATCAGTTTTTTCGCCACCGCCGAACTCGCCGCACAGTATGGCCAGGACTTCCCGCGCAGCCTGCACGGCGCGCCGCTGTTGATTCCCGGAGCCGAAACCGTGGTGCGCAGCCGCTTGCAGCGCTGGTTCGCCGAACAGCAGATCCAGCCGCAGATAGTCGGCGAGTTCGATGACAGTGCTTTGATGCAGGCCTTCGGCCAATCCGGCAGCGGGATCTTTATCGGCCCGAGCGTTATTGCCGAGGAAGTGAAGCGTCAGTACGGCGTCGAACTGATTGGCCAGACCGATGCGGTGAGCGAGTCGTTCTACGCCATTTCGGTGGAGCGCAAGGTCAAGCACCCTGGCATCGTTGCGATTACCGAGGGTGCCCGACGCGAGCTGTTTACCGGATTATGAAGCGCAGGCTTCACGCGGCT
The DNA here is from genome assembly GCF_900105805.1 of Pseudomonas moraviensis. Taxonomy (NCBI): domain Bacteria; kingdom Pseudomonadati; phylum Pseudomonadota; class Gammaproteobacteria; order Pseudomonadales; family Pseudomonadaceae; genus Pseudomonas; species Pseudomonas moraviensis. The sequence goes on along the minus strand of NZ_LT629788.1, from coordinate 944,836 downwards.
TCAGCGTCATCAGCACCATGGCGAGGAACACCGACAGCAGGATGAAGCCGGCAGCGGCAAAGCCGAGAAAGCCCAGACCGGCACTGTCGATCACCCGACCGCCGACCATCGCGCCCAGGCCGATACCGAGATTGGCCCCGGCGATGTTCAGCGATGCGGCAAACGCAGGCGCTTGCGGCGCGGCTTTCATCAGGCGCACATGGCTGACCAGGAACAGCGCCGCCTGGGTTACGCCCCAGATGCCCATCGCCACTGCCAGGCCAACGGGCGAATGAATGTTCGGCACCAGCGAGACCATGCCAGCGATCATGAACGCGCAGAACAACACCGACGCTCCCAGCGGATGCCGATCCACCGCACGTCCACCGAGCGAGTTACCAATCAGCCCCACCGCGCCAAAGGCCATCAGGCACCAGCCGACTACGGTGCCGTTGAACCCGGCAAGGCGCTCGAGGATGTCGGCGAGGTAGGTGTAGGCGGTAAACATGCCGCTGAACACCAGAATCGACAACACGATATGGCCGATCATCAACGGACTGCGCAGGATCTTGAATTGCGAACGGAAGCTGACCTGATGCTGGTGCAGACTGGTTTTCGGCAGGTAGACAAACAGCAGCAAGGCTTTGGCAAACGCGATCAGCGCGAGAATGCCGAATGCGCTGCGCCAGCCGAACGCGTCGGAAATCAGCGTGCCGACCGGAATGCCGAACACCGTGGCGCAGACAATACCGAAGCCGATCTTGGCAATCGCCCGACCGGCGAAATCCGGGCCGACGATGTCCACCGCCGTCTCGCTGGCCAGCGCCCAGAACACCGGCAAGCCCAGCGCCGGAATCAAGCGCGCGATGGCCATCACCCAGATGTTCGGCGCCAAAGCTGCAACTGTGTTGGCCAGGCCGAACATGATCAGGATGCTGATGAACAGTCTGCGCCGTTCGAAACGGGCGAAATAAGCGGTCAGGAACGGGCCGAACAGCGCCACGGTAAAGGCGAACAACGTCACCAACAGCCCGGCTTGCGGGATGGTGACTTCGAGGTCTCGGGCTATCGCCGGCAGCAGGCCGACAATGACGAATTCCGTGGTCAGCACCGTGAACCCGGCGGCGGACAACAGAAGAATAGGCAACAGCATGCGCAACTCCAGCAAAACGACGACGCCAGCGATGACCCGGAGGCCCGCTGGCAGAACTAGAAAATGAGGATGGCGAATCTTAACAGACTGTGTCTGCACTGAGTTGCCCAAAACTGCCGATCTGCCCGGTTGATGCGGTGGCAGATCGTCACAGGCTGAAGGTTGGCGCCTGCGCTGTGATAAAGTCCGCGCCCTGAAAATCGTACAGCTGATCAACGTGCCGTTTGGCGGCGTTGATGTCACTTCGACAGGCGTTTCGTGACTGCCCACGACGCTTCGCACCCTATAAAAAACAGAGATGCCGTCATGACCGCTTCATCCCCTTCTCTTTTGCAACGCCTGAAAAACCTCAGTCTGGTCAGCCAGATCGTCATCGGCCTGATCGCCGGCATCGCCCTGGCTCTGTTCGCCCCGGAAGCGGCGAAGTCCACCGTGTTCATTGGCAAAGTGTTTGTCTCGGCGTTGAAAGCCGTGGCGCCGATTCTGGTGTTCGTGCTGGTGATGGCTTCGATCGCCAACCACAAGCATGGCCAGGAAACACACATCCGGCCGATCCTGTTCCTCTACCTGCTGGGCACGTTCGCCGCGGCGGTGGTGGCCGTTGTTGTCAGCATGAGCTTCCCGTCGACCCTGGTACTGTCCACGGACAACGTTACGGTCACCGCGCCTGGCGGCATCACCGAGGTCCTGCAAAGCCTGTTGCTGAGTGTTGTCGACAACCCGGTCAGCGCGCTGATGAATGCCAACTTCATCGGCATTCTCGCCTGGGCGATCGGCATGGGCATCGCCATTCGCCACGCCGGCGATACCACCCGCGAAGTGCTCGATGATCTGTCCAACGGCGTGACCCTGATCGTGCGCGTAGTGATTCGCTTCGCGCCCCTGGGCATCTTTGGCCTGGTGGCGTCGACGCTGGCCACTTCCGGTTTCGGCGCGCTGCTCGGCTATGCGCATCTGCTGGCCGTGCTGCTGGGCTGCATGCTGTTCGTTGCGCTGGTGATGAACCCGCTGATCGTGTTCTGGAAGCTGCGCCGCAACCCGTACCCGTTGACCCTGATGTGCCTGCGCGAAAGCGGCATCACCGCATTTTTCACCCGCAGCTCGGCGGCGAACATTCCGGTCAATCTGGAGTTGAGCAAGCGCCTGGGCCTGCACGAAGACACCTACTCGGTATCGATCCCGCTTGGCGCCACCATCAACATGGCGGGCGCGGCAATCACCATCACCGTGCTGACCCTGGCGGCCGTGCACACCTTGGGCATCACCGTGGACATCCCGACCGCGATCCTGCTCAGCGTCGTCGCAGCGATCTGCGCCTGTGGCGCTTCGGGCGTGGCCGGTGGTTCGCTGCTGCTGATTCCGCTGGCGTGCAGCCTGTTCGGCATCCCGAGCGAGATCGCCATGCAGGTCGTGGCGGTAGGCTTCATTATTGGCGTGCTGCAGGATTCGGCGGAAACCGCGCTCAACTCGTCGACCGATGTGCTGTTTACCGCAGCGGCTTGCCTCGGTGAGGAAGAGAAGGCTCAGCGCACGGCGTAATTTCTCGCGCAACGAAAAGCCCGCCTTGGTGTGAACCTTGGCGGGCTTTTTTGTGGCTGGAATCTACCCCCTCACCCCAACCCTCTCCCCCAAGGGGGCGAGGGGGAAAGGGAGCCGATCTGTGTCGTTTTCATACCTGAGTTCGGCTTGATAGCTCACGTCAGCTTATCTCGGGCAAACACCACGGTCAGTCCCCTCTCCCTCCGGGAGAGGGTTAGGGTGAGGGGCTCTTGCAGGCTTAGAACGCGCCCATGTAGTCGCGCTTGCCCACTTCAACGCCGTTATGACGCAGCAGCGCATAAGTGGTGGTGACGTGGAAGAAGAACTGCGGCAAGCCGTAAGTCAGCAGATACGCCTGACCACTGAAGCGCTTCTCTTTCGGCGTGCCCGGACGGGTCACGATTTCGATGCCTTCCTTGCCGTCGATCTGCTCTGGCTTGATCTCGCCGATGAAGGCCAGAACCTTGGCAATCAGCGCTTGCAGCTCGGCGAAGGTGGTTTCGGTGTCGTCGTACTTCGGCAATTCGACCTCAGCCAGACGCGCCGACACGCCTTTGGCGAAATCCACAGCGATCTGCACCTGACGCACCAGCGGGAACATGTCCGGGTACAACCGCGCTTGCAGGAAGACGCTCTGGTCGATGTTTTTCGCGCTGGCGTGGGCTTCAGCCTTTTTCAGCACATCGCTCAGGGCGTTGAGCATTTGTTGAAAAACCGGGACGGATGCGGCGTACAGTGAAATGGTCATGGCAATCTCATGTGATGGCTGGGTAATACGTGGTGGCGATTATAGCCATGCTTGATGACCGCACGGCTTGCCTTTTGTTTGGCAAGGATTAGGCTAGGCGGCTTCGACTGCAGAGGGAACGCGCGATGAGCAACGAACAAGAATCCACCGCCGAACAGCCACGGCTCAATGCCACGGAAATCCGCATCCTCGGTGCGCTGATCGAAAAGCAGGCCACCAGCCCGGAAACCTATCCGCTGACCCTCAACGCGCTGGTGCTGGCCTGCAATCAGAAAACCAGCCGCGAACCGGTGATGAACCTCAATCAGGGTCAGGTTGGCCAGAGCCTGCGGGCGCTGGAAGGTCGCGGCTTCACCAGACTGGTCATGGGCAGCCGCGCCGACCGCTGGGAGCACAAGGTCGACAAGGCGCTGGAACTGGTGCCGGCACAGGTGATTCTGACGGGTTTGATGTTTCTGCGCGGCCCGCAGACCGTCAATGAATTGCTGACCCGCAGCGGGCGCATGCATGAGTTCGAAGATAGCGAACAGGTCGTGCATCAGCTTGAGCGATTGATCGCTCGTGGACTGGCGGTGTTGATTCCGCGTCAGTCCGGGCAGCGCGAGGATCGCTACACCCATGCGCTGGGCGATCCGGCGGATATCGAGGCGATATTGGCGGCGCGGCACAATCCCGGGGAGCGATCGAGCGGTGGCGTTTCGCTGGAGCGCATCGAAGAACTGGAAGCGCGGATTGCAGCGCTGGAAGAACGCCTGGCCCGTCTCGAATAACCCTGGGATCCCCGTGTAGGAGTGAGCCTGCTCGCGATAGCGGTGTGTCAGTCACAGCGGATTTGACCGACACACCGCTATCGCGAGCAGGCTCACTCCTACAAGGGACATCAGCGCATTTCAGATTTTTTATTCGCCATCCCAATAATCCACCCCATCCGCCTGCCGCGCGACAGCGACAAACCCCGAGGCATTGCCCTCGGCATCCACCGCGAAGTTATCCATCACCGCATACTTGTTCGAATCCGGATACTCGCAAATCTCAGGCTGCTGCTGAGTGCTCACCGCCAGATAACGCAGTTCGCCCGCGCCGGTATTGATGATCTGATGGGCGTTCTCCGGCCCGCCCGCTGGGCAGGCGATCACATCACCGGCGCGGATCGGAAAACGCTCGCCTCCCAACCGCACCTCGCCCTCCCCGGCCACCACGTAGAACATTTCCTCATTGACCCGATGGCTGTGGAACGGACTGCCGCGCATGCCCGGCGGCAGCGCATACAGGCGATAACCGAGTTTCTGCGCACCCAGTTGCTGACCGATGCGCGCGATGCGCTGCTGATAACGCCCGGCGGTTTCGCCTTCGGGGGCGAGGGCTTCGGGCAGGGGCTCGAGTTCGACCTCGTTGAGGTTGAGGATGGGCGGATGCATGGGTGGCCTCGGTTATGGTTTTTGTGGTGGGCGAGTGTTGTTTCTGAAGTGTAGGGGTCTCATGTGAATCCGTGGCGAGGCTATCGCGAGCAGGCTCACTCCTACAGATTGAACGCATTCCAATTGTAGGAGTGAGCCTGCTCGCGATGAGGCCAGACCAGCCCACTACAAAAATCACTCAGCTACGGGCAAATTCCACCGCCGCCGCAAACTGCGCCTCATTCGGCCGCACCCCGGTGTACAGCACGAACTGCTCCAGCGCCTGGATCGCAATCACTTCCAGCCCGGTGATCACCCGCTTGCCTTCGGCCCGCGCCCGCACGATCAGCGGCGTTTCCGAAGGGATCGCCACTACATCGAACACGGTCTCGGCCGCCTGGATCACCTCAGGCTCGAACGCCAGTTGCCCCGCCTCCGGTCCGCCATCCATGCCCACCGGCGTGACGTTGATCAGCATCTGCGGGCGCTCGTCGCCCAACTCGGCCTGCCAGCGATAACCCAGCGAATCTGCCAAGGCACGTCCGGCCCGCTCGTTGCGGGCGACGATCAAACCGTTCCTGTAGCCGCCATCGCGCAGGGCGCTGGCCACCGCTTTGGCCATACCGCCGCTGCCACGCAGGGCGAAGGTCGAATCTTTCGGCACCGCGTGGCTTTCCAGCAACTGCGCGACGGCGATGTAATCGGTGTTATAGGCCTTGAGGTGGCCGTTGGTGTTGACGATGGTATTGATCGACTGGATCGCCGCTGCCGAGGCATCCAGCTCATCGACCAGAGCAATGCAGGCTTCCTTGAACGGCATCGACACGCCGCAGCCACGAATGCCCAGAGCGCGGATGCCACCGACTGCGCCGGTCAGGTCCTGGCTGCTGAATGCCTTGTAGTAGAAATTCAGGCCCAACTGTTCATACAAATGGTTGTGAAAACGCAGACCGAAATTCCCCGGCCGCCCGGACAGGGACATGCACAATTGGGTGTCTTTGTTCGGGTTCATCTGCATGAAACTTCTCCTTCAAACGCACTTTCGGATGGACGGGATTAGCCAGCCCACCGGGTTCTGAATCATCATTGCGGCTTGTTCGAGGCGCCGCGCTGCCGAGTAAAAAAGCCGCTACAGACCTTACACAAAATTTACCCAGCGGCTGTGCTGAATTTCGCAAATTTGCTGTCTTAGCTGTATCCCCGCGACAACTGTGGGCCTGGTTCAGGCCCAGCCGCCGGGTCGAAGAACCGAGGACTTATCATGATTCGTAAACTTCCCATCATGGCTTTGTTGATTGGCGCACTCGCCGTCACCGGTCAGGCTGAAGCGGGTGGTGGCCATGGCTGGCAGGGCCCTGCAGTGTTTGGCGCGATCGTCGGCTCGGCCATCATCGGCTCGGCACTGATCAACCAGGATCGGCCGGTGTACGTGCAGCAACAGCCGGTTTATGTTCAGCCGCAACCGGTCTACGTGCAGCAACCGCCGCCACCGGTCTACTACCAACCGGCACCGGTGTATGTGCAGCAACCGGTTTACGTGCAGCCGGCCCCTGTTTACTACGGCCCGCCTCGCGGTTATTACGGTCGGCCCCATGGCTACTATGGCGGCCCGCATGGTTACTACGGCGGTCCACGCTGGTAAGCGCAACACAGAGCCCCGCTTTCGAGCGGGGCTGTTTCATGACCGCTGGTCGGCGAAGGTCCGAAAAAATCTCGCCGAGGTCGTTGTGAGGACAGTTCGAGCAGCTAAAGTCGGCATGATGGAGTCGACCGCTGGCTGTTTTTTTCATCAAACGGTCACCGTTTTGTCATGACGGAACCGCAATCTGAATCCGTCCGTAAACAACAGATCGATAACAACAAGGACGACTGTATGCCCACACAAAATCCGCACCGCATCGTCGGTTTGTGCACCTCGAGCAAGGTCTACAGCGCGCTCACCGAGCTCAAGCATCTGGAAGGCCATCGGTGCGCCAAGCTGCTGTCCCTGCTCGCCGAAAACCTTGTGCACAAGGGCCTGCTCAATGAACGCGAAGTCATGCACATGCTCGATCAGGTGGTCGAATGACGCCAGACCTCACTGGCATCAATGACCACTATCGAAAGCGTTGATTGTCCGCAGCGCCAACAAATCCCTAAGGTAGCCCCATCAGTTTGATGGAGGTTTTCCCATGGCTCAGGTTCAAATCATGTCGGTGATCGGCAGCGCAGTTCCCGCTTCGCTGCGCGCGTCGGGCTTGCTCGCCTGCTGGTATCTGGTGCGCGATGGCGAGCCAATCAGCGGCCCGCTCACCTCTTTGCCGGCGGCGCAGGCCTTGTCGCAACAGGTCACCAGCACCGCGTTGCATGCCTAAGGCAGTTGCACTTTGGGCTTGGTCTCGACGAACAGCGCCCAGCTCGACAGGAATAGCGCGGCGATCAGCGGGCCGATCACGAAGCCGTTGAGGCCGAACACCGCAAGCCCGCCAAGGGTGGAAACCAGAATCAGGTAGTCGGGCATTTTCGTGTCCTTGCCCACCAGAATCGGGCGCAGCACGTTGTCCACCAGGCCGATCACGAAGACGCCGAACAAGCCCAGCACCACGCCCTGCCAGATCATGCCGCTGAGCAGGAAGTACACCGCCACCGGCGCCCAGACAATCCCCGCGCCCACCGCAGGCAACAGCGAGAGAAACGCCATCAGCACCGCCCAGAGCAACGCGCTGGGAATGTCGAGAAACCAGAAAATCAGCCCGCCCAGCGCACCCTGGGTCACGGCCACGACCACGTTGCCCTTGACTGTCGCACGCACCACGCGGTTGAACTTCAGTTGCAGGCGGCGCTTGTGGTTTTCCTCCAGCGGCACCGCCGTGCGCATCTTGCGCGCCAGCTCGGGGCCGTCACGCAGAAAGAAAAACAGCAGATACAGCATGATGAAAAAGCTCACCACGAATTCAAAGGTGCCCTGGCCGAAACTGAACGCCTGGGTCGCCAGCACCTGACTGCCCTGCATGGCCGTCTTGACGATTTTCTCCCGCAGGCTGTCGAGTTCGCCCATGCCAAAGCGATCGAGCAAATGCTGAAAGTACGGCGGCAAGCTGTGCTTGAACTGCGCCAGATACGCGGCGATGTCCAGCTCACCGCTTTCGATGTTCTTGTAGACCGTCGCCCCTTCCTGCACCAGCAAGATGCTGACGATGATCACTGGCAGAATCGCGATCACCAGACACAGGCTCAACGTGCACAGCGAGGTCACGTTGCGTGGCCAGCCGAATTTCAGCTGCACCTTGCGCTGCACTGGCGCAAACAGAATGCCGAGGATGACAGCCCAGAACACCGCGCCGTAAAACGGCAGCAGAATCCAGATAAAAGCTACCGTGACCAGCACTAGCAGCACTGTCAGGGATTTGAATTGCAGACTCTTTTCGTTCATATCCGGTCCATGTCAGTCAGGCGTCACGCACGCCCGCCCCACTTAGTCAGCCGCCGCGCGCGCGAGTGCCATGTTTATTCATGGAGCATAGATCCAGATCAATAAACCCTCGCGACAGCTGCCCTACCCTGCGCGGCTTTTGCGACCGACACCCAAATGCCGACTCTCATCGCTCCCGAGCTGCTTGCCCCCGCTGGCACCCTGAAAAACATGCGCTACGCCTTCGCCTACGGCGCCGATGCTTGGCCGAGGTGAAGGTGGAGAATCGGTTTGTCATGGGCGATCATCTGGAACTGATGACGCCCAAGGGCAATTTTGATTTTGATCTGCATGATATGCGCAGCGTCAGCGGGGAAGCGATTGAGGTGGCGTCGGGGGATGGGCATGCGGTGTATGTGCCGGTACCGGATGGAGCGGATTTGCGCTTTGGGTTGTTGATGCGGGATTTGGTCCCGGTTTAATTCCGAGGCACGCCTGCCGAAGGCTGCGATCTTTTGATTGTGATCGCTCCCACCCTCCAGCGTGGGAGCGAGCCTGCTCGCGAAGCGGCCGACACATTCAACGAAAAATCCAGGCTTCAGCGCATATCATCCGACAACGGCGTCGGCTCATCCGCAGGCGGCACATCCTCGTCATCTGGCGGATCCTTCCAGTCATCCGGCCGGTCGCCATCGCTCAGTGGATCGCGCCCCGGATGCATGCCCGGCGGTGCGTCGTGATCGCTCAGGGTCGGCTCGTCGGTGCCGGATACGGGGCGGGTCTGGTCGGTGGGCGCCATGCCACCGGGAACAAGCGAGTCATCAGCCATGCTGCACCTCACAATACTGGCCCGGATTATCCGGGGCGTATAAGTTGGAAGCGCGGCCATCGACGGCGTGCGATAGATCAGACCAGCGGCATCAATCCTGGGCAATAAAGCGATCACGACTGTTGGTCAAGTGCAGCCACATGGCGGCACGGGCGGCATCGGCGTCCTGACGCTTGATCGCATTCAGAATCGCCTCGTGCTCCAGATTCGCCAAATGCCCGAGCTTGCTCAGATCCGCCGCGCCGCGTTCGGCGGCATTCAGACGATTGCGCGGGATCATCGCGCTGCCCAGGTGCTGCATGATCTCGCTGAAGCAGGCGTTGCCGGTGGCCTCGGCGATCAACAGATGAAAACGCCGATCGGCCTCCACGCAACTGTCGTTGTTGGCCAGCAGCCGCTGATAGTCATCCAGCGCCTGACGCATCTGCAGCAACTGCTGCTCACTGCGTCGCTGCGCCGCCAGCGCTGCGGCTTGCGTTTCAAGGCCCATGCGCAATTCGAGAATGCTGCGCACACCCAGCGCCGTGTCGACATTCAGGCGCAGGCCCTGCTCCGCCGCGCGCTCGATCACGAACGTGCCGATGCCGTGGCGCGTCTCGACCAGGCCGGAGGCCTGCAACTTGGAAATCGCCTCGCGCACCACCGTGCGGCTGACGCCGTGCTCCTGGACGATGGAATTCTCCGACGGCAGTTTGTCACCGGGCGACATCTGTCCGAGCAGGATGCTCTGGGTGAGTTTTTCCACCAGGTCATGAGCGAGGTTGTGCGTGCGTTTGCGCGCAGGCGCGTCGAGGTCTTCTTGCATGGTCGGTTCCGGTGATCGGGGCTTGCCGATCGTAGCACCGCGGGATGACGGTTGAGATGGATTCTAGCGCTGTATGCCACTACTACTTGTATGACAACATCAGAGACGTCGAAATTCGCTGTGTTGATCCTAAGGTGTTACCGATATGCCTGAAGCAAGCAAGCCACTACGCACATCTCGCTATAACCCCCGAAGATATTGGGCTTAACCCGATTTTTTCATAAGAAACTCTATGTTCAGACGAATTTAATCACCCCTCCCCACTTGTAGGACAAAAAAACACAGTTGTATGATGTCTATCAACAACGCAACACCAGTCCTACCCGCATAAAAATAATCAGTGGGAGAAAAACAAGTGAAAACCTCCGTCTCGGGGATGCAGGAAAGCGTTGATCCAACGCTCGCCTCGGCCATCTCGAAAGTCAAACGCCACGTCCTGCCGCTCTTCGTGATCATGTTCATCGTCAATTACATTGACCGGGTGAACATCGGTTTCGTCCGCACCCACATGGAAACCGATCTGGGCATTGGCGCTGCCGCCTACGGCTTCGGCGCCGGGCTGTTCTTCATCGGCTACGCTCTATTCGAAGTGCCGTCCAACATGCTCCTGCAAAAAGTCGGCGCGCGCATCTGGCTGACCCGCATCATGTTCACCTGGGGCATCGTCGCGGCCTGCATGGCCTTCATCCAGAACGAAACCCACTTCTATATCCTGCGTTTCCTGCTCGGTGTCGCCGAGGCCGGGTTCTTTCCCGGGGTGATTTATTACTTCACCCGTTGGCTGCCAGGCGTCGAGCGCGGCAAGGCGATCGCGATCTTCCTCAGCGGCTCGGCGGTGGCCTCGCTTATCTCCGGTCCGCTGTCCGGTCTGCTTCTGCAAATCAACGGGCTGGGCATGCACGGCTGGCAGTGGATGTACTTCATCGAGGGGATGTTCTCGGTGTGCCTGTGCGTTTTCGTCTGGTTCTGGCTGGATGCCAAACCCCACGATGCGAAATGGCTGAGCCGCGCCGAACAGGATGCGCTGGTCAGCGCCATCGACGACGAGCAAAAGGCCCGCGAAGCCGCGACGCCGATTCGGCCCTCGCTGGGCAAACTGCTCAAGGACCGGCAGATCATTCTGTTCTGCCTGATCTACTTCTTCATTCAGTTGACCATTTATGCGGCGACCTTCTGGCTGCCAAGCATCATCAAGAAGATGGGCGAACTCAGCGACGTGCAGGTCGGCCTGTTCAACTCGATTCCATGGTTGCTGTCGATCGTCGGCATGTACGCCTTTGCCTCGCTGTCGGCGAAGTGGAAACACCAGCAAGCGTGGGTGGCTACGGCGCTGCTGATCGCCGCAGCGGGGATGTTCATGTCCACCACTGGCGGGCCGATCTTTGCCTTCGTCGCGATCTGCTTTGCGGCGCTGGGCTTCAAATCCGCCTCGTCGCTGTTCTGGCCGATTCCCCAGGCCTACCTGGACGCACGCATCGCGGCGGCGGTGATCGCACTGATCAACTCGGTGGGCAACCTCGGCGGTTTCGTCGCGCCGACCACCTTCGGCCTGCTGGAACAACACACCGGCTCGATTCAGGGCGGCCTCTATGGTCTGGCCGCGACCTCGATTATCGCCGCAATCATCGTCTTCGCTGCGCGCACCACGCCCAAACCCGCTGCTGAAAAAGCCGTGGCCGACGCCGCGCCGAAACACGCCTGACTTCGTCTCGACAAGGAAAACAATAATGACTGTTCACGACACCGCCAAAGCTCCGATCATCACCGACATGCAAGTGATTCCGGTGGCCGGTCACGACGGCATGCTGCTCAATCTGAGCGGCGCCCACGGGCCGTTTTTCACCCGCAACATCGTCATCCTCAAGGATAACGCCGGCCACACTGGCGTCGGCGAAGTGCCCGGTGGCGAGCGCATTCGCCAGACCCTGGAAGACGCGCGCAATCTGGTGGTCGGCAGCCCGATCGGCACCTACCAGAAAATCCTCAACCAGGTGCGCAAGACTTTCGCCGACCGCGATGCCGGCGGCCGTGGCCTGCAGACGTTCGACCTGCGCATCACCATTCACGCGGTCACCGGCCTGGAAGCCGCCCTCCTCGACCTGCTCGGCCAACATCTGGATGTGCCGGTGGCGGCGCTGCTCGGCGAAGGTCAGCAACGCGATGAAGTGAAGATGCTCGGTTATCTGTTCTACGTCGGCGATCAGCACGAAACCGATCTGGCCTATCGCACCGAACCGGGCGCCGACAACGACTGGTTCCGTGTGCGTCACGAAAAAGCCATGAGCGCCGAAGCGGTGGTGCGTCTGGCCGAGGCGGCGCACGCCAGGTACGGTTTCAAGGATTTCAAACTCAAGGGCGGCGTGCTCAGTGGCGATGCCGAGATCGAAGCGGTGACGGCACTGGCCGAGCGCTTCCCCGATGCGCGGATTACCCTCGACCCGAACGGCGCCTGGTCGCTGAAAGAAGCGATTCGTCTGTGCCGCGATCAGCATCACGTACTCGCCTACGCCGAAGACCCGTGCGGTGCGGAAAACGGTTATTCCGGTCGCGAAGTCATGGCCGAATTCCGCCGCGCCACCGGGCTGAAAACCGCGACCAACATGATCGCCACCGACTGGCGCGAAATGGGTCATGCGATTCAGTTGCAGTCGGTGGACATTCCGCTGGCCGACCCACACTTCTGGACCATGCAGGGTTCGGTTCGTGTGGCGCAGATGTGCCACGAATGGGGCCTGACCTGGGGCTCGCATTCCAACAACCACTTCGATATTTCCCTGGCGATGTTCACTCACGTCGCCGCCGCTGCACCGGGCGACATCACCGCCATCGACACTCACTGGATCTGGCAGGACGGCCAGCGCCTGACCAAGGCACCGCTGCAGATTGTCGATGGTCTCGTGCAGGTGCCGCAGAAACCGGGACTGGGCGTGGAACTGGACATGGATCAAGTGGCCAAGGCTCACGAACTGTACAAAGGCATGGGCCTCGGCGCGCGGGATGACAGCGTCGCGATGCAGTTTCTGATTCCGGGGTGGAAGTTCGATAACAAGCGGCCGTGTCTGGTGCGGTAAACCTGATCTCCCATCCACCACAGTCCCTGTAGGAGTGAGCCTGCTCGCGATAGCGGCGTGTCAGTCAAAATTGATATCAACTGACACACCGCTATCGCGAGCAGGCTCACTCCTACAAGGGATTTGCATTAACCAGAGATTTGCAGCAACCACGCCTTGAACGCTTTCATCGCCGCTGTCTCGGGTCGCGACTGCAACCGCGTCAGCCAATAACTGCCGGTGGTGATCTCGATCGCAAACGGCTGGCAGATCGCATCCGCCGCCAGTTGCCGGGCGAACATCAGCGGAGGTGCCAACGCCACCCCGCCGCCCTGCAATGCCGCCTCCATCATGGCCAGCGACGAATCGAACACGATGCTTTGCGGTGGCGCTGCTTGCGTCGCCAGACCCGCCGCGTGAAACCACTCCGGCCATTCATCGGTGCGGTAGGAACGCAGCAGCGTCTGCTGCAACAGGTCAGCGGGCGCATGCAACTGCCGAGCGATTTCCGGCACGCACAACACCGATAACGCTGCATCGAGCAAACGTGTCGCCTCGATGCCATGCCACGCGCCGGCGCCGAAACGAATCGCGTAATCCAGCCCCTCCGCCGCCACATCGACCCGGTTGTTATTGGTCGACAAGCGTAAATCTATCAGCGGATATTTCGCCCGAAAGTCCGCCAGCCTCGGCAGCAGCCAGCCCACGGCAAAGGTGCCCACCGCACCGACCGTCAACATGTCGCGATACTGGCCACCGGCCAAACGCTCAAGCATCTGCGCAATATGATCGAATGAGGTAGTGAGCACCGGCAGCAAGGTCTCGCCTTCACTGGTCAGCATCAGCCCACGGGGCAGGCGTTTGAACAGGGTCAGATTGAGTTGCGATTCCAGGCTTTTGACTTGATGGCTTACGGCAGCTTGCGTCACGCAGAGTTCGACGGCGGCGCGGGTGAAGCTCAGATGCCGTGCCGAGACTTCAAACGCGCGTAGAGCGTTAAGTGGCAGTTGCGGTCGAATCATGCCCTATCCCGAATTTTTCTAATGGCTCGTGCGAGTTTTCATCGTTTGTCGAGGGTCGGCGAAGTGCCTAAATTAGCCGCGCTGATCAGCCACCCGATGAAAAAATCACCCGCAGTGTAGCGGGATACAACAAACGACACTCATGGAGAGTGATTCACTCATGTGTTCCTTCAAACCGAGCAAGGTCTTTTCCCACAGCGCTTTCGCATTGTTATTCGGCAGCGTTGCCTGCCATGCCGCGACGCCGACCGATGGGCAATTGCAGGCACTGGTCAGCCAAGCCGTCACCCCGGTGATGCAACAAAACAACATCCCCGGGCTGACCGTGGCGATCACCCTGAACGACCAGGTTCATTACTTTAATTACGGAGTCGCTGCCAAAGACACCGGGCAAAAAGTCAGTGAAAACACCCTGTTCGAAGTCGGCTCGGTGAGCAAAACCTTCACCGCCACCCTCGCCGGCTACGCCCAGGCCACAGGCAAACTCGACCTGTCGAGCAAGGCCAGCCAGCTCTGGCCTGAGCTCAAGGGCAGTGCCTTCGACAATGTCAGCGTGCTGCAACTGGGCACCTACAGTGCTGGCGGTCTGCCGTTGCAATTTCCTGCTGAGGCGGATTCTTCCGACAAGATGCTCGGCTATTACCAACAGTGGAAACCGCAATTTCCCGCCGGCAGCCATCGCCTGTATTCCAACCCGAGCCTGGGCCTGTTCGGCTACCTGACGGCGAAAAGCCTCGGCCAGCCGTTCGACCAGGCAATGACGCAAACCCTGCTGCCGAAACTCGGTTTGCAGCACACCTTCCTCAGCGTGCCGTCAGCGCAGTCAAAGCTTTACGCCCAAGGCTACGACAACGCCGACCAACCGGTGCGCGTCAGCCCCGGCGCACTCGACGCCGAAGCCTACGGCATCAAAACCAGCGCCGCCGACCTGCTGCGCTATGTCCAGGCACAGCTGAAACCGGCCAGCCTCGCGCCCGATCTGCACAAAGCCATCGCCAACACACACCTCGGTTATTACCGCGTCGGCGACATGACCCAAGGCCTCGGCTGGGAGCGCTACGCCTACCCGATCAGCCTGGAAAAACTGCAAAACGGCAACTCGACGCCCATGGCCATGGAGCCGCACACAGTCGAGTGGCTGAACCCCCCGCAAGCTGAACCGGCCAACGTGCTGTTCAACAAGACCGGTTCGACGCGGGGCTTTGGCGCGTACGTGGCGTTCGTGCCGTCGCGGGATATGGGTATCGTGATTCTGGCCAACAAGAATTACCCGAATGCCGAACGGGTGAAGATTGCGCATACGGTTTTCGCGGCGCTGGCGGATTAAGAGCAAAAGAACGCAGCCTGCGGCAGCTCCTACGGGATCGGGTTTTCACACGGTCGATGGAGCTGTCGCAGGCTGCGATCTTTTCGTTTCAGCGCTTAAAGCTGCGCCTGCAACTTCCAGCCGATGACATCCATCAGGTCGCAACTGTCACGCAGCACGGTCGCCGAGACCCGGGCCAGATCCTGCAGCAACAAGGCGTCGTGACCCTTGCCGTCACCCAACGCCAGGGTTTCCAGCAATTGCGTTACACAGCGCAAGCGATACGCGGCAGTGCCGTGCAGGACATCCAGTGGAGCTTCGCTGTCGATCAGCAGACAGGGGATTTTGCAGTCGATCCCGGTGATCGGTATGTAGCGCGCCATGTAGAACCTCCCTGTTCAATGTTGAGTCGCCGTTGCGGGTGAATCGAGATTGTCCAGCGCGCGGTTGACCAACAGTTCACCGAGCACGGCCAATTGCTGGATCGACAATGTCAGGCTGCGCTGCGCACCGCTCAATTCGCAGGCCAGATCAGTGGTCAACACGTTCAGTGAGGCCAGGGTTTCGCAGGCGTGACTCAAGAGTGTTGCTGTGTCGATGTCGGGGAGAATGGTGAAGACGTGGCTGATGGGATCGGGGTTGCCGGGATGGCGGAGACGCGGGTTATTGGAGTCGAAGGAGCTTGAATCGAGGAGCGGCTCGGGAGGGTTGGGACTGTGTTTTTTCATGTGTTTATTACCGTTGTGGATTGTAGGAAACACTACCTGTCTCACTTCCACATGAGGGTGGCAGCTGTACGCAGGTGTGGAAGACCAGGCCAATCCACCAATACCCGGCGCACTCGAAAGTGCTCCTGCGCACAGCCGCCAAAACGCGGCGATGTTGACATAAAACCCGTCGACATGCGCTTTTGAGACATTGATGGATGTAACCGAACAACCAGACTTCCACATCCGACCACTGTTTTTCTCAGCGGCCAAAAGAGGTTATCCCTCTGCGCCACAACGCACCAGTTCACCCCAGCCGCCGCGTCTTGCAGGAAAAATCCACCGGGTTTGAAGGGTGTTTGTGTCGGACATTTCGGCGGGCACATGCTGCAACGAGTTTTGATTAGCGGATGAATTCGTTGTATCTACACTCCACATTTTCCTGCAATCCGAGTACCGCTCAAAAGGCGCATCCATGGAAATCCAAAGCTTCAAACTCTCGAACGTCGGACATTTTGGCGATCTGGATATCGAGTTTGCACCGACCCGGACACATTCATCGAATATCACGGTACTGGTGGGCAACAACGGCACGGGCAAAACCACTGTGCTGAAATCCGTTAACACCTGCCTGACCTGGTTGATCGCGCGAATCTGTTCCGATAAAGGCAAGGGCAGACAGCTTGCCGACGAAGAAATCAGGAACGACGCCCCGGCAGCCGTCGTTTCGATTGGCCTCGCGGACCGTTCTCACCCACGGGCTGCTGTCTGCAATGCCGATGACGAAAACCATCTGTTCGTATGGGGCAGCGCTCGCACTCGAGGAGAACCTGCGGTCTCTGACCGTGGCTTTCTGAGAGACGTCAGAGAGCTTGCCGATCACTACCGTACGCGACTCACCGCCGATGCCAGCGCCTCACTCCCGCTGATCGCCTACTACCCAGCCGAACGGTGTGTGAACGATATCTCGCTGAAACCCAGCGGCAGACAGGCCTTCGATCAGCTCGATGCCTACGACAGCAGTTTTAGCGATGGCGCCGATTTTCGCGGCTTTTTCGCATGGTTTCGTGAGCGCGAGGACAGCGAAAACGAGGATGGGTTATCTGCGTCGGCACTGGCAGCAATCTCGGAAAGATTCGGTACCGACAGCGACGTCTGGAAAGAACTTGCCACAATAAAGGCCTCAGCGCGCGACAGCCAGTTGACTGCTGTTCGCTCGGCTATCGCGGCATTCATGCCGGAGTCTACGAATCTGCGCGTGCAGCGCCGACCGCGCCTGTTTATGACCATCGACCGGCAGGGCATATCGCTGGATGTGAGCCGACTCTCTCAAGGCGAAAAATCAATGATCGCGCTGGCTGGCGATATCGCCAGACGGCTGGCACTGCTTAATCCATCACTGGCTGATCCGTTGCAAGGCGACGGCATCGTGCTGATCGACGATGTCGACTTGCACCTCGATCAACGCAGGCAACTCGGTCTGATCGAGCAATTGAGCGCAACCTTTCCCAACTGCCAATTCGTATTGACCACCCGCTCGCCTATGATCATTGAGCGTGCACAAGGTGCATTGGTGTACATGCTTGATGACCAGTGATATGCCGACCTGCACATTTTTTTGCAGGCAGCGCCGGTCAAACTGTAGGAGTGAGCCTGCCCGCGATCGCGGTTTGTCAGGCAACATATTCGCGGGCTGAGCCGCCGCCATCGCGAGCAGGCTCACTCCTACAAGGGATTTGTGACTGCCTCGGGTTTGTGTTCTGACAAAAAAATGTGGGAGCTGGTTTGCCAGCTCCCACAGGGATTTTGCTTCATTCAGTCAACGCGCGATCAATCATCCGGCATCTGCGGCGGTTTGCTCGGTTTCGCCGGTTTGCTGCCCTTCGCGCCTTTGGCCGGTTCCGGCTCGGTGGCGGCGGGTGTTTGCGCAGCGGCGGCGGCAGCGGCGGCTTCTTTTTCGGCCATGGGCATGGCGTCGATGGTTTCGAAGATTTTCGCCAGGCTCAGTGCCTTGGCTTCGTCACCTGAGGCGGAGAGCTTGGTTTCGCCGTCCTTGCCCACCAGGAACACTTTCGGATACGCCCCGGCACCCAGCTTCAGCGAACGCAGCAGCGCCATGGTGTCTTGCTGGCCCATGTCCTTGCCGTCGAGTTGGCCGGACATGCTGAGGATGGTGTAGACCTTGATGTTGCGGTCAGTGACGCCCTTTTTGTTGGCAGGGTCTTCCAGCGACTTTTTCAGGCTCAGCCATACCGGGTCGACAGTGCTTTGCGCAATCACGATCAGCGGGCGGGCGCGGCCCACGTCCCCGGCCAGGGGTGAATCGCTGTCGGCGGCGAACAAGGGGCCGGCGATCGCCAGCAAGAATGTCAGGGTCAGGGACCTGATGAGCATGCGCATCTCCTTTTGATATCCACGCACTACTGATTGCGCATCGTAGCGATTGTTCCGGCGGCGTCTGGCAAAAAGGCATTGCCCTGTCAGAAGCTTAGGTCAGGGCGCGCTTTGCGCAACATGGCAGACGTGATCACTCTGTCGATTTGCTTACCGGCCAACGGCGCACTACGGTGGCTGCTCTGCCAATGAAATGGAGTTCACCCGCATGCACATCGACTATCTGTGCAATCACCCCGAATTTATCGAAGAACTGGCCACACTCAACTTCAAGGAATGGGGTGATTTCGCGCCTGGCGACAGCCTGGAGGCCCGCATCGAGTTGATGCGCTCTGCGTGTGGCAAGGGCGAGATCCCCAGCGTGATGGTGGCTTTGGAAGGCGCGGAGCTGGTTTACGAAGAACTGCCGGTAACGGTGATGAAGTTCGTCATCCAACGCTGACCCCTGTGGCGAGGGAGCTTGCTCCCGCTCGGCTGCGCAGCAGTCGTAAACACGGCAATGTCGATTTTTCTGCGAGTTCGTCAACCGGGATCGGGGCTGCTTCGCAGCCCAGCGGGAGCAAGCTCCCTCGCCACAGCTTTGTAGGGCGCTCAGCAGGATCAAAACGCCAACTTATAACCAATCAACACCAGCATCGTTGCCAGGCACGGGCGCAGGACTTCGTCGGAGATGCGGCCGGTCAGGTGGCTGCCGAGCCAGATGCCCGGCAGTGAGCCCATCAGCAGAAAACCCAGCACGCCCCAGTCCATGTTGCCCATGCTGGCGTGGCCGAGGCCGGCGACGAGGGTCAGGGGTACGGCGTGGGCAATTTCGGTGCCGACCAGGCGGCGGGTTGGCAGCAACGGGTAGAGGATGAAGAGCGCGACGGTGCCCAGTGCGCCGGCGCCGATCGAGGTCAGGGCAACCATGGTGCCGAGGATCAGCCCGGTGATCACGGTCATCACGTTGAGCCGCGAACCGCTAGGGTTGTAGTTGCCACCCGCGCGTTTGTGGGCGAATTCGAGCAAGCGTTTCTTGAAAAAGATTGCCAGCGCCGTGGCGAAGAGGACGAAGCCCAGCGCCTGTTTGATGATGGCGTTCATCGCTTCCGGCGCGGTGTGCAGAGTGCTGAGGAACCACAGGGTCATGGCCACGGCGGGCACACTGCCCAGGGTCAGCCAGCCGGTGATGGCCCAATCGATGTTGTTGTTTTTCCTGTGAACGAGGACGCCGCTGGATTTGGTGATCGCCGCATACAACAGGTCGGTGCCCACCGCGGTTGCCGGGTTGATGCCGAACCACAGGAGAATCGGCGTCATCAACGAACCGCCGCCGACACCGGTCATGCCGACGATAAACCCCACCACCAACCCGGCAATCACCAGGCCGAAATTTGCCAATTCCATTCAAACGTCCAGAAAACGACAGGAAAAATCTGGCCCGCAGCATAGCGATTTTTCATATAACCACATATATCGATGCGGTCTATGGTTATGCCATATCGAATTTACCCGGGATTAAAATTGTAGGAGTGAGCCTGCTCGCGATAGCGGAGTGCCTGTCGGCTCATCAAAATCTGAAAGACGGCTATCGCGAGCAGGCTCACTCCTACAGGGATCTCTGCACTAGCCGAAACCGTGGGGCTCACTGCACCGGCAGGAAATTCAGAAACAACAGACTCTGCGCGTAATTCAAACCAATCCTGCGATAGCGCTCATCGAGCATCTGCGTGAGCAGGTCCAGGCGCGCGACGATTTTGCTGAATTCGGTGGCGAAGCTGAGGTTGCTGCCCTCCTCCGAAATTTCATTGGAGAACAGCAACGGCTGGCCTTCCTTGTTCTGCCGTTGCGAGAGGATCCACATGGCTTTTTCGATATTACGTGCAGCGTTGTGGACGAAGGTCGGGTTGATCGCGTCGGTCATGTAGAACTCGGTGCGATTGCCGTGGGCGGTGACCAGCATGCTGCCGATCGCATAAATGAACGCGCCGACGCGATCGCCGAGGAATTCCGGGCTCATCGCATAGCTCAGCGCTGCCAGGTCTTTACGCCCACCGAGCACGGGCAACGGCTGCTGTTGCTCAACGGCGAGGCGCACCTGTTTCACGGCGGTGTTGATGTTGAGGAAGCCGGATTTGCGCAACTCTTCCGGGTTGCGCAGGTAGAGCTTGCCCATCAGCCGATAGAGGCTGTCGAGGTTGTCGCGCATCGCCAGGGTGGCCATACGGTCGACGCTGGTCTGCAGGAATTCCTGCGGCTGCCCTTCACGCATCTGGTTGAAGAACCCGTTGCCGTTCTGGTGGCTGCAGCCGCTGAGCAACAGCGAGACCAGGCAGGCCAGCAGCAGGCATGGGCGGCGGTGAGCGGCGGTGATCAGGGCAAAAACACTCGGCATGAAATCTCGGACAGGCACATTCCTGTGCGGCGGGAGTCACCGCATCCTGGCCATGCATAGAGCCGCCGATTGCGAAAAAGTGCAGTGCCTGGGCGTTTAGCCGACCTTCGGCGCTTTGCGACCTGTCAATTAGTCGGACTTTATATTTGCCAATAAGCGTAAATCCGCTATAAATCTCCTCTCCCCACCCAAATAGAATGACTAGTCACATGTAGGAGCTGCCGAAGGCTGCGATCTTTTGATCTTGCTTTTAAAAAATCAAAATCAAAAGATCGCAGCCTTCGGCAGCTCCTACGGTCAATACGAAAACAACAACAAAAAGGAAGGTCAACCATGCTTCAATCCCGTCACCTGCTCTCCGGCCTCGGACTGTCCCTGATGATCGCTACCCTTTCCGCCAACGCGGCGGGCCTGACCGCCGAACACAAAGCCTTCGGCAAGACCAATGACGGCACGCCCGTTGAACAGTACATCCTGCGCAACAGCCACGGCATGCAAGCCACTGTCATCACTTACGGCGCGACCCTGCAAGCACTGAAAGTTGCCGACAAGCACGGCAAGTTCGACGACGTGGTGCTGGGTTTCGATGATGTGCAGGGCTACCAGAAAGGCACCGCGTACTTCGGCGCGACCATCGGCCGCTTCGGCAATCGCCTCGCCGAGGGTGCTTTCGAACTCGACGGCAAACGCTATCAAGTGCCGCAGAACGACAAGTCCAATGCCTTGCATGGCGGCCCCGAAGGTTTCGACAAGAAAGTCTGGAAGGCCAAAGAGACCAAGGACAAGGATTCGGTTGGCGTGACCCTGACCTACCTGTCGGCCGACGGTGAAATGGGCTTCCCTGGCAACCTGACCACCGAAGTCACCTATCGCCTGACCGACAACAACGAGCTGCGCATCGACTACAAGGCCAGCACCGACAAGCCAACCGTGCTCAACCTGACCAACCACAGCTACTTCAACCTGGCCGGCGCTGGCAATGGCGACATTCTCAAGCAGGTCGCGACCATCCATTCCAGCCATTACACGCCGGTCACCGCGAAACTGATCCCCACCGGGGAACTGGCGCCAGTCGCCGGTACGCCGATGGACTTCAGCAAACCGACGGCGATCGGCACGCATATCAAGGCTGATCATCCGCAACTGAAATTCGCCGAGCCGAAACAGGGTGGTTTCGATTTCAACTGGGCGCTGGACACCAAGGGCGATGTCAGCAAAGTCGCCACCGAAGTCAGCGATCCGCAATCCGGGCGTGTCCTGCAACTGTTCACTACCGAGCCGGGGGTGCAGTTCTACACCAGCAACTTCCTCGACGGCACGGTCAAGGGCAAGGGCGGCAAGGTCTATCCGCACTGGGGGGCGTTTACCCTCGAGACCCAGCACTACCCGGATTCGCCGAACCAGCCGGACTTCCCGAGCACACGGCTTGATCCGGGGCAGACCTATGCCCACAGCGTGGTCCTGAAATTCACCGCCAAGTAAAAGCTGGAAGATCAAAAGATCGCAGCGTTCCGCAGCTCCTACAGAAAAACACATCCCCCTGTAGGAGCTGCGGAACGCTGCGATCTTTTTTGCTTGTGGAACCCCGACGCTATTCTGCTGCCCACTAAAGATATCGACTCTTTAAGCCAGGAGGTTTGAATGCGTACCCTTGAGTTGGCCGGCGTACAGGTTCCCGTGATTGGCCAGGGCACTTGGCGCATGGGCGAGGATCGCTCGGCGCACACCCGTGAAGTCGCGGCGCTGCGCACCGGCATCGAGCTGGGCATGACCCTGATCGACACTGCAGAGATGTACGCCGAGGGCGGTGCCGAAACCGTCGTCGGCGAGGCCATTGCCGGTCAGCGCGACAAGATTTTCCTGGTCAGCAAGGTCTATCCGCACAACGCCAGCCGCCAAGGCATCCCGCAAGCCTGCGAGCGCAGCCTGCGTCGGCTCGGCACCGACTACATCGATCTGTATCTGCTGCACTGGCGCGGTCAATACCCGTTGGAGGAAACCGTCGAAGCCTTCGAACGTTTGCGCGAGGAAGGCAAGATCGGCCGTTGGGGCGTGTCGAATTTCGATGTCGACGATCTCGAAGAACTGTCCAGTTCGGCCTGCGCCACCAATCAAGTGCTGTACAACCTCGAAGAGCGCGGCGTCGAATTCGATCTGCTGCCGTGGTGCCAGCACCAGCGCCTGCCGCTGATGGCTTACTGTCCGATCGGCCAGGGCGGCGCGATGCTCGCCGAGCCGGTTCTGCAAGACATTGCCAGTCGTCACAACGCCACCCCGGCGCAGGTTTCGCTGGCATGGATTCTGCGCCAGGATGGCGTGATTGCGATTCCCAAGGCTGTGCGCCCGGAACATGTGCAACTCAATGCCGAAGCGGCGCAGCTGCAATTGGACGCCGGGGATCTGGCGGCGCTGGACAAGGTGTTCCCGGCGCCACAACGCAAGCAGCGGCTGGCCATGGTCTGAGCCGCCGACTGCGAGGGCTTGGCGATGAGAAGCACAGATCTGCACGACCCGTTTGATCTGCAACGTTTTGTCCAGGCACAGGACCCGGTGTTCGAACGCGTTCAACGCGAACTCGAAGAGGGCCGCAAGCGCAGCCACTGGATGTGGTTTGTCTTCCCGCAATTCGCCGGGTTGGGCGGCAGCGAAATGGCCCGACGCTTTGCCATTGGTTCAGCCGATGAGGCCCAGGCTTATCTGGCCCACGAACTGCTTGGCGCGCGATTGCGCACCTGCACGCAACGGGTGTTGAATGTGCCGCAGCGCTCGATTGCAGAGATTTTCGGCCACCCCGATGACCTGAAATTTCATTCGTCGATGACCCTGTTCGCTCAGTTCAGCGCCGAGGGCAGCCTGTTCCATCAGGCGCTGGAGCGTTACTTCCATGGCATTCTCGATGAATGGACGCTGCAACTGCTCGACTCAAAACAGGCCCAGTTGCCCACCGATCAGGGTTGAGAAGTCGTCGTCGACAAACGGCAGGATTGCATCCGCCACCGGTTGCAGCTGACGGGTGATGTAGTGGTCGTAATCGATGGCGGCGCGGCGTACCTCCAACGGCTCCGGGCCGGCCAGCGTGATGACGTAGCTGATCCAGCCGCCGTTTTGATACTGCCGGGGCCGACCCTGCTCGGCGTTGTAGTCGTCGGCCAGCCGTGCCGCACGGACATGCGGCGGCACGTTGCGTTCGTAATCGTCGAGGGTGCGGCGCAGACGCTTGCGATACACCAGCCGATCATCGAACTCCCCGGCGAGGGTCTTGCGCACGTAGTCGCGCACGTAATCCCGATACGGCTTGCGCTGGAAAATCCGCTCATACAGTTCCTGCTGAAATTGTCGGGCCAGCAGTGACCAGTCGGTGCGCACGGTCTCCAGGCCCTTGTAGACCATTTCCTCGCTGCCATCGGTGCGGGTGACCAGACCGGCGTAGCGCTTCTTGCTGCCCTCCTCCGCGCCGCGAATCGTCGGCATCAGGAAACGCTTGTAGTGAATCTCGAACTGCAATTCCAGCGCGCTTTCCAGCCCGTATTCGTCGCGCACATGGGCGCGCCACCAATCGTTGACGTGCCTGACCAGCGCATGACCGATCTGTGCTGCTTCTTCCTGGCCATGCAGCCGGCGCAACCAGACGAAGGTGGAATCGGTATCGCCGTATATCACCGCGTGGCCTTGTTCCTCGATCAACTGGCGAGTGCGCAGCATGATTTCGTGGCCGCGCAAGGTGATCGACGAGGCCAGGCGGGTATCGAAAAAACGGCAGCCGCTGGAGCCAAGCACGCCGTAGAAGGCGTTCATGATGATCTTCAACGCCTGGGACAGCGGCGCGTTGTGCTCGCGCTTGGCGGTCTCACGCCCTTCAGCCACCCGCGCCACGATGGCCGGCAGGCAATGCCGGGTACGTGAGAAACGGGCGCCACGGAAACCCGGCACCGAGTCAGCGTCGTCGGGATGTTGCAGTCCCTCGATCAAGCCCACCGGGTCGATCAGAAACGTGCGAATGATCGACGGGTACAGGCTTTTGTAATCGAGCACCAGCACCGACTCGTACAACCCCGGCCGCGAATCCATGACAAACCCGCCGGGGCTGGCCTGCGGCGGGTTGGTGCCGAGGTTCGGCGCAACAAAGCCCTGGCGATGCATCAACGGCATGTACAAATGGGTGAACGCGGCGACCGAACCGCCGCTGCGGTCGGCCGGCAAACCGGTGACGCTGGCCCGTTCGAGCAAAAACGTCAGCAGTTCGGTCTTGGCGAAGATCCGCGTGACCAGTTCGCAGTCCTTGAGGTTGTATTTGGCCAGCGCCGGTTTGTCTTCGGCGAACATGCGGTTGATCTCGTCCATGCGCTGGTACGGATTGTTGATTGCCTTGCCTTCGCCGAGCAGGGTTTGCGCAACATTTTCCAGGCTGAACGACGGAAAGCTCCAGGTCGCCGACCGCAACGACTCGATGCCATCAATGATCAGCCGCCCCGCTGCCGAGGCGAAGTAGTGATTGCGGCTGCCGTGCTCGCGCCACTGCATTTCTTCGCCGCCACGGCCGATTTTCAGCGGCACGCCGAGACGCCGGGCGTGTTCGTGAAGGATGCGCAGATCGAACTGCACAACGTTCCAGCCTATGATTGCGTCGGGGTCGTGGCGGGCGAACCAGTCGTTGAGTTTTTTCAGGATCACCGCGCGCGAGTCGCAGTACTCCAGATCGAAATCGACAATGCTGGCGTCGCCGTTCGGCGCGCCGAGCATGTACACCTGGCGCTCGCCGCAGCCTTCCAGGGCAATCGAATACAGCTCGCCGTTTTCCGTGGTTTCGATGTCGAGCGAGACCAGGCGCAGTTTCGGCCGGTAATCGGGGTCGGCTTTCATCTGGGCGTTGAGCAGCACACCCTCTGCATCCGGGGTGCCGCCGAACCGCACTGGCGCGGTGATAAAGCGCTCCATCAGATAGCGTTCCGGCGGGCGCACGTCGGCTTCAAAAACATCGACGCCGGCGCGGTTCAGCGCGGTTTCCAGGCGCATCAACTGGCCGTGTTGCTGGCAATACAGACCGAGTACCGGACGATGCTGAAAATCCTGCAGGGCGAGCGGGCGCAGTTCGACATTGTTTTCATCGTGCAGCAGACGCTCGGCCGCTTCACGCTGGGCGGCGGGAATGAATGCTACCGACGGCTGATGCGCCAGGCGCACACGGCGTGGCCCGGCGTCGGTCGCCAGCCAGAACTCGACTTCGGTGCCGGCCGGCGTATCGCGCCAATGCCGGGTCAGGACGAAGCCCTGCTGTAAATCCACCACTGCGACCTCGAAAAATCAGACTGACCGGCATTCTACGCGGCATTGCCACGCCTGGCCCTGGCAAAAAATACCGCGGATCTGCGGAAAAACCCGGCGAATGGCGTTTTTTGCACGCTAACTGCCGCTTTGCCACCTTGCTCTGCGCGGCTGCGTCTACGATGCTTGATGAACAACGACAACACCTGAGTAACCGCCATGAAGACCGTCGCCCAACTGCTCAAGCTCAAAGATCAGAAAAATCAGGAAGTGCACCAGATCAAACCCGATCACATGGTGCTCGAAGCGCTGATGAAGATGGCCGAGAAAAACGTCGGCGCCTTGCTGGTGGTCGAAGACGACAAAGTGGTCGGCATCATCAGCGAGCGCGACTATGCACGCAAACTGGTGCTGCACGGCCGCTCCTCGGTGGGCACGCCGGTGCGCGACATCATGGTCAAGGACGTGATCACCGTGGACACCCGGCAAACCGTCGATACCTGCCTGGGCATCATGTCGGACAAACGCCTGCGCCACCTGCCGGTGGTCGAGGACGGCCAGTTGATTGGTCTGCTGTCGATCGGCGACCTGGTGAAGGAAGCGATTGCCGAACAGGCTGAATTGATCAAACAGCTCGAGCAATACATTCGCGGCGAATGAGCCCACCGCCGTGCCGTTGTGGGAGCGAGCCTGCTCGCGAATGCGCTGGGTCAGTCGAAACATCTTTGGCTGACACACCGCTTTCGCGAGCAGGCTCGCTCCCACAAGGGGCTATTTGTCAGCCTTGAGAGGGCCAATGCCGTTCGAACACCGGTGCCAGCACCGGGTGTCGGTCAATCCTTTGCAACCACGCATAAAACCCCGGGCGGGTCTGGCGCAGATGTTCGCGGCTGCCGGCCCAGCGGCTCACCACTGCCGCCAGCACATCCAGTGCCCCGGGGGTTTCGTCATCCAGATACAGCTCGCCGGAAAACTGATCGGCAAATATCTCCCAACTGAAGTGCAGGCGCTGGCGCGTGCCAGCGATCAGGTTCTGCCGTGCGCTCTCGTCGGGCGTGATCAACCAGCGCTCGGGGTAATCGATGATGCCGACCGCCGCGTAGCAATTGCCGACGATATAGGCCAGGCCGCGAATCGCCTGATCGCGATCAGCCGCCTCGCTCGGCAGCAGGCCGGACTTGGGAAACGTCAGGCCCAGGTGGATCAGGATCGCCGCACTTTCAGTCATGGCGCTGCCGTCCGGCAGTTGCAGGGTCGGGATCTGCTTCAGCGGATTGAGTTTGCCCAGCGCTTCGGCGGCTTCGGCGCTGGCTTCGGTATCAATGAATCGATAGGCGATCTGGCACAACTCCAGTGCTGCCTCGATGGCGGCCGCGCCGGAATTCTTGTGCCCGTAGAGCTGGTACATGTCCGTTTCCCCCGATAAGGCCTTTGCACAGGGTAGATGGCTGTGGCTCGGGTGTAAAAGTCTCCGACGTAACCCCCTGTAGGAGTGAGCCTGCTCGCGATGGCGTCGTGTCAGCAAAACTTATATAGCAGGCATACCGCTATCGCGAGCAGGCTCACTCCTACAGGGTTGTGGCGAGTCATCAAAAATATTCTCCCGGCACTGCATCCAATCGCCTCCGCCACGGGTAGTCCTTGTAACAGCGCACTTTTGTGCTGTCAGTGCTCTACCCTTTTCGGAGAATCATCGGATGAACATCACCCAGCTGATTGGCTTCACCGGTTTGCTCGCTTTCACCACCAGCACGTTTGCCCAGAGCAGTTATCCCGACGCGATCAAAGTGCCGGACGGGCACAGGATTGCCCTGGAAACCACCGGGGTTGGCGAGATCACCTACGAATGCCGCGACAAGCCCAATATGGCCGGGCAGACCGAGTGGACTTTTGTCGGGCCGAAAGCGGTGCTCAATGATCGCAGCGGCAAACAGGTCGGCACCTACTTCGGCCCACCGGCGACCTGGCAAGCGAAAGACGGATCGAAAGTCACCGGCACGCAACTGGCCGTGGCACCGTCGAGCCCGGGCAACCTGCCCTATCAACTGGTCAAGGCCAATCCGGCCGAGGGCAAAGGCGCGATGACCGGGGTCAGCTACATCCAGCGTGTTGCGCTCAAGGGCGGCGTAGCGCCGGGCAGTGAGTGCACCATGGCGAACAAGGGCAAGCAGGAAATGGTGAAGTACCAGGCGGATTATATTTTCTGGGCGGCGAACTGATATCTCGATCCCAGCACAAATCCCTGTAGGAGTGAGCCTGCTCGCGATAGCGGTATGTCAGTGAACGATCTGCCGGCTGACACAGCGCTATCGCGAGCAGGCTCACTCCTACAAGTGGGACTGTGTGATTCTGGAGAATGTGAGCTAGATTGCACGCCATGCCTTTAGCCGAATCCGTTTTCGATTACGAAGCCCGCCTCGCTGCCTGTGCCCGGGGCGAGCGGGCGGCCTTGCGCGATTTGTATGTGCAGGAAGGCCCGCGCCTGCTCGGCGTAGCCAAGCGGCTGGTGCGCGATACGGCGCTGGCAGAGGACGTCGTGCATGAGGCGTTCATCAAGATCTGGAATGGTGCTTCCGGGTTCGACCCGGCGCGCGGTTCGGCGCGGGGCTGGATGTTCAGCGTGACCCGGCATCTGGCCTTGAATCAGCTGCGCAGGCAAAGTCGGGAAACGCCCTTCAGCGAAGAACATGAGGCAACGGCGCCTGATGAGCTGGCCGATGTTCACTCGGCGCGCATCCATCGCTGCCTCGAGCAACTGGAACCGCAGCGGCGCAGCTGTATCCTCCACGCCTACGTCGACGGTTACAGCCATGCGCAGATTTCCGCACGCCTCGACACGCCGCTGGGCACGGTCAAAGCGTGGATCAAGCGCAGCCTCAATGCTTTGCGGGAGTGCATGGGATGACCGGCGAATCAGCGCAGGACCGGGATGAACTGGCCGGCGAATACGTGCTCGGCACGCTGTCGTTCGAGCAGCGCATCGAGGTGCAACGGCGTTTGCCCGACGAACCCGAATTGCGGGCAGCCGTGGATGCCTGGGAACGCCGGCTGCTGGAGCTGACCGATCTGGCCGAGCCACAGCAACCCTCGGCGCAGCTGTGGCCTCGCATCGAACGCAGTCTCGAACGACTGACGGTGAGCAAACCGCTGACTTCGTGGTGGAACCTGCTGCCGCTGTGGCGCGGTCTGAGCGCCGCCGGTCTGGCGGCGACATTGATCCTCGGCACGCTTCTGCTGACCCAGACTGCGCCGAAACCGAGTTATCTGGTGGTGCTGGTGGCGCCGCAGGACAAGGCGCCGGGTTGGGTGATTCAGGCGAGCGATTCCCGGGAGATCCAGTTGATTCCGCTGGGCGTGGTCGAGGTGCCGGCGGACAAGGCGCTGGAGTTCTGGACCAAGGCTGACGGCTGGTCGGGGCCGGTTTCCCTGGGCCTGGTCAAACCGGGGCAGGCTTTGTCGGTGCCGCTGGACAAATTGCCGCCACTGCAGCCCAACCAACTGTTCGAGCTGACGCTGGAACGCGCGAGCGGCTCGCCGATCGGCAAACCGACGGGGCCGATTCAGGCGATCGGGCGTGCGGTCAAAGTCTTGTAGTGTGCCCTGTAGGAGCTGCCGAAGGCTGCGATCTTTGTTTTCAAGATCAAAAGATCGCAGCCTTCGGCAGCTCCTACATCAATCATCATCGACGTCGATGTTCACCATCACGGCAATGAAGTTCTCATAAAAAATTCCGGGCGTAACATCGGCTCCATACCAACCAACAACACCCCGGAGCACACCATCATGAAACGCCAGACTCTTCTCAGCATCGCTTTCTCGGTTTTCGCAGTTAACGCTTTTGCCGCCACCCCGGCGCACACCATGATCGCCGAAGGCGGCTCGGACAAACTGATCGAAAGCCGTCTGGCCGAAGGCGGTTCGGATCGCCTGATCGAACGCCGCGTTGCCGAAGGTGGTTCGGATCGTCTGATCGAACGTCGCGTTGCTGAAGGTGGCGCTGATCGCCTGATCGAACGTCGTGTTGCTGAAGGAGGCTCGGATCGTCTGATCGAACGCCGTGTTGCCGAAGGTGGTGCTGATCGTCTGATCGAACGCCGTGTTGCCGAAGGTGGTGCTGATCGTCTGATCGAACGCCGTGTTGCCTGATGCATGACTGCAAGCGCAACACCGCAGAGAAACCCGGCTCCCGCAGCCGGGTTTTTTATGTCTGCCTGTTTTATCCGGCCTTGGCCATGCAGCGTTTGTAGCGCTCGTCCACGCGTTTGGCGAACCAGGCTGTGGTGAGTTTGCGGGTGATCTTCGGGCTCTGCAGCACGATCCCCGGCAATAGCGCACGCGGTAATGCCTTGCCTTCGGCTCGCTCCGCCAGTTCGAACACGCGCTGATAGAGTTTGGTCTCTTCGAATTCCAGGGTTTTGCCCTTCTCCAGTTGATCGCGAATCGTCGGGTTGCGCATGCCCAGCGACTTGCCAAGGGTGCGTACCGCCAGTTCGGTGCTGCCGGGCATGATCGAATCG
The DNA here is from genome assembly GCF_900105805.1 of Pseudomonas moraviensis. Lineage (NCBI taxonomy): Bacteria > Pseudomonadati > Pseudomonadota > Gammaproteobacteria > Pseudomonadales > Pseudomonadaceae > Pseudomonas > Pseudomonas moraviensis. Next base: position 914,363 of record NZ_LT629788.1, on the reverse strand, counting down.
TAGCGGATCAGGTCGCCGTCCAGGGTCAGCGGAATGCCGGACGCGCGACTGACCGCGTTCTGAAACGCAGCATTGCGGCTGGCGTACCAGCCGGCGTTGAAATCGGCGAAACGATACAGCGGCTCGCGGTAATTCACCGGATAGCCGAGCAAATGGGCGATGCCGAAATACATGCCGCCGCGCCGGCTGAACACTTCACGGCGAATCGTGCCGTCCACCGGATACGGGTAATCCTTGGCGTGCTCTTCAGCGAATTCAATGCTGACCTGCATTGGCCCGCCGGTGTGCACCGGGTTGAAGCCGCCGAACAGGGTGCGCCCCATCGGTACCATGCCGATGAAGTCATCGAAAATCGCGCTCAGCTCCTTTTCACTGCGCGCTGCATTCAGGCGTTCGCTGTAGGTCTTGCCGTTGGGCGAGCGCACTTGCAGAGCGCCGCTGACCAACAAGCTGGGGATGTGCACCTTGGCGGCGCGGCGATCGATCTCGTCGCGGGCAATCTTGCCCAGACCGGGCACCGTCGGGTCGGCCTGGAAAGTGGATTCCTGTTCCGCCACGGCCAGTACCGAACAGAGATTTTGCGTGGTGGTATTGATGCCCTGCGCGGCGAACGCGGCGTAGATGTCCGTGGCCCAGCCTTGGCGATCAGCGGTTTTCGCCGGCAGCAAGCGGACGATTTCCGCTTTCACTTCGGCCGGCGGGCGCGGTGCCGGTTCGTTGCTGCGCTGGCTGGCGCAACCGGCGAGCAGCAGCAAGGCGCCGAGTGTGGCGAGTAATCTTGAGGTGTGCATCGTTGCTCCTTCCAGTCCGGTGTGCCGCGTTCCCCCTGCAAGCCCACAAATCCTGTGGCGAGGGAGCTTGCTCCCGCTGGGCTGCGGAGCGGCCCCGAATCCTGCCATCCGCGTCAACCAGAAACAACCGGGAGTCCAGGATTGCGACGGCTGCGCCGCCGAGCGGGAGCAAGCTCCCTCGCCACAATGTGCAGCTCTTACGGGGCTGATGACAAACTGATTGCAAAACGTTACTGCGAAACCCTATCATTTGCGCCTGGAGTCGCATTAGCGCAAGGAGTTCCGCGCCGCCCTTATTTTATTCATTGGCCGCTCGCCTCCAGGTATCCGACATGCCCGCTTCAGCTCGACTCGGCGCTCCGTTCCGCCCGACTTTGCTTGCCCTGCTATGTTCCCTGACCGTTACCGCCCACGCCGCTGAAGACAACAGCAAAGAGCTCGTGCTCGACGACGTCAACATCAACGCCCAGGCCCCAACCCCCAACGCCCTGCCCCCGGTCTACGCTGGCGGTCAGGTTGCACGCGGCGGCCAATTGGGCGTGCTGGGCAATCAGGACATGATGGACGTGCCGTTCAGCGCGGCGTCCTACACCGAGCAACTGATCCAGGATCAGCAGGCGGAAAACGTCGCCGATGTGCTGCTCAACGATTCCTCGGTGCGCCAGGCCTCGGGCTTCTCCAACCAGGCGCAGGTCTTCATGATTCGCGGCCTGCCGCTCAATGGCGATGATATTTCCTATAACGGCCTGTACGGCGTCTTGCCCCGGCAGATCATTTCCACCGATGCACTGGAACGCGTGGAAGTGTTCAAAGGCCCCAATGCCTTCATCAACGGCGTGACCCCGACCGGTTCCGGCATCGGCGGCGGCGTCAACCTGCAACCAAAACGCGCCGGCGATGTGCCGCTGCGCCGTTACACTACCGACATCAACAGCGAAGGCCGCATCGGTCATCACTTCGACATCGGCCAGCGCTTCGGTGAAGACAATCGCTTCGGCGCGCGGGTCAACCTGTCGCAGCGCGAAGGCGACACCGGCATCGATCACGAGAACCAGCGCTCGAAACTGTTCGCCATCGGTCTGGATTATCGCGGCGATGCGCTGCGGCTTTCCGGCGACTTTGCCTATCAGAAAGAACGCGTCAACGGTGGCCGCAGCTCGGTCAACCTCGGTACCGCCACGCACCTGCCGGACGCGCCATCGGCCGATACCAACTACGCGCCGAAGTGGGGCTACACCGATATCGAAGACACTTTCGGCATGCTCCGCGCCGAGTACGACCTCAACGACAACTGGACCGCCTACGCCGCCGGTGGCGCCAAGCACACCCGTGAAGTCGGCCGCTACAACTCGACCACCCTGGTCGGCAACAGCGGCGCGTCGTTTACCACCGGCTCGTTCGTGCCCCATGACGAGGACAACACCAGCGTCATGGCCGGCCTCAACGGCAAATTCAACACCGGCCCGGTCAGCCACAAGCTGAATTTCGGCCTGACCGGGATCTGGGCTGAGCAGCGCAGTGCCTATGACTTCGACCTGACGCGCTACTCGAACAACATCTATCACCCGATCACGCCGCCGGCACCGGTCGGCAACTTCGCTGGCGGCGATCTCAACGATCCCGGCATCGTCGGCAAGACCTTCAACCGCAGCGTAGCGATCTCCGACACCCTCGGTTTCTTCGACGATCGCCTGCTGGTCACCGCTGGCCTGCGTCGCCAGCAACTGGTGGTGCAGGGTTACAGCTACGCCAGCTACGGCAGCGGCCCGCGCTCGTCGAGCTACGACGAATCGATCACCACGCCGGTGTACGGCATCGTGTTCAAGCCGTGGGAGCATGTGTCGATCTACGCCAACCACATCGAGGGCCTGGCGCAGGGTCCGACCTCGCCGACCAGCTCCGGCGGTTTCCGCGTGACCAACGGCAACGAAGTCTACGCACCGAAACGCTCCAAGCAGACCGAGGTGGGCGTGAAAGTCGACATGGGCACCTACGGCGCAAGTCTGGGTGTTTACCGCATCGAACAGCCAAGCGATGGCTACTGCGAAATCAACGGTCCGACCACTTGCACCTACGTCCGTGAAGGCGAACAGATCAACAAAGGCGTGGAAATGAACGTGTTCGGCGAGCCGATCGATGGCCTGCGCCTGATCAGCGGCCTGACCCTGATGGACACCGAACTGAAAAACACCCTCAACGGTGCCAACGACGGCAACCACGCCATCGGCGTGCCGACCTTCCAGTTCAACGCTGGCGTGGATTGGGACGTGCCGGGTCTGCAAGGCGTCGCGCTGAATGCGCGGATGCTGCGCACCGGCGGGCAATACGCCGACGCAGCGAACAACCTCAGCTTGCCAACGTGGAACCGCTTCGACGCAGGTGCGCGCTATGCGTTCAAGGTGTCGGAGAAAGACGTGACGCTGCGTTTCGGCGTTGAGAACGTGGCGAACAAGAAGTACTGGGAATCGGCTCAGGGCGGGTACCTGACCCAGGGTGAACCGCGGGTGGCGAAGCTGTCCGGGACGATTGATTTCTAAGCACTAAAAAGATCAAAAGCCCCTCACCCTAACCCTCTCCCAGAGGGAGAGGGGACTGACCGAGATGTTCTCTCGAACTACGCCGACCTGAAATATCCAGTCGAACTCAGGACTTGAAAAGCCCCCGATCGGCTCCCTCTCCCTCGGGAGAGGGCTGGGGTGAGGGGTTGCAGCCGTGCAGCCCATTCCCAGGTATGCACAAAACAGCCGCCCTGTCCCGTCCGGCCGACCACACTGGCCACCCTCTCCCGCTGATCCATACTTGCTGCACAGCCACAGGAGGACAGCCCCATGAACCGCAGCGACGTGCTGATCATCGGCGCCGGCCCGACCGGTCTGGTCCTGGCGCTGTGGCTGAGCAGACTCGGCGTGCGCGTGCGCATCATCGACAAGACTACGGCGCCCGGCACTACTTCCCGCGCCTTGGCCGTGCAAGCGAGAACCCTCGAGCTGTATCGCCAACTCGACCTGGCCGACACCATCGTGCGTCGTGGCCATCAGGTCGCGGCGGCGAACTTCTGGGTCAACGGCAAACCGGTCGCGCAGTTGCCACTCAAGCGCATCGGCGAAGGCCTCACTCCCTACGCCTTCGTCGAAATTTTCCCGCAGGACGAGCACGAACGGCTGCTGCTCGAGCGCCTTGAAGATTACGGCGTCAGCGTCGAGCGCAATACCGCGCTGGACAGCTTCGAGGACACCGGCGACACCATCACCGCGCATCTGCGCCTGCCCGATGGCCAGCAGGAAGTCTGTCAAGCCTGCTATCTGGCCGGTTGCGACGGCGCCCGTTCGGTGGTGCGCAAAACCCTCGACACCGACTTTCCCGGCGGCACCTATCAGCAGATTTTCTACGTCGCCGATGTCACGGCCAGCGGCCCGGCGCTCAATGGCGAGCTGCATTTGGATCTGGACGAAGCGGACTTTCTCGCGGTGTTCCCACTGGCCGGCGAAGGCCGCGCGCGACTGATCGGCACGGTGCGTGACGAACGCGCCGAGCGTGCCGAAACCCTGCAGTTTTCCGATGTCAGCAGCCGCGCCATCGAGCATCTGAAAGTGCATATCGAAGACCTGCACTGGTTCTCCACCTACCGCGTGCATCACCGGGTGGCCGAACACTTCCGTGATGGCCGGGCATTTCTGCTCGGCGATGCCGCCCACGTACACAGCCCTGCGGGCGGCCAAGGCATGAACACCGGCATCGGCGATGCGATCAATCTGGCCTGGAAGCTCGCCGCCGTGCTCAGCGGTGGTGCCGAACCGAAACTGCTCGACACCTACGAAACCGAGCGCATCGCCTTCGCTCGCCGACTGGTCTCCACCACCGACAAGGTCTTCAGTTTCGTCACCGCCGAGGGGCGCATGGCCGACCTGCTACGCATGCGTGTGGCGCCGTTCCTGCTTCCGAAAATGGCCGCGTTCGAAGCAAGCCGCGAGTTCCTCTTTCGCACGGTCTCGCAAGTCACCCTCAACTATCGCGGCATGCCACTGAGTCAGGGCGAAGCCGGCCATGTGCACGGCGGCGACCGCTTGCCGTGGGCGCATGATGGCGAAGGAGATAATTTCGGACCGCTGCGGCAGCCGTGCTGGCAGGTGCATGTCTACGGCGACACCAGCGACGAGATGATCGCCTGGTGCGCCGAACATCACTTGCCGCTGCACGTCTTCGACTGGCGCCCGGCGTTTGAAACAGCCGGATTGGGCCGCAACGGCTTTTACCTGCTGCGCCCGGATACCTATGTGGCGATTGCCGAAAGCAGTGCCGATCCAAAAGTGATCGAGCGCTACTTCCGCGATCACGGCATCCGCCCGTTCTTCAACTGACACACCACAACCCCCTGTAGGAGTGAGCCTGCTCGCGATAGCGTTGTGTCAGTCGAGAAAATTCATGTCTGACACACCGCTATCGCGAGCAGGCTCACTCCTACAGTCTGGATTTGTGCTGGGCTTAGATCCCGGCCAGTGCCAGATCCATCGCAAAGTAAGTGAAGATCAGATCCGCGCCCGCACGCTTGATGGCGCCAAGGCTTTCGCGCACCACGCGATCCTCATCGATCGCGCCGGCCTGGGCGCCGAACTTGATCATCGCGTACTCGCCGCTGACCTGATACGCCGCCAATGGCAGGTTCGAAGCCTGACGAATGTCACGGATGATGTCGAGGTAGGCGCCAGCCGGTTTTACCATCAGCGCATCCGCGCCTTCCTGCTCATCGAGCAGCGATTCGCGCAGGGCTTCGCGACGATTCATCGGGTTCATCTGATAGCTCTTGCGATCACCCTTGAGCGCGCTGCCGCCGGCCTCGCGGAACGGACCGTACAGCGCAGAAGCGAATTTGGTCGAGTAGGCCATGATCGGAATCTGCGTGAAGCCGGCCGCGTCCAGTGCCTGGCGAATCGCGCGCACCTGGCCATCCATTGCTGCCGACGGTGCGATTACGTCAGCCCCGGCGCGAGCAGCGGCCACGGCTTGCTTGCCAAGATTGATCAGGGTCTGGTCGTTGCCGACTTCGTGGTTGTGCATCACACCGCAATGGCCGTGGTCGGTGTACTCGCAGAAGCAGGTGTCGGACATCACGATCATTTCCGGCACGGCATCCTTGGCGATGCGCGACATGCGCGAGACCAGGCCGTCTTCGCGCCAGGTGTCGCTGCCGCTGGCGTCGAGATGATGGGACACGCCAAAGGTCATCACCGACTTGATCCCGGCACGGGCATAGCGCTCGATTTCACTGGCCAGTTTGCGCTCGGGGATGCGCTGCACGCCGGGCATGCTGGTGATCGGCACGAAGTCGTCGATCTCTTCCTCGACGAATATCGGCAGCACCAGATCGTTGAGGCTGAATTCGGTTTCCTGGAACAGACTGCGCAGGCTCGCATTGCGGCGCAGACGGCGGGGACGTGCTTCGGGGAACTGACTGGACATGGGGCCTTTCCTGAAAAACAGCGGATGAGACGAAAGTCGTAGGGGGCGCAGCTTATGCCTTGCGGCGGGTGCGGGACAAACCTGGATCGGCCAAGAGAGCGTTACCGGGCTTGCAATAATCGATAAAACGCAACAAATCCCCTGTAGGAGTGAGCCTGCTCGCGATAGCAGTGTGTCAGACATAAATTTCTCCACTGATACACCGCTATCGCGAGCAGGCTCACTCCTACAAAAGGAAACGCGGTGCGTCAGGAAGGAATGGTCAGGCCGCGGATGACTGCCGGGCGAGCGAGGAACCGCTCCAGCACCCGGGTGACGTTGGGGAAATTCTGAATCCCGACCAGATCCCCTGCCTCATAGAAGCCGAGCAGATTGCGCACCCACGGGAACGTGGCGATATCGGCGATGGTGTAGCGCTCGCCCATGATCCAGTCGCGGCCTTCAAGGCGGGTGTTGAGCACGTTCAACAGGCGTTTGCTCTCCTCGACATAGCGGTCACGCGGGCGCTTGTCCTCGTAATCCTTGCCAGCGAATTTGTTGAAGAAACCGAGCTGGCCGAACATCGGGCCGATGCCGCCCATCTGCCACATCAGCCATTGAATGGTCTCGTAGCGCAGCGCGCCTTCCTGAGCGAGCAACTGGCCGCTCTTGTCGGCCAGATAAATCAGGATCGCGCCGGATTCGAACAGCGGCAGCGGCTGATCTTCCGGGCCATGCGGGTCGAGGATCGCCGGGATCTTGTTGTTCGGGTTCAGCGAGAGAAACTCCGCCGAGGTCTGGTCGTTGGTGTCGAAGCCGACGCGGTGCGGCTCGTACGGCAGGCCGATCTCTTCGAGCATGATCGACACTTTGACGCCGTTGGGGGTCGGCAGGGAGTAGAGCTGAATCCAGTCCGGGTACTGCGCCGGCCATTTCTGAGTAATCGGGAATGCAGACAGATCGGTCATTGGAAGCATCCAGTCACAAATTGAAAGCCGATCATAATGTAGGCCCGGGTTGGCGCCTACACGAACCGTAACATCCTGTCGCTAACCTGCCTGCATGCCCGCAAAGGTTGCCGTTAGAGTGCCGCGCACTGGCCCGGATCGAACCAAACGGGCATTACAGGACTCTGAGCTATGCCTTTCTCGCAGAGGAAGCTGTTCACGACAGGGAAACACCCGGTGCTGGGAGCCCGCGGTGCCAAGGTTTGTCAGCCTTAACCGATTTTGCTGAAGAATCTTCGAATTGATGACGAACCTGATGAGTTTCGCCAAACGTTTCAAACATCGCGCGTACGTGGCCCTGCCCTCCCTGCTGGCAGTCAGTGCGCTCTTTCTGTCCCTCGAATCCAGTGAAAGCCGCGCGCAACCGGCGGACGGCACGCAGACCCTGGTGTTCCTGCGTCATGCGGAAAAACCCGAAGGCGGCTTAGGCCAGCTCAACTGCCAGGGCCTGAACCGCGCCATCGATCTGTCGACACTGCTGCCGGAAAAATTCGGCAAGGCCGACTACGTGTTCGCCGCCAACCCGACACGCAACGTTGAAGAAGGCGAGCTGGACAACTCCTACAGCTACATTCGCCCGCTGATGACCATCAGCCCGGCCGCGATCAAGCTTGGCCTGCCGGTGAACATCGAGTTCTCCGCCAACGACACCAGCGATCTGGCCCGCGAACTGCTGGACGAGAAATACCACAACTCGACGATCTACACCGCCTGGTCACACGGCTATCTGCCGGAGCTGATCAACAAGGTCGCCGGCAATGCGGTGGGCGAGCGGCAGAAGATCACCGATGACTGGGCTGGAGACGACTTCGACTCGCTGTACGTGCTCACCCTGAAGTGGCACAACGGCAAGGCCAGTCTGCAGAGCCATAGCTACAAGCAAGGACTGGATAATGGCAAGGACACCTGCCCGACCTGAGTTTTTTATCGCCTGACCTGGCCCTATCGCGAGCAGGCTCACTCCTACATTTGGAACGCGTTCCACCTGTAGGAGTGAGCCTGCTCGCGATGAGGCCGGTACAACCGACGCTAAATCCTCTGACTCACCCGCTCGCGCAAATACTCGATCACCGCCTGACGCTCCCCGGCGAACTCGATCCGCCCGCCCTTCTTCTCGCGCTGGAACACATACATCGGGTCGTAGTACTCACGCAGCAACACGCTTGTCCAATCGCGAAACAGCTCGACCGAACCGCTACGGGCCTGTTCGGCCAGTGCCGCCTCCATCTGCCCGTACAGTCGTTGATAGCGCTCGCCACCCAGGCGACGCTGAATATTGTTCAGGCTGGCAATCAATCGCTCGGCATATAGGGCGAAACCCACCTGCTCGCCATGCAACGCGACGAACTCGGCGTGCAGGTCAATTACGTAATCCTGGAGGATTCGCTCGACCCGATTCTCAAGGCTGTCTTCAAGCCAGACCAGCGGTGCCGCTTGCATGCCCCGGTACAGCGGCAACGGCAAGGCACAGCTGCCGACCACCCGACTCTCGTCTTCCAGGACAAATTGCCCGATCCCGCGGGCGCGCTTTTTCAGCACATCGACAGCCAGGCGATTCTCGAAATCGATGTTGCCCGGTTGCCCGGTGGCGCGCTTGCCGAAACTCGAACCGCGGTGATTGGCATGGCCTTCCAGATCCAGACCATTGCTCAACTGCACCAGCACTTCGGTCTTGCCAGTACCGGTCATGCCACCGAGCAGAACCAGATCGCATTCGGCCACAGCCTGATCGACCGTTTCCAGGAGGAACGTGCGCATGGCCTTGTAGCCACCGCCCACACGCGGGTAATCGATGCCACCTTCGTCCTTGATCCATTGCTGGACGATCTGTGAACGCAGACCACCGCGGAAACAATAGAGATAGCCGTCGGGGTGGTTACGGGCGAATTCGACCCAGCCCTGGATGCGTGCCTCCCGAACCTCGGCCGACACCAGCCGCTCACCCAGAGCAATCGCGGCTTGCTGCCCGTGCTGTTTGTAACAGGTGCCGACCTGTTCGCGCTCACGGTCGTTCATCAGCGGCTGATTGATCACACCCGGGAACGCGCCGTGGGAAAATTCAACCGGCGCACGGACATCCATCATTGGCCGGTCGTTGAGGAAAATATCGCGGTAGTCAGTGCAGTCGCGGAGCATCAGATCACCTCGACTGCGTTCGTCTGTCGCTCGACCAGTTCGCCGATCGGCTCAAGGTTCAGCCCCAGTTCGGCAGCAACGCCGAGGAACTCTTCATTGCCCTCGGGCGTGACCGCAATCAGCAGACCGCCACTGGTTTGCGGATCGCACAGCACGCGCTTGTGCAGTTCCTGCACGCGGCCGACCTTGCTCGAATAGCTGTCGAAATTGCGCAGCGTACCGCCCGGCACACAGCCTTGATCGAGGTAGTACTCGACACTGTCCAGACGCGGCACGCGGTCGTAGGCGATGCGCGCGGTCAACTGGCTGCCGTCGGCCATTTCCACCAGATGCCCGAGCAGGCCGAAACCGGTAACGTCGGTCATCGCCGTAACGCCGGCGAGCTTGCCGAAACGGCTGCCGGGCTTGTTCAGGGTACACATCCAGTCACGGGCGACACCGACGTCGGCGGCGCGCAATTTGCCCTTCTTTTCTGCGGTAGTGAGGATGCCGATGCCCAGCGGTTTGGTCAGATACAACAGGCAACCGGCGGTGGCGGTGTCGTTGCGCTTCATGTGGCGCTTTTCCACCAGACCGGTGACGGCAAGACCGAAAATCGGCTCCGGCGCATCGATCGAATGCCCCCCCGCCAACGGTATGCCTGCGGCGTCACACACCGAGCGACCGCCACGAATCACTTCCCGCGCCACTTCCGGCGCCAGCACGTTCACCGGCCAGCCGAGGATCGCAATCGCCATCAACGGATCGCCACCCATCGCGTAGATGTCGCTGATCGCGTTGGTCGCGGCGATGCGGCCGAAGTCGAACGGGTCATCGACAATCGGCATGAAGAAATCGGTGGTCGACACCACACCGCGCTCGGCATCGATCTCATACACCGCAGCGTCATCGCGCGACGCGTTGCCGACCCAGAGCTTGGGATCGAGGTTCTGTGCGCCGCTGCCGGCGAGGATCACTTCCAGCACCTGTGGGGAAATCTTGCAGCCACAACCGGCGCCATGGCTGTATTGGGTCAGACGAATCGGCTCGCTCATGGGAGAGTCTCTGGCAATGAATGGGGCGGATTCTAGCAGAGCGTGGCACAGCGTTTCTGCCGGGTGCATGCCGGGCGCGGTCCATTTGCCTCGTCTTCAGGAGAAAATCGGTTACAGGTTGAGAATCCGCTCCAGGGACACCAGCACTTCCTCGGTGATGGCATTCAGACGGATCGTGTAGATCGTGTAGGCGACCGTCAGGACGACCGCTGCAAGAGCCCAAGGTGTCCACAACGGCCACGTCCGCTTGATCCGGTAGTTGCGTGGCGCGACATTTTTAAGCGGGTCGGTCAGGCGCTTGGGCGTCTCGCCACGCAGGGGGCGCAGCAGGCCGTGCAGCTGGCTGATGATCTTCTGTATCTCGTCATCGCCCTTGGCGTGGGCGCCGTATTTGCCCTTCAGACCGGCGATCAGGCACAGGTACATGAACTCCAGCACCTGCTGATAGCGGGCGGCTTCGGGGATCATGTTGTTCATCACGGTGAAGAATTTCTCGCCGCCCTGGGTTTCCCCATGGAACTGGCTGAGCAACGAGCGTGCGCTCCAACTGGACGACTTGCCCCACGAGGTGCGCATGACCACTTCGTCAATCAACAGGCACAGACTGTAGGAGTACGCCTTGAGCATGCCGGCGTCGTAGTCGAGTTGACGGACTTCTTCCATGATCGTGGTGATCTGGTTGCTGACGCTCATGTACAACTCAGGTACGTCGTCGTGCTGGTCCAGACGGCGCAGGCGGATGACCAGGCCTATCAGCGGCATGGCGGCATCGCACAGTGGATTCCATGCAAGGCCGCGCAGGTCGAACTCCGGGTCTGCAAGCAGCAAGGGTGGCTTGGGCTTGACTTGTTGCTCGGGCAGGTCCGTTTCAGCGTTGCTGGTGTCCTGTTGCGAATAGTCGAAGAGCCGATTGCTGGCGTCTGCTGCAGGCGCATTTTCAGTGGGTAGGTAGTCGTTCATACTTTCACTCCTGATCGTCCAGAATTGCATTTGGGGCAGCGGGATTACCGGTGCAGCAGGCCCACTCGCAACCACTGTTCAGGCTTTTGTCGATGATGGCGGACGAGTTTGAGAATCCGTTTAACGCCGGCATGGTTTGGTTACTGTTGTGATTTGTCGTCGGTGGCCTGGTTTGGAAAGGCGTCAAACATCAGCCTGCTTGCATCCAACTGCTGTTGCTCCGCTGCTGATATGCGGCGGTACTGTGGTGAAGACTGTCGCTTCGGGGTGTCTTTGGGAATGTCAAACCGGCGCATCCATTGATTGCTGGTGCGCTCATTGAGCCTCACTTCGCCAGCAATCGAGCCGTAATGCAGTGAACCGATGTTGCTGACCCGCAAAGGTTTGAGCACTTCATTGACCATCACATACAGTTCAGGACGTGGATCAATGTTGGCTTTACCCAAAGCAGGCCAGTCCCCGGCGCGGAAGATCGTGCCCCATTCGTAAGGCAAGATGCCGATGCGGACGTCGTTGAGTTGTTCAAGCAAGTCCTCGGTTGTGCCTAATTTGCTTACCCAATGGTGGGCGATAAAGGTGTACCAATTGAGGTTGGTGTAGCCGGTGCGCCACTTTTGATTGCCGTAGGGAATACACAGATCTGCCCCCCGATACTCTTGTATGAGTTCATATTCGATGTGCTGATAATTTTCCCACTCAAAACTGTGTTGAACGCCTAGTCCCGCGGCGCCGTGCAGCGGCCGTAAAATGTTGCAAAGATCGAGCATTAGGGTGTCGAATCTTTTCTTACCGGCACCCTTAAGCTCTTCTACGGGAAGGTAGAGTCTGACAGTTGTCATCGAGCCATGAACTTTTTCGTACCACCCTGCAGGCGAGCAAACATCAAACATATACGCGCCGACTTTTTCAAACCCCTTGTCGGATGACCACATAAGTGCAGCTGACTCTGATAGTCCATCTGACTGTATATACGAAATACAGTCCTGCTTGTTTTGCGGGGTGAAGGTTCTCTCAACCATGACCTCTCCCCCCGTATAACCCCACACCAATTTTTCACCGAAATGCGTGCAATAGAGTTCAAAAGCCTGAGCAATGTGTTTTCTACGCACTGGAAGATAAGCATCGACCAGATAAAAAATCGCGACCAACCCAACTTGTAAAACCGGCTTCTCTTCATCGTCCTCATCAACAATGGTGAAATCCCAGCGATGGGCATCAAAGTCTTTGAAGAATGACTCTTCATTCATAATAGGTCTCCGGCGCATCTTCCCAAAACACATAATTGTGGATGGTGGTCTGCTGGTGCTGCTGACGTTGGTTCCATTCGGTCCACCGGGCTTGGGCCTCCTGCTCGTCCGCAAGCAATGTCGAATGTGAAGGCTCTGTATTTGGATGGGCAAAGGCGGGCATGGCGGCTCCAGTCCCTACTCCGGCACCCGCTAGAAGTCGCTTGGTGACCGCAGTGATGAAAGGCTTGAAGCGGATCGAATGCCCGCCCGCATTGGCGACCAGAGCAGTTGCTTCAACCGCAGCAGTAGCGGGCGCAACCGCCACGGATGTCATCGCCGCGCCAATCGCCACAAAGGGTGCGGCCAAAGTTATTTCAATGCCTGCAACAGCTCGTCGATTCTCAGCCTGTATCGCTCGTTCATCCGGCGCTGCTGTCATCACTGGCGTTCCAAGTGCTATGAACTGGTTTTCCAATCTGAGCCGCGCTGCCGCATGTTCTGCATCTATGCGGCCAACCAGCAGCTTGTGCCTGGCCGCTGCGGCGCGCGACGCCAAGCTAGTGACTTGCGCGACCGGGCGGTAGACTGGCTCACTGGCCGAGGAGCGGACCCACTCACGCCACTTTTGTTTGTCGCTTGAGTCGCAATTCCTGGTCTCAAGGAGCCTCAGCTTCTGATAACCCCCCGCAATATCCGCGTATGCGGTCTGTTGATCACGAGTTAGCCTGTCCCCCGGAAACTTCATCTCAATCACCGATGCCAAATTACCTTGACTATATTGCGACATCCCTGGGTTGCCGAACGATCTAAGACGCAGAACATCAGGTATACGCAGCAATCCAGGAGGTTTTTTTTGTCCATCAATCCATAGTGCGCCGTCACTCGTCGAAGGCGTGGGTGACAAGAGTTGTTCAAGATCCGTTTTGCTCAACAGGTCGGTTTCAACGCGCATGCTTGCAAGTTGTTCAAAGTGACGGTTGCGCAACTGTTGATACTGCGAAAGCGGAAAACTGCTTGGCCGATGAGGCTCGCGCTTGCTCATGATCGGTTGCGGTGGACTTTTGCTCATATCAAAACCAACTTCACCGCAGTAAGGAAAGTGATACTTGAACGCTTCGTTATCACACCGCACTAACTGCGAGACGGTGCGCTGATACATTGGATAGCCATCCTTCGCGCGCTTATAGGGAGTTGCTTTAGCGTATGAGGCTTTTTCACACAAGTACCATAAGTCCAGGGGGTCCGTGACGGGTAACACCATGCCGCTACTACTGGGTTTCGTGACACTGCGGGTTTTACCGTCAGGGGCTCGGCTTGCTGTTCGCGGTTTTAAGGGTTCATTCATGACTTGTTATCTTCCGATGTCGGGTTCAGGGCAAAGTCAATGTCCATAACGCCGAAGTCATCCCAGTATCCGGCACGGAGCTTCACTAGTTTGTTTTCATCGGCTAATACTTGAATTTCCAAAGGCTCTGCATCGCTTGAATCAACGATTTTGGTTTTGCCTTCGGCGTCAGTTCTTTCACGTAAGGTGTGACCGCTGCCGCGTGATATTTCATAAGGCCGATCGGCTACCGGAGCACCGGTATTGGCGTCCCGCAGAATAAAAAATTCTTGCAAGTCGCCGTTTGAAGGACTGCCTTCTCCCCTCCAGCCGCCATGGCCTCCAGGCCCACCGTGCAACTCGACCGGACCTTTGATAGTGATCAATAAGCCGTCGAGTGTGATGCCGCTGTCGTCGAGGGTGAGGGTTCCCGCAGGGGCCTTGAAGACAATGCGCTGCCCTGCTTTCACTTCGTAGCAGGTAGTTTCCTGTTCAATAATCTTGCCAACCGCCAGCCGATAATTACTTTGTACTTTGTGATCAACGTTACCGCCGGTTTGAATGTGATGATCAGTTCCCGTTTTATCGTGGCGCTCATTGCCAACACATTCGATACGGTTGTTGTCGATGACGGTCTCGTGATCACGCCCGACATGGTGGAACCGATCCCGAGCGACGGCGTGACGATGGTCCTGGCCAATACTCACGGTCTCGTTATTGCTGACCTGTTTCATACGGTCATGGCCGACCTCGACTTTTTCATCATGTTCTACCCGCTTGTTACGATCATTGCCGACGAAGATGCCATTGTCGTTTTTGACATGAACGTTCTTGTCCCTCTCTGCATGAATAAACACCTCCTGCTGCCCCAGCTCATCTTCAAACCGCAGCTCATTGAACCCTAGCCCTTTGTGCGTGCGGCTTTTGATGGTCATCCGGGTTTTGTGTTTCGGTAGTTCATACGGGGGCAAGTTGGTTTGCCGATATGCACGCCCGGTGGCAATCGGTTGATCCGGGTCGCCGTCGAGATAGCTGATGATCAGTTCCTGTCCGACTCGCGGTATCGCCATGGCGCCCCAGGTCGCCCCGGCCCAGCCTTGCGCCACACGAATCCAGCATGAGCTCTGGTCGTTGTTTTTATCCGAACGGTCCCACGGGAACTGCACCTTGACCCGGCCCCATTCATCGCAATAGATCTCTTCCCCCGGCGGGCCGACTACGGTGGCGATCTGCGGGCCGTCGATGCAGGGTTTGGTGCGCAGCGGGGCTTTCCAGTCGGCCATCCAGTGGATGGCGCTGGCGCTCATTTCATAAGACGTTCCATGGTCGCTGCCGAACGCTTCCTCCTCCAGGCTGCTGTGTTGTTTGCCTTGATGCTGAACGGCGATGGTGCGCCAGCGATCGTTGAAACTCTCGCGCGGGTGTTCGTTGAGGTCGAACGCCAATCCCGGTTGCAGGCGTGCATCGTCGCCTTTGAGATGCGCGAGTTTGGCGTCGTTGCGCAGGGCGGTCAGGCGTGTCTTGGTAAAGGGCTTGCCGGCGATGTCGCGC
The DNA here is from genome assembly GCF_900105805.1 of Pseudomonas moraviensis. Lineage (NCBI taxonomy): Bacteria > Pseudomonadati > Pseudomonadota > Gammaproteobacteria > Pseudomonadales > Pseudomonadaceae > Pseudomonas > Pseudomonas moraviensis. Next base: position 898,895 of record NZ_LT629788.1, on the reverse strand, counting down.
TTGTAGCGCCCGGGGTAGTCGTAGCGTTCGTAGTCCTTGTGCTGGTTGTTCAGGTCCTGGTCACCGGTCGCGGTGTGCTGTTGGTTGTAGCGCGGGTGGGTGAAGGTATAGTCGCGCTGTACCTGGCGTGCGGTGCGCACTTGTTCGGTGTAGTGGAAGCGGGTCAGCGCTGGCTCCATGCAATCGCCGCCGGCCATTGGCTGATAGAGCACCGGGCAGTCTTTATGGGTACCGATCGTGCCGAGGCCACCGACGCGGTCGGTGAGGACCAAAGTGTGGCCGTCGGCGCGGTGTTCGAAGGTGTAGAGCAGGCCTTCTTCGGCAGCGAGGCGGGCGGTGAAATCGAGGTCGGTTTCGCCGGCCTGTACGCAGTATTCGCGGGGTTGGTGGTCGAAGCAGATTTCGCGGCGGATGTCCGTCAGCTTCTGCTCGGCCAGTACGCTGGTGATGATGTCGGGCACGGTCTGGCCCTGGAAGATGCGCCAGTTGGAGCGTAGATCGAAACGCGACAAGGTCGGCTCCACCACAGCGCTGTAGCGGGTGCGACGAAAACCGGTGTCGCCCTGGGTGAACAGGCTGACCAGACCATGGACGTAGCGCACCGCGGTTTCGCCGCGCCAGATGGTGAACAGCCCCGCCAGGTCGAGCACGCGATTGAAGTCGATGGCGGCGTTGTGGCTGGCCAGTTCCAGGGTGAGCTGGAATGGCTGGGACAGCCCTTCTTCGAGGGTGAACGAGACCACGTCAAAGGGATCGCCTTTCAGGGGGGTGAAGGTGAAACGCAGGTCACATTGGCGGGGCATGGCATGACTCCTTGTCGAGTGCCGGGATGATTCGATCAGAGCCTGCCAGGCTGCCAGTCGTCAGAGCGTTACCGGGCCGCAAGACGGGAATTCGGACCGCTCGTGCGAGCGTTCGGGTAGGACTGCGGAGGCAATCCTAGGGGGGAGGAATGGTGCGCTCAATCCCGAGCAGATAATCAAGAAGACCCTTACGGAGGAACCACGAAGGGCTGTCAGACACGTCTGAAATTTGCCTGTCGAGTTCCCAACCCAGGGAGCGAGCCTGCTCGCGAAAGCGGTGTGTCAGTCGGCGAATGTTTCACTGATATATCGCCATCGCGAGCAGGCTCACTCCTACATGGGTTCCGTGTGTGTGGGAATGGGCGTCAGGGCAGCAAAATGATCTTGTCGCCGCCACCCTGATTGACCTCTGCATAACGCGCCAACCCTTCCGCCAGCGGCACTTCCACCAGGCCCTGCGGCAGCGGCAAGCGATCCTCGTCGAAGAACCGCCCGAACTGCTCAAGCATCGCCGCGCATTCTTCGACGCCGTACAGCAACGAGTTGATGCCGACCACCGAGCCGCCCTTGCGATACAGCGCCAGCGCCGGCAGTTGCACGTGGCCGTCGACCGGGGCGGCGATGATGGCGATGCGGCCGAAGGTGGCCAGTGCGGCGACCGAGGCCGGCAGCCAGAAACCGGTGGTATCGAAGATCACATCGGCGCCGCCGCGGTACACCGCGTTGACCTGCGCACCCAGCTCGTCAGGCTTGTCCAGTTGAATCGTCTGATAGCCCTGCTTCTGCAAATCCGCCACCTGCTCGGGCCGGCGCGCGGCGGCCAGCAACTGCGCGCCGCGCACTTTCGCCAAGTCCAATGCCGCCGTCGCCACCGCCCCGCCGCCGATCACCAGCAAGCGCGTGTCAGCGCTGACCAGGCTGCGTTCCAGCGCATCCCACGCCGTGGTGTACGGCACGCCGAGGCTGGCGGCCTGGGCGAAACTCAGATGCGCCGGTTTGTGCGCCACGCCATTGGCCGGCAGTTTGACGAATTGCGCATGGGCGCCGTCGGCGAAGAAACCCAGCTCGCGCCCGGTGCCCCAGACTTCCTGACCGATCAACGCTTGCGGTCCCTCGACCACCACCCCGGCAAAATCCCGTCCCGGTACCCGCGGCAAAGTGGTGTAAGGGAAACGACCGAGGACGTTTTTCACATCGCTGGGATTGAGGCCCGCAGCCTTGATCTGCACCAGCACTTCATCGACGCCGGGCACCGGGGTCGGCACGTCGACGAAACGCAGGGAAGACAGGTCGCCGGTCTGATCGAATTGCAACGCTTTCATGGGCACATCCACCGTGAAAAAAGGGAAATTCAGGACAACCAGCCAGCGACCAGTTGCCGGCCCATCGGCCACAACTGCTCACCGGCCAACATGCCGAGCAGACCGACCAGCGCGATGGCCGGCGGTGCGGGAGAACGGAAATCGAGCGCGCCGTAGAGCAGGCCGACGCCCAGGCCAATGGTCAGAGAAATGAGGTAGTTCATGGGGGGAACTCCGCCGCGATAAGTGATGGGCAGAGTCTAGGGAAAGGGACGGAGCGGTATCGGCCAAGGACTTCTGAATTTCGGACAAAACCAAAAGGTCACCACAACTCCCTGTAGGAGTGAGCCTGCTCGCGATAGCGGAGTGTCAGTCAACTCATCAACCTCTGAAAGACCGCTATCGCGAGCAGGCTCGCTCCTACAGGGGGTTGTGTTCAGCCAGTGGAGAATTGCGAAGGCGCGACGCCCAGCTCTCGGCGAAACATGTCGCTGAAGCTGCTCGGTGAATAGCCCAGTTCACGAGCGATGACGCTCACCGCCACGCCCTGAATCAACGCCGCCACCGCCGTCGCCAGTTGCACTTGGCGCCGCCATTCGGCGAAGCCCATGCCGAGGCTGTCCTTGAACAACCGCGCCAGAGTGCGCACGCTGGCGCCGGCGTTTTCCGCATGCTGCTCGAACGGGATCTCCAGTGACGGCGCGGCCATCACTGCCTGACACAGGTTCATCAGACGCCGGTCGGACTCATCCGGCAGTGGGATCTTCAGTTGCGAACGCCTTGCCCGCCGCAACTCCAGCAACGCCAGCCCGACCAGCGCCTCGTAATACTCAGCCTCGCCATCATCGCCCTGCGCCACCAGCCCGACGATCAACTCGCGCAGCAAACCGCCGACTTCGATCACCTGCACCGTCGCATCCAGCGTCGCCGCCAACGCCGGGCGCAGGTAGATATTGCGCATCTGCAAGTCCGACACCACGCGAATCCCGTGGGGCACCCCCGGCGGCAACCACACCGCCCGCTGCGGCGGCACCACCAGTGCTTCGTGCGGGGTTTCCACCCACATCACCCCGCTCATCGCATACAGCAACTGCCCCCAGACATGCTCGTGCGGCTCGACGAACAAACCACGCGGGTACGTCCGCGCCAGCGGTTGCACGGGCACATCGGTGTCGGTCAGATCAGGGGGCGCGGCGAGGGCCATGGCGAGCGTTCACAGGGGGTTGGCGAAGCCGCCATGGTAACCAGCACGCCCCGCCCTCGCCAACGATAGATACCGTCGAACAATCCAACTGAATTTTCTCGGCACAGCGCGATCCGTTTAATACCACAGGGAGGAATACGGGCTTTATGAACAACGCAAAACTTTACGTCATCGACTACACACTGCATGGCACCCCCAAGTCGTTCATTATCCGCTCGGACAAAATGGACAACGCCGAAGCCTGGCACTGGGCAAGCTGCGACGCGGGCGTGGGTCGCATCCCGCGCTTCGGCCGCGAGAAAGTGCAAAAGACCAGCAAACCGATGGCAGAAAAATTCGGCCTGGAAAACGTCACCTGGCGCCAGACCAACTGACCCCATCGCCTTCACCGCAGGCTTGGCAATCGCAAGGGGGAATCGACGATGACCGACACTTATCACCCGGCCCGACTGGATTACGGCCTGACCACTTTCTTCGGCCAGATCAGCAAAACGGTGGATTGCGAGGTGGCCCTGGAAACGGTGGCGGATGACCCCTACCGCTTCACCTTGTGCGTCCAGGCACCGGTGCCGGAGGATCTGGACCAGGCCAAGATCGTGGTGGTCAAGGTCAAGGGGCGAACGTTGCAAGGCACGGTGAGGCACTTTGAGCGCCGGGAAGACGACAGTCTGAAAATGGAAGTGGAGCCTGATTAGGCTCCACTTTTTTTTTGCCCTGATTATTTCGGATGGGCGCAACCGCAGCCCTTCATCGCACACTCTTCACCGTGCTTGTGGTGATGAGCGCAGGCCTCACAGCAATAGTGTTTACCGTGCACAGCATAGGAATGTTCGCCCTCTTTGAGGGTGCAGTTGCAGCCGGGGCAGTCGCATTTTTTATCGGACATGGGACAGACTCCTTGCGGGTGGTTGTCTGGGACTTGCGGGCGAGCCGTGATATCAGTGTAGATGCTGTCCAATGGCAACGAGACTGATACCCCATGGAAGTGCTGCGACAAATAATGGGGTTACACCAGTTCGTCTGAAATCCGCCAATTCAGCACTTCTGACTCCCGCACGGCTGGTTGGCTATAACTGTCATTTCAAAATATGCTAAAAACCTGTCATTTATGACAGTAGACCGAAAAAACCATAGCAATACATTCTTCCTGAATGCCAGATAACTAGCACTATCAGGAACAATGCAGATGAACGCCTTATATTTCGGCTCAATTATTTACGTACTTGGCGGCATTATTCTAATGATGACATATTCATTGGAAACCATTTCAAATAAATACTGGACACGCTTATACACAATCGCCGCTCTCATCGCTGCAGCATGCACTTTATTCATAACAGGCAGCATTGAAAGCATTGTCATGCCAACAGCATTTTCGCTTTTTATTGGAGTACTTGCCCGCTTTAGCATGCCGCGCTACACACTATTTGGGATTTACAACCTGATGTTCACTGCCTGTTACCTGTCATCACTGGCGATTTTCATGGCAGCGCTTATCCATCAAAGCCAGTGGAGTAAAACAGCTGAGATAACGGCCTACGTGCTACTGACTGCTGCGACATTAGTCACGGCATTCGACATGCTATGGAGCGGTATCATGGAGCTGCCGGAACTCCCACTGAAGTATATTAAGCGTAACCACGCCTTACAAACTTCAGCTCTGCAAAAAAACAAAATATCACCAAAAATATCCATACACGTGCCTTGCTACAAAGAACCCCCCAGCCTGGTTATTATGACACTGAACGCCTTAGCAAATTTATCCTATGAAAATTACGAAGTCATCGTAATCGACAATAACACCAAAGATGAAAATCTTTGGAAGCCGGTACGATCCCACTGCCAAAAGCTGGGTAAGCGCTTTAATTTTTATCATGTCGACCCTCTTTCAGGAGCCAAAGCGGGCGCAATGAATTACGCTTTGCGGCATACGGATCCTGCGGCAGAAATAATTGCATCTGTTGATGCAGATTACATAGCACATCCTGAGTTTCTGTCTTCGCTTATCCCCCTGTTCAGCGATCAAAATGTATCCTTCGTACAATCCAGCCACGATTATCGTGAGTGGCGAGACAATCTTTTTCTATCAGGAGTCTATTATTTCTACTTGCGGAAACAAAAAATAGTTCACCCCGTCATGAATGAGTTCAACTCAGCCAATCTCGTAGGCACCATGTGTTTGATTCGCAGAAAAATGCTTGAGGAGGTCGGTGGTTGGGCTGAGTGGAGCCTTACGGAAGACGATGAACTATCGGTTCGCCTGCTGGCACGAGGTTATATCGGACACGTGTTCGCTGATACATGGGGACGCGGCTTGATACCCAGCACATTTGAAGGCATTAAAAAACAGATGTTTCGCTGGCAAGCTGGCCCCATTCAAGAACTCCAAAAAAATTGGCGCTTGCACATCAGCTTAGTAAAAAACAGCAACCTGAGTTCAACACAAAAAGTACTTCGATTAAAGCGTCTGATGGGAGAAGCAGCGCCAGGTTTTCTGCTAGTGCCTAGTCTCGTGACAATATCACTCGGAGCTTACCTGGCCAAAAACGACATAAAGATAGAGATCCCCAACAGCATATTATTATTCCTGATCTGCGCACCTTACATGAGACAGATCAAGAGATGGATTACTTTGAAACATCTCAAAGGAAACAGTGCACGCAATTTTATAATGACAATCATGATAGAAAACGCATTGCAGTGGAATACAGCCACCGCTTTCTTCACCCCACTTTTCAAATTAAACATACCCTGGATCAGAACGAACAAGTTCGGCAAGACACACAGCCTGGCAAGAGCCTTTCAAGCTTCTCGCACGGAAATCGTGCTAGCAATAACCCACTTGGTTTCTTCATTGATACTTTTCCAACATTCATCCCTTTATCCGATTGACCTCATCGCATTACTGTCCATATGGTTACTTTCCCAGGCTTTCACTTATTTCTGCGCCCCACTAATGGCAATTATCAGCGAGCTTGAACTACCGAAGGAAAAGTCATCATTTACAACCGCGCCCATACCCGATGACGTAATAGAATGACTATTTCATCTGATATGTATTCATTCACCCAGTCCGCTGCGAACTCCGATACATAAACACCAAAGCCACCGCCAAACAAACCATCGCCAGCATCCGGCTCGAAGACAAGCCGATCGCCGGATTCTCCAACCAGCCAAAATTGTCGATCAACATCCCCATCCCCAACTGCCCGACAATCACCGCCACGGTCGCCACAGCCGTCCCGACCACTGGCACCGCGCCGACCATCACCATCATGTACACCACGCCAAACAGCGCCCCGGTCAACTGCCACTTCGGCACCTCCAGCAGACTCACCGCCTGCGCCGGCTCGAAAAACAGGATCAACAACCCGGTCACCACCGCACCCACGGCAAAGGTCAGCAGACTGCTACGCAGCACACCCACCGTCTCACCCAAGCGACCATTGATCGCCGCCTGAACACTCAATACCGCACCGGCCAACACCACCACCGCCAGCAAAATCACCAGACCCATCATTCACCCCCGCGCAATCAGAATCAAAGCCACCACAATCAAACCCAACGCCAGCCAGCGCTCGCCGTTGACCTTCTTGCGCGTCGCGCCGAACCAGCCGAAATGGTCGATCAGCACACTCTTGCCGACCTGCCCGGACAAAATCGCGATCATCGTCATGGCAATGCCGATGTGCGGCGTCGCCAGCGTCAGCACCACCACGTAGATCGGCCCCAGAAAACCGCCGATCAACTGCCAGCGCGGCAGTTCGGTCAGCGCCGGACCTTTTCGCGGGCCGGCGAACAGCAGCAGTAAAAACAGAATCGCCGAGCCCACGCCGAAGATGCTCAAAGTTGCCCACAAATGCCCGACCTGCTCGCCCAACGGCCCGAGCAAGCCCGCCTCCACCGACAAGCCCATGCCGGCGAGAATCACCAGCGGCAGCAACAACAGACGTAACACCGAACGCTTCACTGGTGCCGCGACCAACCCCTCATCCAACGTCTGCATACACAACCTTCCACGCTCATAAACAAGGGCGCGGATTATCGGCTGGCGCCGCTGTGCGATAAATGGGAGCATCCGGACAACACTTTTGCGCAAAACGCACAGCGAGACACAGCATGCACGGGCTTAATGAACTCGGATTCAAGGCGTTACGGCTGTTTGTAGCGGTCCTCGACCACGGCAGCTTTTCCGAAGTGGCCCGCCGCGAAGGCGTCGCCCCCTCCTCCATTTCGCGGCAGATCCAGTTGATGGAGCAGGCGCTGAATCAGCAATTGCTCTACCGCCACACCCGTGCCGTCACCCCGACCGAAGCCGGGCGCACGCTCGGCCATCATGCGCGGTTGCTGCTGGTGCAATTGGAAGAAGCCGAGCAAGCGTTGCAGGAGCAGCAAAGCGAACCCACCGGACTGGTGCGGATCAACGCGCCAGTGGTGTTCGGCCAACGCCACCTGACGCCGTGGCTGGGCGAGCTCTGCGCGCGCTATCCGAAGCTGCAACTGGACATCCAGCAAACCGACCATTACATCGATCCGTTGCAGGAAGGCGCCGATCTGCTGTTTCGCATCGGTGCGCTGCACGACTCGAGCATGCAGGCTCGGATCCTTGCTCCGCACCGCTTTCAGGTCGCCGCCAGCCCGGCCTATCTGCAGCGCCACGGCACCCCACAGCATCCCGACGAACTCGCGCAGCATCAGTGCCTGGCCTACAAAGGCGCGGCCGGTCAGCAGCGCTGGTTTTTCCGCCGTGAGGGCGAGGACTGGACGCCGTACACGGTCAGAGGCCCGATCACCGGCAACCACGCCGACACACTCACCCAGGCTGCTCGGCAAGGGCTGGGGCTGGTGATGTTTCCGTCGTGGCTGATTGGCGAAGCGGTGCGCGAAGGCACACTGGTGCCGGTGCTCGGGGAGTATCAGGTGTCGAACAGTCTGGAGCCGCAGCAGATCGCGGTGCTGTGGCCGGGGAGCCGACGGTTGTCGGTGAAGGTGCGCACAGTGATTGATTTTTTTGTTGAATGCTTTGGCGAGATTCCCTATTGGGACAGAGCTTGAAGATCAAGAGCCCCTCACCCTAGCCCTCTCCCGGAGGGAGAGGGAACCGACCGAGGTGTACCACCTCCTGCATCGACCTGAAAAACCGCGTCGATTATGGATTCAAAGCGGGACTTTCAGGTCGGCGTAATCCCGCAATATCCCCCAATCGGTCCCCTCTCCCTCTGGGAGAGGGCTAGGGTGAGGGGCTTTTCAGGCGATCAGATACGGAACTGACCGACCAGCTTGCCCAGCCGCTGCCCCAGCTCCGCCAGACTGCGCGAGGTCTGCGCACCCAACTGCGTTTCATCAGCGACGCTGTCCACCGCCACCGCAATCTGATGCACGCTGCGGTTGATCTCTTCGGCCACCGCTGTCTGCTCTTCCGCTGCGCTGGCGATCTGCGCGTTCATCGAGTTGATCGTCGCGATCAACTGGGCCATGGCATCCAGCGACGCGCCGGCCTGATTAGCTTGCTGGGAAGTGCCGTCGCCGGCCTCGCTGGAGCGGCGCATCGCCTCGACCGCCTGCTGCGTGCCCGCTTGCAAGCGGTCAATCATGCCCTGGATTTCCTGGGTGCTGATCTGCGTTCGGCTGGCCAGCGCGCGCACTTCGTCGGCGACCACGGCGAAACCACGCCCGGCCTCGCCAGCACGGGCCGCTTCGATGGCTGCGTTCAAGGCCAACAGATTGGTCTGCTCGGCAATCGAACGGATCACCCCGAGCACGCCGACAATTGAACTGACGTCCTGCTGCAGGCTGTCCAGCGACACGCCGCTGTTGCGGATGTCATCGACCAGCGCATGAATCTGTTTGATGCTGCCCGCGACCACGCGCTTGGCGCTCTGGCCTTCTTCGTCGGTCTGTTGGGCGGCGACGGCGGCGTTCTGCGCGCTTTTCGCCACCTCCTGGGCGGCAGCGGACATTTCGTTGATCGCCGTAGCGACCTGATCGGTTTCGTGGCGCTGACGCTCCATGGCCTGATCGGAACGCTGCGCCTGTTCCGAGACCTGGGTGACCAGTCCGGTGAGTTGCGTGGTCATTTCGGTGATCTGCCGCACCAGGCCGTGGATCTTGTCGACGAAACGGTTGAACGAGCCGGCCAGCTCACCGAGTTCGTCTTGGCTGGTGATGTTCAGGCGCCGGGTCAGGTCGCCCTCGCCCGCCGCGATATCGTCGAGGCTGGCTTTCATTTGCGTCAGCGGGCGCAGAATGGTGTTGGCCAGCAGCATGCCCGCCGCCGCGATCACCAGCAGCACCAGTACAGCGACGCCGACGATGCTCAGCACCACGCCTTGCACACGCTCCTGCACTTGCGCTTCGACCTGCGCGACTTGCGCTTCGATGCCGTCGAGGTTGACCGAAGTACCGACCGCCATGTCCCACTTCGGCAGGTATTCGGTGTAGCCGAGTTTCGGCACCAGCACCTTGGCGTTGCCCGGCAGTGGCGAGCTGTATTGCAGATAGTGGGTGCCGTCCTTGGCCACTTTGACCAGGCCGAGGTTGACGTAGACGCCGTTCGGATCGCGGTTGTCCTTGAAGCTTTTGCCCACACCGTCGGGGTCATTGGCCTTGAACAGGCGCACGGTCTCGGAATCGTAGCCGAAGAAGTAACCGTCCTTGCCGTAGCGGATGCCCGAGAGCAATTTGATCGCCTGCGCCCGCGCCGCGTCGTCACCCGGCGCAGCGGCGTCGTAAAGGGGTTTGATCGTGGTCATGGCCACGGCGACGTAACTTTGCAGGGTGGCTTTGGCATCGCTGAGCAGCCGCTCGCGGGTCTGCTCGACTTCCTTGCGCGCCTGTTCCTGGAGGATGAACAGCGTGGTCACGCTGATGACCAGCGCAAAGAGCAGCACCGGCAGAACAGCAAGGGACAGGACTTTAGCCTTCAGACTCAGGCGCATCGGGGGACTCACTCTTTTGATTTTGTTGGCGTGGTTAAAGGCTTTAACGGCACGCCGGGGCAAAAGTTGAGTCCGGGAAATAACCCGATCCCCTGTAGGAGTGAGCCTGCTCGCGATAGCGGTGTATCAGTCAGCGGATGAGGCGACGGATACACCGCTATCGCGAGCAGGCCAACTCCTACAAGGGGGTTGGTGGGCCGTTTAGAGAACCATCGCCGCCACCCAGCCAAACGCCAACAGCGGCAAATTGTAGTGCAGGAAGGTCGGTACGACGGTGTCCCAGATGTGGTGATGCTGGCCGTCGATGTTCAGGCCGGAGGTCGGGCCGAGGGTCGAGTCCGAGGCCGGCGATCCGGCGTCGCCGAGCGCACCGGCAGTGCCGACGATGCAGACGATGGCGATCGGACTGAAGCCCAGTTGCACGCACAGCGGCACGAAAATCACCGCGAGAATCGGCACGGTGGAAAACGACGAGCCGATGCCCATGGTCACCAGCAGCCCGACCAGCAACATCATCAGGGCACCGACGCCCTTGCTGTGATCGATCCACGCCGCCGAGGCTTCTACCAGGGTCTGCACTTCGCCGGTGGCCTTGATCACTTCGCCGAAACCGGAGGAGGCGATCATGATGAAGCCGATCATCGCCATCATTTTCATGCCTTCGGTGAACAGATCATCGGTCTCGCGCCACTTGACGATGCCCGATGCCGAGAAGATCAGAAACCCGGCCAGCGCACCGATAATCATCGAGTCCAACAACAGCTGAATGACGAACGCGGCGGCGATCGCTACACCGGCAATCATCAGGCTCAGCGGGTTGTACTGCACCGCGGTCTGCTCGACTTGTTCGATCTTCGCCAGGTCATAGACGCGCTTCTTGCGATAGCTGATAAACGCGATGCCGAGGCCGACCAGCATGCCCAGCGCCGGAATACCCATGGCATGGGTGACATTGATACCGCTGATGTCGACGCCGCTGCGCGCGACGTTGGCCAGCAGGATTTCATTGAGGAAGATGTTGCCGAAGCCCACCGGCAGGAACATGTACGGAGTGATGAGGCCGAACGTCATGACGCAGGCGATCAAACGGCGATCGAGTTGCAGCTTGGTCAGTACATAGAGAAGCGGCGGCACCAGCAGCGGAATGAACGCGATGTGGATCGGCAGGATGTTCTGCGAAGCAATCGCCACCACCCAGAGCAGGCCGATCAACAGCCATTTGACGTTACCGCCGCCGGTCGCGTGTTGCCGGTCCACCATGGCCAGGGCCTTGTCGGCCAGCGCATGGGCCAGGCCGGACTTGGCGATCGCCACGGCAAAAGCACCGAGCAAGGCGTAGGACAACGCCACCGTCGCGCCGCCGCCCAGGCCGCTGTTGAACGCCTTGAGCGTCGCTTCGATGCCCAGACCACCGGTCAGGCCACCAACCAGCGCCCCGACGATCAGCGCGATCACCACATGCACGCGCGACAGGCTGAGGATCAGCATGACGCCGACGGCTGCTATGACTGCATTCATTTCACTACCTCAAAAAACACTGCGGGTGAAAACACACCGCCAGACAGGATGAGTCCGCCCGGAATTGGCCGGCGGATTTGTACGGAGGGTCTTATTAGAGGGCGCGCACTGTGCCGCAGCGAACAGTCCTTGTCAAAGTCACACGGCCCTGTAGGAGCTGCCGAAGGCTGCGATCTTTTGATCTTGTTCCAGAGCAAAAACGCAAGATCGCAGCCTTCGGCAGCTCCTACATGGATCGCATGCGCAATTGGTCATATTGCGCTGGAGGGATAAAGAAAGCGCAAACGCAGCCGCTACAGTGCAAAGTCTCAGATATTTATCGGATAAGGATGTTTTCCATGTCGCTCAGACAACTTTCCATCCAATGGAAAATCACCCTGCTCGCCGGCCTCTGCCTGGCCGGTATCGTGACCCTGTTGGTCGGTCTTTCGCTGTATCGCATGGAACACAGCTCGGCGCTGGTCAAGGCCTCGAGCATGGAGATGCTCACCGAATCGGCGCAGGCGCGGATCGAATCGCAAGGTGAAGTGCAGGCTGCGGGCATTCGCCAGCAGTTCATGGACGCCTATCAGTACGGCCACGGTTTCTCGCGGCAGGTGCTGTTCTTGCGTGAACAGGCCGAGAAGCGTTTTCTCGATGCCTTCGACCTGCGCGAGGACATGACCCGTCAGGTCAAGTCCGCGCTGCAGGCCAACCCCGACCTGCTCGGCCTGTCGCTGGTGTTTGAAGCCAACGCGCTGGACGGCAAGGATGAACTGTTCGCCGATCAGGCTGAGCTGGGCAGCAACGACGAGGGCCGTTTCGCCCTGTACTGGTCGCAGCCGACCCCGGGCAAAGTCACCTCGATGGCGCTGCCGGAAAGCGACATGAGCGACACCAGCACCGGCCCCAGCGGTCAAGCCGCCAACGCCTGGTTCACCTGCCCGCGCACCACCCTCAAACCCTGCGTGATCGAGCCGTACTTCTACGTCATCGACGGGCAGAAAGTGCTGATGACCAGCATCGTCTTCCCGCTGCAGGTCAACGGCAAAGTCATTGCGTCGTTGTCGGTCGACATCAACCTCAACAGCCTGCAAGCGATCAGCCAGAATGCCAGTCGCAAACTTTATGACGGTCAGACCGCGGTAAGCATCGTCAGCCCTGCCGGCCTGCTCGCCGGCTACAGCCCGGATGCCGGCAAGCTCAGCCAGCGCCTGGATGCGGTGGATCAGGCCAGCGGCAGCGAGTTGCTGCGCCTGCTCGCCTCGAGCACTGGCGTGAGCAGTCTGCACAGCAACGGCCAGTTGAAAGTGCTGTCGCCGTTCCAGCCGATTCCCGGCGGGCCGGCGTGGGGCGTGTTGTTGGACGTGCCGGAAAAAGTCCTGGTCAGCCGCGCCGAAGCGCTCAAGCAGCAACTGGATGCGAGCAATAATTCGGGCACGCTGATCGAACTGAGCCTCGGCCTGCTCGCCGCGCTGATCGGTTTGCTATTGGTGTGGCTGATGGCGCGCAGCGTGACCAAGCCGATCCTCGGCGTGGCGCACATGCTTGAAGACATCGCCAGCGGCGAAGGCGATCTGACCCGGCGCCTGGCCTATGACAAGCAGGACGAACTCGGGCAACTGGCCGGCTGGTTCAACCGTTTCCTCGACAAGCTGCAGCCGATCATCGCCGAGGTGAAACGCTCGGTGCAGGACGCGCGCAACACCGCCGACCAGTCCTCGGCCATCGCTACCCAGACCAGCGCTGGCATGGAGCAGCAATACCGTCAGGTCGATCAGGTCGCCACCGCCTCCCATGAAATGAGTGCCACTGCGCAGGACGTCGCACGCAGCGCCGCGCAGGCCGCCGAAGCCGCCAAGGACGCCGACCGCGCTACCCGCCAAGGCCTGACGGTGATCGATCGCACCACCGCGAGCATCGACACCCTCGCCGCCGACATGAGCGCAGCGATGGTGCAGGTCGAGGGCTTGGCCGCCAACAGCGAGAAGATCGGCACGGTGCTGGAAACCATTCGCGCCATCGCCGAGCAGACCAACCTTCTGGCGCTTAACGCTGCCATCGAAGCGGCCCGCGCCGGTGAAGCCGGACGCGGTTTCGCGGTGGTCGCTGACGAAGTGCGCAACCTCGCGCGCCGCACCCAGGAGTCGGTGGAGGAAACCCGCCAGGTCATCGAGCAATTGCAGAACGGTACGCAGGAAGTGGTCGGCTCGATGGGCAACAGCCATCGTCAGGCCCAGGGCAGTGTCGAGCAGGTGGGCCAGGCCGTGACGGCGCTGCGGCAGATCGGCGATGCGGTGACGGTGATCAGCGACATGAACCTGCAGATCGCCAGCGCCGCCGAAGAGCAAAGCGCGGTGGCCGAGGAGATCAACAATAATGTGGCGACGATTCGCGATGTGACCGAATCCTTGTCGGGACAGGCGAATGAATCGGCGCGGGTGAGCCAGTCGCTCAATAGCCTGGCGAACCAGCAGCAGCGGTTGATGGATCAGTTTCGCGTTTGATCTGAGATTGCGGGGTGTCAGTCAGATTCCCCCCTCACCCCAGCCCTCTCCCCCAAGGGGGGCGAGGGGGAAAGGGAGCCGATCTTCACGCCATTCAAACCTGAGTCCGGCTCGGTACTCAGATCACGGTGATGCTTTCAAAACCTGAGTTCGGCTCGGTATCTCACGTCGGTGTACCTCGACTAAACACCTCGGTCAGTCCCCTCTCCCTCCGGGAGAGGGTTAGGGTGAGGGGCTTTTCAAGGGCTCACCGCCGAGGCAGCTCGATCACCACTTTCAACCCGCCCCACTCGCTCTCGCCCAGCACCAGCAAGCCGCCCCAGGTATCGACGATGTCCCGCACGATGCCAAGGCCCAGCCCATGCCCGTGGGTCTGCTCATCAAGCCGCGTGCCACGGCTGAACACTTGAGCGCGTTGTTCCTCGGGGATTCCCGGCCCGTCATCTTCCACGCTCAGGGCAAAGCCGTCAGACCGTTCGATCACACTCAAGCGCACTTCGGCATCGGCCCATTTGCAGGCGTTGTCGAGCAGGTTGCCGAGCAGTTCCAGCAAGTCCTCGCGATCCCACGGCAGTTGCAGGCCCGGCGGTGCGACGTAACTCAAGGCCAGGTGTTCGCCATGAATCATGTTCAGCGTCGCCAGCAACCCCGGCAGCTCGGCATCGCAATCGAACAACGCGCCGGGCAGCGCATCACCGGATAACCGCGCCCGATTGAGTTCACGATTGAGGCGCTGCTGCACCTGTTCCAGTTGTTCCTTGAGAATCCTGCGCAGCTCGGGATGGTCGTCGAGCTTGTCGCTGGAGGCCAGGCTCAGCAGCACCGCCAGCGGTGTTTTCAACGCGTGGCCGAGGTTGCCCAAGGCATTGCGCGAGCGCTTGAGGCTGTCTTCGGTGTGGGCGAGCAAATGGTTGATCTGCGCCACCAGCGGTTCCAGTTCCACCGGCACCTGATCGTCGAGTTGCGAGCGCTGGCCCTGCTGCAACTGAGCGATCTGCTCGCGCGCGCGCTCCAGTGGTTTGAGGGCGCGGCGCACGGTCAGGCGCTGCAGGAACAGGATCAGCAACAACGCCGCCAGCCCCAGGCCGAGGCCGATCTGGCGCATGCGCTGGAAGCTGTCGCTGACCGGCGTGTAATCCTGGGCGACGCTGATCGAGATCGACTGGCCCAGGCGCCGATAGTCCGAACGCAATATCAGCAGGCGTTGCCCGCCGGGGCCCAGTTGCAGGTTACTGTGCAGCCCCGGGTGGTCGAGCAAGGGCAGATCCTGATCCCATAACGAGCGCGAGCGCCAGTGACTGTCAGAGAAGTCGATGCGAAAGTAATGCCCGGAAAATGGCCGCTGATAGGCCGGCGACAGATGCCGCTCATCCAGCTGCAACCCTTGCGGGCCGCGCACCAGCGCCACCAGCAGGCTTTCGCTGTCATTGCGCAGGCCGGCTTCGAGGTAGCGCTGCAAGCCGACTTCGAATAACCACAGGCTGGTTTGCGCCAGCACCAGACCGACGATCACCATCACGCTGATCAAACCCAGGCTCAACCGGCGCTGGATTGATCTCATGAAGCTTGCCCGCCGAACAGGTATCCCTGACCGCGACGGGTTTCGATGACGCTTTTGCCGAGCTTGCGCCGCAGGTGATTGACGTGGACTTCGAGGACGTTGGAATCGCGCTCGGTCTCACCGTCGTAGAGGTGTTCGGCGAGGTGGCTTTTCGAGAGGATTTGTTCGGGGTGCAGCATGAAATAGCGCAGCAGGCGGAATTCGGCGGCGGTCAGCTGGATGTCGGCGCCGTCGCGAACCACGCACTGGCGGCCCTCGTCCAGATGCAGGCCCGCGGCTTGCAGGGTGGGCTGGTTGGACTGGCCCTTGGAGCGGCGCAACAGCGACTGAATGCGCAGGAACAGCTCTTCCGGGTGAAACGGTTTGGTCAGGTAATCATCCGCGCCGGCCTTCAGGCCTTCGATGCGCTCGGCCCAGGAATCGCGCGCGGTGAGGATCAGCACCGGTATCGCCAGACCGGCCGCGCGCCACTGCGCAAGCACGTCCAGCCCCGGTACGCCGGGCAGGCCGAGGTCGAGGATGATCAGGTCATAGGGCTCGCTGCTGCCCTGATACACCGCGTCACGGCCATCGGCCAGCCAATCCACCGCGTAGCCCTGGCGCTGAAGGCCAGCGAGCAATTCGTCGGCCAGCGGTACGTGGTCTTCCACCAGAAGCAAACGCATCGATCAATCTTCCTTGTCTTTGACTAACTCGCCGGTATCGGCCTTCAAGTGCAGCTCGCGCGCCACGCCTTCGACCGTCAGCAATTCGACTTCGTAAATGTACACGTCGTGTTTTTCTTCCAGCTCGACTTCCAGCAGTTTGGCACCGGGGTAGCGATCCATGGCCTGCTGCAGCACTTGCTCCAGCGGCAGGATCACGCCATCGCGACGCAGGGCCAGTGCCTCGTCCTGATCAAGGTCGCGGGCCATGGCAGTGGTGCAGAACAACACCAGCGCCAGCGCCGTCAGGCGGGTGGCGCGAATATTCAGCTTCATTACGTATCCTGATGATCCCTGAGCACTTCACCATCTACCGCGTTCAACTCCAGATCCCACTTCACACCTTTCGGGTCGCGCAGTTCGATCTGGTAAATGAACTTGCCGTACTCTTCTTCCAGCTCGGTTTCGGTGATTTCCGAACCGGGGTGTTCTTCCAGCGCGATGGCGTTGAGCTTCTCGAAGGAGACGATAGTACCAGCGTCGCGCAAACGAAGCGCTTCGTCAGGCCCGAGATCGCGCGCGTGAGCGGTGCTGGCAGTGAGGCCGATGATCGAGGCAGTGGTCAGGGCAGTCAGGGTTTTCATGGTGTCTCCGAATTCTTATATGTTGCATACGGTGGGCACCTTAGCGGGGTCAACTTAACTGAAACTGAATGGCCATCATTGTGCCCTTTTCATTACCAATCCACCGCCTGGAATAAGACTCTGTAGGAGTGAGCCTGCTCGCGATAGCGGTGTGTCAGCCAACACATCTGCCACTGATGCACCGCTATCGCGAGCAGGCTCACTCCTACAAGGGTTCGCAACATCGGCTTATAATTCGCAGCTTGCTAACGATCGAGACCGGTATGACCGCCATCCACATCAAGTTCCCCGCCCTCACCCTCAAGGCCGGCCCGCGGGCCATGGCGCGGATTCGTGCGCAGGGCTTGCACGCCGCTGACGTCGGCACCCTGCCCGGTGCGGCCGGTGGGCCGAAGGCGCTGGGGATTCAGGGGCTCGATCTGGCGTTGTTCGGCGAGTGGCTGCCGAGTGCGCCGCGCGAGCGTTCGCTGATCGGCGCCTCGGTGGGTTCCTGGCGCTTCGCCAGTGCCTGCCTGCCGGACGCCGCCGAAGGCATTCGCCGCCTCGGTCAGCTGTACGCCGAGCAGAATTTCAACAAAGGCGTGACCATGGCCGAGATCAGTCAGAGCTCGCAACGCATGCTCAACGACCTGCTCGACGGCCGCGACGCGAGCATCCTCGAAAACCGCGATTACCGCCTCAACATCATGGTGGTGAAAAGTCAGGGCCGCCTCGCCGAAGACCATCGCGGGCGCCTCGGTCTGGCACTCGGTTCGGTGATCGCCGACAACCTGCGCGGGCGCGCCCGGCTGTCGCGGCACTTCGAACGGCTGATCATCCACGATCCGCGCCTCGCCCCGCCGCTCGATGCCTTGACCGATTTCCCCTCGCGCTTCGTTGCCCTCAATGCCGGCAACCTGCGTCAGGCCCTGCTCGCTTCGGGGTCGATTCCGATGGTCATGGAAGGCGTGCGCGACTTGCCCGGCGCCGGCGCAGGTACGTTCCGCGACGGCGGCCTGCTCGACTATCACCTCGACCTTCCCTACAGCGGCGACGGCATCGTGCTTTATCCGCACTTCACCGATCGGGTGATCCCCGGCTGGTTCGACAAGACCCTGCCGTGGCGCCGCGCCTCGGTGCAGCGTTTGCAGGACGTGGTGCTGGTCGCGCCGTCGAAGGAATATCTGGCGCGCCTGCCCTACGGCAAGCTGCCCGATCGTAACGACTTCAAACGCTTCATGGGCGATGCGCCGAGCCGGCAGAAATACTGGCACGCGGCGATGGACGAGAGTCGCCGACTGGGCGATGAATTCCTCGAACTGACGGCCAGCGGTCGCCTCGCCGACCGCTTGCTGACCCTTTAGTCAGCACGGCCAAAGACAAGCTGATAAACTCGCCGCCTGCCCGAATCGCTGCGGCGAACGCCATCTGAACAGAGCCGAAAATACCGTGGAAATCTTCAAAGAGTTTACCTTCGAATCCGCCCACCGCCTGCCCCACGTCCCCGACGGCCACAAGTGCGGACGCCTGCACGGTCACTCGTTCAAGGTCGCGCTGCACCTGAGCGGCGACCTTGATCCGCACACTGGCTGGATTCGCGATTTCTCCGAGATCAAAGCGTTCTTCAAGCCGCTGTACGAACGCCTCGACCACAACTACCTGAACGACATTCCCGGTCTGGAAAACCCGACCAGCGAAGTGCTGGCCAAATTCATCTGGAACGAGATGAAGCCGTTGCTGCCGGAACTCAGCGCGATCCGCATTCATGAGACGTGCACCAGCGGCTGCATTTATCGCGGGGAATAAGCCACACAGACACCTCTGTAGGAGCTGCCGAAGGCTGCGATCTTTTGATCTTGGTTTTTACAATCAAAATCAAAAGATCGCAGCCTTCGGCAGCTCCTACATTGGGCTTCGGTGTGGTCAGGTGCACCGTTTTCGCGCCTGACTTCGCCGTGTCGTCTATACATACCCAGCCCGACCGCGTTTGGCACGACCGCTGCAACCCTCCTGCGTCTTCCCCTTCCAGCAAGGACTGCCCCATGACGCAGAACGCCTCCGGCAACGATTACCCGCTCAGTGAAGTGCCGATGCACGCGCGCAAAGGCCTGGCCTCGACGGCGATGGTGTTACTGGGTTTCACGTTTTTCACCGCGACCATGTTTGCCGGCGGCAAGCTGGGGGTCGCGTTCGGTTTTGCCGAGATGATGGCGGTGATCATTGTCGGCAACCTGTTGCTCGGTCTGTACGCCGCGGGCCTGGGTTACATCGCCTTCAAGAGCGGCCTCAATTCGGTGCTGATGGGGCGGTTCTGTTTTGGCGAAGTCGGCAGCAAGCTCAGCGACCTGATCCTCGGTTTCACTCAGATCGGCTGGTACGCCTGGGGCACGGCGACGGCGGCGGTGGTGATCGGCAAGTACTTCGATCTGAATGAGGCCACGGTGCTCGGCCTGATGGTGTTGTTCGGTCTGGGCTTCTGCGCCACGGCGTACATCGGTTATCGCGGACTGGAAATTCTCTCGTACATCGCGGTGCCGGCGATGATGTTGCTGTTAATGCTGTCGATGTGGGTAGCGACGGTGAAGGTCGGCGGTTTCGAGGGATTGCTCAGCGTGATACCGACGGGCTCGCTGGACTGGTCGACAGCGATCACCCTGGTGTTCGGCACCTTCGTCAGCGGCGCTACGCAAGCCACCAACTGGACGCGATTTTCGCGTTCGGCGCGGGTGGCAGTGTTGGCCAGTCTGATCGGCTTTTTCATCGGCAACGGCCTGATGGTGCTGATCGGCGCATACGGCGCGATCGTCTATCAGCAGCCGGACGTGGTTGAAGTGCTGCTGTTGCAGGGCTTCGCCATGGCCGCGATGGCCATGCTCTTGCTGAACATCTGGAGCACGCAGGACAACACCATCTACA
Source organism: Pseudomonas moraviensis (assembly GCF_900105805.1). Taxonomy (NCBI): domain Bacteria; kingdom Pseudomonadati; phylum Pseudomonadota; class Gammaproteobacteria; order Pseudomonadales; family Pseudomonadaceae; genus Pseudomonas; species Pseudomonas moraviensis. The sequence continues at coordinate 878,901 of NZ_LT629788.1, read as the reverse complement.
ACTTTGCCGTGGCCGGCTGCAACCTGCTGCGTACCGGGCGGCGCAAAACCGTAACCCTCGGCGGTGCGGTGATTGGCACCCTGCTCGCCCTCCTCGGCATGTATGACATGCTGGTGCCGTACCTGATCCTGCTCGGCACGGTGATTCCGCCGATTGGCGGGGTGATCATGGCTGACTTCTTCTACCGCTGGCGCGGGCACTATCCGCGTCTGGCCGACGCACGGTTGCCGGCGTTCAACTGGCCGGGGCTCGGGGCCTATGGGGTGGGCACCGTCGCTGCGTTCAGCTCGCCATGGGTCGCGCCGCTGGTAGGGATCGCCGCTGCCGCGCTAACGTATGTCATCGTCACCGGTGTGCTCGGCGCCCATCGCCTCAGCGCACCACTACAAGACCTATAAAAAGGATTCGCCTGATGCACATCATCAACGCCCGCCTGCGCAACCAGGAAGGCCTGCACGAATTGCACCTCGAAGACGGCCTGATCCACAGCATCGCCCGCCAGACCGAAGCGCCGACCCTCGGCCCGGATGACCTCGATGCCGGCGGCAATCTGGTGGTGCCGCCCTTCGTCGAGCCGCACATTCACCTCGACGCCACCCTTACCGCCGGCGAGCCGCGCTGGAACATGAGCGGCACGCTGTTCGAAGGCATCGAGTGCTGGGGCGAGCGCAAAGTCACCATTACCGAAGAAGACACCAAGACCCGCGCCAAGAAGACCATTCAGGCGCTGGCCGCCCACGGCATCCAGCATGTGCGCACCCACGTCGACGTCACTGACCCGCAACTCACTGCGCTCAAAGCCATGCTCGAAGTGCGCGAGGAAAGCCGCCACCTGATCGACCTACAAATCGTCGCGTTCCCGCAAGAAGGCATCGAGTCGTTCCGCAACGGTCGCGAGCTAATGGAAGAAGCGATCCGCATGGGTGCCGATGTGGTCGGGGGCATTCCGCATTTCGAATACACCCGCGATCAGGGCGTCAGCTCGGTGAAGTTTCTGATGGACCTGGCCGAGCGCACCGGTTGCCTGGTCGACGTGCATTGCGACGAGACCGACGACCCGCATTCGCGCTTCCTTGAAGTGCTCGCCGAAGAAGCGCGCAGCCGCGACATGGGCGCCCGCGTCACCGCCAGCCACACCACGGCGATGGGCTCTTACGACAACGCCTACTGCGCCAAACTGTTCCGCCTGCTCGGCCATTCCGGGATCAGTTTTGTTTCCTGCCCGACCGAAAGCATCCACCTGCAGGGACGTTTCGACAATTTCCCGAAACGCCGCGGCGTCACCCGCGTCAACGAACTGCTCGAAGCCGGGATGAACGTGTGTTTCGGCCAGGATTCCATCGTCGATCCGTGGTACCCGCTGGGCAACGGCAACATCCTGCGCGTGCTTGAAGCGGGTCTGCACATCTGCCACATGCTCGGTTATCGCAACCTGCAAAGCGCGCTGGACCTGGTCACCGACAACAGCGCCAAAGCCATGCACCTGGGCGAGCGTTACGGCCTGGAACAGGGCCGCCCGGCGAACCTGCTGATTCTGTCGGCGGACAGCGATTACGAGGTGATCCGCAGCCAGGGTCTGCCGCTGTATTCGATTCGTGGCGGCAAGGTGTTGATGAAGCGGCAGATGCCGGTGGTGGAGTTCAGCTGAGAATTGCGCTGAGTCAAATGCAAATATTCCATTTGCCACAAACCCTGTAGGAGTGAGCCTGCTCGCGATAGCGTTCTTTCAGTCGATGGAAATGTGGCTGACACACCGCCATCGCGAGCAGGCTCACTCCTACAAGAGCATCGCTAGTGGCCGAATCAAGCGATCAACCGCGCCGTGCCAAACAATCTGACGCGCAGCAACTCCCCTTCTGAAACCTCAAGCAAAACCGGTGCAGTGCCGCCAGGCATGATCACTTGCACTTCCCCCGCCTCAACCCAACCCACCCGCCACGCCGCACACGCCACTGCGCTGGCACTGGTGCCGGATGACGCGGTCGGCCCCTCGCCGCGCTCGAACACCCGGGCAAGAATTTGCTGCGGTGACGCCAGCGCAGCCCATTGCAGATTGACGCCCGCCGGACAGGGATTGCCGGCACCGGTGGGCATGGCATAGGCGATAGCGGTCAGCCGTTCGTTCAGGGGCGATTCACGCATCTGTTGGTTGCCCGGCAACGCGGCCGCATCGCTGAGCAGCGTTACGCAGTGCGGATTGCCGATGCGCACGAACTGGCTGTGGGTCCAGTCGGGATCGAGTTGTGCCAGGGGCCGGACATGACTGACGTCACGGTGATTGAAGTGAACGCTCTCAACTGACTGCGCCCCCACGGCTTGCGCGCCGAATCCGGGCTGACCGAGATCAAGCCAGAAACCGCGCACGCCTTCGACCTCGGCCGGTTTCACCGAGGTTTCCAGCGCCTCGCCCTTGTCATGATGAACGCGCAACACTGCACCCTGCGCCGGCATCAGGCCTTGCTCGGTCAGCGCCTCAGAAAAAATCGTCAGGCCGTTGCCGCTGCGCTCAGCGAGGCTGCCGTCTGTGTTCACAATCAGCACATCGAACGGTGCAGACGTCTGATAAGGGCCGATCAGCAGACCATCACTGCGGTGCGGTTTGCTGTTGGCCGGGCGCAGGCCTTCGGGCCAATGGCAGCACAGGGCGATGGCGGCTTTGCTCCATTGCTGCCGAGACGTGGCGCATTCGGCGGCGCTGACCGGCAAAGCAATCCCGGCCTCGCGCAAGGCTTGGGGCGAAACCACGGCGTAGATATTGCCGCGTGCGTCGAAGAAGCTCGTCATGCCTTGGTCCCGTATTCCATGCTGGCGAAAATCCAACTGTAAACCGCAATCCCCGGTAGGAGTGAGCCTGCTCGCGATAGCGGTGTGTCCGTTAAAAAATTGTCGACTGACACACCGCTATCGCGAGCAGGCTCACTCCTACAGGGTAGGATGTTCACCGTTATGCCCCGAAGGCCTGAGATCGAACCTCAACGCCGTCAGAATGTCACTCGGGATGCAGTTGTTTTTTTGCCAAGGATCGATATGACCAGCCTCAACCCCCAAGACACGTTCGTCCCCGGACGCCTGGAACAGATGTCCACGCGCGTCGCTTTTTTCATCGCCGGCCTCGGCATCGCCGCGTGGGCGCCGCTGGTGCCGTATGCCAAGGCGCGGGCCGGGCTGGATGAGGGCACGCTGGGGTTATTGCTGTTGTGCCTGGGCGTCGGTTCGATTCTGGCGATGCCGCTGGCGGGAATTCTCGCGACGCGCTTCGGCTGCCGGCGTGTGGCCACCGGCGGCACGTTGCTGATCTGCGCGGCGCTGCCTTTGCTGGCGACGGTATCGTCGATCCCGGCGCTGATCGCCACGCTGTTCATGTTCGGTGCCGGCCTCGGCACGGTGGATTCGACGGTGAACCTGCAAGCCGTGATCGTCGAGCGCGCCAGCGGCAAGCACATGATGTCGGGCTTCCACGGCTTGTTCAGCCTCGGCGGCATTGTCGGTGCTGCGGGCGTCAGCGCATTGCTCGGCCTCGGCCTGACGCCGCTGGCGGCGATGCTGGTGGTGGTGGTTTTGCTGATCGGCGCCTTGCTCAAGTGCGTGCCGCACATGTTGCCCTACGGCAGTGAAAGCTCCGGCCCGGCCTTCGCCATTCCCCACGGCATCGTGCTGTTTATCGGCGGCATGTGCTTCATCGTGTTCCTCACCGAAGGCGCGGCGCTGGACTGGAGCGCCGTGTTCCTCGCCCAGGAACGCGGAATCGACACGGCGTACGCTGGAATGGGTTACGCAGCGTTCGCCCTGACCATGACCGTCGGACGTCTGCTGGGTGACCGCATCGTGCGCAAGCTGGGTGCCACGCGGATCATTCTGTTCGGCGGGCTGCTGGCGGCGGCGGGGTTGTTTCTCGCCACCTTCGCGCCGAGCTGGCAAGCGGCGCTGGTCGGTTACGCGTTGGTCGGCGCCGGTTGCTCGAACATCGTTCCCGTGCTGTATACGGCAGTGGGCAAGCAGACGGTGATGCCGGAAAGCATCGCGGTGCCGGCGATTACCACGCTCGGTTACGCAGGGATTCTCGCCGGGCCGGCGGTGATCGGTTTTGTCGCCCATGCCAGCAGCCTGAGTTTTGCCTTTGGACTGATGGCGGTGTTGCTGGTCGCTGTGGCGATCGGCGGGAAAGTCCTGAAGGTCTAAAGCAAAAGATCGCAGCCTTCGGCAGCTCCTACAGGGGATCGGCGAACATCCTGTAGGAGCTGCCGAAGGCTGCGATCTTTTGATCTTGTGTTTTAAAAACCGACGCTGGCCTGCACGAAGAACGTGCGCGGCGCGCCGACATACATCCCCGAGTTGTTGTCGCTGGAGCGGGTGAAGTACTGCTTGTCGAAGACGTTTTTCACCCCGGCGCCGAGCTTGAGATTCGACACCTGCGGGCCGAAGTCATAGCCGCCGCGCACGTTCCAGGTCACGTAACCCGGAATGTCGCCATACTGCCCGTCCGCTGTGCCTTCGGTGATGTAGTTGCCGTTGAAGCTGCCATCGGCATTCACACCGGTGCCCGGCGAACGTTGTTTCGATTGGGCGAAGCCGTCGATGTTCCAGGTCCAGCGATTGATGTCGTAACGCAACCCGACCGTGGCCACCTGCCGCGAATAGAACGGCAGATCGCGGCCCTTGAAGCCGGGAATCTCGCCTTCATAGGTGGCGCGGGTGTAGGTGAAGCCGGCATTGGCGGTCAGGCCATCGAGGCGCGGGTCGAGTGCCGCCATGTCGTAGTGCACGGACGCTTCGATGCCCTGGTGCTTGGTGGCGCCGAGGTTGGTCCAGCCAACGTCGTTGCTGATGTATTGCAGCTCGTCGTCGAAGTCGATGTAGAACAGCGTCACTTCGCCGCCCCAGACATCATCGTTGTAGCGCGTGCCGATCTCGTAGGTCTTGGCCTTTTCCGGCTCCAGACCGTTGGCGGTGCTGTCACCCGAACCGCCCTGGCCGAGCTGGAAATACTGCAGGCTGCCGAACGAGGTCTCGTAATTGGCGAACAGCTTCCAGGCGTCCGACAGGTGATACATCACGCTCAGCGCCGGCAGCGGTTCGTTGCTTTCGATGCTGCGGTTTTTTTCCGGGACCGGCCGGCCGGCCGTGTCGAGCACGGCGCGGTCATGCCAGTCGGTACTGATGTGTTCGAAGCGGATGCCCGGGGTGATGGTCCAGTTGCCGACGTCGATCTTGTTGTCGACATACACCGAGTTGGCCTCGGTGCCACCGGTGCGATCCTGGAACACATGGCCGTCGGAGGTCGGTGTGACCACCGGCTGGTTGTTGACCAGCGCCAGACGGCTCGATTCTTCGTGCATTGCTTCTTTCAGATAGCGATAACCAACGCTGACTTCCTGGGTGGTCGGGCCGACATCGAACACCCGCGACACGCGCGGCTCGATGCCGAGGGTGTAATAGGAACGCGGGTACGAGCTGAGGGTGCGCTGATCGCGCGCGGCGATGGTACTGCCGCGAAAGCTGTCGGTGTAATAGGTGAGGATCTCCGCCTGAGTGCGCTCATCGATCTGGCGAATCCACTTGAACGACACGTCTTTGCGCCGGCCACTGAACTGATCGTAGTCACGCACCGATTGGTACGGCTTGTCGTCGTACTGACGCTGGGTCAGGCCGCCGGGCATGTCGGCGCTGGCGTCGTAGTAGTGAAAATTGAGACTGAAATCATCCTGATCGGTGGGCGCCCAATGCGTCTTGAGCAGCACGTCGTCGATGTCATTGCCGTTGTTGCGTTCGCGATAGCCGTGGCCGTTGACGCCGGAGTACAACAGTGCGACGCCCATGCCGTTGTCGGCGGTGCCGCCGAGGAACGCCGTGTCGATGTGTTTCCAGCCGCCGTACTGCGTGGTCTCGAGGGTGGTGCCGATTTCACCGGTGGTTTTTTCCGGAATCGCACGAGTCACGAAGTTGATTACGCCGCCGACGTTCTGCGGCCCGTAACGCACGGAACCGGCACCCCGCACCACGTCGATGCTGTCGAGATTGCCCGAGGAGATTGGCGCCATCGACAGTTGCGGCTGGCCGTACGGGGCAAACGCCGCCGGCACGCCGTCGATCAGCACGGTCGAGCGTGGCGACAGACGCGAAGTCAGACCGCGCACGCCAACGTTGAGGGAAATATCGCTGCCGCCGGTGCCGTTGGAGTCCTGTACCTGCACGCCGGGCACGCGCTTGAGCACGTCGCTGACGTTCATCGCACCCTGCTCGACCATCGCTTCGCGGCGAATCACCGTACGTGCGCCGGGATGGTTCTGCACCACCGCCGCATCGGCGTCACCGAGCCAGTCGCCGACCACTTTGATGTCGGTCACGCCGAGCTCCAGCGGGCCACTGCTGGCAGCCGAAGTGGCGGCCGGTGCGAGCGTCACCGAGCCATCGTTGATCTGATAATCGAGGCCGCTGCCCTGCAACAACTGGCGCAGCGCCTGCTCCGCCGAGAGGTCGCCGTCGACCGCTGGCGCCTGTTTGCCAGCCACCAGCTCAGGGCTGAAAAACACCTGCAGCGAGGTCTGCTGGCCCAGCTCGCTCAAGGCCTGGCCCAGCGGCTGCGCGCGGATATGAATCGCTTCGGCGGCAAACGCCAACGGCATCGCCGAGTTGACCGCGAGCGCCAGCGCGAGTGGCAACCAAGGGGATTTTTTATTGTTGGTTGTGATGATGTTCACGTCGTACGGAGTCCTGTGGATCGCAAGAGTGTGCGGCTGTTAATGCAAACCAGTTGCAGTTGAACAGGAAGACGCTGAACGGGGAAAAAACCTGAATGCTATCGGGAAATTATTTCCTGACTGCCATCGGCGAGGGTGCGCACGGTCACCGGCAGGATGCTCGGCAAGGCTTTGAGCAAGGCCTCGGTGTCGTCGGATTTGAACACGCTGGTCAGGCGCAGGCTGGCCACGTTCGGCTGAGTGACGGTGAGCGGCTTGTCGCGATAGCGTGATACTTCTGCCGCCACTTCGCTGAGGCTGGCGTTGTTGAACACCAGTTTGCCGTGGCGCCATGCAGTCAGTTCCGCCGGGTTGACCGGGTATGCCGGCAGGACTTTGCCTTGCGCATCGACCGAAGTGCCGAGGCCTGCGCTCAGGTTGATGAACTCGTTGTCCCGCGCATGACTTCCCTGCACTTTCACCGTGCCCTGCTCCACCGCCACACGGGTTTGCGTGGCCTCGCGGCGCACATCGAAACGTGTACCGGTGACCGTGACCTTGCCGCTACCGGCCTCGACGACAAACGGCCGCGAGGGGTCATGTGCAACGCTGAACATCGCCTCGCCTGCGCTCAGTTCGATCACCCGTCGATCCTGCTCGTAACGCACCTGCAAGCGGCTGCGACTGTTCAGATCAATCACCGAGCCATCCGGCAACGCCACATGTTTGCGCTCGCCCTGCGCCGTGGCGACCTCGACGCGGTAACCGCCCGGATGGTTCAGTCCACTGAACAGGCCAAGTCCCAGCGCAACGGCCAGGACACTCGCGGCCGCGGCATAACGCAACAACGGACGTCGTTCGCGGCGAGCTGGCGCAGTTTCAACAAGCGCTTGCAGACGCGACGTCGGCAGCCAATCAGCCGCCGTCCACAATCCTTGCAGCAGTTGGAATTCTTCGCGGTGTTGCGGATGCTCGTTCAGCCAGGCGTCGAAGCGCTGCTGTTGTTCGACGCTGACATCCGGCTCCTGCAAGCGCACGAACCAGCCCGCCGCCTCATCCCGCACCGCGGTTTGCCCACAGGCGCAATCACGAATCTCCATCATGGAATGTCCTGTCCGGGCGAAAATGAAAAGGTGCGAGCGCTCATGACTGCAACCCATCCAGCCGCTCGCGCAGATGGCGCAGGGTGCGGATCATATACTTTTCGACCATGTTCTTGGACAGCCCGAGGCGCTCGGCAATTTCTGCCTGCGTCAGGCCTTCGATTTTCTGCCAGACAAAGATCTTGCGACAGTTGAGCGGCAGCTCGGTGAGCGCGCGTTCGATGGAATCGGCCAACTGGATCGCGTGCATGTAGTGCTCCGGGTCGCCCGCTGATGACGCACTGTCATCGACCGTCTCCGACTCCATGGCGCCCCGCCGGTCCTCACGCCGGTAACCATCGACCGCGATATTGCGCGCGGTCTGGTGCAGATACGCGCGAGGCTGCTGCACCGCCGCCGAATCCGCCTCGAGCACCCGCACAAAGGTATCGTGCGCCAGATCCTCGGCCTGCGCGCGATTGCGCAGGCGCCGAGTCCAGGTGCCGATCAACTCTTCGTAATGCTCGAAAAAGCCGGATCTGCGGGAGCGCATGGGGGATGGACGGCGTGGTGAGGAAAGGGGCGTGAATAGTAATGCTTCCTATTAAGCCCGGCAATTCATTCCTTTGCATGCAAACGCGCTCAGCAACAACGCCACACCATTGCACACGATCAGCGCTGCGCCCAACGCCTGAAACCAACCGGCAAGCATCAGTCCCGCGCCTATCAGCAAGTAATACATCAACCCCAGCAACGCCCCGGCGGTGCCCAGCCGATCGGCGTAATCCACCAGCGCCAGGCCCAGAACGTTGGGAATGGCCATGCCGAATGCCTGCACGATCAACAGCATTGGCAGCAGGAACGCGGCGCTGTCCTGCAGTAACCAGACGCCAATGCCACCGGCCAGTCCGCACACCGCTGCGAGCCGGATCAATTGCATCGCCGCGTACCCGGCCAGCAACAGACGCTTGTTGAACCACGCGCCAAGACCCGAACCCAGCGCGAGCAACACGCCGCTGTAGCCGAACCACTCCTCGCTCATGCCCAAGCGCTGGAACATGAATGGCGCGAGGCTGTAGTAACTGAACAGCGCGACGTTGAATGACGCAACCCACAACGCTGAGCGCCAGATCCCGAGGTCGCGCAGCATGAGCCAGAGGGTTTCGGAAAGACGGATGTCCGGCGTCTGTTCCGGCCGCGACTCCGCCAGGCCGTACCAACTCCACAGCCACAAACAGGCCGCGAGCAGCACCAACGCGCCGAGCACACCGCGATACCCGAACACCTGCACCAGACTGGCACCGCTGAACAATCCAATCGCCGGGCTTGCGGCCAGTGCGATGCCCACCAGCGAGAACACCTGCGCCAGTTCGGCACCCTTGAAGCGATCACGCAATACGGTTTGCGTGACCACCGAAGCCACCGCCGCGCCAAACGCTGCCAGCCCTTGAACCAACAGCAAAGCGTTGAAACTGCTGACCCCCAGGCCGACCAGCATGGCTACGGCATAAAGCGCCAGTCCCGCCAGCATCACCGGACGCCGTCCGAAGCGATCACACGCGCGGCCCCACGTAACTACGCCGAACGCAAACGCCAGAAAAAATACCGACAGGGACTGCGCGGCCGCTTGCGGACCGACAGCAAACGCTTGCCCCATGTCAGCCAAGGCCGGGCTGTACAGCGTTTGCGCGATTTGCGGGAACGTCAGCAACCCGATCGCCAGCGCCAGAAAACTTCGGTTATTCATCCCTCACGACTCCTCTACGAAAGCAGAGAAGTTTAAGAACCAACCGTTGGCGTATTATCCAGACCCCGCCAATTTATCGCTGAAATCGGACAACCCCATGGCCTGGCTCGATGCCCATTCGACGTTTGATGCAGACAGTTTTGCCGCCCCGGTCATCGGCCTCGCCTCGACCCTGGATGAACACGATTCCGGTATGCATCAGCATCGGCGCGGGCAATTGCTGTACACCCGGCAGGGCTGCATCCGGATCACCCTGGCGCAGCAGTTGTGCCTGTTGCCGCCGTCGCGGGCAGCATGGATTCCGGCTGGCATCAGCCATCGCGCGGTGATGCAGCAGAGCGTCGATTATCGTTCGATCTACCTGGTCGATGACTTATGCCATGAGTTGCCGCATGAGGTCTGCGTCATTGAAGTCAGCCCCTTGCTGCGCGCGGTGCTCGAACCCATGGCGACGGCGGCGTTCGACACTGACTGGCGAACAGGCAAATTCGCCCACTTGCTCGGGCTGTGCCTGAGTGAAATCAATGACGCGGCGCAGCAACCGATGCTGTTGCCATTGCCTTGGGACAAACGAATTGCACCGCTGCTGGCGATGCCCGAACGCCTGCCACCCGCGCTGCATGTGCTGGACCAGCAGATCGGCGCCAGCAGCCGCACGATCGGGCGGATCTTCCAGCGCGAGACCGGCATGAGTTATCAGCAATGGCGTCAGCAGTGGCGCTTGATGCGCGCGATCGAACTGCTTGCCACCGGGCGAAGCCTGAGTTACTGCGCTTTTCAGTTGGGGTTTGCCAGCGACAGCGCGTTCATCGCCTTTTTCAAATCAATGACCGGCAGCACACCGGGCCAGTGGCTCAAGTAAGCAACTGACGATCGACCGCAGAAATAATTTGCCACGAAATATTACTCGCGTCATATTACAGCCGTAATAACGAACCGTTTCCTCAGGTACTGACGCCATGACCAGCATGCCCTCCCCCGATTCTGTTCCGGTCAAGACCCGGCCTCCCCTGTTCAAACGCCTGTTGATCGCCGGCAGCGTTTTGCTGGTGTTGATCCTGGCGGGCATGTACGCCTTGCACTGGTGGGGCGCCGGACGCTTTCTGGAGGAGACCGACGATGCCTACATCGGTGGCAACGTCACAGTGATCGGGCCGAAAGTGGCCGGTTACATCGAAGAGGTGCTGGTGGGCGACAACCAGTCGGTCAAGGCCGGCGATGTGTTGATCCGCCTCGATGCCCGGGACTATCGCGCCAATCTGGCCAAGGCCGAAGGCGCTGTGGCGGCGGAACAAGCGCTGCTGGCCAACCTCGACGCCACCGAGCAATTGCAGCACGCGGTGATCGGTCAGGCCCGCGCCGGTATCGACGCAGCAAGCGCGGAAACGGCGCGGTCACGGGATGACAACACACGCTACAAACGTCTGGTGAGCAGCAACGCAGTGTCGGTGGAAAGTGCGCAGCGCGCTGACGCCACGTTCAAGACCGCGCAAGCCCTGAGCGCCCGAGCGCAGGCCGAACTGCTCGCCGCGCAACGGCAACTGGCGGTGATCGAAACCCAAAAACAACAAGCCCGCGCCGCCCTGCAGCAGGCCCGCGCTGAACGTGATCTGGCCGAGTTGAACCTCGGTTACACCGAACTGCGCGCGCCGGTCGATGGGGTGATCGGCAATCGCCGCGCCAGGGTCGGCGCCTATGCCCAGGCCGGTTCGCAACAACTGTCGGTGGTGCCGGCCAGCGGTCTGTGGGTCGATGCCAATTTCAAGGAAGATCAACTGGCGCGGATGAAACCCGGGCAACGCGTGAGCATCCGCGCCGACGTGCTGTCCGGGCAGGAATTCCACGGCCATCTCGACAGCCTCGCCCCGGCGACCGGCTCACTGTTCAGCGTGTTGCCGCCGGAAAACGCCACCGGCAACTTCACTAAAATCGTTCAGCGCGTGCCGGTCAGAATCGTCCTTGATCCGGCCGATGGTGTGCTCGGTCACCTGCGCCCGGGTCTGTCGGTGACCGCTGAAGTCGACACCCGCGCCGAGCCGCAAACCCCCGCCGTGGCTGTCGCGCCATGAGCACCCGCCTCGCCGCTCCTGCGCAACCGTTCAATGCGGCAGACATGAGCACTGCGACCAAGGTGTTTGCCTTCGCCACCATGTGCATCGGCATGTTCATCGCCCTGCTGGATATCCAGATCGTCTCGGCGTCGCTGCGCGATATCGGCGGAGGCCTGTCCGCCGGCACCGACGAAACTGCGTGGGTGCAGACCAGCTACCTGATCGCCGAAATCATCGTGATTCCGTTGTCGGGCTGGTTGTCGCGGGTGTTTTCCACGCGCTGGCTGTTCTGCGCCTCGGCAGTCGGTTTCACCCTCGCCAGTCTGCTCTGCGGCCTGGCCTGGAACATCCAGAGCATGATCGCCTTCCGCGCATTGCAAGGCTTTCTCGGCGGCTCGATGATTCCGCTGGTGTTTACCACCGCGTTCTTTTTCTTCACTGGCAAGCAACGGGTGATTGCCGCCGCGACCATCGGCGCGGTGGCTTCGCTGGCACCGACGCTGGGGCCGGTGATCGGTGGCTGGATTACTGACATTTCTTCTTGGCACTGGCTGTTCTATATCAATCTGGTGCCGGGGATTTTCGTCGCCGTGGCGGTGCCGATGCTGGTCAGGATCGATCAGCCGGAACTGTCGCTGCTCAAGGGTGCGGACTACCTGAGCATGGTCTTTCTCGCGCTGTTCCTCGGTTGCCTGGAATACACCCTCGAAGAAGGCCCGCGCTGGAACTGGTTCAGCGACCAGACGATCCTCATCACCGCGTGGATCAGCGGCCTGGCCGGGCTGGCCTTCATTGGCCGTACGCTGCATGTAGCCAATCCGATCGTCGATCTGCGCGCCTTGAAAGACCGCAATTTCGCCCTCGGCTGCTTCTTTTCCTTCGTCACCGGCATCGGCCTGTTCGCGACGATCTACCTGACGCCGCTGTTTCTCGGACGCGTGCGCGGCTACAGCGCGCTGGACATTGGTATGGCGGTTTTCTCCACCGGGGTGTTCCAGATTCTGGCGATTCCGCTGTATGCCTTTCTGGCCAATCGCATCGATCTGCGCTGGATCATGATGCTCGGCCTGGGCCTGTTTGCCTTGTCGATGTGGGAGTTCAGCCCGATCACCCACGACTGGGGCGCCGGGGAATTGATGCTGCCGCAAGCGCTACGCGGGATTGCCCAGCAACTGGCGGTGCCGCCCGCGGTGACGTTGACGTTGGGTGGACTGGCACCGGCGCGACTCAAGCACGCGTCAGGGTTGTTCAACCTGATGCGCAACCTCGGCGGTGCGATTGGCATCGCGGCCTGCGCGACGATTCTCAATGACCGCACCAACCTGCATTTCACCCGGTTGGCCGAGCATTTGAACAGCAGCAATGAGGCGATGAATCAGTGGCTGTCGCAGGTCGGCGGCAACTTCGCCCATCTCGGCCAGAGCGGCGATGTCGGCGTCACTGCCAGCCTGCGCCAGTTGTGGCTGGTGACGTATCGCGAGGCGCAGACGCAGACCTATGGCGATACGTTTCTGATGATCATGGTCTGCTTCATCATCGCCACGGCGATGGTGCCCTTGATGCGCAAGGTGCAACCACCGGCCGCGCCGACTTCACAAGCACATTGAAGATTCCCTTGTAGGAGTGAGCCTGCTCGCGATAGCGGTGTGTCAGGTAGCAAACATGGTGACTGACATACTGCTATCGCGAGCAGGCTCACTCCTACAGGGGATGTGCGTTGGACTTAAGCCTGCGGCAGTTTGCGGAAGCCCACCGCCAGGCGATTCCAGCCATTGATGGTGTTGATTGCCACGGTCAGGTCAACCAGTTCCTTCGGCGAGAATTGCGCAGCCACCACGTCATAGTCTTCGTCGGGTGCGTGGGTCAGGCTCAGTTGCGTCAGGGATTCGGTCCACAGCAGCGCGGCACGTTCGCGCTCGCTGAAGAACGGCGCTTCGCGCCATGCCGTCACGGCGAACAGGCGACGCGGGGTTTCGCCATCCTTGATGGCGTCGGCGGTGTGCATGTCGATGCAGAAGGCGCAGCCGTTGATCTGCGAAGCGCGCAGCTTGACCAGTTCGATCAGGCTCTTTTCCAGCGGCAGTTTCGAGACGGCATTTTCCAGCGCCATCATCGCTTTCAGGGCATCAGGGGAAGCGGTGTAGAAATCGGCACGAGGTTGCATGGTGGGCTCCGGGGTAGCGATTGAATGTGTGGCTACGTTAGTACCCGGGGGTGGTTCGGCAAATAGCCAATATTGCAGAAGAACGGTAGGCCACTCAGCGCGGCAACTGACCGCTCGTCACTCGACCGGCACCAAGGCTTGGGCGCGCGAGACCAATATCAGGTAATCCCCTTTATCAGGAGACGTACCATGATGACGCGCAAATTCACTTCGTTGTTGTTGGCCGGCCTGCTCGCCACGGCATCTGCCGCCAGCTTCGCCGCCAATGACAGCACCGACGCGACGGGCACCAAGTCAGGCGGCCCCACCAGCTCGACCATGCCGCCAGACAACACCCCGGGCTCGCCATCGGGCAGCACCGGCTCCGGCACCAACAACGGCACGGGCACGGGCACTGGTTCGAGCATGGGCACCGGCACGGGCACCAATGGCGGCGCCAGCGGCTCCGGTTCCGGCGCGGGTGGCGGCACCGGTTCGGCCGGCGGCGGCACAGGTGGCGCGGGCGGTGGCACGGGCGGCTGAACGAACAAGAGTCATCCCAGATAGTCCTGAATACATCAGGACCCTTGTGGGAGCGAGGCTGCTCGCGAAAGTGGTGTATCAGTCAACAAATATCGTGACTGACATGCCCTCTTCGCGAGCAGGCTCGCTCCCACTTTCTATTTATGTGAATTGAAAGAATCAGCGATCCGAACGCATCAGCTCGGCAAAACCTTCTTCCGGCGCAAACACCGCCGCCCGATTACGCCCGGCATTTTTCGCCTGATACAACGCCGCATCTGCACGCTGGATAAACACCTGCGGGCTGTCATTGCCATGGGGAATAAATGAATAACAGCCCAGGCTCACGGTGAGATAACCGGTCGGCGAGCCACTGTGAATGATGTGCTTGTCGATCACGCTGCGGCGTATCTGCCCGGCGATTGCCAGTGCCCCATTGATATCGGTGTCCGGCAACAGCACCGCGAACTCTTCACCACCGTAACGCACCGCCAGATCCGACTTGCGCTGGCAGCAGGTCTTCACCACTTGCGCCACTTGCGCCAGGCATTGATCGCCGGCGACATGGCCGTAAGCGTCGTTGTAGCGCTTGAAGAAATCGATATCCAGCATGATCAGGCTGACCGGACTCACCTGGCGCGCGCCACGGGCAAATTCGATGTCCAGCGAACGCTCGAACAAGCGTCGATTAGCCAGTCCGGTAAGGCTGTCGTGGGTGGCGATCTGCTCCAGCGCCAGTTGCGCCTTGCGCAGGTTTTTCTCGATGCGCTCACCATCGCGCACCTGATGGATGAACACCCAGCCGAACAGGCCAACCCCGAGAATCACCAGCGCGACAATCACGCTGGACTGGAAAGCGCGGTCGTGCCAGCCCTGCAGAATGGTGTCTTGCGAAGTCGCGGCGGAGACCACCAGCGGATACGAGGCGAGCTGTCGATAGCCATACAAGCGGGTCACGCCATCGACCACTGAATTGAGCATCGCCGTGCCCGCGTTAGCGTTGGGCAACAAGGTTTGATAGATCTCGCCGTGGGCTACCGAGGTATTGATCAGCGACTCATCGAAAGGCCGTCGCGCCAGCAAGGTGCCGTCGGTCAACGCCATGAACATGATGCCGCTGTCATCAAGGCTGAAACTTTTGAAGAACTGATCGAAGTACGACATGCGGATGCCGGCCATCAGCACGCCCTGAAAATTGCCAACCTGGTCGTTGACGCGTCTGGAGATCGGGATGATCCACTCGCCATTTTCACGGCTGCGAATCGCCGGGCCGATGTGCGCCACGGTCGAGGCATTCTGCTGATGGAACTTGAAATATTCGCGATCGGCCACGCCCTTGCCACGGGGCAGATTGGCGAACGAAGTGATGACCCACTGCCCCTCGCGATCAAACAGAAAGATGCCGTGCAACTGATCCAGCTGCTGCGCGCGGCGGGCGAAGATCCTTTGTAATCGAGGACGCTGCACCGCTCCGTAACCGTCATCCTGAATCCAGTCGACCAGGCTGGTCATCACCAGATCCGCTGCCCGCACGGTGTCTTCGGCCTGCTGGGCCATGGCTCGGGTCAGGTTGCCCGAAGCCATCTTCGCCACCGCCAGATCCTGCCGCCGCGACTGCTCCAGTTGCAGATACAACAAGCCGCACAGGCACAGGCTCACCGCAACGATGAACAGCACCGCCGCTTTGCGTAGCGGCAGGCGCTTGAGCGTGCCGGGGGCTTGATGCGGATCGTGAATGGGGATTGGCAAAAGCATGTCCTGGGCAGGTACGACAGGGGCGCGAGCCCGAAACCCTTGTGTTCGTGAGCGTAGCCCACCGGGATGCACGGAGCAAACGCCCGCCTCCCGCCCAGTTATCGGCGCCTCGCGAGTTTGGATGATCGCTTTTCGTCGATTTATTTGCGATTGCTTCTTTCCGGTTAATCAGTTGTGCAGGGCCAGCCGCCGCATCGCGCTGCTCAGGTGCGCGCGAGCACTTTGCGCATCGCCTTCACGCATTTGCTCGCTGGCGCGCTGCGCTATGGCATGCGGCACCGGTTTCAATTCGCGCTGGGTGGCCATGGCCAGCAGTTGAACCTGCGCGGCGCGTTCCAGGTAATACAGATCATCCCAGGCTTCGGCGATAGTCGGCGCGGCAACGATCACACCGTGGTTTTTCAGAAAAAGAATATCGGCGTCGCCCATGACGCTGGCGATGCGGTCGCCTTCGGATGCGTCCAGCGCGAGGCCGTGGTAATCCTCGTCCACCGCCGTGCGTCCGTAGAACTTCAGCGCGGTCTGCCCCAGCCACAGCAGCGGCGGGCCTTGCAGCAGGCACAACGCCGTGGCGTGCGGCATGTGCGTGTGGAACGCAACTTTTACCCGTGGCAACTGTTTGTGCAGGCGCGCGTGGATGTAGAACGCCGTGGCTTCGGGCTCGCCCTCGCCAGCGACCACGTTGCCGGCGAAATCGCAGACCAGCAGATTCTGCGCGGTCACTTCCGAGAAAGCGTAGCCATAGGGATTGACCAGAAACAGATCATCATGCCCCGGCAGCATCGCCGAAAAGTGATTGCAGATGCCCTCCTCCAGGCCATGCACAGCCGCCAGTTGAAAGCACGCGGCGAGTTCGTTGCGAGCCGTGTTGATCGCCTCGGTTTGCAGATTCAGCGTTGCGGTTGGTCTGGCTTTGCCAGGGCCGCTCAAGGTGTGAGCCATGGCAGTTCTCCTTAGGTCCAGCCGAGAGATTTAAACAGCGGCAGCACTTGATCGAGGCTCGGCAGAATCGCGTCGGGGCGATAGTCCGGCAACAGCTGGCGGCCCGTGCCGCGATCGATCCACACGCAACGAAAACCCATGTCCCGCGCCGCTGTGTGATCAAGCATGGGGCTGGCGCAGATGTGCACCACTTCACCCCTTGTCACGCCCAATTGCTGATGAGCGTAGTCGAACAGCCGCGGCGCCGGTTTGTAGCCACCGGCCTGTTGCGCGGTGATCACCCGGTCGATATGACCACCGAGTTGCGCGACGTTGCCGGCGATGATGTCGTCGTCGGTGTTGGACACAATGCACAGCTTGAAACCCATCGCCTTGAGTTGCGCGAGGGTGTCGAGCACTTCGGCAAAGGGCGGCATGTTCGGGATGGCGGCCGCCAAGCGTTGACTGTCTTCCGGCAAGCTCGGCAAGCCAAGTTCTTCCAGAGCCAGTTGCAGACCGAGGGTACTCAATTCGCGGAAGGAACGATGCGGCGGGGTTTGTTCGAGGCGGTGCTCGTGACGGTCGTAGACTTCAATCAGCTTATCGGCATCGATTGCGTGCTCGCCCTTCACGCCGAGGATTTTTTCGACAACGGCTTTCAGTCCTTCGTCCCACTGAATCAGCGTGCCGTAGCAATCGAAGGTCAGCCATTGCGGGCGTGGCGTGTTGTTCATGGTCATGGGTCGATTCCTCCAGAGTCAGGACTTCAGCTTATGAGCGCACGGTGATAGTGTGAAATTAAATAAACACGCGATCGTCATTCGCAAAACCACTATCAGGATCGTTGCCATGCTGGATCTGGAACTGCTGAAAACCTTCGTCTGTGTGGTCGACGAAGGCAGCTTCACCCGCGCCGCCGAGCGTGTGCACCGCACGCAATCAACGGTCAGCCAGCAGGTGCGCAAACTCGAAGATCTGGTCGGCCACCCGCTGCTGTTGCGTGACCGCAGCGGATTGAACGTTGCCGTCACCGAGCACGGCGAATTGCTGATCCACTACGCGCGTCGATTGCTGGCGCTGTCCGCTGAAGCCAGCCAAGCACTGGCCAGCGATGTCGACCTGGAAGTGCTGCGCATCGGCATGCCGGAAGACTTCGATGCGCGGCGCATGGCGCTGATCCTCGCCGGCTTCACCCGCAGCCAGCCGCAAGCGCGCCTGGAAACCATCAGTGGCATGAGCCTCGACCTGCGCCAACGCCTCGATGCCGGCGACATCGACATCGCCCTGATCAAACGCGAACCCGACAGCGGCCCGGCATGGGCGACCTGGCCGGAGCGACTGGTGTGGGTCAAAAGCCCCGGGTTCGATACCTCCAGGGGCGTGCTGCCGCTAGCGCTGTTTCCTCAGGGTTGCCTGTATCGACAACGGGCGATCCGCCTGCTCGACGTGGCGCAACGACCGTGGCGGGTGGCGTTCGGCAGTCATAGCCTGACCGGGATTCAAGCGGCGGTGGCGTCCGGGCTGGGGGTTTCGGTGCTCCCGGTTTCGGCGGTTTTGCCGGAGCATGAGGTGTGTGCGGATTTGCCGGAGCTGGCGCCGACGGAACTGGCGCTGGTTAGTCGTGAAGGGGTTTTGAGCGGGTTGCAGCGGGGGTTGGTGGAGTTTTTGCGTGGGGAGTTGGGGGTGAATGCGGGGGGATTTGCCTGACCCCCCCGGGGATCCTTATTCGGGTTTGTTGATTTCGCGGAGCAGGTCGGCGGTGGGGATGTTCATGGTGTTTGAAAAGTAGGTTTTGTAGCCAAAGGCAGTGACAAATAGTTTGCAGGGAATCTGGCTTTTGTTGGAGAGAAGGTTGTTTAGCTCCGTTGTAGACAGGTGACGTTCTGAACTACGGCTGCTGGAGGTTTCAACGAGAAACGCGCTGGTGAGATAAGAAAATTTCCCTCCGTTTAGCGGTTCCCCATCAGACTCAATCAAACCTACCGCGGAAAACTGCATCGCTTTCTCAATGGAGAAATCATGATCGTCCCCCAACGCACACGTCAGAAAACCTGCAATCATCCCTTTTCCCTGTCCTTTATCAAACAGGTTCAGGACATCCACATCCGATTGGTATCGGATGTCATATAAAAGCGTCCTCTCTCGTTTCACGGACACGAAACTCAAGTTCGCTGAAGGCTTTGAATGGTCTTTAGCACATCCGGAGCAAACAATGAGCAATACACAGATGATCAATCTGGACATCAAGAAAACTCCTTCATGATCGAAGCCAACAACAAATCGCTCGCCGAATTGCCACCGGAAATAGGCGCGTCAAACAGCTCTAGCGCATTTGCATGACTGGTATCGACGTTTACGTTCAAAGAAGGCCCACAAGAAACAATCCACTTCTCACCAAAGTCAGCTACACCATCTGATGAATTTCTATTGGTAGGTGTCGCTTTGATGTTGATCCATTCGACAGCGACTGGGTCAGGTCGCTGGCGATATATGTCTGAGCCGATCCAGACAAGAGCACCTTCGCCAACCGGATCCAAAGTAATCAGCATCTGCATTCTGTATCCCCAATCCGACATGAGTTTCGTCAGATGCGCACCGTTCCATCCACCCAGGCTATGTCCGACGATGTATATAGGGCAACTCTTGTACGGAATCAGGCTAAGAACATATCGCTGGATGTCTTGCTTCCCTCTGACTTCGTTATAACCCAGCCACTCTGAGCGATATCTACCTTTGGCGCTCAGCGACTCATTGCGTTTATCAAATGCAGCCCGGGCGGCCAAAATGTTTCCATAAGGCCCAGAAAAGTAATAACTCTCCTTAACCCAGCCCCACCAATAAAAAGCACAATCGCCTTGGTACTTTCCACCGGCACAGGCTTGGCACTGACATCCTTCTTGTCGGTCAGCACATGTTCCTTATGCAGCTTGTAAGTGTTGCCCTTCGCGCACGTTACCGTCTCAGCCGTCATTGCCTCACTCCTCCAGAAACAGCTTGATGGTTTCAGGCAGGTGCGAACTGACCTCATGGGTAAATCCGGCGGCATCAGACACGCCGTGCTCCATGCGCCCGTCGGCGCGCTGGATCATGTAGGGGTGATCGGGCATCGGTTCACCGGTCACATCGTTGACCAGTTTCAACTTGTCGGTGAAGTGCACCGGCATCGGCAGCAGACCACTGAAAGGCGCCAAGACTACGGTGTCGCCAATGATCACCGTGCCTGAACCGCCGATGACGACATTACCGTGGCCACCGGTGCTGTCCAGCGTCGCCGCGTTCAGGCCATTGATGAACACGGTGCCGGATACAGCGCCACTGATCGCGCTGCCGCATGCGGACTTGTCGGTCATGCGTGCAGCCGCCAGACCGTCGAAATTCACGTTCGGCGAGCCGCTGACGATCGGGTTGGTGCCGTGTCCTGGCAATGGACAGGCGGTGGGGTCGGTGACGCGGGCAGCGGGTTTTCCGCTCATGAACAGCTCCTTGCAATGTGTCGTGCAGATCCTTTGAGGCGCGCAGCATGCGCGAATTTGCCAGGAGCTACAAATCTTCAGGCCAAAAAAAAGGCGCTCATGCGAGCGCCTCTTTTCCTGGACCGTTACGCATGCTCAGCGTGCCGGCGGCACCCGAATGTCCCCCGCGCGGCACTGAGTCTTCACCCCTTTGCCACACGCGCCGAATTGCAAATCCTTGCCCATGCACACCCGCACTTCCGACAGCTGCGGGCCGCTGCAAACCACCGCGATTCCATCCTCGGGAATATTCGGATTGGCCTTGCGAAACAGATCGACAATCTCCTGCGCTTCGAAGTAGTACGACGTCGAGCCGAACGGTTGCAGTTCCTGCGGAATCTTCACAGCGCCGAGAGCCTGATCTGACTTGTCCAGATAGCCCATCGCACCAAGACCGCTGCAGGTGCCGTGCTTGGACCATTCGTGATCGAGTAGTTTTTTCGTCGGGTACATCGTCAGGCCTTTGCTGGTTTCTGCCGCCGACAGCGTCGTCAGCGGCGGGCAGGATTCTGGCCAGCCACCCTTGGCATATTGCGGCCACAAGCCGTGCAGGACAAACCCATAACCCTTGCCGGTGCATTGCGCGTCGTCCTTGTGCGTCAGACAAAAGGTCGGCGACCAGGACAGCGCCAGCAGGTAGTAGTCGAATACCCCCGCCACCGACTCCGCCTGCGCTTTGTTCGATGACGGCTGACGCGCCGAGCTTATGCCGATGCTACCGGCCGTCAGCGCAATCAGCGCCAGAATTGTAAACAGCTTTTTCATTAACCCATTCCTTGGGACGCCTGCGTCCGTGGTTTTCGTTGATGGCCACGCTTGGCCAGCGCTGATTTCGACACGTTTGTATTGCAAGCGCATGACGCAAGGCAAGGCCCTGCGCCGTGCAAAGGTCTACGCTGAACAGGCAGACATCCAACAAGGGAACCGACATGAGTAAAGCAGACGAACTCGCCGCCAGACTCAAGCAGACCCGGCATACCCAGGCTGATGCGGCGCTGGAAATCGATTGCTGGCCTGCTCAGGTGTACGACTTGTACCACCGCATCGAGGGCTGGCTGCAGCCAGTCACCGAAGTAGGACTGAAGATTCGCCGCAATCCTACGCACGTTTGCGAAACTTCGCCGGATGGCGAAGCCCGTGACTACGCCATCGACCAACTGGTGATCGAGGCCAACCATCACAGCCTGACGTTCGATCCGATTGCGCGGTTTACCGAGGATGGTTGCGGGCGTGTCGAAATCAAGGTGCCAGGGCGCGATCAGTCGTTGCTGCGCACGGTTGACGAGCATGGCGAAAGTCACTGGTGGTTGCAGACTATCGAGACCGGCCAGGAGCTGGATGCGATTGCGTTGACGGAAAACAATCTGCTGCAAGTAGTGCAGCAAGGGCTGGGCCTCTAACGGATCACCACTGACGGGTAACGTCGGACTGGATCAACGGTGAGAACGTGGTTAACTTCGAACACGTTCTTCCCGCCCACTCCAGAGAAAAGTCCGACAGATGCCAACGACAAAAACCACATTCCTGCTCGGTGCATTGCTCGCGTTGCCTTTCACCGCTCAGGCAACCGAACCGTCAACCCACCTCGACAGCATCCAGCAACAAGGCCAGTTGCGCGTCTGCACCACCGGCGACTACAAGCCCTACACCTTCAAGCGCAGCGACGGCGACTTCGAAGGCATCGACATCAGCATGGCCCGCTCCCTGGCCGACAGCCTCGGCGTCAAAGTGCAATGGGTGCAAACCACTTGGAAAACCCTGATGCCCGACATGCAGGCTGGCAAATGCGACATCGGCATGGGCGGCATCTCGGTCACCCTCGAGCGACAGAAAAAGGCCTACTTCAGCAACACCCTCGACACCGACGGCAAGATCCCGCTGGTGCGCTGCGCCGACCAGTCCAAATACCAGACCATCGAACAGATCAACCAGCCCACCGTGCGCCTGGTCGAACCGGCCGGCGGCACCAACGAAGCCTTCGTCCACGCCTTCCTGCCCAAAGCGCAACTGGCACTGCACGACAACGTGACGATCTTCCAGCAACTGCTCGACAACAAAGCCGACGTGATGATCACCGACGCGTCGGAAGCGCTGTATCAGCAGAAACTCAAACCCGGTTTGTGCGCGGTGAATCCGCATCAGTACATGCAATACGGTGAGAAGGCGTACTTGCTGCCGCGTGATGACATCAGCTGGAAACTGTATGTCGATCAGTGGCTGCATTTGAGCAAGGTCACTGGCAAGTATCAGCAGACGTTGAGTGAGTGGATTGCGGTGCCGTCTCAATAACGGTTAATCGTCGTGCAGCGGTGACGGCGACTGTTCAGCTAACCATATAGCCTCGCGGTGACGGATAAGCGCTCCGTCACCGCGAGGTTCGCTTCAAGCCTTCACTTCAACTTTGTCCAACGCCTGATTCACTGCGATCTCTCCCAGCATCACTACCTGGGCGATGCCCAATAACGTCTTGCGGTGCGAGTTTTCCAGTAACGCGGCGAAGTCGTTGAGCATGGTGCTGGCCGAACCCAGCGATTCGCTGGCATTGGCCAACAGGGATTCGCTGTCGTACGCAGGGTTGGCGAGGAACATGCGTTCGGGCTGGTTGGTGGAGGCTTTGATGTGACTGGCGGGAGGCAGGTAGTAATCCAGCGCACGCTCGGCGGCGTCGTGGAGTTTTTTTGCGTCGGGGGATTTGTAGGGGGATGCGGGATCGGTGTCCGGCGGATTGGGTGTGGGTTTGAACATGGGTGAATCCTCTAGCGCGATTACCAAAAGGAGCCATCACCCTCGCTACCAAACGAAGGGTGGCGGCCATACGCGGGTTGGTAGACCGGTCGCACTAGAACCCGGCGCCCACGAATGGACCCCACGCATGACCACCATGATATTCGAGCGCTGAGAAGCGACCTGAATCAGGTGACGCAATGCATCTAGACACGAAGCGGGCTACCAAACCCGATCACTGATTTCAGTGACCCAGGGACGATAGAACCCGCAGGCTAGACGCACAAGCCGGCGGATTCTGTCTTAGGTGTAGGGGGAGGCGCAAGACAACGTAGGCTTCGAATGACTTTCACTAGTCAGATTTAAACAAGCGCCCGCGTAACCGTTTAAAAGTCCCGAGCCAAAGTTCAAATCGAGTCTGATACAGTTCCACTTGGCAAAATCGTAGACAGGAAGTCAAACATGGCAAAGCCAGCAGCTCGTATTACCGATCCCACCAATTGCCCTATCCCTGGACACGGTCCGAAAGCTATCGCGTCCGGATCTCCCGATGTTTTCTTCGACGGTCTTGCAGCCGCGACCAAAGGCGATACTTGCACCTGCGGCAGCGCTTTGGCGTCAGCAGTGTCCTCGACTGTATTTATCAACGGTAAGAATGCTGCCTTGGTAGGTACGGTAGGCACCCATGGAGACATCGTCATCGGCGGCTCGGGCACCGTGATTATTGGTGACTCGCATAGTCCGGCACCATTTACTGCCCCGCTTCCCCTATTGCCGCAGAAAACTTATGGGCACACCTTCAGCATCGTTGACAGCGAAACAGGCCAGCCCTTGGCAGGAAGGAATTTCAGCGCAATCGTTAATGGTCAAAAGATTACCGGTGTTACCGATAGTGCAGGAGCAGCGACTGTTAAGACCCCAACAAAAGATGCTGCTATTTCAATTACCATCGACTTCATCTCACCAGCTCGGACGCTCAGCGAACTCACGGATTGAACAAAATGGCCGAACAATTTACTACTGAAGCAAAAGCAGCGGAAGTCAAATCCGGCGCGCCGATTGCCCCCACGATTATCACGGTCAACGATAGAGCCGCAACGAGGGAAGCGATTATCAGACTTCTCAATAAAAACAAATGCGAATTCGTGGAAAGATCTTCATGGGGAGCGCATAAAGCAAAGGGGGAAATGGTCGATGATTGGGACTACTCAATGATCGCCCTTCATCATGCCGGCCGGAGTGTGGGTTGCGGTGCTGGAGCAGGACAAATGCGGGCGAT
Source organism: Pseudomonas moraviensis (assembly GCF_900105805.1). Classification (NCBI taxonomy): domain Bacteria; kingdom Pseudomonadati; phylum Pseudomonadota; class Gammaproteobacteria; order Pseudomonadales; family Pseudomonadaceae; genus Pseudomonas; species Pseudomonas moraviensis. Next base: position 854,488 of record NZ_LT629788.1, on the reverse strand, counting down.
CCAAAGCGAGCATCAAGCCAAGTTTGATGACATCGGCTATCACTATGGTATCGACTGCACGGGAAAAGTCTTTGAAGGACGCGACATACGATTCAAAGGCTCAAGCGTACATAACTACAACACTGGTGTAATTGGGATCGTTTTGCTGGAGAACCTGACGACTGCCGAAGAAGGTGGAGACATGGTAGCTCTTGCCCGTCAAGCTCTTGAAACCGTCAATGGCAATATGGATCAGAAGATTCCTGCCATTCAGATCGATACCCTTCTGAAGTTGATTCAGGCCCTGACCAGTGTTTTCAGGGTGACAACGTTAGGAGGACATCGTGAATTCCCAATGCAAGCCGGCGAAGGGAAGATTTGTCCAGGCAATATTGGCATGGAACTGGTAAAAAACCTTCGAATCAAAACCAAACTCTTGCGACCGCCTTCATCATGAAATCGCTTCTTATCATCTCCACAATTATCTGTGTCGTTGTCCTTTACGTCGGCTTCTATGAAAAGATGGAGGACGCTTATCCAGAAAAAGTGTTCTTCATCAAGAAAAGTCCGACATTTCAATTGAAATTCGAGAATATTTTCGCTTATGAATCAGATGACAAAACCATAGGTGAGTTAAGCGAGAAGGAGCGGCAGCTGGTTATTCAGTACTGCAAATATCGGCTTGGGGTGACGACTGAACTGCATAACCAAAAAGAACTTGAGTTGTGTAAGAAGAGATAGGTGGAATTTCCGTTGCAGCCTATACAACGTAGGCATGGAGGGTCTTCTGTACGAATACTACATGTCGCTGCGCGGCCTTTGCCTGGTCCATCTATCGCGAGGATCACCGCCTAAATGATCATGGACTTAGTACTGACGGTACCACCCAAGGGATGGGGAAAAGGAATCAAAATACATGAATGCAAATAAAACCAGACGCCGGTATGGGCGCTGGATCCTTTTGGCGCTCATTGCTCTTCCAATCGCTGTTTGGTACTTCGCCTCCCCCGTCGTAGCGGTGAATATTTCCCCGAACAGTGAGGAGGAATTTCACTACGTTTGGAATACCCAGGACAGAATTCATAAAGACAATGCACTGGCGAAGCTGACCCATTCCGGCCATGAGTTAGCCGTGAGCTCTCATGACACATTAGGTCGACCACATCGATCGTCATAGATGGGGCGGCTGCGCCCCACTCTAGGCCGAGAATGCCATTGACTCTTTCCAGCGCAACCAAGACTGAGCGTGAGTGCAGCCATCGATTTGCTCGACTCCAGCTACCTTGCCCGCATGATCGCCCGCTCATCCAGTTCTGATTCACGCTCGCGTGGTCCGTTTCCGGGGCGGAAATCTCGCTCTCTTGGTAGACTTACACTCCATTTCGTCTGATGCGGTGCTGTGCGGTTTAGCGCAGGACTTTCATCCGCCAGTCTTGATGTCATGACAGCTGCCATAACCGAAAGTGGTACGCATCGGTTTCGAATTGGTACATCGTATCCAGCAGATCCTGAAAACCCCTGAAAACGCCCAAAAGCACGCCGAAAACACGTTGAGTAAAATGGTCCAGAATCAGAGCTTTAGCCCAGTAAAACCAACGCCTGAGCCGTCTCGGCGCTTCAGTGTGGCACCCATGATGGATTGGACGTAGCCCCTCGTCCACACCCCGGCCAGTCTGGGCATGCGCTCAAACACACAATAATTTGTAGCAATTTATAAGCATGCAAGAATTTCTGTCCACTGAAGGCAATACAGGCTCTGTATTTGCTCTATTTCGACAGAGTCGGTGAAGTGCCATACAAGTATGGAGTAGCGGATATGCTTGAAGGGTGCGCCTGAATCAGGTCTAGAACGCTTCACTCGACCAGACACTTATGTTGATCATGAAGGCGAGACCGAAGTCGGACACGAGTATGAGGTGCTTGCGGCTGGTTACCAGTACTGGCTGATGAAACAAGAACTGCCAAACGGTGGGGATTAAGTGTATTTAACTCGATCTCTACCATCCGCAGATTGCCTAGGGGCCGGAGCGCATCCAGCATCGGCAGAAGAAACTTATCAGCGATCACCAGGTAGATGCCATGGCGCCTACCTCCTTCCCAAGCTCCATAGCGAGACAGATCCTACGTTAGGAAAAATTCAAAGGTAACCCTCTGCCTTACACCTATCGTTAGCACACATCTGCAAGCATAATAGCATTGAGCTATCCCTAAAATCTCTGTAAAATTTTTTGATTTTTTACCAGCATCAGGGAAGAAAATGAAATTAATCACATTTGTAGCAGGCAACGTACACGAATACTTGAACTTCAATATTAAGTTTAATAATGATGTGAACTTTATCGCAGGCCTCAACGGCTCCGGAAAAACATCTGCATTAAATATTATTGCCGCATTGCTCGCTCCCTCGCTTGAGGACCTAGGAAAAATATCATTTGGATTCGCCGCTTTATCTGTAGTAGCAGATGGCGGCATGCCTTTTACTATTCGTGCGCACCAAACTAAAGAGCATTTGCATGTCTGGGTAGAAGGACCTGACTTACTCGGAAACGAAATCATTATCACCCCACTAGACGAATTAAAGCAGTCTTCCGACCACGCAATCACCAACAAATTTCGATTAACTCCCGTATTTAAATTTATTTCAAACCTTCCCTCTCCAATGTATTTGAGTTTAGATCGACGCTTCATAAAAGAGGTTACCCCTTATGATGCCTCGCCTTTCAACTTTAGTAAGATATGGTTGGATAAAGCAGCAGATAATGATGCTGATGCAGATATTGGAATGAAGGATGCTTTAGCGCTGATTTCCAAAAAAAGCGCCGAAATTAAAGATAAGCAAACAGTCGAAGATAGAAGCTTACGTAACAAGATTATTCTGGACTCGTTTTACGTAGACAATCCTGATCGAGGAGCGATGGTAATACCTGATGGAAAAAGCCTTCAACAACTGAAAGCTAAAGCAAAAACAATTAAAAACACACTCATTGGACTGGATTTCAAGAATGAAGAACTTTCGGGAATGTATGATAAGTTTTTCGAGAATCTCACCAGCATCTTAAAGAACGTTCTTGAGGTATTTGAAAACAGAGAGAAATCGTCAACAGCATTGAGCCGTAGCCCATCTCATAAAAGGAAAAGCGTTGATTCTGCTTATAACGTAAGCCCGAAAGCGACGGCTTCAATGAATATCCCATTAGAATATTCTCGGGTATTAGCAACCTGGTTTTCGAACAGCCACCAAATGGCTCGAATTGATCGACTTATTAACCTGATTGGTGACTACGAAAGGATCAAGTCAGATATTTATGAGCCTTTAAAAAAATTTGAAATCTTAGTTAACTCGTTCCTTAATCAAACGAAAAAGAAGATAAGCATCACCAACAGAGGTGAAGTTAAAATCTTCATATCCGACGTTGAAAAAAAGCTTACGGTATTGTCTTCCGGTGAAAGGCAGATTCTGATTATGCTCGCGCATTTATCTTTGAACTCACATCTACCCAAAAGCGGTGTTTTTATTGTAGACGAACCAGAGCTTTCGCTACATATTGCGTGGCAAGATATGTTTCTAGAGTCTGTGCAGGCTGCTGGACCAGACCTTCAGATAATTCTAGCAACTCATTCACCTGCGATCATTGGAGGTCGCAAGAAATATTATATTCCTCTAAACGGAGGGATCTAGGATGCAGCTCGATGAAATCCCCTCATGGTCAGCAACGGCTAGCGAGAGCATTGGTTTACTTTATAGAGAGTTACAACCGATCGAAGTCTATGTGGAAGATAGCAATTCTGAAGCATTTTACCTTGAGCTACTCAATAGAATGATGGTTGATGAGCAAAAAATAAAGAAAATCATCCCATTGCATGGAAGGGATCACGTCCTAAAAAACTGTTCAGAGTACGATGGAGGCAGTCCCGCTCTATTTTTAATTGACGGAGATTTAGATCTGCTACTTGCAGAGCGCGAGCAGGGTTATACCAACTTATTCCAACTAAGTGCCTACTGCATAGAAAACTATCTTTTTTGTGCTAATGCCGCACGAGAACTTATTGTCCAAGGTTCAGGCGTTATTAAACGCGAGGACGCGCTACCTGAGCACGAATGGACTAGCTTTTTCGACCCTGTATATTTAGAACTAAAAAATTTATTCGTCGTGTTTGCTGCGGCACGAAAAGCAAAACCAGATCTTAAGACGGTTGCTCACGGTCTTGGAGCAATCGTGTCACAACATTCTAAAACTACTGGACCAGTAGTAGACCTAGATAAAATACAAATCCTTATAGAAAATATTTCCAGCCAGTGTATTAATGAGGTCGGACAACAGAGATGGGATCAGTTAATTCAGGAGGTGAATGAATTTTCTGAAACGTTAGACTTTACAGATGTCGTTTCTGGTAAAGACTTTTTAATACCATTAATGACTTTTCTCATCCGCTCGAAAGTAACAGGTTCAATGACCACTGCAAGCCTTATGTTTAAACTTGCAAAATACTGCTCCTTAGATCGACTAGAGGATCTCAAGAAAGCTCTTCATTTAATATTGAGCGGTAGTACTTTCGTATCCCAATAAATCAAGACAAGTGTGTGCTAATGCTAATTAGCATTAGCACACTCCGAATCACTTGTCAGCACACTCAAAATAAAATAAGTTGAAAAACTCTATATATTTTGGTGTTGAACACAGATCAAAAACTTAAATAATCCGACATCTTATTTGAGCTGCATGATCAGAAATAAGCTTGCACCGACCGTTATAAATTAGCGTATCGACTGTCAGCAATATCGGATACCCCTTCTTGAGTCCTTTCGGGCCGATTTAGGCCACTGAATTCGGCGATCTACCAGTTAGCTGCTTGCATATCGCGGCCTACCCCGGCCTGCAATTTGCCCTAAAGCTACCGCCCCTACAGGCACTCGCAGTGGGGAGCGGTCGGCACGTCTAGCCAGACCGTCCGGGAATGCTAGAACAGTCCAAGAGGAACTGGTTTTCAAGGCCGCAGAAAAAGGCCCCCACGCTTGGGCCAGGTGTGAGGGCCGATTTAACATAGGGTGGAATTCAATGTATCTGTCACTGAGGGCCGCTACCGACCCAAACCAGTTATTCGAGCAAGTAACTCACACATACCTCATAGCACTGTAATGTGAGATTACATTTTTATTCCATTGGATAAGAAACTTACGTCTGTCCATTTGCGCCTTGAGCAGAGTTTTATTATCTGCTCTAAACTCATTTTGGTTGAATAAAAAGATCTGAAACTCGTAAATCTGTTTCACAAGTTCATGCATCTGTCGGGAATGAATTCCCATACAGCTTTGAAATTGTATCGGTTGGTTTGTATCGAAGATAGGCTCAACTCTATCCAGATGTTGAAAATAGAGGATTCCCTTCCCTGTTGGATAGGGAGGCATCGTATTTTTAACTAAATATGAATCATCCGAATTTTGCACACCGAGAAATCCGGACGGAAACCTCTTACTTGTCGTTTTTTGGATGATCGGTTGGTATAGGTGTATTGACGGCTTCAATATAGCTTTTCGAATCAACGGGTGTTTTATACGTCTAGTGAGTACATAGTCATCCGTATGCATCATGTAAGCGTCATCCCCATCAAGCCTTGTAAAACAGCTCTTGGGATAAGGAAACCCGCAACGCGCTGAAAATAAAAAATCGTTTGACATATTAATAATCAGAACGTTATTTATTCTAAGTCCAAAACATGAAGGCTGACTGTGAAAAACTAATGACTCCACACCGAAAGCATTTAGACCAACACCTTCTCCTGTTAATGCATAAATAGCGATCATCCGATCCTTTTGGCTGATTCGAGATTTTACATGAAAGCTTGGTTGAATATTCGTAGGATTCCCTTGAATGAAGTGGTACGCAATCCAAACACCTATGCGAACCTTATCAAGCCAATCCATAAAATCTGAATACTCAACACTTGAGAGAGTTCCTCTCGCAAGAATAGCCAAAACGTAATTCTTGGCTCGCTCTTCAAGGCCAGAATATTCGGTATTGCACTGCTCACATGCGGGAACGCAAAAGTTGAGCCAGTCAAACCTTACCGTTCTTCCATCTCTAAAATTTGTACCGAAGTTTACAACTCGCTTGGGATCTCCGGTGAGTCCCAACAACCATTGAGGAAGAATATGCTCTCGATTCTTTTTCTCTGGTGGACCACCACAGAAAACACAATATCTATTGCTGCTCATTTCATATACTCATTGAAATGTAACGACAAAACTTAACCACGCGGCGCTATCGCCTGCAGCGCGTTTCTTGGAACGGCGTGGACTAGACATCTTGGTTCAGCCCCGAAATGGGAACCTTATAAAACTCAAAGCGCTCAGGGTTAGATTTGCACAACTGGAAGGCAAACTCATGGAGCCCGTGAATCAGCTTGCGAAGAAGAGATTCAAAATCCCTCCTTTGCTTTCCGGTGAGCAGCAGACCTTCGTCAAAGATGAACACAGGTGCTTTAATAGAATTTTGCCCACCAAATTCAAGTGTCTGGACCTTGTAATGCATCTCTTCTGTGTCTGAATGAGCAACTATCTTATTCCTCAGGAGAAGAATTTCATTACTGTGCTCCCTTTCTTCCGAGGTGAGGTTGACACCGACCCTCTTGGCACTCAGCTGTATACCCGACCTAGATGCGACGAAAGGCCGAGCAAACGAAATGATAGACTGCGTTTCGTAGCATTTGAACCGGCGAAGCTCCACTCTCGAATACTTTTGCGTTAAATCGCACTCTTCTTCGAGGAAGGTTAGCGCAGAGAGAGCCTGCTGAAAGTCCCATATCGAGAACACGATCCGGTGGAACTGCTCTTCTGATGGTTCGACCGGGATTTTCCGCGTCATCTTCGCCAACTCCTCTATTGTGCCGAACTATTTTTAGGCGACAGACTGTCGCATTGAATACCCTGTCGTTAAGTAAGCTCTTGTTAATTATTAAGTGCTCGCGAAAAGCGCGGGGTGGATCAAAGAAAAACGCAATATAGCAACGAGATCTGTCGTCGAGCATTTCCAGTGACAAGCTACTGTTCCGCCACCTGGGCGTCCACTGACCGTTCTTGGCCGAGTGCTGCCTAACGGGGCGACTCCTAAGACTGCCGTATTCGCAGGATCGCATCTGTTAATGCTTGTGTATTTCTATCCAGTGTTTCCAGGGCCACGACAGCGTTGTCGGCAACATCGTCTGCGCCAGTCCCTGAGATCCAATGGGTGATCTCTTCGATCGCTGCACCGAGAGCATGCTGGTTGTGCAGTAGCAACGTCAGCGCATCAGCAGTGGCGATGTTGGAGGCTGAGTTATCAGGCATGCGATCCATCCTGGAAATGAGGTGTTCGCAAAGCCTAGCTCATGCGGCCGCAGTGAGGGGCAGAGATACGCACTCATAGCCCCATCTTCCGCACCAAAATAGCGCCCCAGTCCCATCTGAGTCCCATATGGCCTTTTTTCGGGCGCCAAAAACCACAAACCCCCGACTTTCTCTAGGAAAATCAGGGGTTTGCGTTTATTGAATGTGGCGGTGAAGGAGAGATTCGAACGCTCAACATGTATGCGGCGATGGCAAACCTAGGCACGTATTCGTTCGACGCGGCCCAAAGCGAACGCCCATTATCGACAATTAACTGTCCACAACTGGTCCAAGCGCGTTGTATAGCTTTGGCTCATCATCTCCCGTCGCATGCCCCAATCTGGATTGCTCGGCACACTCGCAGCACGGAGCGTCCCCCTACCCCATCGCTCATTGATTTCGTCCAATACCGCCATAACCCTAGTCGCCTCAGTGGGCTGAGAAATGGCGAACAGATCGTCCGTGTATTCACCCGGCTGGCATAGATTCAGCAGCAGAACTTCCGCTTTGCTGTAACTGAAACCAGGACGGAATACGCGATCCAGTGCATTGACCGCTGACGTCGTTAACAGCCGAACGTCATCCGTTGGGTACGGTAGATCGATCACGACACCGTTTGCGGAGGGACTTGCTAAACCCTAAAGAGGACTAGTGCTTCATAGTTGATTTTCGAGCGACGCCGGTGAATTAAGACCACTTTATTTCTTTATTTCATCATTTCGTTAATTCGTTAATTCGTTAATTCGTTAATTCGTTAATTCGTTAATTCGCTAATTCGTTAATCCACCATTAAATAAATATCCTTCCGATATCCTTTGGATATTCAGATTTGCAAAAGCGCGAGTGCGAGCGTGAAGAAATCGCGACCCTATACACCCAATGCCCTAGTCCCCAGCGGCCATATACACCCATTGCCCTAGGACAAATTAGGTGATGCGGGCGCATACACACTCAGCCCTACTACAACTTCCCCGAATGGGATTGCGACAGCAGACGAAATTAATTCCAATCAACCATTGACGAATACCGAAATAAGCAACTAGCTTAAAAACAGTTCGACCTACCTCCTTTCCGCTACCGCGCCAATAAGCGCGGCATGTTTCTTTGCGAGAATAAAAAATGAATGTGCTGATTCTTCTGATGGCGACTGTCGAGTTTCTTATCAAACTCACCGAGCTGTTACAGCTGTGGGGCATCGGATGTCCTGGGTTCGCACAATGGTGATCAGAACAATCCGCCCAACGCTTTCGGCTCCCAATTCATGATAACCAGCTCGCCACTGATTTCGGCCTTCCCCTGCCGCTGGTTGGTGGTGGTGTAGCGAATGTCCAAGGTCTCGAAGTGGAAGCCGTCGAACACGCGGCGAATATCCGGATGGTCGTTGATGCTTACCATCACCTTGCCTTTGCAGCGGCGCATGAAGTCGGCCATCAGCTCGTAGTTTTCGAACGGAAAGTCCACGCCATAGCCGGCGGTCTGCCAGTAGGGCGGATCCATGTAGTGGAAGGTGTGGGCGCGGTCGTAGCGTTCAGCGCATTCAAGCCAGGGGAGGTTTTCGACGTAGGTCCCGGACAGGCGCTGCCATGCAGCCGAGAGGTTTTCCTCAATGCGCAGCAGGTTGATGGCCGGGGCAGTGGTCGCCGTGCCGAACGTCTGACCGGAGACCTTGCCGGCGAAGGCGTGGTGCTGCAGGTAAAAGAAACGGGCGGCGCGCTGGATGTCGGTGAGGGTTTCGGGGCGGGTCATTTTCTGCCATTCGAACACCTGCCGAGAACTGAGCGCCCATTTGAATTGGCGCACGAATTCTTCAAGGTGGTTCTGCACAACGCGGTAAAGCGTGACCAGGTCGCCGTTGATGTCGTTCAGGACTTCGACCGGCGATGGCTGGGGCTTCATGAAGTAGAGCGCGGCACCGCCGGCAAAGACTTCAACGTAGCATTCGTGTGGCGGAAAAAGCGGAATGAGGCGGTCGGCCAGGCGGCGTTTGCCGCCCATCCAAGGGATGATGGGGGTAGACATAAAAAGCAAGACCTTTACTGTATGGATAAACAGGTGCTAGGCTCGCCGCGCTTTGTGCACGGAGCAAGAGCCTTGGCTGGACTTGCAGGGACAATCTGCAGGGACGGCGGTCGATCCGGATGTTGACGCATCTGGAACGGCCGCTCTTTTTCACTTCGGTGTTGAAACTTCTTTGGCGTATGCCTGACAGGCCGCGAGGGCAATCAGCCCCCGGTCGCCGTCATCGGTGACGCCGATAATTCGTTGAGCATGCGCTGGGTCAAGTTCGGCTCTTGTGGGGCCATGAACCACGCCGCCGGTGGCGGTGGTGGCTGACACCGATCCGTTGCCGGCGCCGGTGGTGGCATCGAGTAGGACTGACAGGCGCAGATCAGCAGTGGCAAGGCGGTCGCGCAGGCGACCTTGATCACGTTGGACATCGCTCAAGGCTCGATAATGGGTCTGTTCGCTGGTGGCCAGGCGCTGCTCGAGCGCGAGGCGTTTGTCCTGTTCGGCACGCTGCTGTGCGGCCGAGGCCACATTCAGTTGGTTGAGGGTTTCAGTGTGGAGTCGGGCCTGCTCTGCGAGCTGTTTGCCGTAGCGCCAATCCTGTATTTGCCAGGTAATGGACGCAGAACCACCGACCAAGACGACCAGCAGCACTCCTTTCGCCAGCAACCGATACGGCGCCGGGATCAGTTCGCCGAGACGCATAGCACCGCCCTCGCCCGCCCCCACAACTCCAGCCGATCCTGCAGGCCATTCAGGCCGCCGTTGATCCTGCGGGTGATCGTGTTGAATTCGTTTTGATCGGCCAGCGCGTTCAGCCCATTCACTGACCAGAACCATGCGGCCGACTCGGCGGCCCACTGCGGCAGCTCCAGCAGTTCAGGCGTACGCAGCAATCGCTCATCGCCGAACAGCGCCAAGCTGCAGCGTAGGTAGTTGTCGTGGCCAGTGACCTGGATCAGGCCGCGACCGCGATAGCGCTGGCCATCACCATCCGCTGCCAGTGTGTTGCCCAGTTTCGCAGCCAGGTTGCCGGTGTCGTATTTGCTCAGGTACTGGTCGCCGCCCAGTTCCCGGACGTACTGCAGCTGACCCGACTCGTGACCGACTTGCGCCAGAAACGCGGCTTGACGTTTCGGCGTGTTGATCTGCCGGTGGGCCATGGCTGCGTTGAGGGCGGATACAAAAACGCCCGCTTGGCGGCGGGCGTTAGGCATGATGCTTTGCAGCTGTTGTTCAGTGATGGACATACAAACTCCAGACGTAAAAAACCGCACTCAGGCGGCGATGGGATGCGGTTATTGTTTCTCGATGTTCACTACCTTGAGGGGTGATTTCGGCCCTTTCTTTTTCTTGCCCTTGGATTTACCTGCTTTGCCGGCATTGCATTCGACCGTGGTCGACCAGCCAGACTGGGTGAACACCTGCTCGACCGAATCCGCCAGGTATTCACCATCAAGCCCGGCCTTGAAACCCTGAGCGATGATGGGACGCTCGGCGAAGATGTCCGTCCGGCCGGGCATCTCAAGCCGCACATCGGCGGTCGAGCGGTTGAACGCCGAAAGACGGGCCTTGGCCGCCGCTTCAGCAGCGCCCTTATCTGGGTAGATATGGCGGTCGGTATGCAATGCCGGCAGGCCGTCCGGAGCGTCATCATTGTCGATGGTGACCACCGCCAGCTTGCCGTCCTTCTTGTTCTGATGCTTGGTGGCGACTGCCTTGTGTGAGTTGCGATCACCGAGACTGAATTGCCAGCGGCTGAGGTCGCGGCGGGTCAGTGTGATGGCGCCGAACGCCTTGCCGCTGGCAGTCTGGCCACCTTGGCGCGGCATCACCAATAGCTTGCTGTCGGCGACCTTGGCTGTGCAGTCGTATTGCTTGGCCAGACGGGTGATGAAATTAAAATCGGACTCGTTGAGCTGGTCGACGCGGGCGACCTTGGTCGATACCGGACACCCCGGTTGCCAGCCATTGCGCGCGGCGACGTCAGCCACGATCTTCGACAGCGGCACGTCCTCCCAGCTTCCGCTGCGGATGGTCTTGCCACTGCCCCGCATGTCGCTGGCCTTGCCCTTGATCACGATCGTGTCCGGCGGGCCTGACACTTCGACCGTGTCGACGGTGTAACTGCCCATACGCGTCAAGGTCGTTTCGGCATAGCCCAGGTAGATCTCGATTGAGCTGCCACGCCGTGGCAATTGCACTTGCCCATCACGGTCGTCGATACGCAACTCAAACTCGTCGGACTCCATGCCCGGCTTGTCAGAGGTACGCAGCAACAACAACCGATCATTGATCTTGGCCGTGACATCGGCGCCATCGGCGACAATGCGAAACATCGGAGTCATGGTTTTTTCCAATAAAAAACCCGCACAAGGCGGGCCAGAAAAACAAGGTGTCGTTACGCGTAACGCGACGCGGCGCCGGCGAAGGCATCGCCCCGGGTCAATCCCACAAGCTGACACCTTCATTGGTCGGGCTGGGCAGATCCGGCAGGACGATGATCACGCCCAACCGGAACGGCTGAGGCTCATCAGCCAACCCCTGATTGGCATCGAGCACGGCCTCGACGCTTCCATTCAGATGGCCGTAAACGTTGTTGCAAATGACATCGAGCATGTCACCATCAGACGTTCTGCATGTCGTCGCCATAGCGCTCGAACTCCAAAGTGAACCCCTGTTTTCGAGCAATCCCGCCGTGCAGCAGCGCGGACTGTTCCTCGTTGATGTTTTTCAGGCACCACGTTCCGATCACCTCGCCATAACCCGTGGTCAGGGTCAGCGGCTGTAGCCTGGCACCAATGGAACGCAGCGTGTCGAGCTGCTTTAAACCGCCCTTGAAGCCCGGATAGATCGTGCCCTTGAGCGTCAACTTTTCATCGCCCATACCGATGGCCTGCTTCGCCGGCCGGCGCGTCAGCCGCTCCTGCGAAGCCCAGCGGAATTCGGTCGAACGGCTCAGCTCGTCGAAAGCTGCGGTGTCCAGGTTGAAGTAGTACGGCTCAGTTTTCGGATCGCGCGGCTGAATGATCATCAGATGCGGGAACGGCTTCACCGCCTCCGGCGCCGGCGTGGCCTCCACGGCAAAGGAACTGGTGGGCACGATGTTGGCCAGCGACGGGCTGACCTTACCGGCGACGTTGTTGATCGCCGTGGCCGCCTTATCCGCCTGTTCCTTCAACGTGCCCAGCCGATCCTGCACCTCGGCGGCTGCGCGTGTGGCGCGGCCGTACACGGCCACCACCTGCCCGACCTTGGCCTGAGCCGCGTCGACGCCGCGCATCACCCGCTGCAGTTTGGCGCCGATGGCCGGACCAACAAACGGGATGTTCTCCAGCTCGGACGCGGCGCCAGTCAGTTCGCGGATCGCGCCATTGACCGGGGTCAGCATGCCGTCAGCACTGCGCCGCCCGGTTTCCGCTGCCTCGACCAGATACTTCAGGCTCGATTGCATCTGCTCCATGTAAGCCATGAAACCTCCTTAAACATGGGGTTCGTCGTACAGCTTGGCAGCGTTAGTCTTCGCCGCGTCCGCCATCATTCGCTGCATGTGCGGCATGAGATCCTGCGCGAGGCGCTGAGGGTCTTTGACATCCCCCTGCACCGTGACCGGCATGCTCAGCGAATACTGAAACTGCTGATCCACCTTGGCCGGCTCCGGCTTCGCCGCCTCCTTGGGCTGGATGGCCAGCGTCGCCGACTTGAGCGGTGCCGTCACCGCCATCGAGCGCGTGACATCCCCCAGCACCGGGCCTTGCTGCGCCGCTGACATCAGCATGAGCGGCGTAGCCGGTACCGGCGCCTTTGCCGTTTGCTCGGGCTTTTCATCCTCACCGCCGAACAGCGACTTACCCAACGACCCGCCCAGCGCCGCACCGCCCTGACTGCCCAGGTAAGCGCCGATCATGCCGCCGATCGCAGTGCCGATGATCGGCACCACCGAACCGATGGCGGCGCCTGCTGCTGCACCGGCCATGGTGCCAGCCAGGTTGCCGGCGGCCGAACCGTACCCTTCGGCTTTTTCGTCCTTGGTCTTGGCGTTTTGAAAGGTTTCAAAAGCCATCGCGCCGGACTCCAGCAGCGTGCCACCGGGAATGACCTTGGCTACCTTGCCGACCTTACCGACGGTTCCTGCGACGACGCTGAGCTTGGACAATGCCCCACTTGGAACGGAAGGGGCAGATGACAATGGGACCGAAACAGGTGGACGAGGCACAGATGGGCGAGGACCTCTCGAACTCGGCAACGACCGGCGCCGAGCGCTTCGACTTGACCCACGCCCACGTCGACGCGATTCGCCCGACGCATCCACACCGCCGCCCATAGCGCCGGCATTGACGACGAAGACCTTCTTGACGCCGTCGTCACCTGCACCACTGTCAGTACCAAGGCCACCGCCTGTTGCCGCGTCCTTAACCAGCGAAACAACATCCAGGCCAGTCGCTACCAGATCAAGTTCTCCGGGGTTTTTATTTAGGGCTTCGCTCCCATTCCTGCCACCGCGCGACCCACGCGCAAGGTTTAGCAGCCCCTTACTGATCTTGATCGTGCTGAAGATGCCTTTTAAGGCGATCAGCCCCGCTCCGACCGTGGCGATACCGGCAACCACCCCGGGCGCGCCATCCGTCAGCGACGTAATGCCTTTGGTAACCTTGGTCAACGACTCGGCCACGGTGTCCGTCACCGGGCGCAGCGCATCGCCGATGCTGCGCATGGCGTCATCCATCGACTGGGCCATTTCCGCCCATTTCTGCGATGACGACTCACGCCGCTCGGCGAGGTTCTTGTCGAGGATCCCGGTTGCGTCACGCGAATCGTTTTTGAGCTGGCTGTACAGCGCCTTGTTCTGCATGTAGGCCGACAGTGCGGCCTTGACCTGCATGTCGGCGAACAGATCGCCAGTGCGCAGGGATTCTTCCAGCGAGGCCATCATGGCCTTGGCCTTTTCTGGATCGGCCTGCTCACTGATCTTTGCCGTGGCCTCGGCCATTTTCGCCGCACGCGCCGGATCGGTCGCCTGAATGTACTTCTGAGCCAGCGCCATGCTGGTCTCAAGCGTCGACATACCGTTTTGCAAACCGGTCTGCATCGACCCCTTGTAATCAATCCCGGCTTTTTCGTAGGCCTTGACCGTATCGGTCGAGCCGATTTTGCCCATCCAGTTTTTCAGGTTGTTGGCCGCTTCGTCCGAACTGCCGGCCTGCTTCATCTGGACCTGCAGCATGGCGCCCAATTGCGTCACTGCATCCAGGCCGGTGATGCCGTTGCTGGCCATGTTGGCCAGCAATTCCGGAAACCACTTGGCCATGTCGGCCGCTTCAAAGCTGCCCGCCTGACCTTGGTAGGCGATCGCTTCCAGCGCCTGCTGCATCTGCTTGGGATCGGTGATCTTGGCGTTCTGCCCCAGGGCGTTGATCATCTTCGCCGTGTCGACACCGCTGGATCCCTGCCCCACGACAAACTTGGCCGCGACAGGCGCGTATTCCAGCGCCTTGCTCAGGTCCATACCGGCGCCGACCAACTGATTGACCACGTCGGCAACATCGTTGCGCGCCATGCCGGTGTCGCGTGAAGTGTTGATGATCTTGCGCGACATCTCCTGCTCTTGCGGCTTGTTGGCAATACCGGCCTTGATCGCGATGTCACGCACAATGGCACCAAAATCCGCGCTGACTTTGGTCGGTACCGCCATGGCACCTAAACCGACCACCGCCGCACCGACGGCGCCCTTCATGCCCTTCACGCCGGAATCAATCTGCTGATGCCCCTTGGCTTTCAGCTCAGCTTTGTTGGCCGTCTGACCCATCGAGCGATAGGCTTTTTCCAGCCGGCCGACCTCGACCCCCTGCTTTTTCAAGCTGTCGAGGTTCGAGTTCAGACGGTTGAGCAATTTGGACGCGCCGGCAGCGCCGGTTTCGTGAGCCTTTTTCCATTCTTCGCGCAGGCGGATGGTGTCGCCAATCGTGCGCTGCAGCACGCGCGCTTTGTTGCCTTCTGCCTCGAGGCGCTTGATGCGCCCGGTCACATCCTTGAACGCGGTGCCGACCGTGGAACTGACGGCACCGCCGATCACCAGCCCGAGGGCGAGTTTGTTTGCCATGTCATGGCCCTCATGTGCCCAGCACTACCGGTGGCAGCTCAATCCGTGAGCCACCACACCATGTCCGCGAACGGCATCGACTGGATCTCGGCGGCGGAAAACCCGGTTTCCGCCGCCAGACGTTTCGCCGCCGACTTGATCACGCTGGGGTTAAAGCCCGTCGTCGTTGTCCATGCGAAAATAGCCAGCCTGTAAGCGGTTAAAATCCTTCAGCTTCAGCCCCTCCAGATCCCCAACCGACGCGCCGGACAACGCAGCAAACAACACCAGCTCGCGCTGCTCATCATCGCCACCCACCTCACGGTTGGCCGCTCGCACGTCGCCCACGGTCGGTGAACGCAAGACCAACTTGTCGACGGTCACGCCGTTGATTTCGCTCGGGCACGACAGCGTTACCAGCACCTGATCGGTGGTCAGCGACAGCCATGCCGGCATCGAGTCCGAATAATCGGTTTTCGGTACCAGCTGCGAATACGCCGTTTGCACGCGGCGATAATCCGTCAGCTTGAGGCCTTCCAGATCCTTCAGTCCGACTTCGGCGAGACCGGCAAACAGCATCAGTTCGCGCTGTTCATCATCGCCGTTGGCAGCACGATCAGCCGCGCGCACTTCACGCACGGTCGGGTTGCGCAGGTTCAACGTCTCGACGTCGATGCTGTTGGCTTTGGTTGGCCGGGTCAGCGTCACGACCGCGCCGTGCGCGCTGAGCGACAGCCAGGCCGGCAGGTTTTGAGCGATTGCTTGAGTCATCTGGATCTATTCCTTACAGGCCGAGCGCGTTGCGCACTTCGAGCAGTTGGTCTTTGCCGTCGATCACCTGAATGCCGGCGACCATGTCGATTTCGTACATCAGGCGCCCGTCGATTTCGAGCTTGTAGTACGTGACCGCAACGGCGTGTTTGATCTCGGCAGCATCACCCGCCTTCCAGTCACCGAGATCGACCTCTTTGAGGCGACCGCGCAGGGTGGCAACGACCGCTGTCACCGCGCCCTTCTGGCCCTTGAAGGCACCACGGAACGTGGCGTTGAACGCGGTGCCGTCAGCCAGGCCGAAGTATTTGAGCGACTCGCGGCGCACGCCCTTGGTGACAAACGAGGCTTCCATTTTCTCCAACCCCTGATCCATCTCGATGGGGCCGGCCATGCCGCCCCCACGATATTCGTCAGTCTTGGTGGTCAGCTTGGGCAGCGTCAGGCTCGGCACGTCGCCGGAGAAGTTCACGCCGTCGACGAACAGGTTGGTGTTGTACAAAGTCTGAGGAATCATTGGTTACGCCCCCTTAGGCTGCTTCAATCACTTCGGTCATCCACTGATCGGTGACTTCGAAAAGGAAATTCGGGTTTTCTGCCGGCGGCACGTCGGTGAAACGGATGCGCCAATACACCTTGCCCTGGGCGATCTGGCTGGCCGTGTTCAGTTCGGTGTCGGGGAACACTTCAAAATTGATGATCGCGCCCTGGGCTTTGAGGTCAGCCATGAACGCGTTGAGACCGTTGGTGACATCGGTCACGTAGGTTTTGGTGATCGAGCGGTCGACCGCCCATTTGTGCCCGGCCTGCACCGCGTCCATGAGGATGAACAGCGTGCGAACGCGGGTAACAAACGCCCACTTCGGATCGCTCGACAACGTGCGGTTGCCCCACAGGCGGTAACCGTCATCGCGAATGATCGTGGTGATATTGGCGTTGTTGAGCAGGTTGGCCCGACAGGTTTCGTCGCCGTCCAGGTACTCGACCGCGCGGCCGGTACCGGTGATGCCGGTCAACTCCTTGTTCGACGGCGAGGCCCAGAACCCGTATTCAGCATCCGTCCAGGCGAACAGGCCCGCCGCCCAAGCTGAACCCGGCGCGTCGACGGTCTTGCTGGTGATGGTGTCCCAATACTTAACGCCCGGGTCGACCATGAACAGGTTGCGACTGCCGAAGTTATCGGCGAAGGCCATGGCGGCCTCGTCGGTGGTGCCAGGGCCGTCGATGATGCCGATTGCCCGCAGTTTCTGCGCCAAGCTATCGAGCGCTGTGGCGACCGCCTGAGTCGCGGTATGACCCGGTGCAATCAACAATCGCGGCTGCGCATTGAACAGGCTTTTACCGTCGAGCAGCGCCTGCAAACCGGTGCGCTGACCCGAGGCCAGAACGCCGCCGATGATCGCTGAGGTCTGCAGGGCGGCATCTTCCAGCTTGGGCACACCAATGGCGACGATCACCGCCTTGGCTTTGACGTAAATCGCCTGACAGGCCTTGGTGATCGCCGAATCAGCGCCGAAGGCGGCAATGGCTTCGCGCTCCGTGGTGATCAGTTTCAGCTCGCCTGCCTTGGCCGTACCACCGCCCAGAACGCCAGGTTTGAAGGTGTCGCACAGACCAATGATCGAGGACGACGGCAGCGAGATGGTGCGCGCGCCAGTGTCGACCGACGTGGTCGTGACGCCGTGAAAAAAAGTCATAAGGCTCGTTCTCCAGAAACGAAAAAGCCCCGCATGTGCGAGGCTGTGAGGGTGTTCGAGTTACGCGTAACGGAAAAGAAAACGCCCCGTCAGTGCGGGGCGTCTAGTGCAGCTCTGCCGGATCAGGCGGCAAGGAATCCGGCCAACCTTGCGACAGCATCTCGTCGTGATACTCGCCGGCCTCGATCGCGCGCAACAGCGCAAACTCGCGGTCAAAGCAGGCTTGAACGTGCGCCCGCACGGCCTTGGCAATCGTGATGATTTGCGCCGCGCCGATTTCGACAAAACCGTCTGCTGTCTTGAAGTTGCAGCGGTAGTCAGGATCGAGGACGGCGGACAATCCCGTACTGGCGATCAGCGCCTGGCTGTCGCGAGTTGTCTCGATGGCGAGCCCCTCGACCACGACGCCCGTACCCTCTCGGCGGAAGCGTTCGGCGGCGACCACTTCGGCGAGCGGCAGGGGGGCGACCGCCAAACCCGGCGCCGAGAACTGCCAAGCGCCGTCAACCTCTACCGCCTTCCAACCCGCCGCCGGCATCGGCTCGATGCCGTCAACACACACCCACACCATGGAAGGGTGATACAGCGCCGTGATATCGGCGTCAGTCTCGATCAGCTCAAACACCTGCTCGCCGTAGACCCGCGCATAAATACTCATGCCCACTCCTCAACATCGATCCAACCATCAGCACCGTGACCGCCGCGCAAATGCGCAGGGTATGAAGGAAGCGCAACGGCACCGCCGCCACCCGACCCCGGGTTGACCGCATCAGCACCCTGCGAACTGGTTGAGATTGAATTACCCCCCGGCCCCATTTCACTCGGGCCGCCCTCGCCAGATACGACAAAGTCAGTTTTTGGCCCAATGACGCCACCACCACCCTTGCCCTGCCCATTTTTCACAGTCGCGCCGACCGCCGGTTGTGAATTCGGCGTCTGGCCCAGGTACAGCGGCGGCGCCACGTTCGCCGACAACCCACCACCGATACCGCCCGGCGCGGTGACATGTGATCCGAACGAAGTGGCCCCGCCGTTGTTACCCGGACCAACCAGCACACCGGTGCCGCCCTTGCCGATCGTGGCCATCACACCGTCGAAACCGCTGGTGATCCACGTATCAAATGGCGCCCCCGCACCGCCGCCGCAGCCGGCGGAAACCTGACCCGCCGCGGTTGATGCTGCACCACCGCCAGCAGCGCCTGCCCCCTGCCCCCTCACTCGGATTCTGATGGTTCCAGGCGTCGACCAGTAAATCTGAGTCGCCCGAATTCGACGCAGGCCGAGAAAACGCCCGGTCGCCTTGCGCACTTCATCGGCCAAAACTCCGACGTCAATCACGCCTTGGTTAACCGGCGCACTCCAAGCCTTAATACACCACATCACCGCGACGTTACGCGGCCGGGTTACGCCACCGGCAGACGGGAACGGGCTATAACTCACATTCGCCGAGGTGAAAGTGATCCCGACGCCCGGATAATCCGATTCGCGATATAAGTCCGCCTGCGCCTCAACTGGAGAACCTCGCACAATGTCGACCGATTGCCCGCCCGTATAGTTACTGTCGAACACCGCAAGCGTACCGAGCTGGGCGCTGCCAATCGCGCGACCCACATCGTAGCCACGACCGTGATCCCAGCCGCGCAGGAATTCAGCGCGCAGATCCGGCAAGCGGAAATTGCCGGCGCCCTCGTTGCCCTTGTTGAAGGCCGTCCCGAGGAAGGCCGACAGATCCGGGTAAGCGGCGACACTCTTAACGCTGCCGTCCAGCTCCAGAAACCCGGCCGGCTGCTTGTCGACCGGGAACGACACAATGGCGCCAACCGGCATGGCCGTGGCCTTGGCAATCACCGCGTCGACCTGCTCCGACGTATAGGTGTCGGTGATGCCCATGCCGGCGAGCGTTTGCGGGTTGTCACCCGACACGAAAACACCACGATCGTTGACCTTGACGCGCGTGTATTGGCCAGCCGCCTTGTTCCTGGGCAACACCTCCAGAATCGCCGTGTCGACGTAGGACCGCGTCGCCAGCACCACGGCCGGGTCAATCTTGAGCTGAATGTTGCCGGTGCTGGTGACGATGAAGTTCATCCGCACGATTTGCGTACGGCCCGAGCCTTGCGACAGCAACGGCTTGAAGCTCGGCGCGCAGTTGGCCACCGCCACCAGATCGCCGTCAGCATCGTAGAGGCCGATTTCGCGGATCCACTTACCGCCCTCGTCGGCCGGGATGATCTGCTCAGCGATGATCACCGCCGGGTTTTTAGGGTCGACCAGCAATTGATTCAGCGGCTGACGGCGCCACTCGTTGAGCAGTTTGGTTTGCCCGGCCGTGGGCACCGGGTTGGGCGGGTCGGCCAGCCCGTTCGGGTTGGCATCCCCCACGCCCATTTGCGTGATCAGCCAGGGAATGCCGAGCGCGTCGGCGTTCGCCTGCTTGGCCATCCCCACATTCGTAAGGATCGCGAAAAACTGCGAATTCGCATCAATCATAATAAACGTCCAGGGTGTCTATGGTGTGTTCGCGGCCGACCACGCCGAAGCTGCCAGTCACCTCAATGTCACGCATGACGGGCGGGTAAACGTCGATTTCGTCGCCTTCGTAGACGGACACAGCGATATTCAAATTGCCTTGAGTTTCCAGGCTGATCGCCAGCCCGGTCAGTTGCCGGGTAACGGGTTTGGCATCGTCGATCAGGCGCTCAAGCTCCTGATACATTTCTTCAGTGATGCCAGTATCGAGCACCCCGACCTTGAGCGCGAAGGTGCCGGGCACGCCCTCGGGCATGGTCTGGAACCACTCGACAATCTCGATCAGGTAGCCCAGCGGCTCGACCACACGGCGCAGAGCGCCGATGGTGCCCTTGTGTTTGTGGATGTAGTACGACGCCTTGATGGCCGCGCGCTTGGTCGCCTCAGTCCACCGGTAATCCCAGCGATCCACCGACCACGCCCATGCCAGATGCGGCAGCAGATGAACCGGGCAGGTATCGGCGTTGTAGAGGTCGCGCAGAGGGACAATCGTCTTTTCGAAAAACGCGGCCTCCATGGCCCGTTCCAGTTGGGTGCTGTTGAGCGGCAGTAAACTCTTCATATCAGCCCTCCAGCTTCACGTTGTAGCGCGTACAGAACGCCGCTTGCGCCTTGGTCGGGGCCAGATCCTGCCACCCAATCAGCTCGACTCGGGCAACGCCGGCAACGTGCAACTGGGCGTCAACAGCGGAGCGGGCGACCTCGACGCCCAGCCGCTTGCGTGGATTGATCCAGGCTGCCAAGCGGCTTTTCGCCTCGGCCAAACTGGCATCCGCTTCCGGGCCAGCGCTGGCCATGTGCAAAATGGCGTCAATCTCGTAGCGGATCACCTGCGCACTCTGCACGATCACCCGATCACCGACCGGCCGAACGTCATCGTCATTCAACGCAGCAGCCACCGTCGCCAGCAGCTCAGGCGGCGCTTCGCCCTCCCCCTCTAACCCCAGCACCGTTACCGTAACGTAACAAGGCTCCGGGCTTTCAGCCGTGGCATCTGCCACCAACCCCGAGGCGTTACGAGCGTGCAGGATGTAGCTGTTACGCGGGCCGGCCGTGGTCAAACCCTCATAGGCCAACTGGATGCGCTCGCGAAACGGGTCGTCGTCTTCCATGACCTTGGGCACTGGTGGCACCGCCAGCAGATCCTCGGCCTGAATGACCAGACGCTGCAGATTGACGTTGGCCCCCAAGTGATCGAGGTCGCCGCGAATGGCATGCGCCAGCAACAGCGCCTTGCCGGCGTCATTGACTCGGGCGCGGTTGCCGACCTTGTTGTAAGCCCCGACCTCAAGCACTTTGACCACTGGGTCGCTTTCCAGCGCGGCGGTCCAGTTGCCACCCATGTACCCGCGAAACACGCTCAACCCGTCCTGATAAACCTCTTCGAAGTCCAGAGGCTCAAGCACGGTCGGCGCTGGCAGCGACGACAGATCTACGGTACTCATGCGGCCACCTCCAACGTGACGCTGTCGCCCAGGTACTTCCCGACGATTTGCAAATTGATTTGCCCGCCTATAACGGAAATGACGCGCACCTGATCCAACTTCAAACGCGGCTCCCAGCGCCCGAGCGCGCGGGCGACCTCAGCCTGTACGGCGCTTTTCCAGCCTTCGTTGATGGGCAAATCGACAAACCGCCGCAGCTTGCTGCCGTATTCCATACGGTGCCGGCGACTGCCCAGCGGCGTGCTCAAGATGTCGGCAATGGATTGGCGCAGGTGCTCGATGCCGGATATGGGTAGGCCGGTCTGGCGATCCATTCCGATCATCGATGTCACTCCTTGAACGGCTCGAATTCTTCGCTGGCTTTCAGGAACTTGACCGCATCAATGTCGGAGGCCGGCACCACGACCGTCGCCTTGTCGACCGGATAAGAACGGTCAGTACCGGGCACGATCAACAGTCGCGACGTGTAGAGCTTGTCGCGGAATTTCATGAACTCGGGCGATGAAAACGGTGAGGATGCAATTGCCGGTTCCGAGGGGGCTTGCACCTCGGCGACGGTTGTATCGATCTTGGCCATGTGTTTCTCCAGGCATGAAAAAGCCCGCACTGGGCGGGCTGTCGTGAATGAATTAATGCGTGTGGTGATTACTGTTGCCAGTGGCGTCGATGATTGCGCCGGCGCTGGTGATGCCCTTGGTGACGTGCAACGCCCCTTCGATCATCACCGCCGCTTTCAGATTGATGTTGCCGGTGGTCACGTTCACGGCGGCATCGGTTACGACCGCTTCGGTGCTGGCCACTTTGATGGTGACCGTACCGCTCGGCAGGGTGATGGTGTAGCTCTTGGCCTGCCAGTCGTAGATCAGCGAGCCGCCATCATCGAAGCGCCAGACCTCGACATGGTCGCGGTTATCTGGCGGCGGGCCAGCATTGCCATACAGGCCCGGGACAAACGTGCCCTGCGACACGTCACCGCTGGGACTGATCAAACTGCCCTGCTCGCCCAAAGACGGCGCACGCCAGTGCCTGGCCTTGCCAGCGGCGATGCTGTGCCAGCGAACCCACGCGCTGACCCATTCACTGCCGTCCGACACGCGACATACCGGCGGCGAAGCGGACAGATCCACCGCAACCACGTAGCAAGCCTTTACCGCCCCCGCGATCATGCGGTCATGCTGGGCGCTTGCGTAACTCACGGTAAATCCTTGGGCTTGAATGGTCCGTCACCCGGCTCAACGTCAAACACCAACGTTCCCGGCGGTTCGTCCGACCAGGGCCATTCCTCAACGCCGAGATAAACCTGCTGAGTCCACTCCACCAGCCAAACGGTGTATCCATCCAGGTGCGGCTGGGTCCAGTCCTGCAGCGATTGCACAAACTCGGCGGGGTCAACTGCCAACCCCCACGTCTGCGAACGCAGCAACACCGCCAACTGCGTCGCCAGTTGCACGGCCTGTTGATGATGGTGCGCCTTGATCGGGTCAACAATGATCCGAGCCTCGAACTTGCAGACCAGCGAGGTTTCGCCGGTACCGATATCGGTACCCGGCTCGATCTCGGCCACCTCAACGAACACCGCTGGCAGCGACACGCGATCCTTAATGTCTGGCCAGGCTGTGACGGCCCGTACGCCAGGCAAGTGGGTAAGTAGATGCTGTTCTACCGCCCGATATAGCTGGTCCAGGCTGAACAGTTCTTCAGACATTGCCGATCCTCTTAAGGTATTTCTGCAGCTCAAAGTTGAGTTCCTGCTTGAGAATCGCCAACAGGATCTCATCTGCCTTTTTGACCCAGCTGTCGAAATGCGGCCGGGCTTGCTCCAGCGACACCTTGGCTTTGGCCAGCGGGAAACGACTGCCGTTTTCGGCGACCCACCCCGAACTTGGCCCGCGACCGGGGGACACCGTGCTGTCCGGGTAGTCGTCCGCGTTGAAATGCTTGCTGGCTGTGCGGATCCAGATGTCCGGCTTGTTGCCGTAGACCTTCTTGAGAAAGGCACCTTGGTAACGCCGCCCCGCCACCGACACACCGCTGCCGGTCTGCCGCGCCCGGCCGATCCGACTGGATTCGATGGTGTTCAACCCGAACCACAGTTTGCCGCTCGCGGCCGCGCCGGAAACTGGATAGCTGCGCAACCGCTGACGCACCGCGGCTACGGCGATGCGCTCTGACCGGCTGACAGCTCGGGCAATGTGCGTGCGCAACCTTCCCAACGTTTTGTTGATCGCGCGCCGATGCGCCGCAGCAGCCGCTTTCGGCACCACCTTGGCAAAGTCCTGGAACGCCTGAAAATCTGCGGCCGAGGACTGGATAGAGATCATCCCGCCCCCGGCCGAGGGTCTGAAATAGCTGCCGACACTCATGGCCGCAACCTCAGAATCAGGGCGACCAGTCCGTCGCCGCTCGGTTCGAGCTGGATCAGGTCGTAGTCACCGCCGCCATCCAGGGCAGGCAGGTCAACGCTGACCAGCATGCCCTGTTCCAGACCTTGCGAATCGCTGACGCGGATCTCGAAGCGCGGCTCGCGCAATCCGGTGTTGAGCTTGCCGAACTTGGGTTGCAGCCAGGGCGCGGCAAACATGCCGAACACTGGCTCTGCGCGACCTTCGATCCGCGCAGTGTCGCCCAGCGTTTCGAACACCACCGCGTCGACGTCGGCGATCAGATCGCGAAAGCCCACGATCAGAGTTCCAGCAGGATCTGGGCGCGCGGTCGAGTGCACAGGTGTAGGGGGTTGGACTGCGCTTCACCGGCCATGCCTTTGTTGAAAGGCAGCGGCTCGATCATGCTGTAGTACGGGATCCCTTGAGTGTTGACCGTTTCCATGTAGTCGGCCGGTGCAAACACCGAGATGTACAGATCTGGCACGCCTTCCGGAACCAGAAGCGCCTTGTCGTCATGGACAAAAGACACGCCGGCGACCTTGCCACGATAGCGCTCCCAGATGATGCCGCCGAACTCGAAGCTTTCGCGCGCATCACCACGCAAGGCCGCCGCTTGCTGACTGTTGAGGTAGGTTTCTTTGACCGACTTGTGAACGATCAGCTTGTTCCAGAAGTTCTTGCCGCAGAAGGCGCGCGAGCCGGTGCTGGTCACGCTGCCCAGCGCATCCTCCTGCATGTCCAGCGCCTCACCGCATTTGACCCGCAGCTCGGTACCGGCTTCAGTCAGCCCCATGGACAACTTCTGACGCTGAACACCGAAGCGCTCATACAAGTCCAGCAGCACCGTCGAACCATCAGCGTCGAGGATTTGGCCGTTGAGTGCGCCCATGCGCTGGAATTCATGCGTGGCGTCCAACTGACGACGCGCCTTTGCCAGGCGTGCATTGACCACATCCTGCACCGCCTGCAGCTCAGTGCGAGTGCCGAAGGCGCGGATGCCTTGGATCTCATCCGCCTTGATCGTGAAGCGCTCAGGCAGATGCACGGTGTTGAACGGGATCAGGTTGCGCTTGCTGGCAGCAACCACCAGGCCAGAACCACCACGCTCACCAGCAGGCACCAGGGCCAGGGTGTCACCGTCCTTTTCAATCTGCACGGTCAGGGTGGTGATGCCTTCCTCGCGGAACAGCCCCAAGGCGCTGATGCGCCCTGGCAGGTACGGTTGATCATTGAGTGCAGCGGTGAGCGAAGTAACGGTAAACGCTTCGTCGTCAAAAATGGCGATATCGGCCATGGGTACTCTCCAGAAACGAAAAATCCCGCACGCGGCGGGATGCAAAATAAAGAGGAAAATGTTTTAGCGGACGATCAGCGAATGTGCGGCCAAGGCTTTCTCAGCGGCCAGATCGAGTCCGGTCAAGTGCGCTTCGCTGACCTCGGCCAGCCGCACCACGGCGCGACCGCGACGCACCACGTCGGATTCGCCGAGCGGGCCGTACAGAATGGCGACAGCGTTTTCTCTGCCGTCCTCTGCCGTTGGGTTGTACGGTGCGAATTCGCCGCTGGCAGTCACCAGCCCGAGAATTTGTCCGGGCCACAATGCTGGACCCGCCGCGACATTGATCGCTTCGCGCGAGATCGTGCCGGCGCCCTCGGACAGCAGGAATTCACCTGCGTGCATCGGTTCCTGTTTGATGGTCATGCTCGTGCTCCTTTCGCGCCGCGCGCGGTTCCTGTTTGAGCCGCTTGGCGAGCAGCCCAAATCGAGTTGGGGTCAGGTTGTTTGGCCAGCACCTTGGGCGCTGGGTCGTCCGCCAGCGGCAGACTGTTGTCGATTTCAAAGCCCTTACCGCTGGTGACGATCTTGTCGAACAGACGCGCACGCACCGCCGCCGCATCCAGACCAGCCGTGACATACTCGGCGCTGAATTCCGGCAGACGCGCGGCGACGCAGAGGTCGTTCACCGCCTTGGCGCGAGCCAGGCCGGCGAGAACAATTTCCTCGCTTTCGAGTTTGGTCGAACTGAGTAGCGGCTCGATCAAGTTGCTGATGCCCGCCGCCGTGCAGCGCTGAGTGATCATCAGTGCCAACTTGGCCGAGTCGACTACAGGCGGCACAAGCGGCGGATCGACAGGTTCGAATTCGGGTTCCGATTCAGGTGGCTCATCGAGCTGGGCCAGTAATTCAGGCGGCGCGTTCTGGAACCGTTGCAGCACCGCGCCTTGACCGAGACAAGCTTTGACTTTGACGCCGTCGCCCACCTCATCAGCCAGGCCCAGAGCCACCGCTTCGTTGGCGGTCAGCCAGGTCTCAGCCGCCACCAAACGCCGCAGCTCCACCTCATCAATTTCGGGGGCTTTGGCCTTGTACGCGGCAATGATCGCTTCCATGGTCTGGTCGAGAACGTCGGCGACTTTGCGGAAGTCTTCAGCGTCACCGGCGGCGTAGGTCCAGGGGTTGTGAATCATCAACATCGCGTTGGAAGCGATTACTACGCGGTGTGCACCGCACACGGCGACGCTGGCCGCACTCGCGGCCAGTGCATCGATTCGCCCGGTGCAGCGTTCGCCCAGCCGCGACAGCGCGTTGTGCATGGCCAGACCGTCAAACAGGTCACCGCCGATACTGTTGAATGCGGCGATCACCGGGGACACACCATCATCCATGGCGCGCAGATCCTGCACGAACTGATTGGCTGTGATGCCCCACGCGCCGATCTCGCCATAGACGAAAACCTCGATTACTCGCTCGGTGGCTTCTCCGCTGGTCTGCAGGGCGTACCAGGTCTTGTCCTGAACCTCGACACGCTTGCCTGCGCGGTTGTAAATGCGCGGTCGCGCTTTCTTGCTCATGGTTGCTCCTTGTCGTCGGTGTCCTCGACGGCATCAAGAGTGTTGTAGTTGAGACCCAGTTTTGTGGCCCGTGCCAGATCGGCGGCGTTTTCAAGATCGACCGTTTCAGCGTCGTAACCGGTGCGCAGCACCATCTCGCTGCGAGAGGAAAACCCGGCCTGTACCTCCATCCGGCGTGCCTGCACGTCCTGTACTGGCTGGATGTAGGCCCAGCCTTGTGGCACCCAACGGGTACGCAGGTACTGGCGGCGTTTCTGTGCGTAATCGTCCAGCACCAGAACACCAGACAGCACCGCCATATCCATCCACGCCGCCCGTACAGGACGGCAGAGCTGATGCACGTACACGCTGAATTGCAGTTGTTCCAGACGGCGCCGAAACTCGTTGAGCACCACCCGAAGCGCTCGGTCGTTGATTCCGCGCATGTCGCCGGTGAGGATCTCGTATGGCGTACCCGACCCCGCTGCAGCAGCCATCAGTTGCTGCCGCATGAAGTCCGGATAGTTGTTGCCGGCGTCTGGCGGTTTGGAGAACTCAACCTCCTCGCCTGCCCCTAGTTCCTGCATAGTGCCGGGTTCGAGCGCAACCATCGGCGTGTAGCCATCGCGGTCCAGATCCAGCAAGGCGCCGGTAACGGGGTCGCGGGGTTGTTGCCCCGACTCCGGAGCCGGGCGCTTGATGAAACCAGCGAACAGATTGGCTACTTCCTGACGGAACAGCACCGCGTCGTCGTAGTTGTCCAGACTGCGCAGGCGTTTGAGCACCGGCGACAATCGCGGCACACCCCGCAACTGGCCAGGCTCCACCGGTTCGAAGATGTGCAGCACCTGAGCAGCCGGCACGCGGACCAGCTGGTTGTAGCCGGCGTTCAGCGAGGCTGCATCGCGCGGATGCGAGAGGTACATCCAGTACGCCACCCGCTTGCCGCCGGGAGTGAACTCGATGCCAGCGCGGATGACGTTGCCGTTTTTGGTGGTCTCGAATTTGTCGTGCGGCACAAATTCCGGTGCGAGGATCTGCAGCTGCAGCGGAACGGCCAAGCCTTCATCCAGACCGCGTGGACGCAACCGAACGAAGCATTCGCCCGAGGTTTCCACCGTGCGCGCCACCAGCGCCTGCTGGCCGTAGAAGTCGGTGCGATCATCCGCATCCGACTCATCGACCCAATCCGCCCACAGCTCCTGCAGAAGTTTGCGCAATGCATCGTCGTCGGTTGTCGGCCGAGGGGTGATGCCCGTGCCTATCAGGTTGCTGACACGCTTGTCGATGACGTTGAAGGCATACGGGTCATTGCGAACTGCTGACCGTGAGCGCGACCGAAGGTTGCGCAGTGCCGGGGTGTTGATGCTGTTGATCCCGTTGTCGGACGCATCCCAGCCAGTGGAGCGACGGCCCTCTCCGGCGCCCTCGTAACTGGCCTTGATGTTGGACGGCAGCACAAATCCGTTACGGGTAAGCGTTGGAAACTGTCGGGCCATCAGATCCCCTTCCCTGCGTGGTACAGCCGAACCACGCGCGAGCGAGGCCCTGCAGCGTTGACCAGCGACGAGCGTATTTCTTCACGCGCCTTAAGCAGTTCGTCGACAGTGCGGTATTCCACGGTGCGGTCGGTATAGCGCACAGTTTTCTCACCGCGAGCAATGGCCGCCTCAACCGCGTCGAGGTGCTTCTTGGTAAATGACATATCAGCGTCTCTTCAGGTAGCCACTGGTGGAGCTGCGGCGTTGAGGGGGTGTTGCTGCTGGGCGCGGTGGCACGACCGGAGCAACTGGTGGTGAAGCCGGAGGCCGAACAGGCGTAGTTAGTTCAAGTCCATCGACCCGTTCACCTTGAACGGGCTTGATGCCCGGCGCTTCGTCAAACAGTCCGGACTGCGCCAAGGACTGACGCACGCGCTCCCAGTCGTGTTCCTTATATCGGTGGAGGCCCAGGTAATGCGCCATGGCGAGGCAATACACCATCAGATCGAGCGCTTCGTTGCGCTCTGCCTTGCCCTTCACCCATTCGATGCGCTTGTGGCCACGCACATAACGGGCGACCTTGCGTTCTGCTACGCACTGGTCGAAGAAGTCGTCCGGCAGGTCCTTCGCGAAGTGCAACGCGCCCGGCCCGGACTCAAACGGGTAGCGGTTGTAGATCCAGTCCTTCGCTGTGTCAGTACCGACGAACCAAAGCTCGGCACCGTTGCGTTCGGTCTGGCCTTTCCACGTCACGTCGACCATGGACGGGCGTTGAGCAATGACCGGTTTGCCGGGTTTGCTCGCCCCCTTGATGGCGAAGACGTTCCGCCAGCGACGAACGCGGCAGAATTGGTAGACCTCATCGGTGTGGTGACCACCGGAGTCAACGGCCACCGCAAGAATGCCCAGACCGACAGCGCACGGATGGCGATATTTGGCCTTGAGTAATTCGTCCAGCGCCGCCCATGTGCGCTCGTCTGCGGGATCGCCGGAGACCACTTGGTAGTCGACGACCCAACGCTCCATGCCGACACCCCAGCCCATGGCCATGAATTCCAGCCGGTTGGCTTGAACGTCAACGGCGCCGGTGATCATCATCACCGCCGCCGGCAGAGAGCCAAGGGTGTAGCCTTCCAACCTCGCGCGCTGCCTCAGAACGTCGGCTTTGGTCTGCTCTTGAGCCGCGTCCCACACCTTCGCCAAACGGGTGTTGTAGAACACCTGCATGGGCTCAAGATCGCCTTTGGCCTGGGCCTTTTTTGCCTTCTCGAATTGCTTGGCCAGCGACTTCCAGTCCATCCAACCGAGCGGTGAATACAGCGCGTTAAGGTGGAAACCCACCGTCTCGCCGTCCCCCTCGGCATGAGCGCGCC
The DNA here is from genome assembly GCF_900105805.1 of Pseudomonas moraviensis. NCBI lineage: Bacteria > Pseudomonadati > Pseudomonadota > Gammaproteobacteria > Pseudomonadales > Pseudomonadaceae > Pseudomonas > Pseudomonas moraviensis. The sequence goes on along the minus strand of NZ_LT629788.1, from coordinate 824,548 downwards.
ACTCGCCCTTGGCGAGCATTTCACCCTTGTGGTACTCATCGATCAGTACGTCACAGTCCATCCCGGACGCCGCGCATTTGTAATGCACTACGCTAAAGTCGGCCGAGTAGAGAAGGTTCTCCCACTCAAGCACCTGCATGTGCCCACAGTACGGACATGGCACGTAGTAATGACGCTGGTCACTGCCGTCGAATAGGTCGGAGATTCGCGAGGCGCCCTTGATCGTTGGCGAGCTGGAGAAGTAGAACTTGGCGTTACGGCCAAAGGTACTACCCCGGGTTTCCGCCAGCTCAATGGGATCGCCCTCCTCGCCGAGGTCGACCTCCCAGCGGTCGATTTCGTCGCCGTAAACGTAGCGCGCCGACAGCTCCGACAGGTTGGCGGCCGAGCCGGCAGTGGTGACGTACAACGTGCCACCCTCGAACTCTTTGGTGTCCATCGTGTTACGCGAATCCCGCGAGCGGTTAGCCGCGACACGCTCGCGCAGTACCGGCGTCGCCTTGATCGTTTTACCGATCCGCGAGGACACCCGTTTGGCCAGGCCGAGGCTTGGCAGTAACGCCAGGATATTCGACGGTGCCATGTGCATCAGGCCGCCAATCCAATTTAGGCCGATCTGAGTTTTCATTAACTGCGACGCGACCATCGTGATCACGCGCTTGCAGGGGTGAGCCGGCGAAAGGCAACGCATGGGCTCGCGGGCATATGGTGTACGCGAAGTGCGGTACTGGCCCGGCTCAGCGGCGCCGGTGTCACGCGGGATGCGCATGTACTCATCGGCCCACTGATCGATCCAGACGTCCGGGTCGGGCCGTAGCCCACGAAAATACGCCTCGCGGTACACCTCTGCACCGTCAGGGATTTCTGTGGGCATAGGATTAACTCGTGGTCAGTGCGTGTTCAAGGTCCGCTGAAGACGTGCGCTCTGCGTCTTCCAGCGAGCGGCGGATCGCCGCGGTGAGGTGCTTTTCGATTTCCCAGGGGTCGGTCATCGACGCTAGTTCTGGAGCCAGTTGGGGAGGCATGCCCAGCAGTTGATCACGCAGCATGCGACCCGCGTTGTAAGCGCCGGACTGCACCGCCGACAGGGCAACCAGCGAACCCTTGGCCTTGTGCAACTCGATCTCAGCGAGCTGTGCCAAGTTGTGCTCGCGCAGTGCTCGGGCCTTCTGAAAGTCGGGGAGCTGCCCCGCAGGTGTAATCGTGAGCGGCGGCGCAGCCGTTGAAGTCGGCTCGGCCTGGCTGGATAGTTGGCTGTAAACGTCGCGCTGAATCCGGTCCTGCTGGTGTCGTTCAGCGACGGCGACCTTGCTCGGGTCTGCGGTGTCGCGAATCAGCGCTTCGGTGGCATGCACATCAACCTGTTTGCCGTTGGGCGATAGCACCAGACGGTTGTTGTCTTTCAGCCAGGTGACGTAACTCGGCGACCTGCCGAGCCGGGCCGCGAAGGCACTCTTCGACAGGTAGGTTGGTTCTGTCATGAGCCCTCCTTTTTCAACGTATTTCAATGAATCCTTTCAAGATTTCAATGATTGAAATTTCAGTAAGCTGGGGGCGCTCCCGCTAACACTTTCCCGCGGGTTTCCGACCCCGTGCCCCTCAGATACCCCTAGGGTCCCCGGCGGTTTCCGGGGCGCCGGGGCGGTGCATCACATCTGCCCGCCCCTGGTTGGCGGGGCTTCGCTAAGGCCCAGTCGCTTGGCAGCCCATCGTTCATACAATCCGATGGCAACGTCCGCGCCGGCCATCGCCGTTAGGCAACCCAACGCCCCCGCCGTCCACAGCGACATCCCGGCGGCAATCATCAACATCATCGCCGTTACCCCGCAGACAATGCAGGCACCCGACCGAAGCGCGAGCCTGCGTAACAACGCCCAGCCCCGCGCCCCGTCCTTGTCTGCCCGCCACATCTCCCCCGATACGCCACCGACCAGAGCCAGGACGATCACTAACCAGATCGGCATTTCTGCCAGTGCTTGTTGCTCGCTTGTCATCGCCTACCCCATGAACGCAAAAACCCGGCGCAATGGCCGGGTTTGGTGGTGTGGTGCCTGCCGCTCTCTGCGGTCGCACCTATCGAAGATAACTACTTTTTACAGGTCGATTCCGGTGGCAGCAACCCTGTTTTAATGCCACCCGGTGAATAAGTGGGTAACGCAGGGTGAACGCCTAGCGAATGTCGGTGAATACACCACCACGGCAATCTGTTGTGACGGTGGTGTCCCATACGTCCCACTTTTCTGAATCGAAGTGGGACGCCTGAGAGCGCCTAAATTCGGGGCTTCGCCCCACTGTCCTACTTATCTTTCTCCTTTCTCGTGTAAAGGAAGAAATTTAAAGAACACGCGTTCGCGCGTAAGCGCGTAGTGCTCGCCCGCTACGCTCACACGGGCGGGAGGCACTTCTAGGCGGGACGGTGGGACAACCCAACAACGGCAAGGCCCGCACGTGTCCCACTGCATCAAAACGCAGCGAGACAAGACGGGCCAGTGGGACAACCACAACCGGAGCGCTGCCTGGGGTCACGCAGCCGCCCCCATCAGCACCCAGTAGATCTGCAGATGCGCATCATGCAAACGCTGGTAGTACGTATCGCGGCCACAACCGCAGTGGGCATACCGCAGGCGCATATCCACATCGAGCGTGCAGTAATGCTCACGCACCACCTTCACCAGCTCTGGCGCAAGATGCTTGGTCACGATCAGCTCAATGTCCAACGAACTCTCAAGCGGCGCACGGAAGGCACGCCGCCCCCTGATAAGTTGCCCGTTGCTCTCCATCATCATGGCAACCATATTCCCCCCAGCCAGCCCCCCTTTCGAATGTTCCGAGTGCAGCTCCTGCGCCCACAACCGAAGCAGCGAATCGATCTCCTTAATCAAAGCAAGGCTCCTCGAATTCCACTCGCTGCAACGCCGAGGCACCGCCCCACCCTGTCGGCTTCTTGTAAGCCCAGGGCCGCAGGCCGCTCTTAGCCAACGCCGGCAACCGAACACGCCGCCAGCCCAACCGATGCATGATCGCGCCGACGCGCATCTGCTCCGGTTTGCCCCAATGCCCGAAGTCCAACTTCAACGCACTGGTGAGCATGTCGCTACCGGTGATGGTCTCGCCGATCTGCGACTCCTCGAGCCAAGTCAGAATCGGACCTTCCCATTCATCCACAACGAAACGCTCGTCCTGCTCTTCGCCGAACATTGCCGCCTCATCCAGCGTCACCCACCAGAGGTCGCCCGCGTCGTAGCAGAACACCGCCTCGGCCCACAGCTGATCGCGCATCGAGCGCAACAACTCCAGATCCACCTTGGTACACGCGACCGGCCAGTAACGCCGGTTGCCGGTGGCGTCCTTTAGGTACTCATCTTGGTTGGTCGTACCCACGAAAACACACTGGCGTGGCACGTCCATCGTTCTTCGGCCGTAGCTCTCGCGGTAAGTGTCGGTCGACGCCGAAAAGAACTGCTTGGCCTTCGTACTCTCAGCCTTGTTGAAGCTGTCCAGCTCGCCCAGCTCGACGATCCACTTGCCGCGGATCGCCTGAAAGCCGTCCTTGTCGCCGAGCGCAAACGGCGTGTCCATGAACCACTCGCCGCCGAGAATGCTCATCGCCGTCGACTTACCGGCGCCCTGCGCACCTTCCAGAATCATCACCGAGTCAGCCTTGCAACCCGGCTTCATCACCCGCGCCACGGCCGACAACATCCAGCGCTTGCCAACCTTTGCCGAATAATCTGTTGCCTTCACGCCCATGACGTCCGTGAGCCAACTTTCGAGCCGAGGCACCTGATCCCACTGCAGCTTGCGCAGGTACTGCCGCACTGGATGAAACGCATGGTCATGCGCAACTACGCTCACCGCCTCGATCACATGCGATGCCTTGACCCGCAAGTTGTACTGCTGCGCGAGCCACTTCATAACCCGAACATCGTCAATGTCAGCCCAATCGCCCGTGCCGCCGCCATAGGGCGCCGCACGTAGCTTGACGATCTTCGAGCTGAACGCGCTGTAGCTGATCACCCCGGCCCAACGCTCATCGTTGGCCAGGATCAATTCGACGTTCTGCATGTGCGCAATCAGCGCGCCGCTCTCGCTACGTGCAAGCAGATCTTTCCAACCACCAGCAGCCGGCGGCTTGACCACCGCCAGCACCTGACGACGCACAGCTTCCAAACCTTCCGCAACATGCAGGTCGTTGAAGTCGGTCCACTTCGCTTCCCGCTCGCCGGAAAAGATCGGTGCGACCACCTGGCCACCGACAATCAGCGCCGCGTTGTTTGCTTTCTCCTCACCGGGGTTCCACGCATCGCCATTCGGCTTTGTGGTTTTCCAGTCATCGTCCCGGCAAATGATCAGCGGGCAACCGGCGAAACGCTCTCGCATGGCCTTGCAAACCACTAGCAAGTTGCCCGCATCAAACGCAACGGCGACGGTCAGTGACGTGGCCATATGCAGACTTGCGCCGGTCGCGTAACCCTCACAAACCAGCACCGGCTCGCCCGGATCAGGGTGAGGCCCGATCAGATGGAAAGCGCCCTCCTTCGACATGCCGTAAGGCCAATAGGACTTGTCCCGGCCGGTGTCCTCTTGCTTGGTCGGAAACACCACCTGCAGGCCAACAATCTCGTCCCGCACATTGCTCATCGGTACCAGGAACGCGCCGGTGCGCGGCGCATACCGAACGCCGAAGCCGACAATCTGCTTTCGGTCCAGATAGTCGCTACGGCCCTTCTCCGGCATGCGCTTGAACATAACCGCCGCCCGCTTTGCCGCTCGACGTGCTGCGTTGGCCGAGATCTCAGCCGCCCGGCGCTTGGCCTCTTCCTGTCGAGCGCGCATAACCTCGCGCTCTTCAGGAGACATCCGCCCAGCCTTGACCTTGATCTTCTGAGACTCGCCCGACCGCCAGTCACCGAACGCACCGAAGATCAGCGTCTCCCCTTTCGCAGTGCGCTGCTCATGAACGACATACCAACCGTTCTTTTCCTTGCCCTTGTCTTGTGTCGTCTTGCAGCGGGTCAGCTTGCCGAACACCAATGGCTGCGCTGGCTCAAGACCGTAATCCGCGAACTGCACCAGTACCTCATCGAGCATGGCGTGCCCCTTTCAATTCCGCGAGCGAAAGGCAGTCGACGCACTGGGTACAGCCGGGCTGCGCCAAACGGCGAGCCTCTGGGATGGGGCCATGGCAGGTTTCACAGTACAGAAACGAATGTGCCGCCAAAGCAGGCTTGGCGGCGAGAAGACGTGCAGCCAGCGCCTGATCGATGCGCTCCTGTACCAAGTCATTAGCGAAGTCGACGATATCAACCACGATCAGTACCCCGCGTCGTCTGATTGACGTAGGTAGCGCGATTGAACAGCCCCAACAGCCCTTGAATGCCTCGAAACACCTGCAGGCGAATCGCGGCCAGTTCTTCATCAGAAACCACACCGTCGCCAATGCTCTTGGCCCAGGTATCAGCCAGATCCGCGACCTGCCGGAAGTACTCGGCAATACCGGTGGTCAACGTCTCGGGCATATCGTTGGTGTACGCCTCAGCCAGCTCCTGCCAAGTCGTGTCACCGACTAATGCATGCACCGCATCCAGAATGCGGCGATCCTTGGTCAGCTCCAGAATCTCGCCGAACTCTTGAATGTTTACCGTGTGGCTGGGGTGGGTTGGAGAAAGCTTATGCTGCAGCGTGGTCGCATTCCGGCCGGTGGTGGCGGCGATGGCTGCGGCACCGCCGGGGTAGTCCCGAGCGGCATGGTAAAGCGCGAGATCGAGCGGCAAAACTTCCCGCTGCGCCCGCTCAACAGAACTCAGAGCGATACGGCTCATGGCATTAATCCTTGTAAGTTGCCAGTGCCGCGCGACATGCAGTGGTGATACATTTGCCGCGTGGCTTGAAAGGGCCCAAACGCCGGCTAGATCTTCGGGATCGATACCGGCACCGTGCCGGGGCGAGCAATCCGTTGTTCACCCCTGGCGCAACAGCTGCCAAATCTGTGGTGGAAGAGGCAGCAACACCAAGGCTTCCGAGCCTTGGAAAAGCGCGATAAAGAACGGTGGTTGCATGTGGTGTGCCCGCCTTTCTCTATCGCGACCCGACAGCGCTGTGGTGGTGCGTGCCGGGAGGAACTGGGCGACCTTTGGGTCGCCTTTTTTCTAGCTACGCTGCGGCTTTTTGTGGGGCCGAAGCGTTCAACAGCCAAGCCGCTTGGAATGCATTGCCTTTCTGCTTCGCCGCAGTCGCCAACAGCTCGGCGTATTGGGTTTCACCTGTGTAATCCGTTCGGGGCAGGCATGCAGCCTGACGCCATTTGTTCAGTGCTTGGTAGCTTCTATTGCATACCTTCGCAGCGGCCCCGATGCCGCCTACGGCTTCAAACGCGAACGCAATTGCGCTCGGAAAATCTGCGGGGGCCAACATGACAACCTCCATTTATCAACTCGCGGTTGATGTTATAGATCAACTGACTATTGCGCAACCTTTATGAGACTCTCAACTCATGGTTGATAAAAATTCCCTCCGCGCAGCTTTCAGCGAGCGCCTACACGAAGCTCTCGACGATGCCGGCGTACGCGCCCGTGGTCGAGGAGTGGATATTCATCGTCAGTTGAAAAGCTTAGGCGTTGATAAAACGACTCAGGCCATCAGCAAGTGGTTAAATGGCGAAGCGATGGCTGAAGCGGACAGTATGTCTGCCCTCTGCTCATGGCTTGGTGTCAGGCGGGAATGGCTTGAGTATGGGGTTCTGCCGAAAGAGCAGACTGGCCATGGCAACGTTTGTGCTCTTGACCCTACAAACTTGAGCAACGTTAGTGAAATCAATCAGCGCTTCGGTAAGGTGCCATTAATCTCATGGGTTCAAGCTGGGGCTTGGTGCGAGGCGATCTCCAACATCGAGAGTTATGATAGTGACTCTTGGCTATCGTGCCCGGTTCCGATTAGCAACCATGGCTATGCCTTGAAGGTTCTCGGTGACTCGATGACTAATCCAGGGCCTGGGCGCAGCTACCCAACAGGATGTATCATTTTTGTGGATCCAGAAGCGGAAACAAAGACCGGAGATCGAGTAATTGCCAGAGTGCCACGCACAAACGAAGCAACGTTTAAGATATTAGTAGAAGACGCTGGACGGCAATTTCTTAGACCAATCAATCCGCAATATCCAATCATCGATATTACGGAGGAGACGCATATATGCGGCAAAGTGGTTGGGTCATTCATACCGGAATAAACTAAAATCAGTTTACTGCCTTCATCTTTAAATTTCTCGAATGAAAAAAGCCGTGTAGCGCTCCAGCATAATTTTCATTTGGAGTAATATCTACAATAGCCATTAACTCTTTTCCCACCGAACTTAAGCTAGGCCCACTCAACCACAGCTCTTGATTAGCGTTTGCCTCAGCGGTTTGATCCAAAACCCATTTTTTTCCCTGAAACTCAAAAGGGAATGCTTGTTTGCCAACCTTAGAAATTGTGTATGAGTAATTCATCTGAGTTTTTAGTTCTGCGACAATCAAACCAAACTCTTGAAGCAATAACAGCTTACTATAGCTGACGCCCCACTCTTTCAATGGGTCCGCCTCATTCACTTTCCCTGGAGTAAAAACTCTTGCATCAATGACTTTGTCGCTGCCTTTTAAACAAATGACCATTGAGCAAAAATCTGCAAAGACTTTAGCAACGTTGGCATCAAGCTGTCCTAATAGCCTTACTGTTCTGATAGAAAAAGATGAAGGCCTTCGAATTTCCCCTGCTAGGATCTTTCCGAAAAGGAACTGCATTTCTTCAGAACTTTTAGCCGAGGCTTCCCTTTCAAACAGGTTTAGCCAATCGTCAGTTACACCGTCATTTTCAGAGGCAGTCACTTCTGACTCTGGTAAACACTTCAACTCATCAGCAGCTATTTTAGAAATCGTCTGAACGTTTCGTTGTTCTCTGACAATTTTTTGTGAGAACTTTTGTGACGCTGCATCTATAAAACTTTCACTGACTAAAATTTGTTCCGAAATCTGTCTGCCACTTTCACCTATCAAAGCAATCCTAGCTTTGGTCTCTGCTCTCTTCTCTGCAGCAAGCCCCTCTAAATGTGCAATCGGTACATCTACTATTGCCGTACACAACTGAGCGAACGCCTTAAAAGCATTCTTTCGTATGGGAGCTGGTATTCCACTTATGGCGTCAGCAATAAAATCACTTGCACCAGTAGTTATATTAGATTCCCTTGATGCCGAAGAATGGCTTGGATCTAAATCCGTAGGAAGGTCTGACATGCTTGATCCATGCGTTAGTGGAATCCAAAAAGAGGTCTAAAACTACTAAACAAAAACGCTGATGTCTACTGAGTTAGTGTTCGAAAAACCTCGAATATCAACCGGTAGTTGTTGACATAAAGCAACCAAAGGTTGATATTTGCTTCACTCTTCCACCACAGAGCGAGGCAACATGATGCACAACACAGCAACCCTGCACGTCCACCCAGCCGCTGCTAGCCCCGTCCAAATCTTTGAGATCCGGCGCCTAGCCCGCGAATACGGCTGCGCGTTCGCCATCAGCAAACCGAAGCTGACAGCACGCGCCACTTCTGCCCCAGTCAATCCGAACGGCGGAGGGCGCGCAGCATGATCAAGTACAAAATCGACAACCGCACCCTGCAGCTGCTTAATGCTCAGGTCAACTTGACCGAGACTTTCAATCACGTACTACGGACCGCACCTAGGCGCGAGTGTCTGGCATTTCGCCTCAAGGTTGAACGTGGCACCCCTGAAAGCACCTTCGTCGTGGAGCTGGGCAGCGAACGCCACACGCTGACCCTGCCGAACGAAAAGAAGATGCATCTCAAGCTGGCCGACTTCATCGAAGAGATCGCCAACGGCCCGTTCGATGCGAGCAATACCAGCGACCTGCTGCACCGCCCTCACGCCAGCCGCGAATACGGACGCTTTGAAGTCTCGGACAAGCAACGAGTGTTTGAACTTGTGCGCACCGGCGGCGTGCTGAATCTCGACATGGGTTTCGACTACCCGCTAATCGTCGCGCTTCATCGCACTCAATCTCGAACAGGTGTCACCACCATCCTGAGCATCGGTAACAAAAGCCCGCACACCCGTTGCTTCACAGTGTACGGCAGCGATGTCGAGATCTACGGCAAAGTCAGCGAGTCCATCAACCACCTTGCTGCAGCGGCAACACCAGCTGCGCACGCGGCATGAGGGGCACATTATGGAACGCACTCTCGCCCAAGCCGCAACCCACCTCGGTCTGACTCGGCCGAAGCTCATCGCACGTATGCGTGAAAAAGGGCTGATTAACGAGCGAAACCTACCAGCCTACCCCAACCGTGATCGCGACTACCTGCGAATCAAGGACGGTCAGTGGTACCACGATCAGCTCGGCATGCAGTACAGCCAATCAACCCGGATCAAACAGCCCGGTATCCGTTGGCTGGCTGAAAAGTTGGGCATCGACCTACCCGCCATTCCGGCAGACAGCCGTGACGTGGCCTAGGGAATACGCCCGCCAGATCATCGCCATGCGGACACGAGAGGAACGCAACGCCGCGCTCCTCGAAGTGCCCGAACATCTGCGCGAGCTAACCAGAACGCATTGCCTGAACGCCTGGAACCACCCGGCCAGAAAAAAACGCAAGGAGGCCCAACAAAGCCATGAGTAACACAGCACAAAACCCACTACGCCTGCACCCGGCGCCGGAATCAGCCACCGTCGAATTGCTTTACCGCATCTTCGGCGACGTCCTGATCCCGCTCGACAAAGTGCGCGAGCAGTATTTCCGCAACCTCAACGAGCAATCGTTCGTGGCCGAGATCAGCAGCGGCCGCATCCAGCTCCCCATCACCACGCTGGACACCAGCCGCAAGGCACCGAAGTACGCACACATCCGCCACGTCGCCTCCCTGATCGACATCCGCGCCTACAAGGCCGACGAAGACATGCAGCGACAGCAGGACGACACCACCGAGTAACACCCACACATAGAACGGCTGCCACCACCAGCCAATGACATCATCAGGAGCACACCACATGACTGAGATTCAAATCTACGCGCTGATAGCAATCGTCTTCATGACGGGCGCCATCTACTGGATCGCCTACCGGTGCGGCATAAGCAATGGTCGCACCGTGGGCTATTCAGAAGGCCTCGGCGAAGGCATAGCGGTTCAATGCGCCGACAAATCAGACGAAATCCGCAACCTGACGCTTTCCTTGAAGCAGGCTCACGACCAACACGAGCAACTCTACGACTTTTACAAGCGCGCGTTAGAGGTCTCGCAACTTGGAGAGCCTGCACGAATTACCCTGTTGGAGATTGCTGAAAAACTGCGGATTGCGGCTGAGACGTTCGCCGCCTTCCGCACGGGCAAAAAACTGGAACGCGACACCCGTACCCTTCGCGACCAAGCGCTTGCCATCGCAGCACTTCTGGAGCCAGCAGATCAGGAGAACGCTGCATGAACGAGATTCTGACTTCTACCGGCAAACGCTTCGAACTGTTCAAGCCCGACACCATCATGATTGACCCATACGACATCTCGCACGCGCTCGCTCATCTGTGCAACTTCAACGGCCATGCCCGAGAGTTTTACAGTGTTGCTCAGCACAGCTGCATCGTTGCCGCCTTGGTGCCAGAAGAGCACAAACTCGCAGCTCTACTTTATGCCGCCGCCGACGCTTATGTGGCCCTCATCGACGAACACCCCAGCGTGTGGATGTTCGTCCACCAGCATTTTGAAGAGCTTATCTGGCAACGTATTTGCGAGCGATTTGACCTACCCCTCGAGACCCCTGAGTGCGTGTACCAGGCCAGCCTCGTTGCAATGGCCACCGAGCACCGCGATCTCATGCCAACCGATGCGGATATCTGCGATTACCTAGACGGTATCGAACCTTCAGCCGAAACCATCCGCCCTTGTCCACCCAAAGACGCTCGGAACGCGTATCACCAGCGCCTGATGGATCAACTCGATATCGAACACCGGAGGAAAGCGGCATGACGCACGCACTGAACATCACTCAACCCCAACCCGCTTTGCTCCGCAATAACAACGGAATCGCCACGTCTGTAAACAACAACTGCTGCGCAGCAGCAAGCATCATTGCCTCTTCCTGCAGCTCTGCCGAGGGTCTTATACCCCACGAGAAGCTGCGCGAGGCAGCCACACCCAAAGCCTCGCTAATCACTCAGAATCGCCCCCCCGCGCAGCTTGTTCAGGGGTATAAGCGCTCTTTATTGGAGGCCGCGTGAATGAGCTGGCTCTTTTCGCAGGCGCTGGTGGCGGAATACTCGGCGGACACCTCCTCGGCTGGCGCACCGTCTGCGCCGTTGAGCGTGATGCCTACGCCGCACAGATACTGGCGCAACGACAAGCCGATGGACTGCTCCCGCCTTTCCCGATTTGGTCTGACGTGTGCAGTTTTGACGGACGACCATGGAGAGGCCTTGTTGACGTGGTTTCGGGAGGATTTCCTTGTCAGGACATCTCGGTTGCAGGCAACGGCCTTGGTATCGCCGGCGCCCGCTCTGGACTGTGGCAGCAGATGGCACGAATTACCGATGAGGTACGACCGCGCTACGTCGAACTGGAGAACTCACCATTGCTTGTGGGAAGAGGACTTGCCGTGGTGCTCGGTGACCTTGCCGAAATCGGGTATGACGCGCGATGGGGTGTTATCGGAGCGGCTGACCTCGGCGCCCCTCATCAGCGGGACAGGATCTGGCTCATCGCAGAAGACACCCGTCAGACGATGGCCAACACCGGTGGCGAGCATGGCCAAAGGATCCTCCCCTGCCGCACTGACTCGCCGTTCCGGGGCAGACCGCTCGAACGATCGCCTGGATCACGCCGTGATGGCACTGGATGGTGGTCATCTGAACCCGGAATGGGCCGAGTGGCTGATGGGGTGGCCCATCGGGTGGACCGACTTAAAGCCATTGGCAAAGGACAGGTTCCAGTCGTGGCTGCAAGCGCATTCGAATCGCTTTCCCGCAATCATTAATCAGGAGGTTGCATGAACACCCTTTTCCTTTTGATGGCCCAGTACAACGGGCAAGCGGTCATCCCCCTGGATCGAGTCTGTGCAGACTACATGAATTTAACTGTCGAAAAATTCAAAGCAAAACAGCTTACCGGCGAGATCGACATACCAATTGTTCGGCTAGGTCCAAACAGCCAGAAAGCCGGGCTCGGCATCCACCTCAGGGATCTCGCAGATTACATAGACTGCCAACGGAAAAAAGCCTTAGCTGATCACAATAAACTCATGAACCGAGTGGGATAAAAAAGGGGCTGATCAGCCCCTCTCCTTTTTTATCTATATTCGCGACTAATAGATAGATGCGCACAGAGCGCATTGTGAATAAATATATCCTGCTCAAAAAGTATCTCGTCATCCCCTCGAAATGAGAATCTCATGTGAGAACCACGAGGCCCAATATTTCCTATGACGCCTATACGGAAGAGATCCTTTACCACTTCCCTTATTGAAACTCTTGCGAGTAGTTCACGGGTTTCTTTATGATCTACTGCCACGATATCTGCACGAGCTATGAGATCGCTCAAACTACAGATCTGTTTGAAGCCATAAAATATATATTTAATCCCTTCAACCTCGCCAGGTTTATACTTGGCTTTGAGCTCCTCGGTAAGTTCTACCCACGACGCAGTAGAATACGCTTTTCTTACTGCCTCTAGCCCCTGAAGAATAAAACTTTTCTCATCAGGATACTGATCCTGCACAGAGATCAACAGCCTAACTATGTCTCTCGGACGATACCAAGAATTATGAAGTATATAAACTTGCGGCATTTGCTTGTGAATGAACTGAGGAAAATAATCCTTCCACAAATCAATTGAACTCAATACCTCAAGACCTGCCTCAACTCTTGCATTATTTATCCTTTGCTCAACTATGTTCAACAATGGTTGCTGCGCCGCACTCAACCCCGGACGATTCCAGTGAATAATCGAACCAAAATCAGCAATAGGCTTATTTATTTCCTTACCAAGGGCTTCAACCGAAACTAAAACTTCAGATCGAATTGCTGCGTAGAGACACAAGGGAAACCCCAGCCTCTTCGAATACGCATTCAATTTCTCAATAGAAACAATCAAATCTCTCACTAAACGTGAGTCGCGCTGATACTGCTTGCTCGTACCGTAGTTTAACTCTAACTCATCAAAAAAGATATTCAGCCGTTGACTACTCGGATCGAGACTATTAAACGCAGCATCTGCCTGCCTTACAAGATCATTAAAATTTACCTTAGCCTTTCCATTTTCATCCCAATCAAACTCTAGTCCTAATTTCGGAGTTTTGCTAATTTCGATACTGCCTTTCCGAATATTTGGAACCAGCCTAATCAACCCAGCCTTCTCAGGCTGCGTTAGCGCCTCCGAGCTGACCACCGCAATGAATCTAGCTAGATTTGCATTATCTTGAAATGCGTCGACATTCTTTTCCTGAATTACTGCCGCTATTTTCCTATAAATAAACCAACGCCAAACCGATTCAAGATCATCACCATCGAAAGCATCGCTATTCTCATTAACAATCTGCACTCGTGCCGCTTTGGAGAAATCCTTCCGAAGGTCCTCATCGACTTCAGACTTGAAAAGTACAAAAGTTGAAATTGAACCAAGCTCCTCCTCCAACTTAATAGAAATATAACGCAACAGCGCTGTCTTACCTGTGCCTTTTAGCCCCACAACATAATACTTGCTTCTATCAGTAAACTTATTAATAGTTAGCGCTGGAGGAACAACAAACGAATCGACAAATCTCTTAAATTCCTCGGGACTATTACTGAGCATTTCATTTTTCGCATCAGTACTCCCAAGATATATATCTTTAAGCTTCAACATCAATGTTTCCCTATTCCTTGATGGCTTTTTGCCAACGCTACTGATAACGCTTAAGATTGTCCACTAGAGTTTTCTCCCCCTAGCAGTGCCTCAAGCCATCGCCATTGATCATACCGATCACCTCTCCCACGTAGATGTGTATACCTGCGCAAGGAGTTCCAATCGCGGTGACCCGAGACACTAGATACCCGCGGAATGTCCCAGTCCATCTCGAACAGACGGCTCACCCCTTCGTGCCTTAGATCATGGAAGTGCAGGTCCTCAATCCCCAGCAGCGGGCACGCCCGTGTGAACGATGCGGATACCGACCTTGAGTTGTACGGAAAGATCTCCCGCTCGGTCTTGGGCATGCTCTGAAGGATCGCCCAGGCCTCATCAGGCAAGTGACACCACACGTTATTACCGATTTTCTGCCCGGGATTCTTCATGTCACGCACAAGGACCGCCTGCCGGGACTCGTCGAGGTCATCCCAGCGAATCCGCGTGATCTCCTCCTGCCGGCGCGTCGAGAAGAGAGCGAAGGCAATCATCTTCGGCATGTTGATCTGGGCTTTATGACGCGTCTGCATCTCAAAGAAATGCGTCATCAGCTTGTCCAGTTCCTCCAGCGTCGGACGGCGGTTCCGTTCCTTGCTCTTGCTCACCATGCCCAGCTTTCGCAGCACCTTGCGCGCGTCAGGCATGGCCAAAGGATCCACCTCGTAGCCCCACGCCGGCCGCGCCACAGACAGGACTGCACCCAGGTGCGAGAGATCATTACCGACCGTCTGCGCCTGAACACCGCCGCCCTCTTTACTCATCCGCCACTGCGCGAACTCCACCAGCTTCTGACTGGTCAGCGCCGAGTCGTCGAGACCACCTAACCAGGTATCCTTGATCGCATTGAGTGTGGCGTTCTTTGTCTTACCCAACGGCCGGATCTTTTCGTACTCATCCAGGTACTGCTCGATCATCTTTCTGATCGTCACACCCTTGCGGTTCGCTCGCTCGATTGCACCAGGCTCGGACAGCTCCGTCTCACGCCGTTTGATCCATGCCTGGGCGACCTGCTTTCGGTCGAAGGTTTGGCTTTCCTGATAAACTGTGCGCCCATCCCGATTGATCCGTATCTGCGCCGTGTAGGCCGTCGAGTTGTCCTTGCGCTTGCGTGATGTGATCGTGCCCATTTCCAGTTGCTACATTGCCGAATTCACTTGCTACATTGTAGCAACCGACTTCGAAAAACAAGGAAAAATGGGTAAAAACCGCTGTATAAAAGATCAGTATCAATGAAACCCGAAAAATCTGAAGCGCGCGTTAACACTAGCCTCACCCGTTCCGAGCCGTCTCGCCGCTTCAGCGTGGCCCCGATGATGGATTGGACGGACCGCCATTGCCGGTACTTCCTGCGCCTGCTGTCCAAGCACGCCCTGCTCTACACCGAAATGGTCACCACTGGCGCGTTGCTCAACGGCGATCACGAACGTTTTCTCCGTCACCACGAAGCCGAACACCCGC
Source organism: Pseudomonas moraviensis (assembly GCF_900105805.1). Lineage (NCBI taxonomy): Bacteria > Pseudomonadati > Pseudomonadota > Gammaproteobacteria > Pseudomonadales > Pseudomonadaceae > Pseudomonas > Pseudomonas moraviensis. The sequence goes on along the minus strand of NZ_LT629788.1, from coordinate 809,180 downwards.
TCGCGTTGCAGCTGGGCGGTAGCGTTCCGCTCGATCTCGCCGCCTGCGCGCGTATGGCGCAAGAGCATGGCTACGACGAAGTGAACCTGAACGTTGGCTGCCCGAGCGATCGTGTGCAGAACAACATGATCGGCGCGTGCCTGATGGGGCATCCGCAGCTTGTGGCGGATTGTGTGAAGGCGATGCGCGATGCGGTGTCGATTCCGGTGACGGTAAAGCACCGCATCGGCATCAACGGACGCGACAGTTATGCCGAGCTGTGCGATTTCGTCGGTACGGTGCGCGATGCCGGGTGCACGAGTTTTACCGTGCATGCGCGGATTGCGATTCTCGAAGGGTTGTCGCCGAAGGAGAATCGCGACATTCCGCCGTTGCGTTATGACGTCGCGGCGCAGTTGAAGGCGGATTTTCCGGAGCTGGAGATTGTGCTGAACGGCGGGATCAAGACCATGGAGGCCTGCCATGAGCATCTGCAGACTTTCGACGGTGTGATGTTGGGGCGTGAGGCTTATCACAATCCGTATTTGCTGGCAGAGGTCGATCAGCAGTTGTTCGGCAGTAACGCGCCGGTGATCAGCCGGTCTGAAGCGTTGGCGCAGTTGCGGCCTTATATCGCCGAACATCTGCTGGCCGGTGGTGCGATGCATCACATCACGCGGCATGTGCTGGGTTTGGGTACCGGTTTCCCCGGGGCGCGCAAGTTTCGGCAGCTGTTGTCGGTGGATATTCACAAGGCCACGGATCCGCTGGCGTTGCTGGATCAGGCGGCGGAGTTGCTTGAAGGGCGTTGATGCCCCTCATCAGCCGGGCGGTTTGATCCGCCTGGCTTGACGCCTCAAGCGGCCGCAGCCGCCGTCCAGTTCACCCAGCCAAACACCCAAGTCGCCAGAATCAACAATCCAAAACCGATCCGATACCACGCGAACGCCGCATAGCTGTGGTTGGCAATAAACTTCAGCAAGCCACGCACGGCGATCATCGCAAAGATGAATGCGGTGACGAAGCCAAGGGCGAAGACTGGCAGGTCGTTGGGCTGAAACAGGTCGCGGTATTTATAGCCGGAGTACACCGCGGCGCCGACCATGGTCGGCATGGCGAGGAAGAACGAGAACTCGGTCGCGGCTTTGCGTGAGAGGCCGAAGAGCAGACCGCCGATGATGGTCGAACCGGAGCGCGAGGTGCCGGGAATCATCGCCAGGCATTGTACGAAACCGACTTTTAGCGCGTGAGACCAGCGCATGTCGTCGACATGTTCGACGCTGACCACATGGCTGCGCTGTTCCGCCCATAACATGACGATGCCGCCGACAACCAGGGCAACCGCAACGGTGATCGGGTTGAAGAGATATTCATGGATCGCGTCGGCGAATAACACGCCAAGGATAACGGCGGGGAGAAACGCGATCAGCAGATTAAGGGTAAAACGCTGTGCATTGCGCTCGGTGGGCAGGCCTTTGACGATTTCGAAGATCTTCGGACGGAATTCCCACACCACCGCAAGAATAGCCCCCAGTTGAATAATGATGTTGAACGCCATCGCGCGTTCGCCGCCGAATTCGAGCAGGTCGGCGACAATAATCTGGTGACCGGTACTCGAGATCGGCAAGAACTCGGTCAAGCCTTCTACCGCGCCCAATATCAACACCTGGAAAAGGGTCCAGAAATCCATTAATCCTCCGTCAGAGCACTCAAGACGAGCGACCGGTCAATAACACTCAGGGGTTGAGTATCTGAAGTTACACAATTGGCTTTTATGAATATCAAAAGATCGCAGGCTTCGGCAGCTCCTGTAGGGGAACGCATTTCAAGCGTAGGAGCTGCCGAAGGCTGCGATCTTTTGGTGTTGAAGAATAGGTCTAACGGATTGCCACACTCAAGTCATGTTAGTAATCGTCGGTCGACGAACTTAACTGGAAAAATTTACATCTATTACAACAATTATTTCAGTTCAGATATGAAATGTGATCAACTTCACACAATCAGGACATGGCCAACCCATGGCAAAAGGACATAGACAAAGCCATCGCTATAAGCTCAAAATAGTGGCACCATTGCATATAGCCATCACCCACGCATTAGTTCACAACCCCCGAAAAATCAACTAAAAGCTTGAAAAGCTTACTTATTGTTAGAAAACTCGGGAGACACGTCTAAAATCCGCGTAAATGTTACCAATTGTCAGTCACAGATGAGAACCGGTGCTTTAACATCCCGATGTCAGCACCTAATTCGAGTCAACGCATGATGCTCTCAGGGAACTTGGCGACTAGAAGTCCGCGCCCGACAAATGATGAATCCGGTGTTCTTGCTCTGGGTCGTACCTTGGGTGTGGCCGATCATTTTACGACGCTGATCGCAAAGCACGTGCAGCCCGATATGATCCTGGAAACAGGTGCTTTCACTAGTTCATATAAACAGCAGCGCTACATCGATTCCTATCGCGCCATCTTCCTCATCATCGATAGCCCACAGGCCCTCGAAGACAATTTGGCGCTTATACAGAATCTGCGTGATGCGAACTTGAAACCGCTTATTTGCGCAGTCATCACCGGCCGCGGGGCGGTCAACAAGATCAAGTATTATCTCGCCGGCGCCGATGCCTGTATCAAGCTCAACACACTGAGCGATGACAGCGACGACTTGCTCACGGAGTTCTTCAACAGCGAAGACTGGCAGCGGGATATCACTCTGACGCTTGATCCGACGCGGATCTGCCTGCTGGACAGTCGGCGCAAACTCGATATTTCTTTCGCCGAGATGAAGATCCTCGAGGCCTTTGCGCAGACCGCCAATCACATTCTGAGCCATGATGAAATCGCCAGCATCATGGGCCTCAACGCCAATTTCTACGATCCTCGGGCACTGGAGAAATCAATCAGCCGCTTGCGTGGAAAAATCAAGGACATGTATGGTACAAACGCGATTCAGAGCATCCGCGGCTACGGCTATCGCCTGATGCGGGGTCTGATATCGACTGCCTGAGTCTCGGGCAGTCTTCCCTTTTGCATACGTACGAAGGATCGTCTGATGCAGCCATATCGTTTCAGTTCCGCTTCATATTTATTAAAACTCAAGCACTTGAATGAGCGCGGCAACACGCCACATAACAATAAAACTCCATAACATAGCAGCAGATCGAGTGGAATTTATCGACGGCCATTTTCGGCCCGAACCCTGCCTACGATTACTTCCGAGGAAGTCATTGCTCGCCTGCCGATTTATCTTTTAGCCAATTTTGGTGTGTATTTAGGAGAGAGACATGGAAACGAGTACAACCCTCCCCAGAAAATATTTTGTAGTTGTGACGCACAGCACAACGTCGCAGCGTGAACTGGAAAGCATCTTGTCCAGTGAGCGTTTCAATTCGTTTGGCACGTCGCAGGCGCAAATGTTTGTTGAAGGTGTTGCTTCGCCCTCTTCCGCCCCGATGGTCATGGAGTTCAGTTACCCAAGCCTTAGCCGAAAGAACGTTGCGCGCAGTATCGAACATGATACTCAACGCATACTGGCCACCCTTGAAAATGAATGGCGAGCCGCGCAAACAGACAACCCGTTCCAGAGCTTTCCGGCAGTTAGTGCAGAACGAGCACATATCTCGAATGTCAGCGAGAGTCCTGAGGCCTGCAGCGACACCTGGCATCTTGACGATGATCAAGGCGTACTGCTCAAGGACAACATCGCAATCAGCCTGACTGGCCTGGAAACCGCCCTGGTCCGGAAAATGCTGACCCATGAAGAACGGGTGGTCAGTCGCGATGACTTGATCATCAGTATTGGCCGGGAACCGGAGCAATACCGTGGTCTGGAGATGTGCCTGAGCCGCTTGCAGGATAAATTCAAGAGCGCGAGTAATGGCGAGCGATTGTTTCGAGCCGTAAGAAATCGCGGATATTGCTTGATCCAGGAAGTCGTCGCGTAATCACAGGCGACATTCTAACCAAGACAAACAGATATAAAGTGCGACTACAACAACAAGAAGAGCACTCTGTTTGGTTTTTCCTCCCTGATTCAATAAAAGCTTCCCTGCCTCCACCCCGCCAACAGTAACAAATACATCCCCGCCTTTTCATCCCCCTCTCTACGACCTTTTCTAACAGACTGGTATTTAAATATTAGAAAGTTGGCATTGTGCCATCTTGTTAGAACTCGTCAGACACCATTCCCAACAATAACTTAGTCTATTGGCTGACGACAGTTCGGCTCTCGATGTTGTTACCTCAAGACACTCGCTAAAACAAAAACAATAAGTCTGCATAACAACTCGGCTTTCAACTGTTGAAACCTGAATGGACGTCTTTTGGGGATATCGTATGGATCTTTCTCTCAGTATTAATCGAAGCACGGGCCTCAAGGGACTGACCTTTTGGGGCCAATGGGCGCTGGCACAGGCTTTCGTTGTGACGCTGTTGTTCATCCTCGCTGAACAGCACACCGGCACCGTCGCGTTCTACTACCGAATGTGCGCCACCCTCGCCGTCCTGGCCTCGGTGCCGGCTTACACATTCAGCGGCGTTTATCGCAAACGCGACAACTACCTGACTGGCCTCGGCCGTCTGTTCATGGGTTGGTCGATGACCATGGCCGCGCTGGCGTGCATCGCGTTTGTCTGCCAGGCCGATGAGCTGTTTTCCCGTCAGGTGATCCTGAGCTGGGCGGTGTACGGCTTCCTCGGTCAGGCCTTCCTCTACGCGCCGCTGCATGCGTTTTCCAAGTACTACCAGCGTTCGCGTAAAAGCGAGCACCGGACGCTGATCGTCGGCACTGGCGAACTGGCACTGGGCCTGGCGAAGAAACTCAGCCAACTGGAAAACCTGCCGCTGATCGGTCTGGTCAGCAACGGCGACAAACCAGTCCTCGCCGCAGACGCACCACGCGTCGTCGGCGCTCAGGATGAGTTGCTCGAACTGATTGAGGCTCACGACATCCGCCGCTTGTACATCACCCTGCCGCTGTGCGAAGCCGCCAAAATCGAGGCGATGTATGTCGATCTGCTCGGGGCCAACGTCGATGTGGTGTGGGTGCCGGACCTCAACAGCCTGACCCTGCTCAACCACTCGGTGAAAGTCGTGGACGGCCTGCCAGCGATCTACCTGAACGAAAGCCCCCTGACCAGCCGCCCGACCGCTGCCCTGAGCAAAAGTCTGGTTGAGAAGACCGTGGCGTTCCTGGCGATCATTGCCCTCAGTCCGCTGCTGTTGATCATCGCGCTGGCGGTGAAACTCAACTCGCCCGGCCCGGTGTTTTTCAAGCAGGATCGTCATGGCTGGAACGGCAAGGTGATCAAGGTCTGGAAATTCCGCTCGATGCGTGTCCACGATGATCGCGAAGTGAAACAGGCCAGTCGTAATGACTCGCGTATCACCGCCGTGGGTCGCTTTATCCGCCGCACGTCGCTGGATGAGTTGCCGCAACTGTTCAACGTCTTGCAGGGGCATATGGCTCTGGTGGGTCCGCGTCCACATGCTGTTGCGCACAATAACTATTACTCGGGCAAGATCCTCGCCTACATGGCGCGTCACCGAATCAAACCGGGGATCACCGGGCTTGCACAGATCAGTGGCTGCCGCGGCGAAACCGACACCATCGACAAGATGCAGAAGCGTGTCGAGATCGACCTGCAGTACATCAACAGCTGGTCGTTGTGGCTGGACCTGAAGATCCTGGTAAAAACGCCATTTACGTTGTTATCGAAAGATATTTACTGAGGTTCACAACTTCAGATCGCAAGGGGACGAAAGTCCCCTTTTTTGTGGGCGGGATTTGGCACACCGGTATCGAACACAGGTGCGCCCCCTGTGGGAGCGAGCCTGCTCGCGAAAGCGGCGTGTATGGCGATGGAGATGTTGGATGTGCCGGCGCCTTCGCGAGCAGGCTCGCTCCCACAGGGATTTGGGTTATGGCCGGGATGTGTGGCGTGATGCCGATTTACTGTGGGAGTGAGCCTGCTCACGAAAGCGGTAGGTCAGGCGCTGGAGATTGTGGATGTACCGGCGCCTTCGCGAGCAGGCTCGCTCCCACAGGGATTTGGGTTATGGCCGGGATGTGTGGCGCGATGCCGATTTACTGTGGGAGTGAGCCTGCTCACGAAAGCGGTACGTCAGGCGCTGGAGATTGTGGATGTGCCGGCGCCTTCGCGAGCAGGCTCGCTCCCACAGGGGTTTGGGTTATGGCCGGGATGTGTGGCGTGATGCCGATTTACTGTGGGAGTGAGCCTGCTCACGAAAGCGGTAGGTCAGGCGCTGGAGATTGTGGATGTGCCGGCGCCTTCGCGAGCAGGCTCGCTCCCACGGGGATTAGGATGATGGCCGGGATAGGTAATTGAATGACGATCAAAGGTAGGAGTGAGCCTGCTCGCGATGGCGGCAGGTCAGTCAACAACGATGTCGGCTGATCGGACGCTATCGCGAGCAGGCTCACTCCTACAAGGGTTTATTGTGGGGCTTGGGAGGTCGGCGCTTACTCGGTAATCTTCTCGAAGTTGCGATAGAACATGTCCCCTTCCCGGCTATCCGTCATCGAGTGCAGTTGATAGCTGCGGCTCAGTCGGGCGCCGCCATCTCGGGTCAGTGGCGCCCAGACCAGGTTGGCGCGGCGCATGGTCGACATGCTCATCATTTCGTCGAACGGGATCGACAGGTACAGGCCCTTGTCGAAACTACCTTCGCCGTATTCGGCGCTGCTGGCCGTGGTAATGGTCGCCCAGGCACCGACGCGCACGCCGTTGAAGAACTCGCGGGAGATGTCCACGGTCGTGCCCCAGTCCCCGGCCAGATAACGACCGACACTGACCGCGGCCAGCGTGTCGAAAGGCAGATCGGTATAGCCAGTGATATGCCCGGTCACCACGGAGTAATCGCGCAACGCGAAGCCTTGATCGAAATCGCGCTGGCGCACCCAGTTCAAATCCGCGCCCACCGACCAGCGCTCGCCTGTCGGACGGAACAGCACTTCGGCACCGACGCCGGCAAACATCGATTCCAGATAACCGCCATAAACCATGCCGTAGAGATCCTTGTCCAACTGCTCGGCATGGCTGAGCTGGAACAACGGCATGGTCGTGTTGGAGGTGGTCAGGTACTGGCGCAAATCCGTGCGCACGCGCGGTAATCCGCTCGGTGCGTCGTAGACGAATTTGTCGAAGTTGTTGACCAGATTGGCGCTGAGCAAACCGCTCCACCAGGTGTTGCGGTTGAAGCGATATTCCGCGTCCGCGTCGGCACTGAATTGATAGAGCAAACCGTCCGGGCCGCCAACGTTCTGCTTGAAGCCCAGACCGACCCCATAGCTGAAATGCTGCGGCGCTTCGGTGTAGAGGGTTTTCTCGTTGCGCGGCATCGCCGGGTTGATTTCGGTGGTGCGGTGCAGCGACTGCAACGGCTCCTCGTTGTTGATCACCTCGCGAAAGGTCTGGCGCGGCAGGCTGGTTTCTTCCAGCGGCAAGTCGTAGCGCTTGTTGACCACGGTGAACCAGTCGATGTCGTCGTTGACGCTGTTGTCGAGAATCCGGCTCGCGCGGCCGACAGCCTTGGACGAATGAAAATATCGCTGCTGCTCGCCATACACGATCAGCTCGGAATCGCGCTGGCTGATGCGCTCGACCTTGTACCCGGCATTCTGCTGCAGACGCCGCGACACATCGGCCCAGTTGACCTGCTCCATCGAGGTCGTCGGGGCCTTCGCCGGCAGCGGTTCGGGGGTCGGATCGTAGGTTTTGGCCGGCGCCTTGCGGCTGACGAAATTGGTGTGGAAGGTGACGCCGAACATCGCCGTATTGCCCCGCTCCCACGCGGCGCTCAGATCGATCGAATCGGTGACCTTGAACACCGCGCCGAGGTTGATCGGCGAGTCCTGTTTGATTTCGTTGTCCTTCGGCTCGTTCTTGTAATCGTTGCCTTCGAACTCCAGTTTCAGGCTGAGACGATCCCAAGGCGTCTGATAGCTTACGCCACCGAACAGCGACGGTTTGCCACGAAAGTACGAGCCGGAGTTGACGTCGCCGGTGCCTTCAAGGGCCGGGCGGGTATCGAAGCGATTGCTGACGTAGCCCAACGGGTTGTCGAAGTCGCCGCGATTACCGATGTAGCCCCAGGCGATGCCCGCACTGAAATCGAAATTGTCGAAACGCTTGTTGGCGACGAAGAATTCGCTGGAGAACAAACCGGTACCACCGATATCTCGAAAGCCCAGCGCCACTTCCGGCGCCCAGTGGCTTTCCTGCCACAGGCGCACTTTGGCGTCGACCGCCTTGTCCTTGTAGCTTTGACTGCCGCTGAGGGCCTCCGAGCCGTACGGCCGGTTGGTGATCGCGGTGTAGCGAAACGAACCTTCGAGCCAGTCCAGCGGCTGCAACGACACGCTGTAGCGGCTGTAAGGGTCGGTGCGATTGGCGTTGACGCTCAGCTCGCCGGCCGGGGCCATGCGCGCCGTCGGCGTCTGCAACAGGCCGGTGCCACCGAAGTCATTCTGGGTGATGCGCGGCTCGGCGTGGGCCAGACCGCAGGGCAATAACAACACAGCTGCAAAACGTAACTTCAACGAACCACCTCGGCCAGCTGCGTGGCAATGAATTCGGCCAACTGCTGATTCAGTTCAGGAAGAGGCGGATCCAGATCATCATTTTTTATCGGCACCAGAATCCTGCTGCCGGCCACCGGAAACTGTCCGGACTCGCGATTCCAGTGCGCGATACCGACACGCCGCGACACGCCGTTGGGCTGGATCAGCCACAGGTAATCGGCCTCGGCATCGTCGAGAATCGAGCAACCTTCCAGGTATTCGCGAGCCTCCTGCAACGGCTGATACGGCAGGTGGCACGGCTCGGCGACTGCGCCCAATACCTGCACTTCGTCGACCCGTTTCGGGTAGATCAGCCGATCGCCGTCATCCAGACGAATGTTGCGCGCGAAGCCGACTTCCACGGCCACCGGGTCGAGGTCAGCGATCTGCCGCCCGGTCACCGGCATCTGCCGCACTTCTTCGGCAATGCGCTGTGCCAGTGCTGCGCGGCCTGGCCGGTCGAACAACGTCGCCATGCGCTGCAGCACATCGAGGTCGAACAGCACGCCGACCTTGAGCCGTGTCTGTTCCTCGAGCAGCGACTGACGCAACAAGCCGCCCGCCAGCCAATAGCCTTCGGCATTGGGCACGGCTTCGCTGATCACATCGAGCAGGCGCCCGCCCGGCGGCAAAGCAATTGGTCCGGGATTGGCGACGTCGCCGGACACCGTGACAGCGGCCTGACTCGCCCCGGCGATCAGCAGAAAGCCCACCGCGATTAGGCTGAAGCGCTTCACGGCAGATGCCTGCGATCAGGAGTCAGCTGAACCAGCTTCACGCGCAATTGCGAGGTCAGTTGTTGCTCGCTCTGCAGAATGAAACCGTCGCGCGGGTCGACCCAGTAACGGTTGGTTGCGCTGAGGCCGATGGCCGGCGCGTCGATCTGTTCGTCCACGCGCAGCACCGAGTAAGCCTTGTCGAGAATCTCCAGGGTCTCGGTGGAGCGGCGCGAGAAGCGGCTGTTGACCACCACGCCGACTTCCTGGCCCTTGTACAGGTCGATCCAGCGCAGCGTGGTGTAACCATCCGCGACGTGGTGCAGGCCTTGCTTGAACGGCGAGTCATCGGCCAGCCGCGTGCCATCCAGATCGCCCTCCAGTCCCAGGCCAATGCTGCGCACGGCAAGGCCATCGCGCAGCAGCAATACCTGCTTGCCGGAGGCGACCCAGAACTGCAGGTCTTCACGCTCGCGCACCAGCGCCAGCACGCCGGAGCCGGAGGGCGTGGTCAGTTTCAGTTGCGGATAGTTGACCCCGGCAACTTCGGCCGCCGAAACGTCAACTTCATCGGGGCCGACGACGGCGGCCTTGAGGTTGTTCAGCGACGCGCTCATCAGCGGGTTACAGCCGCACAGCAACGACGCCGCCATCAGGCAGACGCCCACTTTCAATAGGTTCACAGTCGGGCGGCCTTATTTGCTGTTGTTGCTGTATTCGCTCCAGTTCTTCGCTGCCGAAGCCCCAGTGCCGACAATCGACGCCGACGGCACCAACTGGCTGATGAAACGGTTCCAGCGAGTGACGTTGGCCGGGCCGACGTAGACGACATCCTGCGGCCGCACCTGGAAGTGCGATGCCAGCGCCATGGCGGTCGGTGATTCGGCTTCGAGCTGATAGATCTTCGCTGGCTCGACGTCGAGATTTTCTACCCCGCGAATGACGTAGACCGCGTTGCCGTTGGAGCTGGTCTGGCTGAGGCCGCCGACCGAACCGAGCACGTCGGAAAGGTTCATGGTCGCAGTCTTGAAGCTCAGCGCGCGTGGCTGGTTGACCTCGCCCATGACGTAGATGCGCTTGTTGTCGTTGTACGGCAGGTACAGCTGATCGCCGCCCTTGAGGTAGACGTTCTGCAGTTCGGAATCCTGCTGATTGAGCGAGTCGAGATTGAGCGGATAGACCCGCCCGTTGCGCGTCAGCAACAGGCCCGACAAGTCGGCGTTGTTGGTGTCGATGCCGGCGGAACCGAGGGCCTCGACCACGCTCAGCGGGTTGGTCGAAATCGCCTGCGGGCCGGCCTTCGTTACGGCACCGGTGACCACGACTTTCTGGCTGGCGAAGCGCAACACCGCTACATCGACCTGGGGCTCGGCGATGAATGCCGACAAGCGTTGTTCGATGTCCGCGCGCAGTTGCTGGATGGTCCGGCCAGCGGCCTGGACTTCCTTGATGAACGGGTAATACAGCGTGCCGTCGGAGCGCACCAGGCGGCCGTTGGCATCGATCTGTTGTTGCGCGCCGGAGGGGGCGGTCAGCTCCGGGTGATCCCAGACGGTGATGTACAGAACATCATTGTTGCCGATGCGATATTCCGCCGGCGTTACCAGCAGCTCCGCCGGCAGCGACTCACGCTTTTGCGTGGCGCGGTTCATGGCGATCAGCTTCGGGGTGATCGGAATCAGCTCGACCCGACTGCTTTCGCTGGCGCCCTGGCGGGTGATATCGCTGGTGCTCAGGTACTGACCGGGGGAAAACATGCAACCTTGCAAAGCGAGACTTGCCAACATTAAAAGATAAACACTACGAGTCATAATGGCACTACGCTATTCAAGGGCGAATCCAAAAAACAAAGTCACCCGACTTGCGTCGGGCGACTCTGTACTGCACTAACAAATGTTCCTGTTAGTTATGCGTGCCGGTTGTACCGGTGGTACCTGTCGTACCGGTGGTACCGCCATTGGCACTGCCACCGCTGTTGGACGCCGCTACAGCACTGGCAACCATTGCAGTACTGGCGGCGGGCGCTTGCGAAGCCGCCACACTGCCACCTACATTGGTTACCGCTGTCAACGGCGCTTCAGCTGCGGCAGCCCAGTTGCTCAACATCGTCAACAGGGCAACTGCCATCACTTTTTTCATAACAACTCCTTTCTAACATTCGACCTGTTAAAAAACCGGTCTGTGTCAGAGCTGGTAGCGTTCGAGTCCGCAAAGAGCGCGAACACGATCCGTTGTTCTTTCACAGTCTTACCCAACTGATAAAAGTCGAACGGCAGGTTTATATCTACGGACTTGCAAAAGGCATTGCCAGTGTAATTTCCCGACGTTATCTAACAACCTGACTGAAACTAACATCGAACTAAAAGGCCATCATCGCGAATAACCGTTGGGGTGATTCGATTGCCAGCGCCAAGTGTCGGCGACCATGTCCTGCAAGTTGCGCGTGGCCTTCCAGCCGAGTTCTTTTGCGGCTTTCGAAGCGTCGGCGAAACTTTCGGCAATGTCACCAGCCCGACGCGGCATCATCCGGTACGGCACCGGCCGCCCGCAGGCCTGTTCGAAGGCATGCAGCACTTGCAGCACGCTGTAGCCATCGCCGGTGCCGAGGTTCCAGGTGTGGATGCCGGTGCGTTCACTGATCGACTGCAACGCCTTCAAGTGGCCGTCCGCCAGATCGACGACATGGATGTAATCGCGCACGCCGGTGCCATCGGCGGTCGGGTAATCGTTACCGAAGATCGACAGTTCGCGCAGACTGCCGACCGCGACCTGGCTGATATACGGCACCAGATTGTTCGGGATGCCGTTGGGGTCTTCGCCCATGTGCCCGCTGGCGTGGGCGCCGATAGGGTTGAAGTAGCGCAGCAGTGCGATGCTCCAGCGCGGCTCGGCGAGGCTCAGGTCGCGCAGCACGTTCTCGACGATCAGCTTGGACTGGCCGTAGGGATTGGTCGGATTGCCCGTTGGAAAATCCTCGCGAATCGGCATCTCCTCAGGCTCGCCGTACACCGTCGCCGAGGAACTGAACACCAGTCTGAACACCCCCGCCGCCGCCATCGCCTGACACAGGGTGATGCTGCCGCCGACGTTGGTTTCGTAGTATTCGAGCGGCTTGCGCACGCTCTCGCCCACGGCTTTCAGCCCGGCGAAATGCAGCACGGCGTCGATCTGATGTTCGCGGAAAATACGATCCAGCAATGGGCGATCGCAAACATCGCCGCGAATCATCCACGGGCTTTTGCCGCAAATGGCTTCAACGGCGTGGAGTGCCGCATCGCTGCTGTTACAAAGATTATCCAGAACGACAACTTCATAATCTGCTTCAAGCAATGCAAGTGTGGTATGCGAGCCGATATAGCCGGCGCCACCCGTTACCAGAATCTTCATAGCGCGATCCGTCATTGAATAAATACCCGGTAGCGTGTCAAGCCTTACCTGGTGGATATGCGGGGCAATTCACACAAACAAGGCGACAACAACCTCAAACAAATTTAGTTCAACCACTGGCAATAAATATTTTCGCCGGTCAAACTATCTGCGGATACTTATTAGCACTCCCCGTGCACTTATCACTATCAACGGATACCGACTAAAAATAACTTAAAACACAGTAGTCGACATCTCATAACATTAACGCCTTTTAACGGCGCAACTAATTGCCACCCACAGCCTGACTCGGGTATTAAAGTAAGCCTTCAATAATCATTGAAACTTGCCGCCACTCTCTGGTGCGCAACCGTCGCCTGTGTTCCATGACTGTCCAGGATACTTTTATGATTCGTAAATGTTTGTTCCCCGCTGCCGGCTATGGCACACGTTTCTTGCCGGCAACCAAAGCCATGCCGAAAGAGATGCTGCCGATCGTCAACAAGCCGTTGATCGAATACGCCGTTGAAGAAGCACGGGACGCCGGTCTGCAACACATGGCCATCGTCACCGGCCGGGGCAAACGCGCGCTGGAAGACCACTTCGACATCAGCTACGAACTCGAGCACCAGATTCGCGGCACGGAGAAAGAGAAATTCCTGGCCGGCACCCGTGAGCTGATCGACACCTGCACCTTCTCTTACACCCGTCAGGTGGAAATGAAAGGTCTGGGTCACGCGATTCTCAGCGGCCGTCCGTTGATCGGCGACGAGCCGTTTGCCGTGGTACTGGCCGACGACCTGTGCCTGAACCTCGAAGGCGACGGCGTGCTGTCGCAGATGATCCAGCTGTACAAGAAATTCCGCTGCTCGATCGTCGCCATCCAGGAAGTCCCGGCCGATCAGACTCACAAGTACGGGGTGATCGCCGGCGAGCTGATTTCCGACGGCATCTACCGGGTCAACAACATGGTGGAAAAACCGGCGCCGCAGGATGCGCCGTCGAACCTGGCGATCATTGGTCGCTACATCCTTACGCCGGATATCTTCGACCTGATCGCCGACACCGAACCGGGCAAGGGCGGCGAAATCCAGATCACCGACGCCTTGATGAAACAGGCGCAGAACGGCTGCGTGCTGGCGTACAAATTCAAAGGCCTGCGCTTCGATTGCGGCGACGCCGAGGGTTATCTGCAGGCGACCAACTTCTGCTACGACAACGTGTACCTCAAGGGCCGCTGAGACGGCTTTCCACTTCCCCACAGGCAGGCAACCATGAACATTGCACAACATTCGACAGAGATTGAACGTGAGGTGGGCAACCTCGGGGTGATGAGCTGGTTGTCGCGCCATCAACCGCTGCCCAGCGCCAACGAAACCTGGCTGGGCACGATTCTGCTGGTGGAGCGGATCGGCGTGTTTCCTGCGTCCGGCGATATTCGCCGGCCGATGCGCGATCCCTATCCGCTGCTGGCGTACCTGAAGGCGCTGTACGGTGGACAAGCGCTGGAGATGGACGACCGCGATGGCCTGAAAGTGATTTTCAGCGACTGGCGCTTTCGTGTGCGCATCTGCTGCAACGACCCGGCGATCATCATCAACGTCGAAACCCGTTGTGATGCACGGTTGATGCCGCAGAAGCTCGCGGAATTACTCGAACAAGTCGACAACTTCGCGTCGGCCTGAGGAACCCGTAGGAGCTGACGAGTGAAACGAGGCTGCGATCTTTTCGGACGCAATGAACACCAAGATCAAGAGATCGCAGCCTCGTTTCACTCGTCAGCTCCTACAACGGGGTTTTGTCGCAACGGTCGTTGGCGCCCATGATCCAGCCATAAAAATAATCGGCAATCACCTTCCCGCCCGTGGCCGGCAATGGATGAATCCTGTCCGGGCCGATCATCGCGCTGGCGTAGCGTTTGACGTCGGGGCCGAATGCGCATTGCAGGTTGGCGAATCCGAGATGCTGTTCACGCGCCCAAGGCTCGAGCACCTGCGCATAGGCCGACATCGGGTAAGCGCTGGAACGCGTGGTGTCCTGGCGCATGATCAGGTTGATGCTCGCCGCTGGCTGGATCTCGCGCAGCATGCTCACCAGGCCCTGAACGTTCTGCAGATACTGCGCAGGCTTGACGCCAAAACCCTGATCGTTGCCGCCGAGCATGATCAGGTAAACGTCGGCCGGAATCTTCGACACCACGGCTTTCCATTGCGTCTGCCACTGCGGATCGGCGTGATAGAAATCGGCCGATGCCGCACCTGACGCCGCCAGTTTCGACACCCGCACACCCTTCTGCTCGTTGCCCAGCCACAGGCCGAACAGCGTCGGCGCGCCTTTCACCACTTCCAGCTTGAATGACCAGTCTGCGGCTGATGGAGCACCGGGTAGCGCGACTTCCTGAACGCCCGAGCCTGCGAGCTGCAACGGTTGCCAGTCTTGCGTGGGCGACCAGCGATAGCGCAGTTCGTCGGATCCGCCGTTACCCAGATACAACAGTTTCGCCTGAGTCACCGCGGTATCGATGCGCGGCGAAGGGTTGGCATCCACCTGCAACCAGGCGCCAGGTTTGCCGCTGATCGTGCGACTGTCCGGGCTGGCCTGGCCCAGCTCGGAAACCTTCCAGTCGCCACCGAAGTATTTGTCGCTGCTGCGGGTGTATTTGAAATGCGTGCCGCCCAGCGCCGCGCCGTGATTGAACCCGACGTAACCGGGGCCGGCGAAACCCACCTCGGCAGCCACTCGTTGCACCAGTTTGTTCAGGTAAAAATCCTGCCCGGCGGTGTAGCTGTCGCCGATCACCGAAACGGACAACACCTTGCCGGCCTTGCCCTCGCGCCATTGCGCAAAACGTTCGCTGGCATCCTCTACCGTGATGGCCGAGGTGGCGACTGGTTGAGGGGCGTCTACTGGCATCATTCAATATTTCCTTTGTCCGGGATGGCCCTTTCGCGAGCAGGCTCGCTCCCACAAGGATGTGTGACTTGCACGGATCCACTGTAGGAGCTGACGAGTGCAACGAGGCTGCGATCTTTTGATCTTCGCAAGCCACGACAAAAGATCAAAAGATCGCAGCCTCGTTTCACTCGTCAGCTCCTACAGGGATGATTGCGTGTGTACCACGGGGGTGACGGGCACCAACGGTTTCTTCTTCGCCGCGCGCTCGCCAAGGAACAACACCGAGGTGAAGTTGAACCGACTGAACACCATCGCCAACAACACCGGCCCGAGCAAACCGCTGCTCAAACCACCGAGCACCAGCAAGCTTTCATCTTTCACGCCCATGCGTCCCAGCACAAACCGCGAGGTCGCCGCGAACAGCACATGAAACAGGAAAATCGCATAGGAATATCCGCCCAGCCAGGTCAGCGCTTTCGAGCGCATGTCACTGGACAGCAAGGCGATGCAAGACACACACCCCACCGTCAGACCGATCACACTGCGACGATCGACAATCAGCTCACGATCGATCGCCGCGACATACAGCAACGTGAGCGAAATCAGCACAAACAGCAGCGGCCCGAGCACCTTGAAGCGCTGCTTCAAAACATCGACATTTTCCTGGCCAATCATCCCCGCGACGAAAAACGGTAGCAGGTATATCGCACCGTTGATGCCGAACGCATCCAGCGGCAACGGCGGCAGCAGGAACAACACCGCCGCAAACGCAAACAATCCATACAACCGCGTCGCTGAACGCAGCAGGCCGCGCCATTCCAGCAAGCCGACGAAGATGAAAATGATGAACACCGCCTGCAGGAACCAGAAGTGGTTGATCGGCACCCAGAACGACAACAGCGCATCGATCACGCCGACGTCCTTGTTCACCCCCGGCCCCACCGCTTGCAGCACCGAAAACGGCACGCCGACGCACAGCAGTGGCACGATCAACCGACGCACCTTGCCGCTAAAGAACGCGGAAAAGTCATTGCCGCGAATCTTGTAGATCGCATAGATGTAGCCGGAGATAAAGGTGAACAGCGGCATGCGCACGTACACCATCGAGTCGGCGATGACCCGGAACGGCGAGCCGATGTCGATCTTCAAGCCGCCGCCCAACGGACCGATGACGTGATAGAGCACCAGCAGCAAGCACGCCAGGCCGCGCAGGGTTTCGATCTCCAGGGATTTTTTCTTGCTCGACATAGAGCACCTGCCTTAAGTGAGAATGCGTGATTCGACCTGCGCCGGTTTGTTCGCGCGCAGCATCAATCCCAGGCCGACGAACAATACCGGCACGACCATCGAGAAATGTCGGGCGAAGGAGCCGAAGTCCGGCTCGAACAAGCCTTGCACCAACAGGAATGCCAGCGGAATCGCGATCAGCTCCTTGGGTTTGGTCTGGATCGGCGCGCCCTTGTAGTCGGTCGACGTGATGACTTTGAACAGCAGCAGCGCGGTCATGATCATCAGCGCGACGAAGATCACCTGCCCCGGCCCGGACAGCAGAATCAGCTCCACAGGGAACGACAGGCGGAAGAAAATGATCATCGAGTCCAGCGCCTGGGAGACGAAGTCGCTGCCGCTGAGCCACGAGACGATCAGCGACTTCGAACCCTCCTCGCCTGCCGTGCGCAGTTCGTTGTTGCTCGCGCGAATCGACGACACGGGAAAGCCCAGCGCCAGCTGAATGGCCATGGCCACCGCCAGATAAAACAGGAACAGCATCAGAAAGAAGGTGAAGCGCGACACGTACTTTTTCATCACACAGACGCCGACCCACGACAGCGAAAACAGAATCCAGTACGGCCGGATCAGCACGCCATAAATCACCGCCGAGAGAAAAAACCCGCCGCGATACTTGCGCGTCAATGCGCTGAGCAGAATGCTCAACACCGCCACCGAGACGATGATTTCCTTGGTCAGGTTCTCGAGGAAAAACGAACGCACGATGCCCCACAGACACAGGGTGCCGAAGATGGTCAGCGGCATGCGCCGGAACACCACCACCGGAATTGCGGTGAGGAAGAAATTGCAGAACATGCCGTAGGCCCAGGCATTGGTCAGGTTGATCCCGGTGGGCCGCAGCAGGAACGCCGAACACTCGTAGGACGAACGATCCGGCGAGAACGGGTTCCAGAAATTGCAGTTGTCCGCGCGCGCATAGGACGACCACAAGGTCATCGCATCCGGCCCCGGGTCGCGTGGCACCAGCAGCGGCATCGCCACTGACAGGAACAGCCCGGTGAACAGAATCAGGAAGGAAATCGACGAATCGAATTTGCGCCCGCGAAATTCGATGCGCGGCAGTTTCAGGCCCATGACAGCGCAGCCTTTTTCGCGCCGGTGACACGGGTCAACACTGCAATCACAGCAAGCTGCACGACGATGGCAAAGACGTTGCCCCACGCCGCGCCATAGATTGAGTAATGCTTGATCAGCATGTAACTGACCGGCACCGAAATCAGCAGACAGAGGGCCGCGCTGGCCAGCGACACCCGACTGTTCTTCGAGGCAATCAAACCGCCCCAGACGATGTCGCCGATTGCACGCAAGGCGAAGGAAAAAATCAGCACCGCGAGGAGAGCGTTATCCGGACGCGGCACGCTGCTGGCGACGTAATCGAGCACCAGGTTGAAAAACACATAGATCGCCACGGCCACAACCGCGGAGACCACCAGCGAGCGCATGACCCATTTATTCACGAACAGTTGCCTGACCGTGAACGCCTGCTGATCCGCCTGAAAACGCTTGGCCAGCACCGGGATGCCGACCACCGCCACTACTGCATACGACAACGCCTGCAACGTGTTGGCCGCCGACCACGCGTAGACATATTTTCCGAGGCTGGCGTAGGGTTCCAGATCGATGATCAGAAAGCGTTCGGCGTACTGACTCAGGGCGATCAGACCGGTGCCGAGATAGAACGGCAACCCGGCCTTCCACACCGTCGCGGTGTCCAGCACCGCTGCCTCGCGACCCTTGTGCACGTTCACCACGATCAGGTATCCGGCGATGATCACCAGCACGTTGGCGGCGACCCACAGCCACAAGACGCTGGCGATGCCCGCGACCCAGCCGAGCATCATGCCGCCGACCGCCAACATGGCCCAAAGGCCGGTCTTGATGAAGAACAGCAAGGCACCGGCGGTGGCTTTCTGTGCGGAGAACACAAAGGAATTGATTTCGAACGACAGGTGCTCGGTGAGCAGCACCAGGGTCACGCAAAGGACCAACGTGGCGGTTGCTTCCACCGACTGAAACAGCGAATAGATCAGCACGGTCAGCACCGACAACAACAGCCCCACTGCCAGGTACAGCAGCAGGACTTTGTCGACCACCCGCCGCGAACTGCCGCCGACGCTGATCAAACGGTTGATTTCGGAACTGAAGCCGACGCTGTAGAACTTCGAAGCGATCAGCGACGCCGCGACCACCACGCCGTAAAAACCCAGTGCCTCGTAACCGAGGTAATGGGTGATGGCCAACACCAGCAAGAACTTCGCGCCCAACGCTCCGCCGCGAAGCAACAGCCGAAATATCATCGAACGACACCCTTGATGATCTCGTCCATGGCCACGGTTTTCGCCTCGATCTCGCGGCAGGTGTCGGTCAGACGCTTGCCGAAATCCGCCAGCGCATTCGGTGCGTAAACGGTGTTGATGATGGTATCGACGTTGATGTCGCCGCCATTGATCACCCAGTCCTCGACGCCCATGTCCTGATAGGCGCCAAAGCCTTTGCGCTCGTAGCTGATGTGGTACGCCGGCACGCCGGAGAGCAGCGATTCGATGGCGCCGTGCAGACGCACCGAGATCACCAGGTCCGGTTGATATTTGGCGATGGTTGCCTTCAGCGAGAGCAGGTCTTCGTTGATGCCCAGCTCGCGGTAGAACGCACCGTCATCGTTGCCACGCACCGCGCTTTGCACGGCGCAGACCACTTTGCTTTTGTTCTTCAGACGCTGCAGCAGCAGTTTCAGGTTGGCCACGTAGGCGACCTTCTTTTCTTTGCTCCACTCCGGCGGCTTGCGCAGCACCACGCACACTGTCGTCGGCGAGGCGGCGCAGCGGGTGAATTTCGGTTGCTGAAGAATCTTGCCTGCCAGCGATTGCACCGCTAGGTCCGGCGCGCGATAGACGTTTTCGCAAGCGTCGAAAATCGCCGAGGAGCGGTTGTCGCGCACGAACACCGCATCGGCGCTGGCGTAATGCTCAACAATCTTGTTGCTCTCGCCATGGAACGGGCCAATGCTCTGCGGCAGGTACACCGACGGCACCTTGCTGAGGATCGCCGTTTCCAGTTGCTTGGCGTGGCCGAGCTTCAGCTTGATGTGCTCGAACGCGCTCTTCGAACGCATGTAACCACCGCCGACACCGACGATCAGATCGGTCTTCTTCAGCAGCTCGGCGAGCCCGGCGTAGGACTGATTGAGAAACACCGCTTGCTTGACCCGGCCCAGGCCTTTGGCCGCCATCACCGGCGCATCGAAACGCGGGTGCGGCAGGTAGCTGAACGACTCGGGATCGGACGCCACGACATTGATCGCGGTGTCGTCACCGAAGTTACGCTGCACCAGAGCAATGGCCAGATCGACAAGCAGACCGTCACCGGAGTTGGACGCACTGTAGCCATGCAAAATCGTTACGTTCATAAGCTTGAGTTCTACTTAATAAGTGGGAGCGTGATACAGGTCGTAGGTCTGGCGGATCATCAATGCGGCGCTGAAGCGTTCGCGGACAATGCTCCGGCCTTCGTTGCCGAGGTCGAGCAGGCGCGGTTTCTGGATGATCGTCAACACGTCGGCCAGCGCCTGGTGGTCGCCGGACGGAAAGACGTAGCCGGACACTTCATTGGTGACCAGTTCCGGCAGCGAGGTGCAGTTGCTGGCAATCACCGGCAGCCCCATGGCCATGCCTTCCAGCGGCACCATGGCGAAGCCTTCCCAGCGACTGGGCACGATCAGCGCATCGGCCTTCTGATACAGCGCCTGCACTTCGCTCGGGGTCACCCAAGGCAGGTACTCGACCGAATCCATCGGCGGGCACTCCACCGAATCCTCGTTGACCGCACTGCCGACCACGGTGAGTTTCAGGTCGTTGCGATTGACCTTGGCGTAGGCCTTGAGCAGCACGTCGAAGCCTTTCTGATAGTCCAGGCGTCCGACAAACAGCAGATGAATCGGCTCGGCGCCAGCACGCTTCGGCGCCTCGTCCTTGTGGTGAATGCCGTTGTAGATCAGCTTCATGCGCTTGCGCTCGATGCCGAAGCGCGCAGCTTTGTCGAGTTCGTACTGGCTGACGCAGATGATCACGTCGGTGACTTTCTGCAGCACCCGTTCGATCCACGCGTAGATCTTCTGCTTGGTCGGCGAGCTTTCCATCAGAAACGAAAACGCGTGCGGGCAGTAGACGATTTTCGGCTTGCGCCACGGCCGCAACAGCACGCAGACACAACGGCCAATCACCCCGGAAAAAGTGCTGTGCAGGTGCACGATGTCGGGTTTTTCCTTGAGCAGCACCTGGCTCAGGCGCCAGGCGAAACGCAGCAGCGACGTCACGTTACGACCACTGCGCGGGAAGGTGCGCACCTGCTGCGGGGCGATGCCGTGCAGTTCTTTGGCCTGATCCTCCGGGACCAGATAGACCAGTTGATAATTCGCCGCGTCGTCTTCGGGCGATGCCGAAATCGTGCGGATCACCGTCGCCACGCCACCTTTGATCGTCTCTGCCACGTGCAGTATTTTTTTCACAGCTCACCCACTTCAAACAGGAAAGAACAATCGGCAACCATCAGGATTTGTCGGACGCGTATTCGTAGTTGTAATAGCCAGTGCCGCCGTAATAGCTCGCGGCACGCTTCTCGACGCCGTTGAACACCGCGCCTTTCAACTCGATGCCGTTCTGGGCGAAGCGGCGAATGGTCAGTTCGATTTCTTTGGCCGGGTTCACGCCGAAGCGGGTGACGATCAGGCTGATGCCGGCCTCACGACCGACGATGGCGGCATCGGTCACCGCCAGCAGTGGCGGCGTGTCGATGATCACCAGGTCATAGCGCTCGCTGAGTTGCGCCAGCAGCTCACGGAAGTTGGCGTGCATCAGCAACTCGGAAGGATTGGGCGGCACCTGTCCCCGGCTGATGAAATGCAGGTTGTCGATCTCGACAGTGTTGATCGCCTGCTCGAGGGTGCAGCGCTTGACCAGCAGGTCGGACAGACCGTTGCTGATCGGAGTGTTGAGGGTTTTGTGCAGGTGCCCTTTGCGCATGTCGGCGTCGATCAGCACCACGCGCTGGCCGCTCAGGGCCATGACCGCCGCGAGGTTGGACGAGACAAAAGTCTTGCCGACCTGCGGGCTCGGCCCGGAAATCATGATGCGGTTGTTGGTCGAGTCGAGCCCGGCAAAGTGCAGGCACGTGCGCAGGCTGCGGATCGATTCGATCGACAGATCGGTCGGATTGCGCAGCGCCAGCAAGTAGGCCGGTTTATCAACGCCATCGCGGGCGCGGCCCTTTTTACTGTCCTCTTCCTCCTGCAAGGCACTGTAGGGAATCGACGCATAAACCGGCAGGCCCAACTGCTCGATGCCCTCCGGGCCTTCGAGGCCTCGACTGAGGGATTTGCGCAGCAACACCAGGGCCACGCCGACGAACGCACCGAGCAACGTCGCGATCAGCACGATCAGCGGTTTCTTCGGTTTGATCGGGCTCGTCAGGTCGACGTCAGCGGTGTCGATCAAACGCACATTGCCAACGGCCCCGGCGCGGACGATGTCCAGTTCCTGGGATTTGTTCAGCAACTGCGTGTAGATCTGCGAGGCCACTTCAACGTCGCGGGTCAGGTTGAGCAATTCCTGCTGGGTGGCGGGCAGGTCCTGAACCTTGCCTTCGAGGGATTTCTGCTGTTGGGTCAGCTCGCCGATCTGCGTCATCAGGGCTCGATAAGCCGGGTGCTGTTTGGTGAACTTGCGATCAAGCTCGGCCTGCTGCATTTTCAGTTCGGAAATGCGCGTTTCCAGCGCCACCGACTGGCCCAGCACCGACTGGGTTTCCAGCGAGATATTCACGGTCTTGCCATGGGTCTGGTAGGCATTCAAGGCGTCGCTGGCCTTGGCCAGATCGCGTTTGACCTGCGGCAACTGACTCTGCAGGAACGCCAGGCTTTGCGCGGCCTCCGCCGAGGTGCGGCGCACGTTTTGCTCGACGTAGAGCGAGGCGATCTTGTTGAGAATCTTCACCGCTTCGCCAGCGTCGGAGCTGGCCAGCGCCAGACGAATGATCCCCGACTCCTTGCCTTGCTCGGAAATATCCAGTGCGTCCTGATAGCCCTGAATGGTCACGATCCGTGGATTGCGCACCACTTGAAAACGCGTACCGGGGTTGGCCGCCAGTTGCGCGATCTGCCCTTCTACACCGTCGTTGGCAAACGCTTCACCGGCCACACCTTCGGCGAGCAGATTGTCGTTCTCATCGAACAACTGGAAGCGCTGTTGCTCGCCGGCGATCAGGGTGAGTTTCTTGCCGAGCAGGTCTTTCGGCAATTCCAGCCGTGTGAACTCCAGACGCTCACCGCCCCAGGCATAACTGCTCAGACCGAAGCGCGGCGGCGCTACGCTGGTCTCGCTTTCGCCGCGATAGCGCCGCGAAAGAAAGCCGCCGATCAACGGAAACGTGTTGGGAGTGACGTCGATATCCAGGCGCAGGTCATCAACGGTTTTGCCGATTACCGCGCGGGATTTGATGATGCCGATTTCGGTCACCGATGGCGATTGCCCACCGAGCATGCTGTTGAGGTCGGAGAAACCGAGCATGTCGTTCTTTTTCGGTTCGACCTGCACCAGCGCGTTCGCCAGATACACCGGCGTCGCCAGCACCGCATAGGCGACGCCAGTGACCATGAAGGCACCGGTCAGCGCGCCGATCAGCCACTTCTGGTCGATCAGGCTGCCAAAGATGCCGAGCAGATCAATACTGTCTTGATCATTGTCGCGGGAGCCGATTACGGACGGTAACTGCATAAGTCTGTTCTTACCATTCACTGTTCTGAAGAATATTCATCAATGCCCGAGACGCTTTGCCCATGAACTAACAGCATCTTCAATCAATGCGTGGGCATGAATAAAAGCGGCCTTGCCTTGACGATACGGGTCATGTATTTCGCGCTCGCTCTGCCATTTGCCGAGCAGAAACACTTTGCCTCTGGCGTGCGAGGCAATCTTCAGCACTTGATTGACGTGGGCCTTTTCCATGACCAGGATCAAATCCGAGTCATTGACGATGTCCGAAGTCAGTTGCCGCGCCTTGAAAGCCTCGGCGCAGTGCCCGTGTTCTTCGAGAACCTGCCGCGCCGAGGCTTCGACGCCCTCGCCCACGCGGGCGGACAGGCCGGCGGAGGACACCGTGATGGCGGACGGGCCCAGCGCGTTGCGCAGCAGCAGTTCAGCCGTCGGACTTCGGCATATATTGCCCACGCAGACAACGAGGATCTTTTTGAACAAGTCTTGCTTTCCTGTGTAATATCAAACAGCCAACATGCCGTGAAAGTTAATGAACCCCCACGACTTTCCTGCACTCAGAAATAGCTTCGCCCTGTTAGTACAGGAACATTAAGTACCACAGCGTTTTAAGCCGCCCCAACCACAATTAGCGGACTAAAAATAACTGTGATTTTCAGTTGCTGTTTTCCTGACAAAAAATAACATTCACGCACTTAGTGCCATCATCGTTATCGGAAATTGAGTAACGGGATAAATATTCGTAGTTGTCATTCTCTTCAGGAGAGCAGACATGAAATCAGCACAGCGCAATAAACTCGCCGCCCTCGTCCTGATGGCAATCGGTGCCACCAGTCAGGTTCATGCCAGTGAGCTGTTCCCCAACCTTCCAGCGAAAACCATCGGCGTTCAGGTGAAGATCCAGAGCTTTACCGCTGCCGATGCCGCGCAGATCAAAGCGGCAGGTTTCAGCTTTGTGCGCTTCGGCGTGTGGAGCGACAGCCTCACCGCCAAGGCTTATCAGAAACAGGTCAGCGACGCCTTCGCCGCCGCTGCTTCCGCCGGACTGCCGGTGCTGCTGACCGTGCGCGCAATCAAGGCATTGCCCGCGACTTCGCCCGCTGAACTGAACGCAGCCGGTGCTACGTTTGCCAACGCCGTGACCGGGCTGGAAAAATCCTGGAGTTCGCAATTGGTCGCGATCGAAATCTGGAACGAGCCGGATCTGGAAACCTACTGGCCAACCCGCAATTTCGACACCACGTTCGTGCCGTTCATGGCAGGTATGTGCAAGGCCTTCGAAGGCCAGACGCAGACGACACCGCGCGTCGGTTTCGGCTTCGCCCGGCCGCCAAGCGCCGGTTCTGCCTCAACGGTGGCGCTGAAAAGCATCGTCAGCGATTACCCCAAATGCCTCAACGCGGTGTCCTATCACCCTTACGGCATGACCGCTACGCAGATCAGCAACGCGCAGACGTTTATCCAGCAGAACTTCAATCTGCCGGGGGTCATCAGTGAGTGGGGAGTTTCGGCCCTCGCCTCCAACGGCGGGCCTGAGGGGCAGGCGACCAGGATCAACGCGTTTATCGCTGACGTTAAACGTCTGAATATCCCGCTGACATCTATCTATGAATGGCGCAACAGTGATTCAGGCAGCAATGATCGCGAGAAGAACTTCGGCTTTCTCACTTCCGACGGTCAGCCAAAACCGGCACGGTTGTCCGTGGAAGGTTTGTTGAACGCTGAGTAGGGCTTGGGCAACCGGTCTGTTCACAGGTCGGTTGCTTTGAACCTGTGGGCTGTTTTGGCATCGTATTCATCGACCCCGCGCCCCGCCTTTCAAACAATCGTTTTCAGGTTGTTGCCGCAGGGGCCATCGATCCACGAATGCACCCTTGAGTGCCCGTCAGCGCTCGGGTAATGTCTTCAGACCCATAGGATAGAGCACGCCCATGACTTCCAAGCTGGAACAACTCAAACAGTTCACCACCGTGGTTGCCGACACCGGCGACTTCGAAGCGATCGCCCGGGTCAAACCGGTCGACGCCACCACCAACCCTTCCCTGCTGCTCAAGGCCTCGGCGATTCACGGTTACGCCGAACTGCTGAACGATTGCGTCCGCGACTGCAAGGGCGATGTCGGCCTGGCCAGCGACCGTTTCGGCGTCGCAGTGGGCAAGGAAATCCTCAACGTGGTTCCTGGCCGCATTTCCACTGAAGTGGATGCGCGCCTGTCCTTCGACCAGGACGCGATCCTCAAGCGTGCACACCGCCTGATCGAGCTGTACGACAAGGCTGGCGTCGGCCGCGACCGCGTGCTGATCAAGATCGCCTCGACCTGGGAAGGTATCCGCGCCGCCGAGATCCTCGAGAAAGAAGGCATCCAGACCAACCTGACCCTGCTGTTCTCCTTCGCCCAGGCCGCCGCCTGCGCCGACGCCGGTGTCTTCCTGATTTCGCCGTTCGTGGGCCGCATCTACGACTGGTACAAGAAGGCCAACGGTAACGACTACACCGGTGCCGATGATCCGGGCGTGCAGTCGGTGACGCGCATCTACAACTACTACAAGGCCAATGATTACAAGACCGTGGTCATGGGCGCGAGCTTCCGCAACATCAACCAGATCGAGCAACTGGCCGGCTGCGATCGCCTGACCATCAGCCCGGAACTGCTGGAAAAACTCGCCGCCGACACCGGCAAGCTGGAACGCAAACTGGCACCGGGCAACGCCGGGGAAGCGCGTCTGAGCCTCAACGAAGCGCAATTCCGCTGGTTGTCCAACGAAGACGCGATGGCCACCGAGAAACTGGCTGAAGGCATCCGTCAGTTCGCACGCGACCAGGAGAAGCTGGAAGCGTTGCTGCAGGCCAAGCTGTGATTTGAGTTTAGAGAATGCAAAAAGGGCGAACCTGAGAGGGTTCGCCCTTTTTTGTGTACACGCAATTCGCTGTCAGCCAGTCACCTGTGGCGAGGGAGCTTGCTCCCTCGCCACAGGCCATCAGTGTCTTTCGAGGGCATTCACCAGATCATGAAACGCCTCACGATTGGAATCGTTCAGGCCCATGAGAATCTTGTGCGCTTCCAGCACTTTGATGCGCACCACCTCTTCCGACTGATCCTGATCCGGCAGGTCGTCCAGGCACTCCGGGCACGGCACCGGGTGGTTGACGATGTTGAACACCTGCTCGAAGCCCATCGACTGCAATAGCCGGGTGATGTCTTCGTGGGTGGTGACAACCGTCGGCAACAGACCGACCTTCTGCCGCGACAGGATCGACAGTTTGGCCAGCAGGCCGAGGGTGGTGCTGTCGATGCTGCGGGTTTCGGTCAAATCGATCACGATCGCGTTGAAGTTCAGCGCGGTGAAGATTTTCTCAATAGTCGCATCCAACGCCGAACACAGGGTCAGGCGAACTTCACCGACGAACTTCAGGACGAAGGTGCCGTCCTGCTCGGCGAACTGGATTCTACCGGTACTCATTGAAGATTCCTGCTCAACACCAACAGGGCGATATCATCCGGCATCTCCCCTAGCGTGGCCAAACCAAACACTTGCCGCAGACCATCCAGGCTGCCGCCCGCTGACTTCACCCGTTCGGGCAAAGCAGCCTCTTTTTCTTTGAGCGTTGCTTCCGGCAAAAGGTCCAGAATGCCATCAGACATCAGCGTCAGGCTGAACGTCGGCGGCAGCTCAAGCACGTGGTCTTCGTAGGTGGCTTCATTGAACAGCCCCACCGGCAGACCACGACCTTCGAGATAACGAACACTGTCAGGCGTGTACAACACAGGCAACGGCAGATGGCCGCCGATGCTATAGGTCAACAAACCGGTCTCCTCGTCGATGACTCCACCGACCATTGTGACGTGTTTACCCAGCTTACAACTGATCAGCCCCCGGTTGATATGACCGAGCACTTCCGAAGGCTTGAACTCCGGCAAGGTACCGCTGCGTTTCGATTCGAAGAGCAGACGCGTGGTCATGAACTTCAACAGCACAGTGACGAAGGCTGATGACGCGCCATGCCCGGAAACATCCGCCAGGTAGAACGCGACCCGACGCTCGTCGACGCGGAAATAGTCGACAAAATCACCCGACAGGTACAACGACGGGATGATCAGGTGGGCAAAGTTGAATTCGTCGATGCTCCACGGGCTGTCCGGCAGCATGTTCATCTGCACCTGGCGACCGGCGTTCTGGTCTTCCTGGAGCAGGTTCAGGCTGGCTTCGAGCTCGCGGTTGGCCTTTTCCAGCTTCTCGCGGTAACGCTGGTTTTCCAGTAGCAGCCGCGCACGATCCAGGGCCCGGCGCACAGAGTGCTCGAGCACAGCCAGATCTTCGAGAGGCTTGATCAGGTAATCTGCCGCGCCGAGGCGCAGGGCCTCGACCGCGTCGTTCATCACCCCGGCACCCGAGACCACGATCACCGGCGTTTGCGGCGAGCGCTCGGTGACCTGACGAATCAGTTCGAGACCGCCCATCTGCGGCATGCGCAGATCGCAGATCACCAGATCGGGCTCGTCTTGCTCGAATACCTGAAGACCCTGTTGACCGTTGCCGGCCTGCAGGACGCTGAAACCACTGTCTTCCAGATAGGCCGCGAGGCTCGCGCGCACTACCTCGTCATCATCGATTATCAGCAGCGTGGCACTGGTTTTTGGCATGTGGGCAAACGGCGCCAGAATTAGGTTGGCGTAGTGAGCGGGGCAACGGCCCCGCGCAGACTACTGGATTCGCTTTCTAGCCTCTCTGCTGCAGCGCTTTCAAGCATTCGCCTGGCGCGCGGTTTTAAACAGAGGTGCCCTTCTAAGGCGCAGACGGTACTCCCATCCGCAGAGCGTTTCAAGCATGCGCCGATTGTCGCTTGACGACTTTGTTTGTCAAATCACCGGGAGTTATAAGAACCGCTCCAACCGTAACCCGATGGAAGGTAGCGGCAGTCGATGGCGATGCTCTGGCGCAGACAAAAAAGGCGACCCGAGGGTCGCCTTTTTGGCATCGGTCGAAATCAGAAATCGTCTTCGACTTGTCCGTCCTTCACCTTGAACTCGCGGTTCTGCAGGTAAGCGTTGCGGATGAAGGTGTACTTGTCGCCGCTGATCAGCTTCTCACTCGACAGCAGGCTGGCGCGGGTGTCGACGATGTTGAGGCCGAAGATCGAGTTACGCGTGGGCACGTGATCGATGTAGCGGTACATCCCGGTGTAGCTGTCGACGTATTTCGACGGTGCGTCACGCAGGGTGCTCGGGCCCATCAGCGGCAGCATCACGTACGGGCCGCTGCCCACGCCCCAGTAACCGAGGGTCTGACCGAAGTCTTCGTCGCTGCGGTTCAGGCCCATCTGGGTGCCGACGTCGAAGAAGCCGAGCAGACCGAAGGTGGTGTTGAAAATCAGTCGGGCGGTATCAACGCCCGCTGCAGCCGGTTTGGCCTGGAGAATATTGTTTGCCAGGTTGGTGACGTCACCGACGTTGCGGAACATGTTGTGGATGCCGTCTTCAACGAACTGCGGGGTGACGAACTCATAACCCTGCGCCAATGGCTTCAGCGCGTAGGTGTCAACGAAGTCGTTGAACCGGAATATCGGCCGGTTGACGCTTTCCCAAGGGTCTTCTTCCGTGGCCGCCTGAGTGGCGAACGGCGCCAGCAACAGGCTGGCACATACACTTAGCTGAGCGAGCGAAGGGCTCCAGCGCATAGAAAAACTCCTTGGATTTGATACTGGCGCGGACCTCGGGGCCCAGGCATTAAGGCCGCTAGTATAAGCGTAAACGGCGATTTGGGCAGTCTGGCAGGCAAGGATATGCAGGAAGTTTCCTACGTCGTCTTTCACAGGGCTGTCATGCAACTGTCACCCGCGCGCCATAGCCTTGAGCGTTATTTCAGGGACGTTGCCATGACTCACGCCGAAACCTTGCCCGTCGCCGCGCCCAGTCTGACTGCCGTACTGTTCGGCCTGAGCGGTTGCCTGGTGGATTTCGGTTCCCGCGCCGCGCAACAGCTCACCGCCGGGCCGGAACACGCCGAAGCCACCCCGGGCGCGCTCGATAGCCTAAGAAGCTTGCAGCGTCAGCGGATTCCCTGTGCCTGGCTCGACGAATTGCCCCCCGCCCTCGTTCATTCACTGGCCGCTTCGCTGCCAACCTGGATCAAGCCGACGCAACATTCAGCAACAATGAATCCATGGCCGGCACCCAATGCGTGTTGGCAAGCATTGATGGATATGAACATCGACCGCCTCGATGGCTGCGTGCTGGTCAGCGGTGAGCCGCGTCTGTTGCAGGCCGGCCTGAATGCCGGACTGTGGACAATTGGCCTGGCGTCCTGCGGCTCGTTGTGCGGCCTGAGCCCGAGCGAATGGCAAGCTCTCTCGCAAACAGACCGTGAGCAGCTGCGCGGCAAAGCAACCGTGCAGTTGTTCAGCCTTGGCGTGCACTCAGTGATCGATCATCTCGGCGAACTGGATGCCTGTCTTGCCGACATCAGCTCGCGCCGCGCCAAAGGCGAAAAGCCCTGACCAACGTCATGCAGGTTCACCGAGAGTGGATTAATCTAAAGGTCAGCCATAGACCTTTGGCGCGCGGCTGCGGTCAATGCCAGTGCCTATTGATAAAAGGAAACCACCATGCCCGCCCAAGAACTGCAAAAACAGCTCGATACCCTGCGCGAGCAGCTGGAACAGAATCCACCGCTGTCGGAAGTCGAGCGTGAAGATCTGCGTGCGTTGATGGCGCAGATCGAATCGGAAATCCAGCTGGAAACTGCCACCCAGGACGCGAGCATTGCCGATGGTGTGAACCTGGCAGTGGATCGCTTCGAGCTTGAACATCCAGCTATCGCCGGCACCCTGCGCAACATCGTCAACGCGCTGGGCAGCATGGGCATCTGACGCCCCGCCGCACAAAAAAGCCCTGCCAGCGATGGCAGGGCTTTTTCATTTCCACAATTTGAGACGCAATCCTGTAGGAGTGAGCCTGCTCGCGATAGCGGTGGACCAGTCGACATCAACGTTGAATGTCATTCAGCTATCGCGAGCAGGCTCACTCCTACAGTTACTGACGCACCAGACGATGGTTCGGCAGTTGCACCTCTTCAGTGCTGCGATACGGGTTGATATCCAACCCGCCGCGTCGAACATATCGCGCAAATACAGTGAGCTTCTGCGGCTTCAGCAACCGCTGCAGATCAAGAAAAATCCGCTCCACACACTGTTCATGGAAATCCGAGTGCTGGCGGAAGCTGACGATGTATTCCAGCAGGCTGGCGTGATCCAGCGCCGCGCCGCGATATTCCACCACCACGCTGCCCCAGTCCGGCTGGCTGGTCACCGGGCAGTTGGATTTGAGCAGATGGCTGTGCACGCTCTCTTCAACGATTCGCGAATCGTCGCAACGCAGCAATTCCGGGCGCGGATGTTCGTAGTTGCTGACACTGATATCCAGATCATCGATGCACACGCCCGGCAGTGCCACGACGCCTTCAGCCTCAACGTCCTTCAAACTGCGAACCCGCACGCCCACCGGTTTGCCGGCGGCGGCGGACAGATCCTTGACCAGCGTCGCCTCCAGCGTGGCGACGTCGGCGAACGGCGTCTGGTTCAGCGAGTTGAGGTACAGCTTGAAAGACTTCGATTCGATGATGTTCGGCGAGTCCGCCGGGATGCTGAATTCAGCGATCGCCACCACCGGTTTGCCCGACGGCAGCAGCCACGACAGCTCGAAGCAGTTCCAGAAATCTACGCCTTTATACGGCAGGGTTTCGGCGCTCAGGCCCAGCTCTGCCCATTTCGCGGTGCGCGGAATCGGGAACAGCAGGGACGGCGTGTAGGTGGCGATGTATTCGCTGGATTTGCCCAGCGGCGAATGTTCGGCTGCGGGATGCATGGCGGAAACCTGACTGAAGAATCAGCGGATTCTACCAGCCTTTGCCCGCGCCTTTGAGTGCTTACTGACTGACTGTCAGTTTGCCGACCATGCCTGCCTGGTAGTGCCCCGGAATATTGCAGGCGAATTCAAGCGCCGTGGCCTTGCTGAAGGTCCAGGTCAACTCCGCGGATTTATCCGGTTCGACCAATACACTGTTGGGGTCGTCGTGTTTCATTCCGTGCCCCATCGCCGCGTGATCCATGCCCGCCATGTCGTGGGACATTTCTTTTATCCCTGTCGGCGTGAGCATGCCGCTCTGCTGCATCTGTAACATTTCCTGCTGGTGACTGGCATGCATCGCCGCGTCACCCAAGTTGAATTCGTGCAGCAACTGGCCTTTATTCACCAGCACAAAGCGAACCGTCTCACCCGCCTTGACCTGTATGGTTTTCGGATCGAAGTTCATGTCGCCCATGACGATTTCGATACTGCGCGTGGCCTGGCTGACCGCTGCCGGCTGGCCGAAAGCGTAGGTGTGCGCCGGTGTCGCCCAGGCTGGCGAAGTCAATGCCAGCAGACAAGCCGCTACTGTAAGAGGTGTGCGAAAAAACATGGTCACGCTCCAGCAAGAGAAGGTTCAGCCTGTGGGAAACTCTAACCACCCTGGGCTGGCACCGACCTGACAGACAGATTACAACTTTGTCAGCTTGGCGCTTATCGCCGGATCTCACGGTATAACGCCCTCGCCCTTCTAAATACCATCCCGTCCGAGTCGCCCATGAAACTGTTGATCGTTGAAGACCAAGCCAAAACCGGGCAATACCTGCGCCAAGGCCTGACCGAGGCCGGGTTCAATACCGAGCTGGTGGCAGACGGCATCAGCGGCCAGCAATTGGCCTTGAGCGGCGAGTACGCGCTGCTGATCCTCGATGTGATGCTGCCCGGACGCAATGGCTGGCAGATTCTGCAAGCGGTGCGCAGCGCCGGCCTCGACACGCCGGTACTTTTTCTGACGGCCAAGGACGCCGTGGAGGACAGGGTTCACGGCCTCGAACTGGGTGCTGACGATTATCTGGTCAAGCCATTCGCCTTCTCCGAACTGCTCGCCCGGGTGCGCAGCCTGTTGCGGCGCGGCAGCGCGATCGCCCAGGAAACCAGCCTGCAACTGGCCGATCTGCGCCTGGATCTGATCCGCCGCCGGGTCGAACGCAGCGGCCAACGCATCGACCTGACCGCCAAGGAGTTCGCCCTGCTGGAAATGCTCCTGCGCCGCCAGGGTGAGGTCCTGCCGAAGTCGCTGATCGCTTCGCAGGTCTGGGACATGAATTTCGACAGCGACACCAACGTCATCGAAGTGGCGATCCGCCGCTTGCGCCTGAAGATCGACGACGACTTCCCCAACAAACTGATCCACACCGTGCGCGGCATGGGTTACGTGCTCGAAGAGCGTGCGCTGTGATGCGTCACTTGTCCCTGAGCACGCGCCTGGCCCTGTTGTTTGCCGCCTGCACCGCGGTGGTCTCGCTGTTCGCCGGGGTACTGTTCGACCGCGCCAGCGAGGCGCACTTCATCGAGCTCGACCAGCAACAACTGGAAGCTAAGCTGATCGGCCTGCGCCGCGCCTTGCAGGATCTCCAGCCTGCCCAGCGCGAAGCGCGGCTGGCCGATGAGCTGAGCCGCCAGGCCGATCTGTCGTTGCGCATCACCAGCGGCGACGGTCAGCACTGGTACGACAGCTCGGTGCAGATCCCCAAGAGTCTGCCGCTGCAAACTGGCCTGTCGACCATCAGCCATGACGGCACCGACTACCGTGTACTGCGCGCCCCGCTCTACCCGGACACAGCCGATTCGCCGCAACTGACGCTGCTGCTGGACATCACCCATCACCAGCATTTCCTTGCGCGCATGCAGCATCTGATCTGGCTGACCGTCGGCCTGTCAGCGCTAGCCACGGCGTTGCTCGGTGCCTGGGCCGCGCGCAGCGGACTGCGCCCGTTGCGGCGGATAAGCGCGGTGGCCCGCGGAATTTCTGCGCAATCGCTGAATGCCCGACTGCCTGAAGAGAAAATGCCGCCAGAGCTTGCGGAAATGGCCCACAGTTTCAACGCCATGCTCGCACGCCTCGACGACTCGTTTCAGCGCCTCTCGGCGTTCTCCGCCGACATCGCCCATGAACTGCGCACGCCACTGTCGAACCTGCTCACCCACACCCAGGTCACCCTCACCCGTCCGCGGGCACTGGAGGATTACCGCGAAGCGCTGCACAGCAACCTCGAAGAGCTGCAATGGATGGCGCAACTGGTCAACGACATGCTCTACCTCGCGAAGGCCGATCACGGCCTGCTGATGCCCAAGCGCGAACCGCTGGAACTGGCGGACGAGGCTGACATGTTGCTGGAGTTTTTTGCGCCATTGGCCGAAGACGCTCGCGTTAACCTGAGTCGTGAGGGGGCGGCGCGTATCGAGGGTGATCGCGGCATGTTGCGCCGGGCCTTGTCGAATCTGCTGGATAACGCGCTGCGCTTTACCCCGGCTGAAGGTGATGTTCGGCTGAGCATTGTCGAGCAGCCGCAGGCTGTACGCGTTTGCGTCGAGAACAGTGGTGAGGGGATTTCAGCGCAGGTGTTGCCACGTCTGTTTGATCGCTTCTATCGAGCGGATCCAGCACGGCAGGAAGGCAGCAGTGAGCATGCGGGGTTGGGGCTGGCGATCACCCAGTCGATCGTGCTTGCGCATGGTGGGACGATTCATTGCGAATCTGAAGCGGGCTGGACGCGGTTTGTGATCGAATTGCCAAAGGAAGAATGAGGCCTGCAGTACCGGCCCTATCGCGAGCAGGCTCACTCCTACAGAGGGAACGCATTCCAATTGTAGGAGTGAGCCTGCTCGCGATAGCGGTTTTGCAGGCTACGAATATCTCAAGGCATGCGCCGGTTCGATCTTCGCCGCCCGCCACGCCGGATACACCGTCGCCAGAAAGCTCAGAACGAAGCCCGCCGAGCAGATCAACAGCACGTCGCCGCCCTGCAGTTCCGAGGGCAGGTTGCTGACGAAATACACGTCCGAACTGAAGATGTGCTGCCCGGTCACGCGCTCGACCCAGCCGACCAGTTCGCTGACATTGAGCGCGGCGATAACGCCCAGCACGCCACCGATGATGGTGCCGACAATGCCGATCACCGTGCCCTGCACCATGAAGATCGCCATGATCTGCCGCGGTGTGGCGCCGATGGTGCGCAGGATCGCGATGTCGGCGCCCTTGTCGTTCACCACCATGATCAGCGTCGCGATGATGTTGAACGCTGCCACCGCGACGATCATCAGCAATAGCAGGCCGATCATGGTTTTTTCCATTTTCATCGCGCTGAACAGGCTGCCCTGGGTGTGGGTCCAGTCGTCAGCCTTGAAGTCGGCGCCAAGGCCACCGGCAATGTCCGCAGACACCTTCGGCGCGGCGTACAGATCCTTGACTGCAAGGCGCACGCTCTGCACCTGATTCGGCTGCCAATGCTGCATGGTCGCCGCATCGGCGACATGGATCAGGCCCATCGAACCGTCCAGCTCGGCACCGACCTTGAACACGCCAACCACATTCAGGCGCTGCATGCGCGGAGTAATGCCTCCCGGCGCGGTGCTGACTTCCGGAACGATGAGGGTGATCTTGTCGCCGACGTTCAGGCGGAAACGCCGCGCGGTGATTTCACCGATCACCACGCCAAATTCGCCCGGCTTCAAGGCATCGAGACGCCCTTGGACGATGTGCTGAGCAACGATCGACACCTTGCCTTCCTGAGCGGGATCAACGCCGCTGATCTGAATCGGCTGCATCGAGCCCTTATAGGAGAGCATGCCTTCCATTTCGGTGAATGGCACGGCGGCGGTCACTTCCGGGTTTTTCATCGCGGCCGCGGCCACCGGTTGCCAGTCGTCGATCGGCTTGACGCCGACGATGGTCGCGTGGGGCACCATGCCGAGGATGCGCGAGCTCATTTCGCGCTGAAAACCGTTCATCACCGACAGCACCACGATCATCGCCAGCACGCCGAGGGCGAGGCCGATCATCGAGGTCATCGAAATGAATGAAACAAAGCGATTGCGGCGCTTGGCGCGGGTATAGCGCGTGCCGATAAAGATCGATAACGGTCTGAACATTCGCTGGGGCACCGTATAGAAATAAAAGACCCGGCGCCGTTACGAGCGCCGGGTTTCAGCCAGTCAGATGGGGGTGAGGCAGCCTTCCTGCAGCTGCAGAACGCGATCCATCTGGCGAGCCAGGTTCATGTCGTGCGTCACCACCAGGAACGCCGTGCGCATCGACGTGCTCAGCTCAAGCATCAGATCCTGAATGCCTTCGGCGGTGTGCAGGTCGAGGTTGCCGGTTGGCTCATCGAGCATCACCAGCCCCGGGTTGTTGACCAGGGCACGAGCGATCGCTACGCGCTGACGTTCGCCGCCGGACAGTTCCGCCGGCTTGTGCTCGAGGCGATGACCCAGACCGACCCGCTCCAGCAACGCCGTGGCACGCTGGCGCGCCTCAGGGATGGCGGTCTTGCCGATCAACAGCGGCATGCAGACGTTTTCCAGCGCAGTGAATTCCGGCAGCAGGTGGTGAAACTGATAAACGAAGCCGAGCGCGCGGTTGCGCAGCAGGCCGCGCTTCTTCTCGCTCAACGCCGACAGCTCTTCGCCATCGAGCCAGACGCTGCCCTTGCTCGGCGTATCGAGACCACCGAGCAGGTTGAGCAAGGTACTTTTGCCGGAACCGGATTTACCCACGATCGCCACGCGCTCGCCCGGATGCAACTCCAGTTGCAGGCCGGCCAGCACTTGTACCGACTCAGGGCCTTCCTCGTAGGATTTGCCCAGGTTACGGCAGCTCAGAATTGCTTGTTCACTCATGCCCGACTCACTCATAACGTAACGCCTCCGCCGGCTGGGTGCGCGCGGCACGCCAGGCGGGATACAGGGTGGCGAGGAAACTCAGGACCAACGCAGCGGCGCAGACCATGACGACGTCCTGGCTCTGTACCTGCGAAGGAAGATAATCAATGAAATACACGTCAGCATTAAGGAACTTGTGGCCGATCAGCCCTTCAAGCGCCGAAATGGCCGCACTGACATTCAGCGCCGCGAGAATCCCGACCACCGCGCCGATGGCCGTGCCGACCACGCCGATTACCGTGCCCTGAACCATGAACGTGCGCATGATCGTGCCCGGTGTGGCGCCGAGGGTGCGCAGAATGGCGATGTCGCCCTTCTTGTCGTTCACCACCATCACCAGTGTGGAAATGATGTTGAACGCGGCGACGGCGACAATCAGCAGCAACAGCAGACCGATCATGGCTTTTTCCATGCGGATCGCCTGATACAGGTTGCCGTGGGTGCGGGTCCAGTCGCGGGCGTAGTAACGGTCCTCGCCGAGGTGCTGGGCGATGTTCCACGCCTCGCGCGGGGCCTGGAACAGGTCGTCGAACTTCAGACGCAGGCCCTGCACCTGATCGGCTTTCCAGCGGTGCATTTTCGCCAGATCCTGCAGATTGGTCACGCCGAGGTAGCCATCGAGCTCACCGGCGCCGACATGGAAAATGCCGACCACGGTGAAGCGCTTCATGCGCGGGAACATCCCGGCCGGGGTGACGCTGACCTCCGGCGCGACAAAAGTAACCTTGTCGCCGATGCCGACGCCGAGCTTGGTCGCGGCCTTGTCGCCGATGACGATGCCGAAGCTGCCGGGCGTCAGGTCGTCGAGTTTGCCCTGCTTCATGAAGTTGTCGATGATCGACACATTGCGCTCGAGCGCAGGATCAATGGCATTGAGCAACACTTTGGAGACCTGACCGTTATTGGTCAGCAGGCCCTGCATCTGGGTGAACGGCGCTACTGCCGTGACCTGCCGGTTCTGCTTGACCTTGTCGGCCAGGCTCTGCCAGTCATTGATCGGCTCGCCGGTCTCGAGAGTAGCGTGGGGCACCATGCCCAGCACGCGGGTGCGCATCTCATGGTCGAAGCCGTTCATCACCGACAGTACGACGATCATCACGACCACGCCAAGGGCGAGCCCGATCATCGAAGTCAGGGAAATGAATGACACAAAATGATTGCGACGCTTTGCACGGGTATAACGCGTGCCGATAAATACGAAGAGAGGTCTGAACATGTCGGGGCTTGTTCGGAGGGAAAAGGAACGTCCTTGTGGCGGGGGTCGAAAACCAGCTTTACACTCAGACCACCGCCGCTACCATGGGTTCGCCATGTCGACATTAGATGAAGAAGATCGCCGCGAATACTACCGTATCGAGGACACGATCGCACTGGAAATTCGGCCCCTGTCCGCTCCCGAAGCCGCAGGCCAGGAAGTGTTGCAGGATGCTTCCCCACTGTTCAACCTGCTCAGCGAATTGCACCTGAGCGAATTCGAGTCGCAGCACCTGCTGCGGCAGATCAGCGAGCGCGACCGCGCCATCGCTGCATTTCTCAAATCGCAGAACAAACGCATCGACCTGCTCAGCCAGGTGATCGCCCTGACCGCGCTCGGCCACATCGGCGAGCCGCAGCCGGTGATCATCTCCGAAGGCGGGATCGACTTTCAGTACCCGACCCCGATCGCCACCGGCGCGCACCTGTCGGTGAAACTGGTGCTGATGCCGCAGGCGCTGGGCCTGCTGCTGCGCGCCCGGGTCACCCATTGCGATCCCAAGGGCGATGGCTATGACGTCGGCACCGAGTTCGAACGCCCGACCGATGCGCAGCGCCAGTTGCTTGCGCGCTACATCTTGCAAAAGCAGGCTCAGGAACGCCGTCTGGCCCGCGAACAGAACGAATCTGGCATTTAACTTAAGGAAGCACCGTGACCCTCATCTACGGCCACCGCGGCGCCAAGGGCGAAGCACCGGAAAACACCCTGAGCAGCTTTCAGGAATGCCTCAAGCACGGCGTGCGCCGCTGCGAACTGGATCTGCACCTGTCCAAGGACGGCGAGCTGATGGTCATCCATGACCCGACGCTCAAGCGCACCACCGAACGCCGCGGCAAAGTCGTCGAGCACACCGCTGCCGAACTGGTGACCTATGACGCGCGCAAGGGTGGCCCGGGCTGGATCAAGCCGTGCCCGATTCCGACGCTGGAAGAGTTGTTCGAGAAGTGTGATTTCGAGCACTGGCAGCTGGAAGTCAAAAGCGCTTCGCGCACCCGCGCGGCGACTACCGTGCTGGCGATTCGGGAAATGGCTCAGCGCCACGGACTGCTCGACAAGGTGACGATCACCTCGAGTTCGCGGGAAGTCTTGAAGGCAGCGCTGGATCTGGTACCGGACGTGTCGCGCGGCCTGGTGGCCGAATACGCCTGGCTCGATCCGTTGAAGGTCGCCGCCAGCTACGGCTGCGAGATTCTCGCCTTGAACTGGACGCTGTGTACGCCGGAACGCCTGCAGAAGGCGCAGCGTCAGGACCTGCATGTGTCGGTGTGGACCGTCAACGAGCCTGCACTGATGCGCAGACTCGCCGACTTCGGCGTTGACAGCCTGATTACAGACTTTCCCGGTTTGGCCACTGCCACCCTTGAGAATTGCTGAAATCGGTCTCCCCGGCCGGCTCAGGCCACCGGCCGGAGCCCGTCAAAAAAGCCGGTTGAGGCCGTCGTACGCTGCTACCCGATAGGCTTCGGCCATGGTCGGGTAGTTGAACGTAGTGTTGACGAAATACTTCAGGGTGTTCAGCTCGCCCGGCTGGTTCATGATCGCCTGACCGATGTGAACGATCTCCGACGCCTGATAACCGAAGCAGTGCACACCGAGCACTTCCAGCGTCTCGCGGTGGAAGAGGATTTTCAGCATGCCTTGCGGCTCGCCGGCAATCTGCGCCCGCGCCATGCTCTTGAAGAAGGCCTTGCCGACTTCGTAGGGCACTTTGGCCTGGGTCAGCTCCTGCTCGTTCTTGCCGATCGAGCTGATCTCCGGAATGGTGTAGATGCCGGTCGGCACGTCATTGACGAAGCGCCAGCTGCCATTGTCGACGATGCTGCCAGCGGCCGAACGACCCTGGTCGTGGGCGGCACTCGCCAGGCTTGGCCAGCCGATCACGTCACCGGCGCCGTAGATGTTCTCCACGCAGGTGCGGTAGTTCTGGTCGACTTCGATCTGGCCACGGCTGTTGACCTTGACCCCGATGTTTTCCAGACCCAGCGTGTCGGTATTGCCGGTACGGCCGTTGCACCAGAGCAAGGCGTCGGCCTTGATCTTCTTGCCGGACTTGAGGTGCAGGATCACACCGTTGTCCACGCCTTCGACGCGGTCGTACTCTTCGTTGTGGCGCACGGTGATGTTGTTGTTGCTGAAGTGGTAGCTCAGCGCCTGGGAAATTTCCGAGTCGAGGAAGCTCAGCAACTGGCCCCGGTTGTCGACCAGTTCGACCAGCACACCCAGACCACTGAAGATCGACGCGTATTCGCAACCGATCACACCAGCGCCGTAAACGATCAGTTTGCGCGGGGTGTGGCCGAGGCTGAGGATGGTGTCGCTATCGTAGATACGCGGGTGGTGGAAATCGATGTCCGCCGGGCGATACGGACGCGAACCGGTGGCGATGATGATGTGCTTGGCGACCAGTTTTTCGACCACGCCGTTGCCGCAGACCACTTCGATGGTTTGCTCGTCGGCAAAGCTGCCGGTGCCGAAGAACACGTCAACGCGGTTACGGGCGTAGTAGCCGGTGCGCGAAGCGACTTGCTTGGAAATGACTTTCTCGGCGCTTTTCAACACGTCCGGGAAGGAGAACCAGCGTGGCTCGCCGATCGCGCGAAACATCGGGTTGGTGTTGAACTGCATGATCTGCCGCACCGAGTGACGCAGTGCCTTGGACGGGATGGTGCCGAGGTGGGTGCAGTTGCCGCCGACCTGGCGACGGCTGTCGACCATCGCGACCTTGCGCCCCGCTTTGGCGGCGTTCATTGCCGCGCCTTCTCCCGCCGGGCCGGAACCCAGTACCACCACGTCGTAGTTGTAGACAGCCATGCGTACTCCTCAGAACAGGCCGCGATGCCAGCAGCACCGGCGGCTAAATCACGCCGAACGGCGGCGCGAAGGAACAATTGGGGGCCAGTGAAGAACCCGGACACAGTCTATAGAAGCGTCAACGCCGCGCACATTAACCCTTGGTCGCGTCGTAGGCTACTTTTGCCTGCACTACAACGCCAGCTTTCGTCTTGTCTTCAGTCAGTTTTTGTCGTCGACAAGCTGCGCAAATGCCTGACTGCTGCGGGTGACGAAACCTGTATCGGCACGCAGGACAAAGAATGCAGCAATGTCATGCTTTTGGGCATAGTCCTGCGCCCTTTCCGGCCCGAGAATCAGCAACAGCGTCGATAGTCCATCGGCCATCAACGCTGAAGGATGAATCACCGTGACTGACGCCAGCTCATGTAGGACCGGTCGCCCACTGCGTGCATCGATAGTGTGGGAATAACGCCGGCCGTCCTGCAGAAAATAGTTGCGGTAGTCGCCGGAGGTGGATACGCCGTAACCATCGACATCGATAATCCGCTCGGCCACTTGCTGGTCATCCCGGGGCTCTTCGACGGCGATGCGCCACGCTGAGCCATCTGGCTTGCTGCCCTTGGCTTTGAGTTCGCCCGTGGCTTCGACCAGGTAATTGGCGATGCCCATGCCCTGCAATCTGGCGGCGATGGCATCCACGGCATAACCGGCGGCGATGCTGTTGAAGTCGACTTCGACAGCGGCGTCCTTGCACAAACGGTTGCCGTCGATACGCAGATGCTGATGGCCGACCCGCTGCATGACCTCGGCCAGGGCAATCTCATCGGGGATGATCTCTTCGCGTCCTTGCGGACCGAATCCCCAGAGATTCATCAGTGGTTCCACGGTCAGATCGTAGGAACCTTCGCTTTGCGTCGAAAGCTGTTCACCGACGCGGATCAACTCAAGCACCGCTGCCGGCATCGATTGGCAACTGTCGGCAGGCAACGAGTTGAAACGCTCGATGGCGGAGTCACTTCGGTAAGTCGACATCTGTTGATCGACTTCACCGAGGATGGCCTCCACTTCGCCGCGCACCTCTGCAGGATCGGCAACCCCGGCGTGGCGCACGTACTTGACCGACCAGGTGCTGCCCATGGTCGAGCCGCCGACCTGTTCCAGGGAATCGCCGTTGCCGCAGCCGCCGATTGCCCCCGCCAAGACCACAAGCCCCAACCAGCGTCCAGTTAACAATTCTTCATCTCCCCGCAAAACCACGGCGGCCATTATGAACTACAAGCACCCGCTCGCTTCCCCATGGCAGCAACGCCTTTATACAAAATTGAACAGTGAGTACCTCCCATGTCCTCGACCACGGGCAAAGGCAAAGCGATCTTTCGCGTTGTCAGCGGCAACTTCCTCGAAATGTTCGACTTCATGGTCTACGGCTTCTATGCCACGGCCATCGCCAAAACCTTCTTCCCCACCGACAGCGCGTTCGCTTCGCTGATGCTGTCGCTGGCAACCTTCGGTGCCGGCTTCCTGATGCGCCCGCTCGGGGCGATTTTTCTCGGCGCCTATATCGACCGTCACGGACGGCGCAAAGGGCTGATCATCACTTTGGCGATGATGGCCGCCGGTACAGTGCTGATTGCCTGCGTGCCCGGCTACGCGACGCTCGGCGTCGCCGCGCCGCTGCTGGTGTTGTTCGGCCGTCTGTTGCAAGGCTTCTCGGCGGGCGTGGAACTGGGCGGTGTGTCGGTGTATCTGGCGGAAATCTCCACGCCGGGGCGTAAAGGCTTTTTCGTCAGTTGGCAGTCCGCCAGCCAACAAGCTGCGGTGGTGTTCGCCGGCCTGCTCGGCGTTGCTCTGAATCACTGGCTGAGT
The DNA here is from genome assembly GCF_900105805.1 of Pseudomonas moraviensis. Taxonomy (NCBI): domain Bacteria; kingdom Pseudomonadati; phylum Pseudomonadota; class Gammaproteobacteria; order Pseudomonadales; family Pseudomonadaceae; genus Pseudomonas; species Pseudomonas moraviensis. The sequence goes on along the minus strand of NZ_LT629788.1, from coordinate 766,895 downwards.
CCGGAGCAAATGGGCGAATGGGGCTGGCGCGTACCGTTTCTGATTGGCTGCATGATCGTGCCGGTGATTTTCTTCATCCGTCGCTCGCTGGAGGAAACCCCGGAATTCCAGGCGCGCACCCACCGCCCTACCCTCGGCGAAATCGTCCGTTCGATCGGCCAGAACTTCGGCATCGTCATCGCCGGCATGGCACTGGTGGTGATGACCACGGTGTCGTTCTACCTGATCACCGCCTACACCCCGACGTTCGGCAAAGCCGAACTGCACCTGTCGGACCTCGATGCCTTGCTGGTGACCGTGTGCATTGGTTTGTCGAACTTCTTCTGGCTGCCGGTGATGGGCGCAGTGTCCGACAAGATCGGGCGAAAACCCTTACTGCTGGCGGCAACGATTCTGGCGATCCTGACTGCGTATCCGGCGCTGTCGTGGCTGGTGGCGAATCCGAGCTTCAGCCATTTGCTGATTGTCGAACTGTGGCTGTCGTTCCTCTATGGCTCCTACAACGGCGCGATGGTGGTGGCGCTGACCGAGATCATGCCGGTGGAAGTGCGCACGACCGGGTTTTCACTGGCCTACAGCCTGGCGACGGCGACGTTCGGCGGGTTCACTCCGGCGGCGTGCACCTACCTGATTCATGTGCTGGACAACAAGGCAGCACCGGGCATCTGGCTCAGCGGCGCGGCGGTATTGGGCCTGGTTGCCACGCTGGTGTTGTTCCGTGGCAATCGGCATGAGTTGCGCACGGCGCAGGCTTCGGTTGCCAGCGGCGCCTGACAGAATGCTTTCGCGAGCAGGCTCGCTCCCACAGGGAATTGTGAACGCCCCCCCTGTAGGAGTGAGCCTGCTCGCGATGAGGCCTACGCAGGCAACACAACTCTATAAAGCAGACAAACAAAAACGCCCCGACAAAATGCCGGGGCGTTTTCATTCAAGCCTGAGGCTTAGCGCGGGAACGCTGGCGGATTCACATCAGCCATGTCTTCCATCACGCGAACCACCTGGCAGCTGTAGCCGAACTCGTTGTCGTACCAGACGTACAGAACAACGCGGTTGTCCTGCACGATGGTCGCTTCAGCATCGACCACACCGGCGTGACGCGAGCCGACGAAGTCAGTCGACACAACTTCCTGCGAATTGACGAAGTCGATCTGCTTGTGCAGCTCGGAGTGCAGCGCCATGTAGCGCAGGTACTCGTTCATCTCTTCACGGGTGGCGGCTTTCTCAAGGTTGAGGTTGAGAATGGCCATCGACACGTTCGGCGTCGGCACACGAATCGCGTTGCCGGTCAGCTTGCCGGCCAGCTCTGGCAGCGCCTTGGCCGCAGCGGTGGCGGCGCCGGTTTCGGTGATCACCATGTTCAGCGCGGCGCTGCGACCACGGCGATCGCCCTTGTGGAAGTTGTCGATCAGGTTCTGGTCGTTGGTGTACGAGTGAACGGTTTCGACGTGACCGTTGATGATGCCGAACTTGTCATTCACAGCCTTCAGCACCGGCACGATGGCGTTGGTGGTGCAGGAAGCGGCGGACACGATCTTGTCGTCAGCGGTGATTTCACCGTGGTTGATGCCGTGAACGATGTTCTTCAGCTTGCCCTTGCCAGGCGCGGTCAGAACAACGCGGTCGATGCCCGGGCAGGCCAGGTGCTGACCCAAGCCATCGGCGTCACGCCATACACCGGTGTTGTCCACCAGCAGCGCGTCTTTGATGCCGTACTGGGTGTAATCCACCTCGGTCGGGTTCTTCGCGTAGATCACCTGGATCAGGTTACCGTTGGCGGTGATGGTGTTGTTTTCTTCGTCGATGGTAATGGTGCCGTTGAACGAACCGTGTACCGAATCGCGGCGCAGCAGGCTGGCGCGTTTGGTCAGGTCGTTCTCGGCGCCTTTGCGCACGACGATGGCACGCAGACGCAGACCGTCGCCACCACCGGTTTTCTCGATCAGGATGCGCGCCAGCAGACGGCCGATACGACCGAAGCCGTAAAGAACAACGTCAGTGCCTTTGCGGGCCGAGGCGTTTTGCTGAGCAACCACGTCAGCCATCTCTTCACGCACGAATTGCTCGGCGCTGCGGCCGTTGCCTTCATTGCGGAATTTGAACGCCAGCTTGCCCAGATCCACCGACGCCGCGCCGAGCTTGAGCTCGCTCATGGCCTTGAGCAGTGGGAATGTTTCGTGGACGGAGAGTTCGCTGTCGTCGGAAGAACGGTGGCGAGCAAAGCGGTGAGCTTTGAGAATCGCGATGACAGACTGGTTGATCAGGCTGCGGCCATAGATCGAGCTAACCACGTTGTTATTGCGGTAGAGCTGACCGATAAGCGGGATCATCGCTTCTGCGAGTGCTTCACGGTCGATCCATTCACCAAGACACTGGTCGGGCTTCTGAGTCACGGTAACCTTCCACATGTAGGGGCAGAAAAAAGGGGCTACATTATGCCGCCGACAAGCCCTTTCAGCAATGCGCGCTTGTCGCGCAATCGGTAACAAAATCCCGTTCAAAAAATTTACGCCTTTCTCCAGCCCAGTAAAACCGGGGCTTTCAGCGCAGTCAATTTTTCGACGACTGTTAGACGATGTCTGTAACCCTCCGTAACACCGCCCGGTTTCGGCACTACATAACCACGAAAAAAGTGCCCGTTTTTATGGTTACCACTACATTTCGTCCAAACCGTGAAGATAGACGCAGTCTGCAACTGACAGGCGGCACCGGAGGCCGCTACAATTACCGACTTTGTCGCAACGCCTGGAGCTCAACCTTCCGTGCCTGTTCTGCGTCTACCGCTACTCCCTGCCGAAGCAGGTAAACAGCATTGGGGCAATCTGCCCGGTGCCGCCCTCAGCCTGGCGATTGCCGAGGCTGCCAGCGCTGCCAAGCGCTTTACCCTGCTGCTGACCGCCGACAGCCAAAGTGCCGAACGGCTGGAACAGGAGCTGAGTTTCTTCGCCCCGGATTTGCCCGTGCTGCATTTCCCCGACTGGGAAACCCTGCCCTACGACCTGTTCTCGCCGCACCAGGACATCATTTCCCAGCGCATCGCCAGCCTCTATCGCCTGCCGGAACTGGCCCACGGTGTGCTGGTGGTGCCGATCACCACCGCCCTGCACCGTTTGGCGCCGACCAAATTCCTGCTCGGCAGCAGTCTGGTGCTGGATATCGGCCAGAAACTCGACGTGGAACAGATGCGCGCGCGGCTCGAAGCCAGCGGCTATCGCTATGTCGACACGGTGTATGAGCACGGCGAGTTCACCGTACGCGGCGCGTTGATCGACCTGTTCCCGATGGGCAGCAAGCTGCCCTATCGCATCGACCTGTTCGATGACGAAATCGAAACCCTGCGCACCTTCGATCCGGAAACCCAGCGTTCGATCGACAAGGTCGAGTCGGTCAAGCTGCTGCCGGCTCGTGAGTTCCCACTGCAGAAAGACGCAGTCACCCGCTTCAAGGCACGCTTTCGCGAGCGCTTCGACGTCGACTTCCGCCGCTGCCCGATCTTTCAGGACCTGAGCAGCGGCATCACCCCGGCCGGTATCGAGTACTACCTGCCGCTGTTCTTCGACGAAACCTCGACCTTGTTCGATTACCTGCCCCAGGACACTCAGGTGTTCTCGCTGCCGGGCATCGAGCAAGCGGCGGAAAATTTCTGGAACGACGTGCGCAACCGTTATGAAGAACGCCGCGTCGATCCTTCGCGTCCTTTATTGCCACCGGCCGAACTGTTCCTGCCGGTGGAAGACTGCTTTGCGCGCCTGAAGAACTGGCCGCGGGTCGTCGCCAGTCAGCAGGACGTTGAAAGCGGCGTGGGCCGTGAACGCTTCCCGGCGCACGCGCTGCCGGATCTGGCCATCGAAGCCAAGGCCACGCAACCGCTGGCGGCGCTGGCAGGTTTCCTCGAAGAATTCCCCGGGCGCGTGCTGTTCACCGCTGAATCGGCGGGTCGTCGCGAAGTCCTGCTGGAACTGCTGGAACGTCTGAAGCTGCGGCCGAAAACCGTCGACAGCTGGCCGGACTTCGTCGCCAGCAAGGATCGTCTGGCGATCACTATCGCTCCGCTCGACGAAGGTCTGCTGCTCGACGACCCGGCACTGGCGCTGGTCGCGGAAAGTCCGCTGTTCGGTCAGCGCGTCATGCAACGTCGTCGCCGCGAGAAGCGCAGCGACGTCAGCAACGATGCGGTGATCAAGAACCTCACGGAGCTGCGCGAAGGCGCGCCGGTGGTGCATATCGATCACGGCGTCGGCCGCTACCTGGGCCTGACGATTCTGGAAATCGACAATCAGGCCGCCGAATTCCTCACCCTCGAATACGCCGAGAACGCCAAGCTCTACGTGCCGGTCGCCAACCTGCACCTGATCGCACGCTACACCGGCAGCGACGATTCGCTCGCGCCGCTGCATCGCCTCGGCTCGGAAACCTGGCAGAAAGCCAAGCGCAAAGCCGCCGAACAGGTGCGCGACGTCGCCGCTGAACTGCTCGACATTTATGCCCGTCGCGCCGCCCGTGAAGGTTATGCCTTCGCCGACCCGAAGGCCGATTACGCTACGTTCAGCGCCGGTTTCCCGTTCGAAGAAACTCCCGACCAGCAAGCCACCATCGAGGCCGTGCGCGAGGATATGCTCGCGCCAAAACCGATGGATCGCCTGGTCTGTGGCGACGTCGGTTTCGGCAAGACCGAAGTGGCCATGCGCGCCGCGTTCATTGCCGTGCACGGCGGTCGTCAGGTGGCAATTCTGGTGCCGACCACCCTCCTCGCCCAGCAGCACTACAACAGCTTCCGCGACCGCTTCGCCGACTGGCCGGTGACGGTGGAAGTGATGAGCCGCTTCAAGTCGGCCAAGGAAGTCAACGCGGCAATTGCCGACCTGGCGGAAGGCAAGATCGACATCGTCATCGGCACGCACAAGCTGCTGTCCGACGACGTCAAGATCAAAAACCTCGGGCTGGTGATCATCGACGAAGAACACCGTTTCGGCGTGCGCCAGAAGGAACAGCTCAAGGCCCTGCGCAGCGAAGTCGACATCCTCACCCTGACCGCTACGCCGATCCCGCGCACGCTGAACATGGCAGTGTCGGGCATGCGCGACCTGTCGATCATCGCCACTCCGCCGGCGCGACGCCTGTCGGTGCGCACTTTCGTCATGGAGCAGAACAAGAGCACGGTCAAAGAGGCGTTGCTGCGTGAACTGCTGCGTGGCGGTCAGGTTTACTACCTGCACAACGATGTGAAGACCATCGAAAAATGCGCCGCCGACCTCGCCGAACTGGTGCCGGAAGCGCGTATCGGTATCGGCCACGGGCAGATGCGCGAGCGTGAACTCGAACAGGTGATGAGCGATTTCTACCACAAGCGCTTCAACGTGCTGATCGCCTCGACCATCATCGAGACCGGCATCGACGTGCCGAGCGCCAACACCATCATCATCGAGCGCGCCGACAAGTTCGGTCTGGCGCAGTTGCACCAGTTGCGTGGTCGTGTCGGTCGCAGTCACCACCAGGCTTACGCCTACCTGCTGACGCCGCCGCGCCAGCAGATCACCTCGGATGCGGAAAAGCGTCTGGAGGCGATCGCCAACACCCAGGACCTCGGCGCCGGTTTCGTCCTGGCCACCAACGACCTGGAAATCCGTGGCGCCGGCGAACTGCTCGGCGATGGTCAGAGCGGGCAGATTCAGGCGGTCGGTTTCACCCTGTATATGGAGATGCTCGAGCGCGCGGTGAAGTCGATCCGCAAAGGCGAGCAACCCAACCTCGATCAACCGCTTGGCGGCGGCCCGGAAGTCAATCTGCGGGTGCCGGCGCTGATTCCGGAAGATTATCTGCCGGATGTGCATGCGCGGCTGATTCTGTATAAACGCATCGCCTCGGCCACCGATGAGGAAGGGCTCAAGGATCTGCAGGTCGAGATGATCGACCGCTTCGGCCTGCTGCCGGAGCCGACCAAGAACCTGGTGCGGATCACCGCGTTGAAACTGCAGGCGGAAAAGCTCGGCATCAAGAAGGTCGATGGCGGGCCGCAAGGCGGACGCATCGAGTTCGAAGCGCAGACGCCGGTCGACCCGATGACCCTGATCAAGCTGATCCAGACGCAGCCCAAACGCTACAAGTTCGAAGGCGCAACGATGTTCAAATTCCAGGTGCCGATGGAGCGCCCGGAAGAACGTTTCAATACTGTCGAGGCGCTGTTTGAGCGCCTCATCCCGAAATCCGCTTGAAGGACGCCCGATGCGCCTGTTCCGCTCTCTGACTTTGTTGCTTGCCTCGCTCTTGATGACAGTGGCAGCACCAGCGGCGTTTGCCGATGACACGTATCAGGTCGAAATGATTCTGGTGCGCCAGAATGCCGTGCCCGCAATCGTCAGCCGCGCAGCGCCGGAAGACTGGGCCGCTGGCGCCCAGCGTTTGGGCAACGACAGCCAGCGCACGCCGGCGCTCAATGATGTGGTAACCAAACTCACGGCCAGTGGCGAGTACACGGTGCTGATGCACAAAGCCTGGCAGCAGAGCCTCGGCGAAGCGCCAGCGAAAGTCGCAGTCAGTGAAGGTCAGGAGCAGTTCGGCCAGTTCCCCATCGAGGGCACGCTGGAAATGAAACTCGGCCGCTTCACCGACGTGACCGCCGACTTCTGGGTCAATCAGATCGACGCCAATGGCCTGGTCACCGCCAGTGAGCACCTGCGCCAGGACAGCCACACCAAGAACGGCCAGCTCAACTACCTCGACAACGGTCATCTGGCCTTGCTGATCAAGATCACTTCCCTCACCGCGCCAGCGCCGCGGGAAGCGCCTGAAGTCGTGCCGGACTGATCGAAGTCCTTATGCCACCGCCCCTGAGCAAACCGCTGGCCCCGTCGTGGGTCAGCCGATTCAAAGAACAGAGTCTGGAGCGCGGCCGTCGCTACGCTTTGGAGAATCGGGTGTGCATCGCCCAGGTCGGCGATGCGACCATCACCGCCAGTTGCGAAGGTTCTGGCGGCAGTGTCTACCGGCAGACTATCCATCTGCGCGAGTCAGCCAAAGCCACCCTGCTGCTGGTCGACGCCACCTGCACCTGTCCGGTGCGCAGCAACTGCAAACACTGCGCTGCGGTGCTGCTGAAAATCCAGGAAACCCTCGACTACCCCGCCGCCGCGAAAGATGCCGAACTGCTGGAGAAACTCCAGGCGGTGCTGGAAAACCGCAGCCCGAAAGCGCCGCCGCAAGTGCTGGTGGACAACGTGCAGCCGGTGCCGCGCCTGTGGCTGGCCAGTGTCGAGTTCAGCGCTTTCGAGCCGCGTAATGGCAAGATGCAGCGCTACATTCAACACCGCGCGGCGCTGTCGTTCAGCTATCTGGACGAATACGTCAGCGGGCAAAAGCACAGCGATATCCTGATCCGTCAGGAAGCCCAGACCTTGCGGATAAAACGCCACCCGGATGTTGAACAGTCCTACCGCGAGCAGTTAAGAATCCTCGGTTTCCGCATCGCCACAAGGCAGAGCAAAGCCCTGCCGGAAAGCGCCGGCGAACTCTACGAAATGGTCAACGACAGCGCCTGGCTGACCTTCACTCTCAACGATCTGCCGAAGTTGCGCAGCCAGGGCTGGGAGTTGCAGATCGATGAAGAATTCGGCTTCGACCTGACCGCCGTCGACGACTGGTACGCCACCGTCGAACAGGCGCCGGAGCGCGACTGGTTCGATCTGGAACTGGGCATTATCGTCAACGGCGAACGCCTGAGCCTGCTGCCGATCCTGCTCAATCTGATGCGCTCGCACACCGAGATCCTCAACCCGGAACGCCTCGCCCGTCGTCGCGATGACGAATTGATTCTGGTAAACATTCCGCAACGCACCAGCGAGCACGGCCCGTTGCAGGTGGCGCTGCCGCTCGGCCGCTTGAAGCCGGTATTGATGACGCTGGGCGAGTTCTATTTGCAGGAGCCGGGCGAAACCACCCTGCGCCTGAGCAAGGCTGATGCCACCCGACTCAATTCGCTGGAAGGGCTACCGCTGCTGTGGGAAGGCGGCGAGCAGATCCGCACCTTCGCTCAGCGCCTGCGCGACATCCGCGATTTCAGCGCCGAAGCGCCGCAAGGCTTGAACGCAACGCTGCGCCCCTACCAGCTCGAAGGCTTGAGCTGGATGCAATCGCTGCGGCAACTGGAAGTCGGCGGGATTCTTGCGGATGACATGGGCCTGGGCAAAACCCTACAGACCCTAGCGCATATTCTCACCGAGAAGAACGCCGGACGCCTCGATCGCCCGTGCATGGTGGTGATGCCGACCAGCCTGATCCCCAACTGGCTCGACGAGGCCGCGCACTTTACTCCGCAACTGAAAGTACTCGCGCTGTACGGCGCCAGCCGCAAAAAGCATTTCGACAATCTCGCCGACTTCGATCTGATCCTGACCACCTACGCCCTGCTGCCCAAGGACGTCGAGCGCCTGGCCAAACAGCCGCTGCACGTACTGGTGCTGGACGAAGCGCAGTACATCAAGAATCCCAACAGCAAAGCCGCCCAGGCCGCGCGCGAGCTGAATGCGCGCCAGCGCCTGTGCCTCAGCGGTACGCCGCTGGAAAACCACTTGGGTGAGCTGTGGTCGCTGTTTCACTTCCTGCTGCCGGGCTGGCTCGGCGACGTGAAGAGCTTCAATGCCGACTACCGCGTGCCGATCGAAAAGCGCGGCAGCGAAGTCAGACTGCAACACCTCAACGGTCGGATTAAACCGTTTCTGCTGCGCCGCACCAAAGAGCAGGTCGCCACTGAGCTGCCGCCGAAAACCGAAATCATCCATTGGGTCGAACTCAACGAAGCGCAGCGCGATGTGTACGAAACCATGCGCCTGGCGATGGACAAGAAAGTCCGCGACGAGATCACCCGCAAAGGTGTGGCGCGCAGCCAGATCATCATTCTCGAAGCACTGCTCAAGCTGCGTCAGGTCTGCTGCGACCTGCGTCTGGTCAACGACGCCACCCTGCCCGCACGCGGCAGCACCTCGGGCAAACTCGACAGCCTGATGGAAATGCTTGAGGAATTGTTCGAAGAAGGTCGGCGGATTCTGCTGTTCTCGCAATTCACTTCGATGCTGTCGTTGATCGAGGACGAACTGAAAAAACGCAAGGTCGCCTATGCCCTGCTCACCGGCCAGACCCGTGACCGGCGCACCCCGGTAAAGGAATTCCAGAGCGGCAAGCGTCAGATCTTTCTGATCAGCCTGAAGGCTGGCGGTGTCGGTCTGAACCTGACCGAAGCCGATACGGTGATTCACTACGACCCGTGGTGGAACCCGGCGACCGAGAACCAGGCCACCGATCGGGCCTATCGCATTGGCCAGGAAAAACCGGTGTTCGTGTACAAGATGATTGCCCGGGGAACGGTAGAAGAGAAGATTCAGCACCTGCAGAAGGAAAAGTCCGACCTCGCCGCGGGCGTGCTCGATGGGCGCAAGGCCGGAGACTGGAAGTTGCAGAGCGATGACATCGAAGCGCTGTTTGCGCCGTTGCCGGACAAGATCGACAAGCGTTGAAATCGTCGTCGCCGGTTGGATAGTTATTGCGAGCAGGCTCACTCCTACAGTTTGAAATGCGTTCCCCTGTAGGAGTGAGCCTGCTCGCGAAAGGCATCACCTCGGTCAAACGATTGAAACCGAAGCTCAATCCCTGGAAACCGGCAACGGCGCAAACAAAGCTTCGATATCACTCTGTTCGAGTTTGAATCCCCCCGTCGTGCCCCCCTCAAGCACCGCCCCGGCCAGCGCAGCCTTCTCCTGCTGCAACGCCTGGATCTTCTCCTCGACGGTGCCTTTGGCAATCAATTTGTAGACGAACACCGGATTGTTCTGGCCGATACGATAAGCCCGATCAGTCGCTTGATTCTCCACGGCCGGGTTCCACCACGGGTCGAAGTGAATCACCGTGTCCGCCGCCGTCAGGTTCAGACCGGTACCGCCGGCCTTGAGACTGATGAGGAACAACGGCACCTTGCCGCCCTGAAAATTCTTGACTGGCGTGCGCCGGTCGGTGGTGTCGCCGGTCAGCAACGAATAACCGAGCCCACGCTGCTGCAACTCCTCCTCGATCAGCGCCAGCATCGAGGTGAACTGGGAGAACAGCAGAATTCTGCGACCTTCACCGAGCAATTCTTCAAGCATCTCCATCAGGCTGGTCAGCTTACCGCTGCCCGAGCGCAACGCCTTCGCCGTGAGCGGCATGTTGATCAAGCGCAGATCGCAGCAGACCTGACGCAGCTTGAGCAGCGCATCGAGAATGATGATCTGACTGCGCGCCACGCCGCTGCGGGCGATTTCGTCGCGGACCTTTTTGTCCATCGCCACGCGCACCGTTTCATAGACGTCGCGCTGACCATCGCTGAGTTCGACCCAGTGAATGATCTCGGTTTTCGGCGGCAACTCGGTAGCGACCTGATCCTTCTTGCGCCGCAGCAAAAACGGCTTGATCCGCGCCGTCAGGTGCTGCATGCGCTGCACGTTGCCGTGCTTCTCGATCGGTGTGCGGTAATCGCGGTTGAACGACTTGCTGTCGCCGAGCCAGCCGGGCATGAGGAAATGGAACTGCGACCACAGCTCGCCGAGGTGGTTTTCCAGTGGCGTACCGCTCAGACACAAGCGCTGACGGGCCTGCAAGTCACGCGCGGCCTGTGCGGCTTTGCTCAGCGGGTTCTTGATGTTCTGCGCTTCGTCGAGAATCAGTACGCTCCACGCCTGCGGCTGCAACGTTTCCAGATCCCTGGGCAGCAATGCGTAAGTGGTCAGCACAAGGTCGTATTCGGCGAGATTGGCGAAGTCCTTTTGCCGCCCGGTGCCGTGCAGCGCCAGGACTTTCAACTGCGGCGTGAAGCGCTCGGCTTCATCGAGCCAGTTGGGAATCAGGCTGGTCGGCATTACCGCCAGTGCCGGGCAATCGAGACGCCCGGCGTGCTTTTCCGTGAGCAGGTGCGCCAGGGTCTGCAGGGTTTTGCCCAGGCCCATGTCATCGCCAAGAATGCCGCCGACCTCCAGCTCGCGCAGGGTTTGCATCCAGTTCAAGCCTTCGAGCTGATACGGGCGCAGTTGCGCATTGAGACCGGCCGGCGCAGCAACGTGGGCGTGACTGGAATTCTGCAGGCGCCTGGCAAAAGTCCGCAGGCGTTCGCCGCCCTGCCAATCCAGCGGCACGCCATCGAGCATGCTCAGACGCGCGGCGTCTGGAGCGGTCAAGCGCAGTGCATCGCCCTGATGTCCGCCCAGGTACAACTCGCCCAGCGTCGCCATCAGCGGTTTGACCCGACTCAGCGGCAACGCGACCTTGGCACCCGCCTGGTCGCCAAAACCGTTGGGCTTGAGTTCGATCAGGAGTTTTTCGTCATCGCTGCGTTGCGCCAGATTGACCGGGTCGAGCAAGCGCGGCTGGGTGCGCAGCAGATGCAGAAGGATCGGCAGCAAGCTGTAGCGCTCGCCATTGACGACGATGCCCAACTGCAAATCAAACCACTGATGCCCGGCCTCTTCTTCGACCTCGGCGTACCACTGTTCAACCGGTTGCACATTGAAATGGAAGCCGGGACTGATCTCGATTTTCCAGTCTGCGGCGCGCAGTGTGGCAAGCCCTTCGTGCATGAATCCGAGCCAGGCGGAATCATCCGGCAAGGTAAACATCTCGCCGGGACGATCCATGGCGCTCTTGCGCGTGGCTTTTTTGAAGCCGTGCTTTTGCAGGCTCTGGCGCAGCTTCTTTTCCAGCGCAGGCTGACGTTGAATGCGCTGGGTTTCGCTGCCGTTGAGGATCATCACTTCCGGATTACGATCCACCGCCGGCTGGCCGTTGTAGGTAAACACCAGAGCGGCGCGGTGCTCCAGAACGTATTCCCAGCGCGAACGCTCCCGGCCGCTGACCAGGGTCAGTTGCGGCTGCGGGAGCACGTCATCGATGATTCGTTCGGTGAGCTTGTGCGGCGGCGGGATTCTGCTCGTCGCGCTCATGCGATGGCTGAACTGCATGGCCTGACGCGCCGGAATGTCAGGAGCCAGGGTCAAGTGGCAGGCTAGTTTTTCTTCCAGCTCAGTGAACAGCGGGCCAACCTGGCGCTGCTCGCGATCAAGGTAGTAAAGCGGCTCCAGCGCCAGCACGGTTTCCTGTGCGGCTTCGGCACTGCTCCACTGCGCGCGGAAGCCGCCGTCGGCCTGCTCGGCCCAAGAGAACTGGCCCACGCGTTTCGCGCCCGGCGCCAGGGGCTGCAAGTCTTCGAAGTCGAGGAACAGGCGCGAGGTGCGCAGGAGCATTTCCAGCAGTTCGGCGCCACTGCTGCCTTCCAGCGGATAGCCGCTGTAATAGGCGTGATGGGAGTGCATGGCGACCAGCAGCCTGGCGACGCGCAGATCCAGCTCGGACAGGTAGCCGGGCTGGCGCATGAGCATGTCCGAGAGCGAATACATCGGTTTTACTTCGCGCAACTCGCCGCTCTTGAGCTGATAGACCTTGAAAATATCGAGCAGCCACTTGCCGTTCGCAGGCGTCGGTTTTAGCTTGTAAAACAGACGCGTGCCTGCGGTTTGCGCACTCTCTTCAGCAGGCTTGGCCGGCACGGGAATTGTCGACAGCCAATGCTCCAGGGCCCGGCCCAAGGGGACCGCTGCGTCACTTTCAGACGTATCGTCGTCAGTGCCCTGCAGGTGATAGAGCACCGCTGCACAATGCTTGCAATCGATCGCAACGGGACAGGTACACAAGCACCGCAAATTAACCGTTCCCAGGCGATCTTCGGACAGGTAGATGCTTTGCTCATACGCCTGAAGTTCCGAACCGACACAGAACGCCTCGATCTTTTTGTCATCGATTTCGATGATCTCGACCCGGTCATCGGCAGCATAAGCGCGGGCTTTGGCCAACGCCTTGCTAGTGAATGCGTGGGTCCATATCAGCCCTTTAAGCCGCTCGATGAAAATGCTCACGGACAGTCCTTAGCTGGCCAGCACCCGTGCCAACGTAGATTTCACCTTGCCCATGCCATCGTGCAGTGCCTGCTCGATTTCGGCCATGGTGATCACTTCTGTGGTCTTGCCCGCGGCTGGATTCACCACCAGTGCGAGACAGGCGTAATCCAGATCCAGCTCACGGGCCAGGGCGGCTTCCGGCATGCCGGTCATGCCAACGATGTCGCAGCCGTCACGTTCCAGTCGGACGATCTCCGCGACCGTTTCCAGACGTGGGCCCTGGGTGCAGGCGTACACGCCCTGATCGCTGTATTCGCAGCCTTCAGCGGCGACCGCGGCAATCAGTTGCTGACGCAACGGCTCGCTGTAGGGAAAGCTGAAATCGATATGAGTGACGTGTTCCAGATCATCGGCGAAATAGGTGTGCTCGCGCCCGCTGGTGTAGTCGACGATCTGATGCGGCACGCAGAAATGCCCGGTGCCCATGGCCGAATGAATCCCGCCGACCGCATTCACTGCGATGATCGCTTCGGCACCGGCCTGCTTCAATGCCCAGAGGTTGGCGCGGTAGTTGACCTTGTGTGGCGGAAAGCGGTGCGGGTGACCGTGACGGGCGAGGAACAGCACTTCCTTGCCAGCGTACTCACCAATCTGCACTTCGGCCGAAGGCGCACCGTAAGGAGTGTCGACTGCCAGCGACTGGCGGATGCTCAAACCTTCGAGCTGAGTCAGGCCGGTGCCACCGATGATTGCGTAAACGGTCATAACGAAAAATCCTTAATCGATCAGTTGGGCGTCTTTGAGCGCGCCGAGGGCGGTGAGCCAACGGGGGTCCTGACGATAATCGGTGCTGGCGAAAGCCTGACCGCGCATCTTCGCGATACGCGCGGACGGCTTGACCTTCATGCGCTGGGCGGCGCTGAGGGCCAGTTCGGCAGCGGCGCGGTCGTTGCACACCAGGCCCATGTCGCAGCCAGCAGTGAGCGCAGCTTCGATGCGACTGGCGGCGTCCCCGACCACATGGGCGCCGGCCATCGACAGATCATCACTGAAGATAACGCCATCGAACTGCAACTCGCCGCGCAGGATCTCCTGTAGCCAGCGCCGGGAGAAGCCGGCGGGCTGTGAGTCAACTTGCGGATAGATGACGTGGGCCGGCATGACGGCGGCCAGGTGTTTGCTGAGTTTGGCAAACGGCACGAGATCGTTGGCGCGGATCTCGTCGAGGCTGCGCTCGTCGTTCGGGATCGCCACGTGAGAATCGGCTTCGGCCCAACCGTGGCCGGGGAAATGTTTGCCGGTGGCGGCCATGCCAGCGCTGTTCATGCCGCGAATGAATGCCCCTGCGAGCAAGGCAGCACGCTCGGGATCGCCTTCGAAAGAACGGGTTCCGACCACGGCGCTGCGCTGATAGTCCAGATCCAGCACCGGGGCGAAACTCAGGTCGAGCCCGACCGCCAGCACTTCGGTGGCCATGATCCAGCCGCATTGCTCGGCGAGGTATTCGGCGTTCGGGTTGTCGGCGATGGCGCGCATGGCCGGCAGACGGACGAAACCCTGACGCAGGCGCTGCACGCGCCCGCCCTCCTGATCCACCGCCAGCAACAGATCCGGACGAATCGCACGGATAGCCGCGCTGAGTTCACGCACCTGGCGCGGGTGCTCGATGTTACGGGCGAAAATGATCAGGCCGCCCACTTCGGGCTGACGCAACAATTGGCGATCTTCGGCCGTCAGCCAGGTACCGGCGACGTCCACCATCAACGAGCCTTGCAGGCCAGCAGTCATAGAGATTCCTTGAAAACGAAAAACCCGACCTGCCTGTGTTCGCTACCGTGGGCAGCGCCCGGACGGTCAGCAGAACTCATGCAGATCGGGTTCAGTACGAGAGTCGGCATGGCCGGCTAGCTTAGCGGATCCCCGCTGCCGCGCCCACCCGTGCGCGGTCAAACCTTGGCGGCGACCGGCGTGGATTTGCTGCGCGGCCGCAATTGCGCACTGGCCATGGCTGTATCGGTAACGCCGGTTTCGGCGCGCATGCCGGCGGCGAGGAACGGCACCATCAGGCGCATCACTTGCTCAATGGACGTGTTGACGCCGAAATCGGTTTCGGCAATCGCGCGCAAGGCCTTGATCCCGGACATGCTGAACGCGGCGGCGCCAAGCATGAAGTGCACGCGCCAGAACAGCTCGATCGGCGGAATGCGGGGCGCCGCTTCGTTAACCAGGAGCATGTAGCGGCGGAACACCTTGCCGTACATGTCTTCCAGATAACGCCGCAAGTGGCCCTGGCTCTGGCTGAATGCGAGGCCGAGCAAGCGCATGAAAATAGACAGGTCGTTGCCGCTGCGAGGCTGCACGACGAGCGCTTGCTCGACGAGGATTTCCAGCAACTCTTCGAGCGTCGGCTTGTTTTCCGGCTTGGCCTGACGGCGCTCGAGCTCTTTGTCGAGACTGACGCAGAATGGTCCGAGAAAACGCGAAAACACCGCCTGGATCAGCGCCTTCTTAGAGCCGAAGTGATAATTCACCGCAGCCAGATTGACGCCAGCCTTGCTGGTGATCAAACGCAATGAGGTTTCAGCGAATCCTTTCTCCGCGAACAACTGCTCGGCAGCATCAAGAATGCGTTCAACGGTTTCCGACTGGGCCATGGCTACTCCGCCTGACAAACACTTGTTTGAAACATACGTTTCAGCCTGTGCCTTGTCAAGCCTGCCGGTTCGTTTTGGGAATGGTCGGTCAGCTATTTAACCACACAAGACCACAGCATTAATAAGTGCCCTTGGCGACCGCTCGGCGGGCGGCAAAAAAACGGCCATTGCCAAGAGCGCTTCACTGTATATAATCCCAGTCACTGTATAAAAAGACAGAGCGATCAATATGCTAAAGCTGACGCCACGCCAAGCCGAGATTCTGGCCTTTATCAAACGTTGCCTAGAAGACAACGGCTATCCGCCCACCCGTGCGGAAATCGCTCAGGAACTGGGTTTCAAATCGCCCAATGCGGCGGAAGAACATCTCAAGGCCCTGGCCCGCAAGGGCGCGATCGAGATGACGCCCGGTGCTTCCCGCGGCATCCGTATTCCCGGCTTCGAAGCCAAGGCCGACGACTCCACCCTGCCGATCATTGGCCGAGTGGCTGCCGGCGCGCCGATCCTCGCCCAGCAGCACATCGAAGAATCCTGCAACATCAACCCGACCTTTTTCCATCCTCGCGCCGACTACCTGTTGCGTGTGCACGGCATGAGCATGAAGGACATCGGCATCTTCGACGGTGATCTATTGGCCGTCCATACCACCCGTGAAGCACGTAACGGCCAGGTCGTGGTTGCCCGTATCGGCGACGAAGTCACGGTCAAGCGCTTCAAGCGCGAAGGCAGCAAAGTCTGGCTGATCGCCGAAAACCCCGAGTTTGCCCCTATCGAAGTCGACCTGAAAGATCAGGAACTGGTGATTGAAGGCTTGAGTGTCGGCGTCATTCGCCGCTAAAGGAGGCTCCATGCAGTTCCCACACACACCTCAGCAAACACAACTGCCTTTATTCGAAGCGTTTCTGGCCCAGCCTATGGCGCCGATTCTGAAAGACGTGGTCGAGCGTGATTGGAATGCCAAACCCGATGCCTTCAGTGAACTGTCACTGCGTGGTGCTGCCGGGAACTGCCTGAACCTGCTCGCGCCGATTCTGCGCGAGCTTAGCGAGGATCAGGATGCTCGCTGGCTGACGCTGATCGCTCCGCCCGCCAGCCTGACGCAAACCTGGCTGCGCGATGCCGGACTGAATCGCGAACGCATTCTGCTGCTGCAACCGCGGGGCACTCAAAGCGCTCAGCAACTGGCGTGCGAAGCGTTGCGCCTGGGTCGCAGCCATACCGTGGTGACCTGGCTCAACCCGTTGAACGCCAACTCGCGGCAACAACTGATCAGCGCCGCGCGTACGGGCGAAGCTCAGAGTCTGAACATTCGTTTGGGGTAATTGCCTGGTGATGCGCGCTGTGTGAAGCGCAGGGCTTCTCCATGGATAGAGAAGCCGATCTGAAGCGCAAGCGATCGAGAAAAGGTCAAGGCGTGGATCAATGAAGAACCCGAGGCCCCTCTTCCTTATCAAACTCGCCTTCAACCATACGCCCTGCCATCTGCACGCCGACGCTCAGCATCGCTTTGGCAATTTCGACGTGCTGGCCTTGCAGGAACGCCTTGGCATCCTCGGAGAAATCCAGCGTCACCAGGGAACCTTCGTCCTCAGCCCTGCGCAGTTCGATTCGGCCGTCTGGTAACTCGACAATTTCTAGAAAGGACGTTGGCATATAAGTCTGTTCTCCACGAAAGGCAGCGATTATATAGACATCATTCGAGCTTCGCTCGGGATCTTGACCAGCAGCATGTTTCTGATTGCCACTGCATCAAACCCCGTCAGCACTCGTTCAAGCCTTCACGGAATCTGATGGCCAAGCCTTTGAGGCTCTGCCGCCAGCTTTCCAGCTCCTCTCGAGTCAACTCTTCTGGCGCCTCTTCTTCATCCAGGTTGACGGCCTGAATCAGCGGCTGTGTCACGTCGCCTTTCGGTTTGCGTGGCACCCTGGGAGGTTGAAACAGTGCCGCGTGCGCCGCCAGCAGTTTGGCCAGCCAGGTTTCCGGATTCCCGGCCAGCTCGACCATTTCTGCCAGCTCCGGGATAGCGATCGATTCCAGGACTTCCTGCTTCAGCAACTCCTCCGCCCTCGGCGAATTGGCCTGCGGTAGCCGGTAAAAGCCGGCAATCTCATGGCACAGACCCAGCAGTGCGCCGTAGAGGTGGAACAGCGCCGACTCACGCCCGGCCTGAATCAGCGCCAGAGAATTCATCGCCCGCCCTTCTTCAGCACGAGCCAGAGCTTCCAGTGACAGGCCGGCGAAATAGATTTTCTGGTTGGTGCGGGTATAGAGTTCGTGGGCCATGACGGCAGCCTCCACAACGAAATAATTGCTTCACACAGGCCCGACAGTGTCGTGGATCAGCCAACGCCACCGCAAGCACAAAACAAAAAGGCCGCATGAAATCCTTAAGGTTTCATGCGGCCTTTTCGCTGTTCAGACTAACGCTTACTCAGCCTTGGCCTTCGCGCTGCGCTTGTCTTCAACTGTCCACTTGCCACCGTCGTAATACGCCTTCCATCCTGTAGGCTTGCCATCGACTTCGGTCTGCACGTATTGCTCCTTGGTCTTGCGGCTGTAGCGGATGACCGCCGGCAGACCGTCAGGATCCTTCTGCGGAGCTTCGCACAGGAAGTGGTACTTCGGATCGATCTCGTCCTTGTGCGGCAGAATCTCGATTACCAGCGGAGCACGGGTCTCGCGGTTTTTCGGGAACTGACTGGCGGCCAGGAACAGACCGGATGCGCCGTCGCGCAGGATGTAGGTGTCGTTGACCTTTTCGCATTTCAGCTCAGGCATCTTCACCGGATCCATCTTCGGTGGCGCTGCGTCACCGCTCTTCAGCAGTTTGCGGGTGTTTTTGCACTCCGGGTTGGTGCAACCGAAGAATTTGCCGAAACGACCGGTCTTGAGCTGCATCTCGCTGCCGCACTTGTCGCATTCCAGACTAGGACCTTCATAGCCCTTGATGCGATAACTGCCTTCTTCGATTTCATAACCGGCGCAATCCGGGTTGTTGCCGCAGATGTGCAACTTGCGCTTTTCGTCCAGCAGGTAGGCGTCCATCGCCGTGCTGCAGATCGGGCAACGATGCTTGCCACGCAGTACCAGCGATTCCGATTCACCCTCGTCGTCCGCTGCGATTTCATCGCCCGGCACCAGGTTGACCGTGGCCTTGCAGCGCTCTTTCGGCGGCAGGCTGTAGCCCGAGCAGCCGAGGAACACACCAGTCGAGGCAGTACGAATCTGCATCGGGCGACCGCAGGTGGTGCACGGAATGTCGGTCATGACCGGCTGGTTGGCGCGCATGCCGCTGTCCGGGTTTTCCGCTACTTCGAGTTTCTTCTTGAAGTCGCCGTAGAACTCGTCCAGTACGTTTTTCCAGTCGCGCTCGCCTTGCGCCACGTCATCGAGGTTCTCTTCCATGCCGGCAGTGAAGCCGTAGTCCATGAGATTGGAGAAACTTTCGGAAAGACGCTCGGTGACGATGTCGCCCATCTTCTCCGAATAGAAACGGCGGTTGTGCAGCGTCACGTAACCGCGATCCTGAATGGTCGAAATGATCGCAGCGTAGGTCGAAGGACGACCGATGCCGCGCTTTTCCATTTCCTTGACCAGACTGGCTTCGGAGTAACGCGCCGGTGGCTTGGTGAAATGCTGCGACGGATCGAGCTTGATCAGCTTCATCACATCGCCCTGCGCCATATCCGGCAGTACGTCGTCATCGCCAGGCTTGACAATTTGTGGCATCACGCGGGTGTAACCGTCGAACTTGAGGATACGGCCCTTGGCGCGCAGCTCGAAGTCGCCAGCGCCAACGCTGACGGTGGTCGACAGGTACTGCGCCGGCAGCATCTGGCAGGCGAGGAACTGACGCCAGATCAGCTCATACAGACGCTCGGCATCGCGCTCCATACCCGCCAGTTTGCTCGGTGTGGTGTTGGCGTCGGAGGGACGAATCGCTTCGTGAGCCTCTTGCGCACCTTCCTTGCTGCTGTAGACGTTTGGCGATTCCGGCAGGTATTTCTTGCCGAACTCGTCTTCGATGTAAGTGCGCGCCATCGCTACGGCGTCGGCCGAGAGATTGGTCGAGTCGGTACGCATGTAAGTGATGTAGCCGGCTTCGTACAGACGCTGGGCCATCATCATGGTTTTCTTCACGCCGAAACCGAGGCGGTTGCTCGCGGCCTGCTGCAAGGTCGAGGTGATGAAAGGCGCCGACGGCTTGCTGCTGGTCGGCTTGTCTTCGCGCTTGACGATGCTGTAGCTGGAGGATTTGAGCTTCTCCAGCGCAGCCATGGCTTGGGCTTCGTTGAGCGGCTTGAAGGCTTCGCCTTTTTCGCGAGCCACTTCAAAACGCACGGTCGAGCCTTTGGCAGTGCCGAGATCGGCATGCACTTCCCAGTATTCTTCCGGGATGAACGCACGAATTTCGCGCTCACGCTCGACCACCAGTTTCACCGCTACCGATTGCACACGACCGGCGGACAGACCACGGGCGATCTTGGCCCACAGCAGCGGCGACACCATGTAGCCGACAACGCGATCGAGGAAGCGACGCGCCTGCTGGGCGTTGACACGATCGATGTCCAGCTCGCCCGGCTCGGAGAAGGCTTCCTGAATCGCCTTCTTGGTGATTTCGTTGAACACCACGCGCTTGTAGCGACTGTCATCACCACCGATGGCTTCGCGCAGGTGCCAGGCAATGGCTTCCCCCTCGCGATCCAAGTCGGTTGCGAGATAGATGGTGTCAGCATCCTTGGCGAGCCGGCGCAGCTCTTCGATGACCTTCTCTTTACCCGGAAGGATCTCGTACTTGGCTTTCCAGCCGTGCTCGGGATCGACGCCCATACGCGAGACCAGCTGCTTGCGCGCTTTGTCTTTCGGCGAGAGCACCGGACCTTCGCCCGCAGCCGCCTTGCCACGCTTGGCGGCTGGCTCTTTGCTGGCGCTAGCCGAACCGCTGGTGGGCAGGTCTCGGATATGGCCGATACTCGACTTCACCACGTATTGGTTACCCAGATACTTGTTGATGGTCTTGGCCTTAGCCGGGGATTCCACAATGACCAGCGATTTGCCCATGGATCAGAAAATTCCTGAATTCTAGAAGTGAAAGGCGGTTGGCGCCTGACGCGGCACCGCTATATATAGTTGATACAAGGTGAGGTCAAGCGCAGGGTTCTCTGCGCAGTCGCCTCAAACCTTGGGAAAAAGGCTCGGTTCGGCTTGCACCAAAGCAAAGCGCGGCACCTGCTCGCCGTCAACCTCGACCGACTCGACAAACATGCTCAGCGGGCGCACCCAAAAGCCGTAATCGCCATACAGGGCTTGGTAAAAGACCACTTCTTCTTCGGTCTCGGAATGCCGCGCAATACTGAATACACGGTATTGCGGACCTTTGTAATGTTGATAGAGCCCAGGTTGTATCGGCATGCTTCGGCCCTCACTGAAATCTTTTCAAAAATAAATAAAAAACCCAAAAACAAAAACCGGGGCACTGGGCCCCGGCTTCCATCGACGAGACGCTTAAACGCGTTCGAAGACGGTGGAGATACCTTGGCCGAGACCAATGCACATAGTGGCCACCCCGAAGGTACCGCTATTCTGCTTCATCACGTTCAGCAGGGTGCCGGAAATACGCGCACCGGAGCAACCGAACGGGTGACCCAGGGCGATCGCGCCGCCGTGCAGGTTAACCTTCTCGTTCATCTTGTCGAGCACTTTCAGATCTTTCAGCACTGGCAGGGCCTGTGCAGCGAAAGCTTCGTTGAGCTCGAAGAAGTCGATATCGTTGATGCCAAGGCCCGCACGCTTCAGGGCTTTTTGGGTCGCTGGCACTGGACCATAGCCCATGATCGCCGGATCCACACCCGCCACTGCCATCGAACGGATCACCGCCATCGGCTGGATACCCAGGTCCTGCGCGCGCTGCGCCGACATCACGATCATGCACGAGGCGCCGTCCGTGATCTGCGACGAAGTGCCCGCCGTCACGGTACCGCCCTTCGGATTGAATGCCGGTTTGAGCGCCGCCAGACTTTCCAGGGTAGTTTCCGGACGAATGGTTTCGTCGTAGTCGTACAGTTTCAGGAAACCGTTCTCGTCGTAACCCTGCATCGGGATGATTTCATCTTTGAACTTGCCTTCCACAGTTGCCTTGTGGGCCAACTGGTGAGAACGCACGCCAAAAGCATCCTGCTGTTCGCGGGTGATGCCGTGCATCTTGCCGAGCATTTCAGCGGTCAGGCCCATCATGCCCGAGGCTTTCGCCGCGTACAGCGACATATGCGGGTTCGGATCGACACCGTGCATCATGCTCACGTGGCCCATGTGCTCGACGCCGCCGACCACGAACACGTCACCGTTGCCGGTCATGATCGCTTGCGCAGCAGTGTGCAGTGCACTCATCGACGAGCCACACAGACGGCTGACGGTCTGGCCGGCCGAGGTGTGCGGAATCTGGGTCATCAGCGACGCCATGCGCGCGATGTTCCAGCCCTGTTCCAGGGTCTGGTTGACGCAGCCCCAGATCACGTCCTCGACTTCCGCCGGGTCGACCTTGCTGTTACGTTCCAGCAGTTTGCTGATCAGGTGCGCCGACATGTCTTCAGCGCGGGTGTTGCGGTGCATGCCGCCCTTGGAGCGGCCCATCGGAGTACGACCGAAGTCGACAATCACGACGTCTCTAGGATTCAAGCTCATAAGTTCACTCTCACTCTAGTTGGGGGCGCTTAACCGAAGAAGCTCTGGCCGTTTTTGGCCATTTCGCGCAGCTTCGCGGTCGGGTGGTACAGCGCGCCCAAATCAGCGTACTGGTCAGCCAGGGCAACGAACTCGGCGACACCGATCGAATCGATGTAGCGCAGCGCGCCGCCACGGAATGGAGGGAAACCGATACCGTAAACCAGACCCATGTCGGCTTCGGCGGCGGTTTCGACGATGCCGTCTTCCAGGCAGCGCACGGTTTCCAGGCACAGCGGGATCATCATCCAGTTGATGATGTCTTCGTCAGTGACTTCGCGCTGCTCGTAAACGATCGGCTTGAGCACTTCCAGCACCGACGGATCGGCGACTTTCTTCTGCTTGCCTTTCTTGTCGGCCTCGTAGGCGTAGAAACCCTTGCCGTTCTTCTGGCCCAGGCGCTTGGCTTCGTACAGCACGTCGATGGCCGAACGACGGTCATCCTTCATGCGATCCGGGAAACCTTCAGCCATGACGTCACGACCGTGGTGACCGGTGTCGATGCCGACCACGTCCATCAGGTATGCCGGGCCCATCGGCCAGCCGAATTTTTCCATGACCTTGTCGATACGCACGAAGTCGACACCGGCGCTGACCAGCTTGGCGAAACCGCCGAAGTACGGAAACAGTACGCGGTTAACGAGGAAGCCCGGGCAGTCGTTGACGACGATCGGGTTCTTGCCCATTTTCTTGGCGTAGGCAACGGTGGTGGCAACAGCCAGTTCACTCGACTTTTCGCCACGGATCACTTCCACCAGCGGCATCATGTGCACCGGGTTGAAGAAGTGCATGCCGACGAAGTTTTCCGGACGCTTGAGGGCCTTGGCCAGCAGGCTGATGGAAATGGTCGAAGTGTTGGAGGCGAGGATGGTGTCCTCTTTGACCTGACCTTCGACTTCAGCCAGTACCGTTTGCTTGACCTTCGGGTTCTCGACCACAGCTTCGACGACCAGATCGACGTGACCAAAGTCGCCGTAGGACAGGGTCGGACGAATGCCGTTGAGCACTTCAGCCATCTTCGCGGCGGTCATGCGACCTTTGTCAACGCGACCAACCAGCAGCTTGGCGGCTTCGGCCAGACCCTGTTCGATACCGTGCTCGTTGATGTCCTTCATCAGGATCGGCGTGCCTTTGGAGGCCGACTGATAGGCGATACCGCCACCCATGATGCCAGCGCCGAGTACGGCGGCCTGCTTCACGTCTTTGGCGATTTCGTCGTAGGCCTTGGCCTTTTTCTTCAGTTCCTGATCGTTCAGGAACAGACCGATCAGGCTCTGCGCAGCAGAAGTCTTGGCCAGTTTGACGAAGCCTGCAGCCTCCACTTCCAGAGCTTTGTCGCGCCCGAAGTTCGCGGCTTTCTGGATGGTCTTGATCGCTTCGACCGGCGCCGGGTAGTTCGGACCCGCTTGACCGGCGACGAAACCTTTGGCGGTTTCGAAAGCCATCATCTGCTCAATGGCGTTCAACTTGAGTTTTTCAAGTTTCGGCTGACGCTTGGCCTTGTAGTCGAACTCACCGGAAATGGCGCGCTTGATCAGCTCGAGGGCAGCTTCCTGCAGCTTCTCGGGAGCAACCACGGCGTCGACGGCGCTGACTTTCAGCGCGTCTTCAGGGCGGTTTTCCTTGCCGGCGGCAATCCATTCGATGGCGTTATCGACGCCGATCAGGCGTGGCAGACGTACGGTACCGCCGAAGCCCGGGTAGATGCCCAGTTTGACTTCCGGCAGGCCGATCTTGGCCTTGGTGGACATGACGCGATAGTCGGCAGCCAGGCACATTTCCAGACCGCCACCGAGGGCGATGCCGTTGATGGCCGCGACGGTTGGCACGTTGAGGTCTTCGAAATCGCTGAAGATCTTGTTGGCTTCGAGATTGCCAGCAACCAGCTCGGCATCCGGCAGCTTGAAGTTGTCGACAAATTCGGTGATGTCGGCGCCGACGATGAACACGTCCTTGCCGCTGCTGACGATCACACCCTTGATCGAAGCATCTGCCTTGATGGTGTCTACGGCCTGACGCAGTTCGTTCAGGGTTAGACGGTTGAACTTGTTGACGGACTCACCCTTGAGGTCGAATTTCAATTCGACGATGCCACTTTCAAGAGCTTTAACCGTGATGGCTTTACCTTCGTAAATCATCAACTGATCTCCACGATATGGAAGCTGAACAGTACACGTCGGACGCAGGCATATGGCTCAGAAGGACGCTTTGTTCGTCGATGCTGACACCTGTCCGCCTGGCACACCCGCCAACGCGATAGTCGGGATTCTGTAGGAGCAGTCTGTAAGACAAACGCTCAATTCATACGCCCGTTTGATTCGGGTACGTCACATTCACGGAATTTCTGACAATTGTCAATCGCCCTAAATTCGGGCTGAAACGCGACTTTGCAGTCATTTCTGCACCATGATGAGCAGCAACACGCGCCCGCATGGTCAGCTATTCATAGAATCAATAGTTAGAAAAGTCGCCCTAATTCCCGACGTGCCCTGTTCAGAAGGCTACGCTAGGTGGACTTCAGAGAATTTGCCGAGGCGAACCAAGCGCCTGCCGCGAAAAAGTTTACCGGCCTGCCTGGCCAACCCGCCCGACGAATCATGTCGGGCTTTTTAATGCGCGTCTGCCGGACGCATCACACCGTTGCAGTGAGAAAAATCGCCACGTCACGCGAGCGCTTTCAGCGTCGCATCAATGTCCTGCAGAACTGTCGCCTCACCCTTCTCGCCCCAGTACAGGGCGATCATCTGCCTGTCCGCTTCGATCTTGAAAACATTGCCCGGCAATTTTTCGAAATAATCCAGCAGCGTCCGCTCATCACAGACTTCCTGCCACTGATTGACCCAGACTCCGGGAGTCTTCTGCCAGTAGGTCCAGCACGCCGGCTGACTGCCACGCCGCGGCCGGTGGTACTGGGCGCAGGGATTCGGCGGCTCAGGCAACAGCCAGTGCGGCCACTCCTGCGGCGCCAGCTGCATGGCCAGGCCGATGCGCCGCGCTTCCATGCGCAGGGCCATGCGCCCGCTCTGTGTACGCGATGGGCGCAACCATGCCAGCGGACTTAAAACTACCAGCAGGATTGACACCACCAGCCAGACCGTCATATCTGTACTCCCGATTTTTGATGAGCCCATTGTGTCACTAGCGAACCAATGCGCTTGAAACCAGCCATACTTACCAATATCGAACCCTCAGGAGGAGCACCTCATGCCCTACCACCACATACTGGTCGCTGTAGATCTGACCGAAGAGTGCGACCCTGTGATCCACCGCGCCCGCGAGCTGTCGGTGAGCAACGGTGCCAAGTTGTCGCTGGTGCACATCGTTGAACCGATGGCCATGGCCTTCGGTGGCGACGTGCCGATGGACCTGTCACAACTGCAACAACAGCAGTTCGATCAGGCCAAGGAGCGCCTGGAAAAACTGAAATCAAAATATCCCGAACTCGAAGGCGCCAATTGCCACCTGACCTACGGCCAGCCACGCCAGGAAATCCACCACTTCGCCAAAGACCAGGCGTGCGATCTGATTGTGGTTGGCAGCCACGGCCGTCATGGTTTGGCGCTATTGCTCGGCTCGACTGCGAATGACGTGCTGCACGGTGCGCCTTGCGATGTACTGGCGGTGCACCTGGTCAAACGCTGACTTGTCTTGCTCATTGTGGGAGCGAGCCTGCTCGCGAATACGTCGGCGCATTCAAAATGAGTGCTGCCTGACACACCGCTTTCGCGAGCAGGCTCGCTCCCACAGGTAATTTGATTCATCCTTTATCGCATTACATATGAAAAGCCCGGCGCTCATTACTAAGCGCCGGGCTTTTTCATATCAGGATCAATCAGGCATCCAGCTCGGCCCAACGCTCCACCAACGCATCCAGCTCGGCCTGCAGTTGCTCCAGCGAAGCTATCACCTTGGCCGTTTCCGCCGGCGGACGCTGATAGAAACCGGCTTCAGCCATTTCCGCCTCAACCGCCGCAATCTGCTGTTCCTTGGCGTCGATGTCGCCCGGCAAGGCTTCCAGCTCACGCTGGAGCTTGTAGCTCAGCTTCTTCTTGGCAGCCGGTGCAGCAGCGCCTGGCGCAGCAACCACAGCAGGTTCAGCGGTAACCACTGCCGAGTTCAGGTCCGCCTTGCCCGACTTGCTTTCAGTCACGCCCAGCAGGCGCGGCGAACCGCCTTGACGGATCCAGTCCTGGTAGCCGCCGACATATTCTCGAACCTTGCCTTCACCTTCGAAAACCAGAGTGCTGGTCACCACGTTGTCGAGGAATGCCCGGTCGTGGCTGACCATCAGCACGGTGCCGTTGAAGGTCAGCAGCACTTCTTCGAGCAGTTCAAGGGTTTCCACATCGAGGTCGTTGGTTGGTTCGTCGAGTACCAGCAGGTTGGCCGGTTTGCTGAACAGCTTCGCCAGCAACAGACGCGCTCGCTCACCACCCGACAACGCCTTGACCGGCGTGCGCGCACGCTGCGGGCTGAACAGGAAGTCGCCGAGGTAACTCAGCACGTGGCGGCTCTGCCCGTCGATGTCGATGAAGTCGCGACCTTCGGCGACGTTGTCGATCACGGTTTTTTCCAGATCCAGCTGATGGCGCAACTGGTCGAAGTAGGCCACGTCGATGCGCGTGCCCTCTTCGACCTTGCCGCTGGTGGGTTGCAGACCGCTGAGCATCAGCTTCAGCAGTGTGGTCTTGCCGGTACCGTTGGCGCCGAGCAGACCGATACGGTCGCCGCGCTGCAGGACCATGGAGAAATCCTTGATCAGGAACGGCCCGCCCGGATGCGCGAAGCTCACGTTCTCGAGCACCATCACCTGCTTGCCGGACTTGTCGGCGGTTTCCAGCTGGATGTTGGCTTTGCCGGTACGCTCGCGACGCTCACTGCGCTCGACGCGCAGGGCTTTAAGTGCACGCACGCGGCCTTCGTTACGGGTACGCCGGGCCTTGATGCCCTGACGGATCCACACTTCTTCCTGAGCCAGACGCTTGTCGAACAGCGCGTTGGCGGTTTCTTCAGCGGCCAGCGCCGCCTCTTTGTGCACGAGGAAACTGGCGTAGTCGCCGTTCCAGTCGATCAGGCCGCCGCGATCCAGTTCGAGAATGCGCGTGGCGAGGTTTTGCAGGAAGGAACGGTCGTGCGTGATGAACAGCACGGCGCCCTGGAAATCCTTCAGTGCCTCTTCGAGCCAGGCGATCGCGCCGATGTCCAGGTGGTTGGTCGGTTCGTCGAGCAGCAGCAGGTCCGGCTCGGACACCAGGGCCTGCGCAAGCAGCACCCGACGACGCCAGCCGCCGGACAACTCGGCGAGGGTCTTGTCGGCCGGCAGTTGCAGGCGACTCAGGGTGCTGTCGACCAGAGTCTGCAAGCGCCAGCCGTCACGGGCTTCGAGGTCGTGCTGGACGTGCATCAGCTTGTCCAGATCGGCGTCGGTGACGATGTTCTGACTCAGGTGATGATATTCGGCGAGCAACGCGCCGACGCCGTCGAGGCCTTCAGCCACCACATCGAATACCGTCCGGTCG
This sequence comes from Pseudomonas moraviensis, assembly GCF_900105805.1. Lineage (NCBI taxonomy): Bacteria > Pseudomonadati > Pseudomonadota > Gammaproteobacteria > Pseudomonadales > Pseudomonadaceae > Pseudomonas > Pseudomonas moraviensis. The sequence goes on along the minus strand of NZ_LT629788.1, from coordinate 739,096 downwards.
TCGGCCACCGGCAATTCTTGCGGCAATTCGCCGATTTTCAGACCGGGGGCACGCCAAACCGAGCCGTCATCGGGCTTCTGATCGCCCTTGACCAGTTTCATCATGCTGGATTTGCCAGTGCCGTTGCGGCCGATGATGCACACCCGCTCTCCACGGGCGATCTGCCAGGATACCTTGTCCAACAACGGCATAGCGCCGAACGCAAGGGACACATCGCTGAATTTGAGCAGGGTCATGAGCTTCTCCAAAAACCGGGGGCGCATTCTACCCGACTTGGGGCTTCAGCAGGCCGGCAATTTGTCGGTCGAAGCACTCTGCACAACATTTGTTGCGAACTTGTGCAGCGAGGCTCGCAAAGCTTTCGCCGCTTGCTGGCAAAAGGCTAAGCTACAGGCAATTCAGTGCGGATTTCGGTCAGCACTTGTCATGATTTCTCTGCCCGGATGTCTCATGCGCAGTCGCCTTTTCAGTGTTTTGTCTTGCTTGTTACTCACCGCCGCTGCCGCTCAATCCGTCCAGGCGGTGGACCTTTCCACCCAGCGCCAGTATTACGATGAAGCCAAACGCGCCCTTGCCAAGGGTGATACCGGCCCGTATTTCCGCTACAGCCAGGCGCTAGCCGATTATCCGTTGGAACCGTACCTGGCCTACGACGAACTGACAGCGCGCCTGAAGACGGCGAGCAATGCGGAGATCGAGAAATTCCTTGCCGAACACGGCGACCTGCCGCAAGCCAACTGGATGAAACTGCGCTGGTTGCGCTGGCTCGCGGACCGCGGCGACTGGGCGACCTTCGTCAAGTACTACGATCCGAAGCTGAATTTCACCGAGCTCGACTGCCTCAACGCGCAGTACCAGATCAGCCACGACAAGAAAGCCGAAGGCTATGCCAGCGCGGAAAAGCTCTGGCTGACCGGCAAATCGCAACCGGCCGCCTGTGATGCCTTGTTCGGCATCTGGGCTGCCGACGGCCAGCTCACCGAGCAGAAACGCTGGGAGCGCACCAAGCTCGCCGCGCAAGCACGCAATTATCCGCTGGCCAACAGTCTGATCAACGGCCTGACCACCCTCGCCCCGCGCGGTCGTTTGCTGGTCGACGTGGCGCAGAAACCCGAACTGCTCAATCAGCCGTCGCGCTTTACACCGGCCGACGAGCCGATGTCCGACGTGGTCAGCCTCGGCCTGCGTCGCCTCGCCAGGCAGGACCCGGACAAGGCCATGGCCTTGCTCGACGGTTACGCCAGCAGCATGCATTTTTCTCGTGATGAAAAAGTCGCGATCGCCCGTGAGATCGGCCTGACCCTGGCCCGCCGTTTCGACAGCCGCGCATTGGACGTAATGACCAAATACGATCCCGAGCTGCGCGACAACACCGTCTCGGAATGGCGCCTGCGCCTGCTGCTGCGTCTGGCACGCTGGAACGATGCCTACGAACTGACCAAACGCCTGCCGCAAGATCTGGCTACCACCAACCGTTGGCGCTACTGGCAGGCGCGCAGCCTGGAACTGGCCCAGCCGCAGAACCCGCAAGCGCTGACCCTGTACAAGAATCTGGCGCGGGAACGGGACTTCTATGGCTTCCTCGCCGCAGACCGCTCGCAGTCGCCTTACTCGCTGAACAACAAGCCACTGGTGCTCAGCCAGGCGCTGATCAATAAAGTGCGTAACACCCCGGGCGTACGCCGCGCGCTGGAGTTTCATGCACGCGGCCAGATCGTCGACGGGCGTCGCGAGTGGTATCACGTCAGCCGTCATTTCAACCGCGATGAAATGGTCGCTCAGGCCAAACTGGCCTACGACCTGAAGTGGTACTTCCCGGCGATTCGCACCATTAGTCAGGCGCAGTACTGGGACGATCTGGACATCCGCTTCCCGATGGCTCACCGCGATACCCTCGTGCGCGAAGCCAAGGTGCGTGGGCTGCATTCGAGCTGGGTGTTCGCTATCACCCGGCAGGAAAGCGCATTCATGGACGACGCACGCTCCGGCGTCGGCGCCAGCGGTCTGATGCAATTGATGCCCGGCACCGCCAAGGAGACCGCACGCAAGTTCAGCATTCCACTGGCCTCGCCCCAGCAAGTCCTCGATCCAGACAAGAACATCCAGCTCGGCGCGGCCTACCTCAGCCAGGTACACAGCCAGTTCAACGGCAACCGCGTGCTCGCCTCCGCCGCTTACAACGCCGGCCCCGGCCGCGTGCGTCAGTGGCTGCGCGGCGCCGATCACCTGAGCTTCGACGTCTGGGTGGAAAGCATCCCGTTCGACGAAACCCGGCAATACGTGCAGAACGTGCTGTCGTACTCGGTGATCTACGGTCAAAAGCTCAACTCGCCGCAACCGCTGGTGGATTGGCATGAGCGGTACTTTGATGATCAATAACCGGTAATCCCGGTCAGGCGGGAGTTGCCGAAGGCTGCGATCTTTTGATCTGGCTTTTCAAAAAATGCCCGCACGCGATGCGGGCATTTTTTTTGCTGCAGATCTATCTTTTCGCCAGCCCAATCTTGAGCCTGCCCGTTTCGGTGAGCAAATACTTCTGAACTGGACTGTTCGGGCTTCGAGGATCCGACATCTTTACAAATCCCGCTACCAGCGCGGGTTTAAGGTAGTTGGATCGAAACGTTGCTTTATGTCTAAGGCCCAACTCGCCCATTAGCTCGCTGGTTTTCAGCGCTCGGTTTTCCAACGTTAGCAACAGCCTCTTTACTGGGTCGGTTACTAGGTCGTTTACTGGGTCGGTCACAGACTCGCTTTCGACGGCTTCGCGCAGTGCAAGGCTCAACGCCTGCAGCATGTATTCAACAAACGGCGTCGATTCTGCCGTCCGGTCCGCTGTCGAGAGCGCAGCGTAATAGGCGTCCTGTTGATCTCGGATAACCGCCTCAACTGGCAGGTAGGCAAGCACCGGTCGCCACTGACTGAGAATCAGCGTTTGCCAGAGACGCCCCATCCTCCCATTTCCATCCGCGAAAGGATGAATAAACTCGAATTCGTAATGGAAGACACAACTGATGATCAACGGATGCCAATCAGATGAGCCAAGCCATGCCAAGAGGTCATCGACCAGATCCGCAATCCGGCTCGGGGGCGGCGCCATGTGCACCAACTGATCGCCTCGATAGATGCCAACGCCTGTACGGCGAAGTTGCCCGCATTCTTCGATCAAACCTTTCATCAATAGCTCGTGGGCCCGCAAAAGATCAGCCTTGCTGGCCGGATTCCAAGCGGCCAACAACTCATAAGCCGCGAAAGCGTTGTGGACCTCCTGTATCTCTTTGGGCAGCCCCAGGACTCTGCGTCCGGCAATGACCGCGGTGACCTGCTCAACGCTCAGTGTATTGTTTTCGATAGCCAGCGACGCCTGAATCGTGCGGATTCGATTGCTTCGACGGAGCTGAGGCGTCTGCCTGCTGTCGTCTACAGCCAGGAGCTGACCTATCTGTTCGCTGATGTCAGCGATCAAGGTAATCATTCGTGCAGTCAGGGTCAGCGGCGGCTGATAACGACTCATATCCTCATCCCAGCAATCATGCAGTTCGTCATGATGCCCGATGTAGGCGCGATGTATCAGTCCCGTTTGCTCGTCTCATCGCCATCATTGAACTGCAACGCCGCCAGGCGCGCGTACAGCGGGTTGCTGGCGATCAATTCCTGGTGCGTCCCCACCGCGACCAGCTTGCCTTGATCCATCACTGCAATTCGATCAGCGTTCTTCACGGTGGCCAGCCGGTGGGCGATGACCAGCGTTGTGCGGTTTTCCATCAGCGTTGGCAAGGCTTGCTGGATCAGATGCTCGCTCTGTGCGTCGAGGGCGCTGGTGGCTTCGTCCAGCAGCAGGATCGGCGCGTCCACCAGCAGGGCGCGAGCAATGGCCAGGCGCTGGCGCTGACCGCCTGACAGCCCGAGACCGCCATCGCCCAGATGAGTCCGATAACCATCAGGCATTTGCTCGATGAAATCGTGGGCGTGGGCGATTCGCGCAGCTTCCTTGACCTGCTCCAGCGTGGCGGTTGGGCAGCCGTAGCGAATGTTCTCCTCCACACTTCCGAAGAACAGCGCAGGGGTTTGCGAGACCAGTGCGAAACAGCGGCGCAGATCCAGCGGATCGAGGCTGGTGAGCGGCACGCCATCCAGCAGAATCTGGCCCTCGCGCGGATCGTAGAAGCGCAGCAACAGGTCGTAGACCGTGGACTTGCCCGCGCCGGACGGTCCCACCAACGCCAGGGTTTCGCCCGCCCTGACCGTCAGATTCAAGCCATCGACTGCGTAGCTTTGCGGACGCGACGGGTAGGAAAAGCGCACATCGCGCAGTTCAAGCTCACCTTTGACTCGGGCTGGCAAAGTAACCAGTCCGGTCACCGGTGGCTGGATGATGTTTTCCGAACGCAGCAATTCTGCGATGCGTTCGGCGGCGCCCGCAGCGCGTTGCAGCTCACCGATCACTTCGCTCAATGTGCCGAACGCACTGCCGACGATCAGGCTGTAAAAAACGAATGCCGCCAGTTCTCCGGCGGAAATCCGCCCGGCCATGACGTCCATGCCGCCGACCCACAACATCACTGCCACCGCGCCCAACACCAGCACAATCACCAAGGTGATCAACCACGCCCGCTGAAAAATCCGTTTGCGCGCGGTGTCGAACGCCTGCTCGACGGTCGAGGCGAAGCGCTGTTGATCCTGCACCTGGTGGTTGTAGGCCTGCACGGTTTTGATCTGGCCCAGGGTTTCCGACACGTAGCTGCCAATATCGGCGATGCGGTCCTGGCTCTGGCGCGACAGATTGCGCACGCGGCGGCCGAAAATCAGGATCGGCGCGATCACCAGCGGCAGCGCAATCACGACAATGCTGGTGAGTTTGGGGTTGGTAATGAACAGCAACACCACACCGCCGATCACCATCAGCAAATTGCGCAGGAACAGCGAGAGCGACGAGCCGATTACTGATTGCAGCAGCGTGGTGTCGGCAGTCAGGCGCGACTGGATTTCCGAGCTGCGGTTGTCCTCATAAAAGCCCGGATGCAGATACACCAGATGGTTGAAAACCTGGCGACGAATGTCGGCGACCACCCGCTCGCCGATCCACGACACCAGATAGAAACGGGCGAAAGTGCCCAGCGCCAGCCCGAGCACCAGCAGCATGAAAATGCCGATGGACTGATTGAGCAGATGCGGCGATCGGGTCATGAAGCCCTGATCCACCAACAACTTGATGCCCTGCCCCATCGACAAGGTGATGCCGGCCGTGACGATCAGCGCGAGTAACGCGCCGAAGGCATGCCAGCGATATGGAAGGAGAAAATGACTGGTCAGGCGCAGGGCGCGCCGGTGTCGGGAGGAAAGCATGGAGATCATGGAGTTCACGTCTGCGCAAATGGATCGGGCCAGCCCACAGACTCACATGGGGTGGAACTCTGTAAATCACAATGAGTCAGGTTAAATATGCCCGGGATGTCCGGATGCTAGAAACGATTGGTCTAAGGTTGCGGTTGAGACGAGCGGTCATTTCTGTTTGAGTAGAGATGCCGCCCGCCGACAGACCGCAGGGAGTTGTCACAGCCTGGTCACGTGGCGGTTTTAACTTAGGCACACAACCTGATGAGGAGACAGGCCATGTCCTTGCAACACAGCAGCGAAGACAAGATTGAAGTGATCCGCACCCAACCCGACCAGTCTCTGGGTTGCTCGATTATCGATGAACAGGGCCGCGAAGTACCGATCACTGAAAACATGATCCAGGACGCTTGCCGCGAACTGGAGAAGCGATTGGTCAAGCCTGCCGAACAAGAGTGATATAGCCACTGTCTTCCTGACCCGGCCCTGATTGGCCGGTTTTTTTCTGTCTGCAATTCAGGATCGGGGGTGCCGCTTTCGCGAGCAGGTTCGCTCCCACACAAATCGGATGTTCATTGAAGATCCCTGTGGGAGCGAGCCTGCTCGCGAATGAGCCGCTTCGGTTTCTAGACAGCCACAGCCCCCAGCGCCTCGACAATCTGGCGCAACGCCGGCCCATCCCCTTCAATCCGCACCTTGAGCCCTTCGATCTCGCGTCGCACCGGATACTGCTTGCGCAACACATCAAACGCCGCACGCTGTTCAGCGACATTTCCCACCAGACTGCGGCGGAAATCCGCATCATCGCGGCGCGGGTCGTACACGCCCCGGCACAACATCGCCAGCGCCCACGCCGGGTCACTGCCGCCGTGCAGGGAAACTTCCGACAGCCACGCTGCCGGCAAAAGATCACTGAGCTGGATATCTGCGGGCTGCCCGATGAACGCGCAGTAAGCCTGATAGATTTGCGCAGTCCCGCGTTGCTTGCCATCGAGGCTGTAACCGGCAATATGTGGCGTGGCCAATACACAGAGTTCGGCCAGCGCAACATCGACTTCAGGCTCCTTTTCCCAGACATCGAGCACTGCCTGCAGGTCCTCGCGCTCGAGCAGCACCTCACGCAGCGCTGCGTTGTCCACCACAGGGCCGCGCGCCGCGTTGATCAGCCACGCACCCTGCTTGAGTTGCCGCAGACGCTGTTGATCGAACAGATGCCACGTTGCATCGTCGCCGCTACGGGTCAGTGGCGTATGCAGACTGATCACGTCGCACTGCTGGATGATCTGCTCGAGGCTGACATATTCGCCGCCATCGGCAGCCTGACGCGGCGGATCGCACACCTTGACGTTCCAGCCCAAGGCCTTCAGGACCTTGATCAAGCGACCACCGACTTCACCGGCGCCAACGACGCCGTAGGTACGCTGAGTCAGATCCACCCCTTCGATTTCGGCCAGTGTCATCAGACTGCCCAGTACGTAATCGACCACACCCCGAGCGTTGCATCCCGGCGCGCTCGACCAGGTAATCCCGGCCTCGTTGAAGTAATCGAGATCCAAGTGGTCGGTGCCGATGGTGCAGGTGCCGACAAAGCGCACCTTGCTGCCCTCAAGCAGCGCGCGGTTGACGTTGGTCACCGAACGCACCAGCAACACATCGGCCTGCTCGACCGTCGCACGGTCAATGGAGCGGCCCGGGACCCGGCGGATTTCACCGAAACCGGCAAAGAAGGCGTCGAGCAGCGGGATATTTTCATCGGCAACAATCAGCATGGCGGGCTCCTTGGGCGGATCGGCAGTTTAGGTGCAGACGCGTCGATCAGCCAGCAGGCTTTGCGTTTACAAATACGCAACAGAGGATTTTTCCTGACCGGGGCGTCAGCGGCGTAGAATGCCCCGCCTCGCGCATCACTACTTTCTGGACGCTTTGCCTGTGAACCCTGTAACTGACCAACCTGTCGCCGTCTCCCTGACCCGCCCTGCGCGGATTCGCCTGGAGTTGAAAAACCTGCTCGCCCTGGCCCTGCCGATCATCATCGCGCAACTGGCGACCACGGCCATGGGCTTCGTCGATGCGGTGATGGCCGGGCGCGTCGGGCCTAAGGATCTGGCGGCGGTGGCGTTGGGCAACTCGATCTGGGTGCCGGTGTTTCTGTTGATGACCGGCACTCTGCTCGCCACCACGCCGAAAGTGGCGCAACGTTTCGGCGCCGGCAAGCACAGCGAGATCGGCCCGATCGTGCGTCAGGCGCTGTGGCTGGCATTGGTGGTGGGATTGATCGCCACCTCGATGCTGGTCGCCGCTGAACCGGTGTTGCACCTGATGAAGGTCGACCCAGAGCTGATCGGCCCGTGCATGCAATACCTGCACGGCATCGCCAGCGGCTTGCCGGCGGTGGCCTTCTATCACGTGTTGCGTTGCACCAGTGACGGCATTGGCCGCACCCGCCCGGCCATGGTGTTGGGCCTGTGCGGTCTGGCGCTGAACATCCCGCTGAACTACATCTTCATCTATGGCCACTTTGGCGTGCCGGCCATGGGCGGCGTCGGCTGCGGCTGGGCCACGGCAATCGTGATGTGGATGATGGCGCTGGGTCTGGCCGGTTACGAACGCTGGGCGCCGGCCTATCGTTCGAGCGAGCTGTTCAGTCGCTTCGACTGGCCGCAGTGGGCGGTGATCAAGCGTCTGCTGTCGATTGGTTTGCCGATCGGCATCGCGGTGTTTGCCGAATCGAGCATCTTCGCCGTGATCGCCCTGCTCATCGGCAGCCTCGGCGCGACGGTGGTGGCCGGGCATCAGATTGCACTGAACGTCAGCTCGCTGGTGTTCATGATTCCGTATTCGCTGGGCATGGCGGTCACCGTGCGTGTCGGACAGGCATTGGGCCGCGAAGAACCGCGGGAGGCGCGTTTTGCCGCCGGAGTCGGCATGGGCACCGCCCTGGCCTACGCCTGCCTGTCGGCGAGTCTGATGCTGTTGCTGCGCGAGCCAATTGCAGCGATCTATACCGCCGATCCGACGGTGATTCACATCGCGGCGATGCTGATCGTGTATTCGGCGCTGTTCCAGTTTTCCGATGCGATCCAGGTGACTGCTGCCGGCGCGTTGCGTGGTTATCAGGACACTCGCGTGACGATGATCCTGACCCTGTTCGCTTACTGGGGGATTGGCTTGCCGGTCGGTTACGCGTTGGGCCTGACCGACTGGCTCGGCGCGCCACGTGGCCCGAGCGGCCTGTGGCAGGGGTTGATCGTCGGTCTGAGCTGCGCGGCGCTGATGCTCTCGATCCGTCTGACGCGCAGTGCGCGCAAGCGGATTCGGATCAGTCGTTCGGCGGGTTGATCACCCATAAAAAAGACCTGCATTTGCAGGTCTTTTTTTGCCCAGAGTCAGGACTTCTTGCGAATCCAGTACAGATAAGTACCGGCCTCTTCATGCTGGCTCACCAGTTCATGGTCGAGGAACACACAGAACTTGGGAATGTCGCGTTTGGTCGAGGGGTCCGTGGCGATCACCTTGAGCAGGCCGCCGGGCAGCAGATCGCGGATGTACTGGTGCAACATCATCACCGGTTCCGGGCAATTGAGGCCGGTGGCGTCGAGGGTGCGGTCGACCGGGGTATCGATCATTTCACTCATGGTTCACTCCAGAAACTGGCCTGCATTGTCGCGCATTGCCGGATATCGTCCAACCCATGTGGGAACGAGCCTGCTCGCGAATACGCTGTTTCATCCAACATTGGTGTCGGCTGACAAGACGCTTTCGCGAGCAGGCTCGCTCGCACAAGGGTTTGCGCTGCTTCAGCGGGACTTGGCTTTTTTGCTGTCGTGCCGACGCAAGTGGCAGGTCACTTCTTCGCGGTCGTGATACAGCTGCTTGCAGCCGATATCAACCTTGATCCCGCGCGCCTTGAAACCATCGGCAATACGCTCCAGCAGACGCTTCACTTCGGCATAACGCTGTTTCATCGGCAGCTTCAGGTTGACCACCGCCTCGCGGCAATGTCCCTCGCCGATCCATTCTTCCAGCATCGCGGCATTGCGCGCCGGTTTCTCGACGATATCGCAGACCATCCAGTCAACCGGCTGTTTCGGCTTGAAGGTAAAACCATCCGCCATCAGATGCTGGACCAGCCCGGTTTCCATCAGGCTTTCAGCCATCGGGCCGTTGTCGATGGCGGTGACCAGCATGCCACGGTTGACCAGTTGCCAGGTCCAGCCGCCCGGCGCGGCACCGAGGTCGACGCCGGTCATGTCACTGTGCAGGCGATCTTCCCACTGATCACGCGGAATGAAGTGGTGCCACGCCTCTTCCAGCTTCAAGGTCGAGCGACTGGGCGCTTCGCGGGGAAACTTCAGGCGCGGAATGCCCATCGGCCACATTGCCGAGTTACCGGCGTCGGCCATGCCAAGAAACACCTCGCGGCCGCTTTTGAAGGTCAGCAACAGACGCGGCTTGCTGGCGTCTTCCACCAGTTTTCCGGCGGCGGTCAGTGCCTTGCGCAGCGGGCCTTCGAACTTCTTGCAGAAGTTCGACAGCTCCTTGCCATCATTGGTATCGACCACTTCCAGCCACAGACTGCCACACACCGGGAAATCGGCCATGTGCGCGAGGATCACGCTGATCCGGTCGTTTTCCGGCAGATCGATGAAAAAGCCGCGCGCCCACTGCCGCGGGAAGATCAGTTCGGCGAAACGCTGACCGCGCATCAGGCGTTCGGCGCCGTCGGCTTCGGTGCAGACAAACTCGGCGCAGGCCGCGGCCGTTTTGGCTTTGGCGTAGCCGGCGACGTTGAGACGGGCGGCGAGGTCGGAAATTTCCGAACAGACTTCGCCTTCGAAGCCGGGCCGGCAATGCATGAATAGGGTGTTCATTCTTACTCCTGGGCAGCGCTCGATGATTCGGCCGCTGCGCGATGCTCAAGCCTTGCGTTGCCGCAATGCCTGTCACGAAAACCGGCGCATGATAGCCGAAGTCGGAACCTTGGTTCCGCCCATAGAGTCCAGTTATTAGCCAGCTACTCAAAACAGAGCTAGGTTTAATGCTCTGCCCGTCCCCTCAGTCCGTAGCCGTGCGGACTCAAAGGAGTGATCGTAATGCCGTCCCTCGATAGTCTGAAATCACTGAAAACCCTGCAAATCGACGCCACGACCTACCATTATTTCAGCCTGCCGGAAGCCGCCAAAAGCCTGGGCGACCTCGACAGGCTGCCGATGTCGTTAAAGGTACTGCTGGAAAACCTGCTGCGCTGGGAAGACGAAAAAACCGTGACCGGTGCCGACCTCAAGGCCCTTGCTGCCTGGCTCAAGGAGCGCCGCTCCGATCGGGAAATCCAGTACCGCCCGGCGCGCGTATTGATGCAGGATTTTACCGGTGTCCCCGCCGTGGTCGACCTCGCCGCCATGCGTGCGGCGATGGCCAAGGCTGGCGGTGATCCTCAACGGATCAATCCGTTATCACCGGTGGATCTGGTAATCGACCACTCGGTGATGGTCGACAAGTTTGGCAGCGCCAGTGCGTTTGAACAGAACGTCGACATCGAAATGCAACGCAACGGCGAACGCTATGCGTTTCTGCGCTGGGGCCAGAGTGCGTTCGATAACTTCAGCGTGGTACCGCCGGGCACCGGCATCTGCCACCAGGTCAACCTCGAGTACCTCGGTCGCACCGTGTGGACCAAAGAAGAGGACGGCCGCACCTACGCTTTCCCCGACACGCTGGTCGGTACCGACTCCCACACCACCATGATCAACGGCCTCGGCGTACTCGGCTGGGGCGTCGGCGGGATCGAAGCGGAAGCGGCGATGCTTGGGCAACCGGTGTCAATGCTGATTCCGGAAGTGATCGGCTTCAAACTCACCGGCAAGCTCAAGGAAGGCATCACCGCGACCGACCTGGTGCTGACCGTGACGCAGATGCTGCGCAAGAAAGGCGTGGTCGGCAAATTCGTCGAGTTCTATGGCGACGGCCTCGCCGACCTGCCACTGGCCGACCGCGCGACCATCGCTAACATGGCTCCCGAGTACGGGGCGACATGCGGCTTCTTCCCGGTGGACGATGTCACCCTGGAATACCTGCGCCTGTCCGGCCGGCCAGCGGAAGTGGTGAAACTGGTCGAGGCGTACACCAAGGCTCAAGGTCTGTGGCGTCTTCCGGGTCAGGAGCCGGTGTTCACTGACAGCCTGGCGCTGGACATGGGCAGCGTCGAAGCCAGTCTGGCCGGACCTAAGCGCCCGCAGGATCGCGTCTCGCTGCCGAACGTTGCGCAGGCCTTCAGTGACTTTGTCGACCTGCAATTCAAACCCACCAGCAAAGAAGAAGGACGCCTGGAAAGCGAGGGCGGTGGCGGCGTCGCCGTGGGCAATGCCGATCTGGTGGGCGAAGCGGATTATGAATACGAGGGCAAAACCTATCGCCTGAAAAACGGCGCCGTGGTCATCGCCGCGATCACCTCCTGCACCAACACTTCCAACCCGAGCGTGATGATGGCGGCCGGGTTGCTGGCGAAAAAAGCAGTGGAAAAAGGCCTGACGCGCAAACCGTGGGTCAAAAGCTCGCTGGCTCCCGGGTCGAAAGTCGTCACCGACTACTACAAGGCTGCCGGGCTGACCCAATACCTTGATCAACTAGGGTTTTCTCTGGTCGGCTATGGCTGCACCACCTGCATCGGCAACTCCGGGCCACTGCCGGAGCCGATCGAAAAAGCCATTCAGAAAGCCGATCTTACGGTCGCGTCGGTCCTGTCCGGCAACCGCAACTTCGAAGGTCGCGTGCATCCGCTGGTGAAAACCAATTGGCTGGCCTCGCCACCGCTGGTCGTCGCCTATGCATTGGCGGGTAGCGTGCGCACCGATATCAGCAGCGAACCACTGGGTGAGGATCAGCAGGGTAATCCGGTGTATCTGCGCGATATCTGGCCGAGCAGCCGAGAGATCGCCGAGGCGGTGAATCAGGTCAATACGGCGATGTTCCACAAGGAATACGCCGAAGTGTTTGCCGGTGATGAGCAATGGCAAGCCATCGAGGTGCCGCAAGCGGCCACTTACGTGTGGCAGGACGATTCGACCTACATTCAGCATCCGCCTTTCTTCGACGACATTTCCGGCCCCCTGCCGGAGGTCAAAGATGTCAAAGGCGCACGGGTATTGGCCCTGCTCGGTGATTCGGTAACCACAGACCACATCTCCCCCGCCGGCAATATCAAGATCGACAGCCCGGCCGGGCGTTATCTGCAGGAAAAAGGCGTCGAGCCTCGCGACTTCAACTCCTACGGTTCACGTCGCGGCAATCATGAAGTGATGATGCGCGGCACGTTTGCCAACATCCGTATTCGCAACGAGATGCTCGGGGGCGAGGAAGGTGGCAACACCCTCTACATTCCCACCGGGGAAAAAATGGCCATTTATGATGCAGCCATGAAGTACCAGGCTTCGGGCACTCCGCTGGTGGTGATTGCCGGACAGGAATATGGCACAGGGTCAAGCCGTGACTGGGCGGCAAAAGGTACCAATCTGCTGGGGGTCAAAGCGGTCATTGCGGAAAGCTTCGAGCGCATTCACCGCTCCAATCTGGTGGGCATGGGTGTGCTGCCGTTGCAGTTCAAGCTTGACCAGAATCGCAAGAGTCTCAATCTGACTGGCAAGGAAACATTCGAGATTCAGGGGCTGAGCGGTGTCGAGTTGACGCCGCGGATGAATCTGCCTCTGGTGATTACTCGCGAGGACGGGCGTCAGGAGAAGGTCGAGGTCTTGTGCCGGATTGATACGTTGAACGAGGTTGAGTACTTCAAATCCGGGGGGATTCTGCATTATGTGTTGCGGCAGTTGATTGCTTCGTAACGGGTGACATTTGCGTGAGCAGAAGGCTGCGACTTTTGAGATTAGGCTTTTAAAAGCAAGATCAAAAGATCGCAGCCTTCGGCAGCTCCTACGTGCAGACGAAAAAAAACCCGCCGAAGCGGGTTTTTCCCAAGACCATTATCGACTCCCTGTCGGTAGCGATCCTTGCAAATGGTCGATCATCCATGATCCTGAAACACTCCCTGTGTCTCAGTTGATGTGTGTAGATTACCCAGTGGATCCAATCAGCAATAGTCGTAAAAGCTACCAACGCGTGTAAGACATTCGCCATACAAACACTTCCGAAAACCCTTAGACCTGTCAGGCACTACCGCTTTCACGGGCCTTGGCGCTTTCAGCGAGGAACCGTTCAAGCCTGCTCAATTGTTCCTCCCAGCCGCGACTGTCCATGTAATACGCCTCTTTCTGGCGAACATCGGGGATGTGGGCGAAGCCGGATTCCGAAACCTTGAGCAACGTACCGTCCTCGAAATCCTGCAGCTCGAACTTGACCAGGGTGGTGGGCTCTTGCGAGTAGTCGATCTTCGGGTTGACCGCATACGGATGCCAGCGGAAAGAAAACAACTGCTGCGGCTCGACCCGCTCGATCAGCACGTTCCACAATACGTGTTCATAACCGGGGTACGTGACCTGGCCCTGCGTCCATTCGCCAGCGATGAATCGCCGGCCCTCGAGCGCCACGCCAAACCATTGTCCAAACGCCTCGGCATCGACTAATGCACGCCAGACGTGGGAACGCGACGCCTTGAGCTTGATTTTGCGTTCGAAACTGTTAGGTACTGGTTTCATACGTCACCTCCTGTTCTGAACACTAGGCTTGTATGACCACATGTCCAATGGGAAGTTGTATCCAAGCGCTGCAGCTTTGACTCGTGCAGACACATTCTGCCGTAGTTTGCGCTCTGTAATCAGCGCCGATTGACCTGCTATCTTGCCAGCGAATTCGCAGAAACAAGGACGAACCATGCAGCCCTCTCTAGCCGATCGTTATCGCGGCGCCCTTCTAGGCCTGGCTTGCGGCGACGCGGTCGGCACCACGGTCGAGTTCCAACCGCGAGGATCATTCCGGCCGATGAGTGATATGGTCGGCGGTGGCCCGTTTCAGCTCAAACCGGGGCAATGGACCGATGACACCTCAATGGCGCTGTGTCTGGCCGAGAGCCTGCTGAGCAAAAACGGCTTCGATGCGGCTGATCAGATGGGCCGCTATCTCAATTGGTGGAAATGGGGATACCTGAGTTCTACCGGTGAATGTTTCGACATCGGTATGACCGTGAGCCAGGCGCTGCAACAGTACCAGCGCACCGGGGAGCCTTTTGCCGGCTCGACTGATCCGTTGACTGCTGGCAACGGGTCGCTGATGCGACTGGCCCCCGTCGTGCTGTTTTATTTTCCCGATGTACGACAGGTACAGACCTTCGCTGCTGACAGCTCACGCACAACCCATGCCGCGCCGGAGGCAATCGAGTGCTGCCAATTGCTGGCTGATCTGATCGCAAGAGCCCTTGAGGGTGCGGAGAAAACCCAGCTTCGCCGGGCGCCACTGCTAGCGCTTTCCCAGCCGGGGGTGGCTGCGATCGCACGGGGTGAATACCTCGACAAAGGGGAAACTGAAATCAAGGGCAGCGGCTATAGCGTCCAATCGCTGGAAGCCGCGCTGTGGTGCTTCCACCACACGCAGACCTACGCCGACGCGGTGTTGCAAGCAGCCAATCTCGGTGATGATGCGGATACAACCGCTGCTATCGTGGGTCAGTTGGCAGGTGCTTATTACGGCACTCGGGCGATTCCCGAGCACTGGCTGGAGCGGCTGCATGAACGCGAGGAAATCGCCGCCACTGCGGATCGCCTGCTGGAAGCTTCCAGGTTACGCACTCAACCCTAGCTACACTGTTTGCACTTTTCCATTCGGTACAGCGAGAACCTTATGTCAGTACGACTGCTTCTGGCCTTTGCGCCCTTTGTTTTTTCCCCATTCGTCCACGCCGCCGTTGACTGCGCCAATGCCAGTGATCAAGCGACAATGAATCAGTGTGCGGGGCAAGCCTTTAAAGCGGCAGACAAGGAATTGAATGCGGTTTACCAGCAGATCACCGGCCGCTTGAAAGACAATCCGGACGGCAAGAAGCTGCTGGTGGGCGCGCAACGGGCATGGATTGGATTCCGCGACTCTGAATGCAAGTTTTCGGCATCAGGAGTGGCGGGCGGGAGTGTTTATCCATTGATTTACAGCGATTGCCTGACGGGCATGACCAAGACGCGTGTCGAAGCGCTCAAGCAATATTTGAAATGTGAGGAAGGCGACATGAGTTGCCCGGTACCCGGTGCGTAATCACAGGCTCCGCTGGAGCCTGTGCCATGAAGCTACTACGCTTTAGACGTGGGGGTCGCCCGGGGCTTTGCTCGGCGCGGCGTATTGCGGCTTGAGATGACCATCCTGATCGAGTAACCAGGCATCCATGATCTGCCGGACTACCGGCCCTGCGACCCGCCCCCCGGCCTCGCCGTTCTCTATCATTACCGAGATGGCGATTTTCGGATGCTCTGCCGGCGCGAATCCTACGAACAGGGCGTTGTCACGGTGGCGCTCAAGGGTTTTCTCACGGTTGTAGCGCTCCCCCTGCTTGATCGCCACGACTTGCGCCGTACCACTTTTGCCGGCAATGCGGTATTGCGCGCCCGCAGCGGCTGCTCGGGCAATGCCTCGAGCATCGTGCATGACCATCTGCATGCCATGGTTGACCTGCTCCCAATCACGCGGATCCTTGAGCAGGATGTTCGGCATCGGGTGCTCGTCAACCGGCGCTACGCCGTCGACCGATTTGGCCAGATGCGGCCGATTCCATATCCCTTTATTGGCGATCAGTGCGGTAGCTTGGGCCAATTGCAGGGGTGTGACCTGCATGTAGCCCTGGCCGATGCCCAGGATAACGGTTTCACCGGGATACCATGCCTGCCGCCGCGTTGCGCGTTTCCAAGCCTGCGACGGCATCAGACCGGGGGACTCTTCAAACATGTCGAGCGAGACCTTTTCACCGAGACCGAACATCGCCATGTAGTCGTGCAGGCGATCGATGCCAAGCTTGTGCGCCAAATCGTAAAAGTAGGTGTCGTTGGATCGCATGATCGCCGCGTCCATATCCACCCAGCCGTCACCAATGTGGTTCCAGTTGCGGTACTTGTGATCGAAGTCCGGTAGTTGGTAATAACCGGGATCGAATACGCGTGTTTGCGGGGTCACGACGCCTGCGTCCAGACCTGCGATGGCGACTTCCGGCTTGATCGTCGAACCGGGGGCGTACAAGCCGCGCAATACGCGGTTGAACAGCGGCCGGTCGATGGAATCGCGCAGGGCCGAATATTCCTTTGAGCTGATGCCAGTGACGAACAGATTCGGATCGAAGCTGGGGTTGCTGACCATCGCCAGTACTTCTCCCGTGGACGGATCAAGAGCAACCACGGATCCACGACGATCGCCCAAAGCAGCTTCGGCGGCCTCCTGCAGTTTCACATCGAGGCTGAGGACGATGTTTTTGCCTGGCACCGGGTCGGTATGCTTGAGCACCCGCAGCACTCTTCCTTGAGCGTTGGTTTCGACTTCTTCATAGCCGACATGGCCATGCAGCTGCGCTTCATAGAAGCGCTCGATACCGGTTTTACCGATGGATTGCGTACCACGGTATTCAACGGAGTCGAGAGCCTTCGATTCTTTCTCGTTGATCCGACCGACATAACCGATTGAATGGGCGAAATGCGCGCCAAGGGGATAGTGCCGGACAAACTGCGGTTCGACATCGAGGCCCGGCAGGCGGAACTCATTGACCGCCAGGACGGCAATCTGCTCTTCCGTCAGCTCATAAAACAGGGTAACCGGTGTGAACGGATGCCGGGATTGCTTCATCGCCTTGTCGAATACCATGCGGTCCTCAGCAGGCAAGTGCAGCAAGTTGATGACTTCGTCCAATTCCTGATTGACGTCAGTTGCACGCTCACGAGTGATGGTCAGGTTGTAGCTGGGACGGTTGTCGGCGAGAAGTACACCGTTGCGGTCATAGATCAATCCGCGCGTCGGCGGAATCGGCAGGACATGCACACGGTTATTTTCGGAGATGGTCGAGTGGTAGTCGAATTCCACCACCTGAAGGATATACAGACGCACCACCAGAGCACAGCTGATGGCAAAGACGAACAGAGCACAGGCAATCAAGCGTTTGTTGACCAGCCGCGTCTCTTTTTCATGGTCCTTGATCGGGATTGGTTCAGGCATTTCTACAGCAACTCTTCGACATAAATGAGTGCCGATCCATGGGCAGGACATCAGTCCGTTAAAAAACGAGCTGCACCATACCAAAACTGGCCGTCCACTTCAGGATGTATTTCCCCGGTGGCGCTGTGAAAAACTTTCTCGCAGGCAAAACAAAACCCCAACTGCTTTCGCAATTGGGGTTTCGGAATTTAATCTTGACGATGACCTACTCTCACATGGGGAAACCCCACACTACCATCGGCGATGCATCGTTTCACTGCTGAGTTCGGGATGGGATCAGGTGGTTCCAACGCTCTATGGTCGTCAAGAAATTCGGGTACTGAATCGTGGCCAGAGGGCCTCGCTTCAGCAAATTGGGTATGTGATAGTTTTCGGTGTTTGTGCGTTTCGAACTTTCGGTTCGTTTCGTCTTCACACACCGCAATCTGGTGCCTTCTCAGGTCAGCAAATTGCTTGGGTGTTATATGGTCAAGCCTCACGGGCAATTAGTATTGGTTAGCTCAACGCCTCACAGCGCTTACACACCCAACCTATCAACGTCGTAGTCTTCGACGGCCCTTCAGGGAACTCAAGGTTCCAGTGAGATCTCATCTTGAGGCAAGTTTCCCGCTTAGATGCTTTCAGCGGTTATCTTTCCCGAACATAGCTACCCGGCAATGCCACTGGCGTGACAACCGGAACACCAGAGGTTCGTCCACTCCGGTCCTCTCGTACTAGGAGCAGCCCCTCTCAAATCTCAAACGTCCACGGCAGATAGGGACCGAACTGTCTCACGACGTTCTAAACCCAGCTCGCGTACCACTTTAAATGGCGAACAGCCATACCCTTGGGACCGGCTTCAGCCCCAGGATGTGATGAGCCGACATCGAGGTGCCAAACACCGCCGTCGATATGAACTCTTGGGCGGTATCAGCCTGTTATCCCCGGAGTACCTTTTATCCGTTGAGCGATGGCCCTTCCATACAGAACCACCGGATCACTAAGACCTACTTTCGTACCTGCTCGACGTGTCTGTCTCGCAGTCAAGCGCGCTTTTGCCTTTATACTCTACGACCGATTTCCGACCGGTCTGAGCGCACCTTCGTACTCCTCCGTTACTCTTTAGGAGGAGACCGCCCCAGTCAAACTACCCACCATACACTGTCCTCGATCCGGATAACGGACCTGAGTTAGAACCTCAAAGTTGCCAGGGTGGTATTTCAAGGATGGCTCCACGCGAACTGGCGTCCACGCTTCAAAGCCTCCCACCTATCCTACACAAGCAAATTCAAAGTCCAGTGCAAAGCTATAGTAAAGGTTCACGGGGTCTTTCCGTCTAGCCGCGGATACACTGCATCTTCACAGCGATTTCAATTTCACTGAGTCTCGGGTGGAGACAGCGCCGCCATCGTTACGCCATTCGTGCAGGTCGGAACTTACCCGACAAGGAATTTCGCTACCTTAGGACCGTTATAGTTACGGCCGCCGTTTACCGGGGCTTCGATCAAGAGCTTCGCGTTAGCTAACCCCATCAATTAACCTTCCGGCACCGGGCAGGCGTCACACCCTATACGTCCACTTTCGTGTTTGCAGAGTGCTGTGTTTTTAATAAACAGTCGCAGCGGCCTGGTATCTTCGACCGGCATGAGCTTACGGAGCAAGTCCTTCACCCTCACCGGCGCACCTTCTCCCGAAGTTACGGTGCCATTTTGCCTAGTTCCTTCACCCGAGTTCTCTCAAGCGCCTTGGTATTCTCTACCCAACCACCTGTGTCGGTTTGGGGTACGGTTCCTGGTTACCTGAAGCTTAGAAGCTTTTCTTGGAAGCATGGCATCAACCACTTCGTCACCCAAAGGGTAACTCGTCATCAGCTCTCGGCCTTAAGATCCCGGATTTACCTAAGATCTCAGCCTACCACCTTAAACTTGGACAACCAACGCCAAGCTGGCCTAGCCTTCTCCGTCCCTCCATCGCAATAACCAGAAGTACAGGAATATTAACCTGTTTTCCATCGACTACGCTTTTCAGCCTCGCCTTAGGGACCGACTAACCCTGCGTCGATTAACGTTGCGCAGGAAACCTTGGTCTTTCGGCGTGGGTGTTTTTCACACCCATTGTCGTTACTCATGTCAGCATTCGCACTTCTGATACCTCCAGCAAGCTTCTCAACTCACCTTCACAGGCTTACAGAACGCTCCTCTACCGCATCACCCGAAGGTGATACCCGTAGCTTCGGTGTATGGTTTGAGCCCCGTTACATCTTCCGCGCAGGCCGACTCGACTAGTGAGCTATTACGCTTTCTTTAAAGGGTGGCTGCTTCTAAGCCAACCTCCTAGCTGTCTAAGCCTTCCCACATCGTTTCCCACTTAACCATAACTTTGGGACCTTAGCTGACGGTCTGGGTTGTTTCCCTTTTCACGACGGACGTTAGCACCCGCCGTGTGTCTCCCATGCTCGGCACTTGTAGGTATTCGGAGTTTGCATCGGTTTGGTAAGTCGGGATGACCCCCTAGCCGAAACAGTGCTCTACCCCCTACAGTGATACATGAGGCGCTACCTAAATAGCTTTCGAGGAGAACCAGCTATCTCCGAGCTTGATTAGCCTTTCACTCCGATCCACAGGTCATCCGCTAACTTTTCAACGGTAGTCGGTTCGGTCCTCCAGTCAGTGTTACCTAACCTTCAACCTGCCCATGGATAGATCGCCCGGTTTCGGGTCTATTCCCAGCGACTAGACGCCCTATTAAGACTCGCTTTCGCTACGCCTCCCCTATTCGGTTAAGCTCGCCACTGAAAATAAGTCGCTGACCCATTATACAAAAGGTACGCAGTCACAGAACAAAGTCTGCTCCCACTGCTTGTACGCATACGGTTTCAGGATCTATTTCACTCCCCTCTCCGGGGTTCTTTTCGCCTTTCCCTCACGGTACTAGTTCACTATCGGTCAGTCAGTAGTATTTAGCCTTGGAGGATGGTCCCCCCATATTCAGACAAAGTTTCTCGTGCTCCGTCCTACTCGATTTCATGACTAAGAGATTTTCGCGTACAGGGCTATCACCCACTATGGCCGCACTTTCCAGAGCGTTCCGCTAATCTCAAAGCCACTTAAGGGCTAGTCCCCGTTCGCTCGCCACTACTAAGGGAATCTCGGTTGATTTCTTTTCCTCAGGGTACTTAGATGTTTCAGTTCCCCTGGTTCGCCTCTTGCACCTATGTATTCAGTACAAGATAACCATCTTATGATGGCTGGGTTCCCCCATTCAGACATCTCCGGATCAAAGTCTGTTTGCCGACTCCCCGAAGCTTTTCGCAGGCTACCACGTCTTTCATCGCCTCTGACTGCCAAGGCATCCACCGTATGCGCTTCTTCACTTGACCATATAACCCCAAGCAATCTGGTTATACTGTGAAGACGACATTCGCCGAAAATTCGAATTTCTCAACTAAGAGAACTCACAAATTTTACCTTAGCCTGATCCGTTACCAGTGAAAGTAACGTTCAGTCTATCTTTCTATCACATACCCAAATTTTTAAAGAACGATCCAGTCAAAAGACTAGAAATCAATATTCACTACGAATATTCATTTCTAAACTCTGTAACGGCGAAGCAGTTTATGGTGGAGCCAAGCGGGATCGAACCGCTGACCTCCTGCGTGCAAGGCAGGCGCTCTCCCAGCTGAGCTATGGCCCCATAACAAAATTGGTGGGTCTGGGCAGATTCGAACTGCCGACCTCACCCTTATCAGGGGTGCGCTCTAACCAACTGAGCTACAGACCCAATTTCGAGCTTGTAACTGTTAGCTCAGAGCTATCAGCTTGGAGCTTAAAGCTGCTTCTATCGTCTTCTTCAATGAATCAAGCAATTCGTGTGGGAGCTCATGCAGCAGCTGATGTCGTCGATTAAGGAGGTGATCCAGCCGCAGGTTCCCCTACGGCTACCTTGTTACGACTTCACCCCAGTCATGAATCACACCGTGGTAACCGTCCTCCCGAAGGTTAGACTAGCTACTTCTGGTGCAACCCACTCCCATGGTGTGACGGGCGGTGTGTACAAGGCCCGGGAACGTATTCACCGCGACATTCTGATTCGCGATTACTAGCGATTCCGACTTCACGCAGTCGAGTTGCAGACTGCGATCCGGACTACGATCGGTTTTATGGGATTAGCTCCACCTCGCGGCTTGGCAACCCTTTGTACCGACCATTGTAGCACGTGTGTAGCCCAGGCCGTAAGGGCCATGATGACTTGACGTCATCCCCACCTTCCTCCGGTTTGTCACCGGCAGTCTCCTTAGAGTGCCCACCATAACGTGCTGGTAACTAAGGACAAGGGTTGCGCTCGTTACGGGACTTAACCCAACATCTCACGACACGAGCTGACGACAGCCATGCAGCACCTGTCTCAATGTTCCCGAAGGCACCAATCCATCTCTGGAAAGTTCATTGGATGTCAAGGCCTGGTAAGGTTCTTCGCGTTGCTTCGAATTAAACCACATGCTCCACCGCTTGTGCGGGCCCCCGTCAATTCATTTGAGTTTTAACCTTGCGGCCGTACTCCCCAGGCGGTCAACTTAATGCGTTAGCTGCGCCACTAAGAGCTCAAGGCTCCCAACGGCTAGTTGACATCGTTTACGGCGTGGACTACCAGGGTATCTAATCCTGTTTGCTCCCCACGCTTTCGCACCTCAGTGTCAGTATCAGTCCAGGTGGTCGCCTTCGCCACTGGTGTTCCTTCCTATATCTACGCATTTCACCGCTACACAGGAAATTCCACCACCCTCTACCATACTCTAGCTTGCCAGTTTTGGATGCAGTTCCCAGGTTGAGCCCGGGGATTTCACATCCAACTTAACAAACCACCTACGCGCGCTTTACGCCCAGTAATTCCGATTAACGCTTGCACCCTCTGTATTACCGCGGCTGCTGGCACAGAGTTAGCCGGTGCTTATTCTGTCGGTAACGTCAAAATTGCAGAGTATTAATCTACAACCCTTCCTCCCAACTTAAAGTGCTTTACAATCCGAAGACCTTCTTCACACACGCGGCATGGCTGGATCAGGCTTTCGCCCATTGTCCAATATTCCCCACTGCTGCCTCCCGTAGGAGTCTGGACCGTGTCTCAGTTCCAGTGTGACTGATCATCCTCTCAGACCAGTTACGGATCGTCGCCTTGGTGAGCCATTACCTCACCAACTAGCTAATCCGACCTAGGCTCATCTGATAGCGCAAGGCCCGAAGGTCCCCTGCTTTCTCCCGTAGGACGTATGCGGTATTAGCGTTCCTTTCGAAACGTTGTCCCCCACTACCAGGCAGATTCCTAGGCATTACTCACCCGTCCGCCGCTGAATCCAGGAGCAAGCTCCTTTCATCCGCTCGACTTGCATGTGTTAGGCCTGCCGCCAGCGTTCAATCTGAGCCATGATCAAACTCTTCAGTTCAAACATCTTTGGGTTTTTAAGAAACCCTAAACTTGGCTCAGCAATCGTTGGTTACATCTTTGATTTCTCGCGGAGTAACTTGTGATGCTGATAATCTTGTTGACTATCAGTCTGACTGCACAAGCACCCACACGAATTGCTTGATTCAGTTGTTAAAGAGCGGTTGGTTAAGATCTTTCGTCTCAACCGAGGCGCGCATTCTACAGCAGCCTCATTTGCTGTCAAGTGATTATTTTCAGAAGTTTTCGAAGAATTCCTCAACAACTTCAACCACTTGCGCTTCCGATCTCTCGTTAGCGGGAGGCGAATTCTACAGCGTTAATCGCTGCTGTCAACACCTCTTTTTCTCCGCTTTCGACCGAGAAGACCGAACCGTTAAAAGAGCCGAACATCACTGCTCTTTCAACTCTTTCCAGGCTTCGATGATCTGAAGCGAGCCGCTGCCGAAAACTGCGTAACTCTTTGAATCTCAAGGAGTTTTCCGTTTCGACTGCGCCGGAAGTGGGGCGAATTATAGACCTCTGGAATCTGCCGTCAACCGTTAATTTCGCTTTTCTTACAAATCAGCAAAAACCTCCTCTATATATAGACGCGCCCCCATCCAATGCGCAGTATATTGCCCACTCCCATAACAACACTCTGCTTTTGCCTGGATGCCGCCCTGTAATGAATGACCAACCTCGCTCCCTAGCCTCCATGTTGTTTCCGGTAGGCCTGCTCATGATAGCCATGGCATCCATCCAGTCAGGCGCCTCCCTGGCCAAAAGCATGTTCCCGATTATCGGCGCTCAAGGCACAACCACGCTGCGCTTGATCTTTGCCAGCGTGATCATGCTGCTATTGCTCCGGCCATGGCGCGCAAAGCTGACCGCCAAGTCTCTTCGTACCGTGATTGTCTACGGCATGGCATTGGGCGGGATGAACTTCCTCTTCTATATGTCTCTGCGCACTGTGCCGCTGGGCATCGCCGTTGCTCTCGAATTCACCGGCCCTCTGGCTGTAGCGATATATGCCTCTCGCCGCGCTATCGATTTTCTCTGGATCGCGCTGGCCGCGGCCGGCTTGCTTCTATTGATACCTACTGGGGCAACCACTGCTGGCATTGACCTGGTCGGAGCGGGCTATGCACTGGGAGCCGGGGTCTGCTGGGCGCTGTACATTCTGTTCGGGCAGAAGGCCGGCGCTGATAACGGAGTAACTACGGCTGCGTTGGGCGTGATGATCGCCGCGCTGTTCGTAGCGCCGATCGGTATCGTTCATGCCGGCGCTGCGCTGCTGACACCCTCACTGATTCCAGTCGCTATCGGAGTCGCCATTCTGTCCACCGCCCTGCCCTACACCCTGGAAATGGTCGCCCTGACGCGAATGCCCGCGCGCACCTTCGGCACACTCATGAGTATCGAACCCGCGTTCGGCGCGCTATCGGGCCTGCTTTTTCTGCAGGAATACCTTTCATTGTCACAATGGCTGGCCATCCTGTGCATTATTCTGGCCTCCGTGGGCGCAACGATGACCATGGGCAGCGGAGCAAAGCCTGCTGTCGCGGCGGACTGAAGGGTAATGAAAAGTGGCTCTGGTAATTGGCGCTTATTTAGGCCATGTTTAGCTTCGTAACCCATCGCCAGGCATGGATTTTTTCGCAAAGGGACGGCACAACGCTGCAAACGCGAGCGAATACAGGCAGACCCGAGCACAAGACTCGCGGCCGCTATTAAGGATGGTAATGAAACGAATTTTGCTATTGATCGCCCTGCTGGCGATCGCAAGTTGCGCAGCGACCTCGGAAACCCAGGTCAAGCGGGGAAAGAAGGGCCTGCATATCAACTGTTCCGGACTTTCATCCTCATGGGACAAGTGCTACACCAGCGCCGCCAACTCCTGCGCTCCCAAGGGGTACAAGGTGATCGCCAAATCCGGGGATGCCGTGGAAGAACCAGGCGATTATCCGTTCGGCCTGAACCCCGCCGGCTATACCAGCCGCAGCATGATCGTCATCTGCAAATAACTACTCGGCTCGCGGGGAAGCGAGCTGACGCGTGATTTCCTGATGGCTCGAGCGCAACACCGTTCGCTGCACGTCCGGTGTTGCCAGCATCCGCGCGACCACCAGCGCACCCACGCATTGCGCAAGCACCGACCAGGCCAGGCTCTCGCTTTCCAGTATCTCAGCCCAACTTTGCTGGAGACGGCAGATCCATTCTTCCGCCTGCTCACGCACCTGCACATCGGCACGGGCGATCTCTGCACCCAATGTCGGCAGCGCGCAGCCGGACTCGGGTTGCTCGACGTGGGCCATGCTCAGGTACTGCTTCAGACAACGCTCCAGCCGCTGCCGATCTGCGCCGCCCTGCCCACCAAGGCGCTCGAGACTCTCACTCAGCTCTCGCTCGACAATGGCAGCAAACAACCCATCCTTTGAGGAAAAGTGACTGTAGAACGCTGCGCCACTCAAACCGATAGCCTTCATCAGACCATCCACGCCCACCGTGGAAAACCCCGATTTCTTTGCCGAGAGCGCGCTGCTTTGCAGCAATCTTTCGCGGGTTTCCGATTTGTGGCCTGCCGAATAACGCATGTCCTCTCCTGAAATGGTTCGCCTTGACGCTGCCCGAATCCTAGCATAACGTTCGTTAACTAAACGATCGTTAACCTAAAGGGATTCACCCATGAATAACAAGAAGGTCGTATTGGTTGTCGGTGCGGGCGATGCCACTGGCGGCGCGATTGCCAAGCGTTTTGCCAATGAAGGTTTCACTGCCTGCGTGACCCGGCGCAGCGCCGACAAACTGCAGCCACTGGTCGACGCCATAGTCGCTGAAGGCGGTGAGGCTCATGGGTTCGCTTGCGATGCGCGCAAGGAAGAAGACGTCATCGCGCTGATCGAAGACATCGAGACACGCGTCGGTCCGATCGAGGCCTTTGTCTTCAACATCGGAGCCAACGTGCCGTGCAGCATTCTCGAAGAAACCGCGCGCAAGTATTTCAAGATCTGGGAGATGGCCTGTTTCTCCGGGTTTCTCAATGCCCGTGAAGTGGCCAAGCGCATGGTGACCCGGCAGCGCGGCACGATTCTGTTTACCGGTGCCACCGCCGGACTGCGCGGCGCTTCCGGATTCGCCGCTTTCGCTGGCGCCAAACACGGTATCCGCGCACTGGCCCAAAGCATGGCCAGGGAACTGGGACCGATGAACATCCATGTCGCCCATGTCGTAGTGGACGGTGCGATCGACACCGACTTCATCCGCAACAGCTTTCCCGAAAAATACGCGACCAAGGATCAGGACGGCATTCTGGACCCGGAGCACATCGCCGAAAACTACTGGTATCTGCACAGTCAGCCACGGGATGCATGGACCTTCGAGCTGGACCTGCGCCCATGGAACGAGCGCTGGTAAGCCCTCCCCCTCATCACAACAATAAGAGCGCGACTTGATAATGACGAAAACCGTGGAATTCTATTTCGACCTCGGCAGCCCCACCACCTATCTGGCGCACACCCAGCTGCCGAACATTTGCGCCGAAACCCGCAGCGAACTGATCTACATCCCGATGCTGTTGGGTGGCGTATTCAAAGCCACCGGCAATGCCTCGCCGGCGGTGATTCCGGCCAAGGGTCGTTACATGTTTCAGGACCTCGACCGTTTCGCCAAACGCTACGGCGTACAGCTCAGGTTCAATCCGCACTTTCCGATCAATACGCTGATATTGATGCGCGCCGTCACTGGCATGCAGTTGCATCAGCCGCAGCGTTTCGCCGACTTCGTCGATTGCCTGTTCAAGGCACTTTGGGTGGAAGGCCGTAACCTTAACGATCCGCAAACCATCGCAGGGGTGCTGACTGAAAACGGCTTCGATACCCAGGAAATAATGGCGTTGACCAACGATGAATCAGTCAAGGCCGCGCTCAAGGAAAACACCGAAAAAGCCATCAAGCGCGGCGTTTTCGGTGCTCCAAGCATGTTCATTGGCGATCAGATGTTCTTCGGTCAGGATCGACTCGACTTCGTAGAAGAGGCATTGCGCCAGGATTGAAGCCAAGCCCAAGGCACCGCGGGCAGTGCCTTGGGTACATCGATCAAATTGCCACAGTGCGCTCGTTCAGCCAGCCCAGCGCCGCACCCTCCAGCAATGGGCTCAAACGCTCGCGCACTTCACTGTGATAAGCATTGAGCCACTGCTTTTCTTCCTGGGTCAGCAGATCCGCAATCAGGCAACGGGTATCGATCGGGCACAACGTCAGGGTTTCGAACTTGAGGAAATCGCCGAATTCGCTGGTACCGGCCTCGCGGTTCATCGCCAGGTTCTCGATGCGCACACCCCAGCGGCCTGGACGATAAGTACCGGGTTCGATCGATGTGATCATTCCCGGCTGCATAGCTGTGTGCGGCGCCGGCGCGGCCTGATAGGCGATCACCTGCGGACCTTCGTGAACGTTGAGGAAATAGCCCACGCCGTGACCGGTGCCGTGACCGTAATCGACGTTTTCAGCCCAGATCGGCGCACGGGCGATGGCGTCGAGCAGCGGCGACAGAATGCCTTTCGGGAAGCGTGCCCGTGAGAGGGCAATCACGCCTTTCAACACACGCGTGCAATCCTGCTTCTGCTCTTGGGTCGGAGTTCCCACCGGGACCATGCGGGTGATGTCGGTCGTACCGCCGAGGTACTGGCCACCGGAATCGATAAGCAACAGACCATCACCCTCGATCACCGCATGCTCCTCTTCGGTAGCGTGATAATGCGGCATCGCGCCGTTGGCATTGAACGCGGCAATGGTGTTGAAACTCAGCGAAACATAATCGGGGCGACGTTCACGAGCGGCGGTGAGTTTCTCGTCAATGGTCAGCTCGGTGATGCGCTCGCGACCCCACGCCGATTCCAGCCAGGCGAAGAATTCGCACAACGCCGCGCCATCCTGCTCCATCGCTTTGCGGATGTGCTGAGCGTCGGCTTCGCTTTTCTGCGATTTGGCCAGCGTGGTCGGGTTCAGGCCTTCGACCAGTTTCACGCCACTGTCCAGGTGATCCAGCAAACCTGTGGTCACTCGCGCCGGATCGACCAGCAGGCTCGCGCCACTCGGCACAGCACGCAATGCATCGGCCACTTCGCTGTAGTCACGCAGCGTCACGCCATCCTGTTCGAGCACGCCGCGCAGATCGGCATCGACCTTGCTCAGGGCGACGAACAACGTCGCCTGTTGCTGATTGATCAAGGCGAACGAAACAAACACTGGATTGAACGAGACATCACCACCGCGCAGGTTGAACAGCCAGGCGATGTCATCCAGGGTGGCGATGAAATGCCAATCGGCCCCACGCTCTTGCAAGGACTCGCGCAGCTTCGCGAGTTTCTCACCGCGGCTGACAGTCGCTTGCGGCGGCAGATGCTGATAGACCGGCGCGTCGGGGAGGCTCGGGCGATCGCGCCAGACTTCCTGCAACAGGTCGATATCGGTGCGCAGACGAGCGCCGCGTGCTTCGAGCTTGCTGCTCAGTGTGCGCGCCGACGCCACTGCCATCACCGCACCATCGACCGCCACCACGCCGCCCTCTGGGGTTTGCTCGGCCAGCCAGTCCAGCGGGCTCGGCTGCCCCGGTTGCAGCTTGACCAGTTCGATGCCGCTGCCGTCGAGTTCCTTGGTCGCCTGTTCCCAGTAACGACTGTCGGCCCACACGCCAGCGAAATCAGTAGTGACAATCAGCGTACCGACCGAACCGTGGAAACCCGACAGCCATTGCCGGCCCTGCCAGTAACCCGGCAAATATTCCGACAGATGCGGGTCGGCGGACGGCACGAGCAGCGCATGGATGCCTTCGCGGCGCATCAGTTCACGGGTATGCGCCAGGCGCTGAGGCACCGATCCTTCGGTCAAGGTGTGGGAACTCATCATGTCTCCTGCTAATCGCGTCATCGTTATTGTTCGTAGCCTTCACGGCCATGGAAAGCGTCGGCTGTTTTAAAGCCCTGTCGCCCAGAATGCCGGGGCACTGGCGCAGGCGGTTCTGATCAGTTCGACGGCCTTGTCGACATCCTCGGCGGTGGTAAACCGCCCGAGGCTCAAGCGAATGGTGCGCGCCGCCAGCCGCGCATCGTGGCCGAGCGCGAGCAGCACGTGGGACGGCGCGTTGCTTGCGGAATTACACGCCGACGTCGCGGAAAACGCGATCGAATGGCTCAACGCAGTACTGTTGAACTCGCCCTCGCTGAAGGTCAGGCTTAGGGTGTGCGGAATACGTTGCGAGGCACTGCCATTGAGGCGCACGCCGGGCAAACTCAAAAGCTGTTCGAGCAAACGTTCGCGCAAAGCGACGATGGCTTTTTTCTCTTCATCGAATGCGTCGGCGGCCAGAGCGAATGCTGCGCCCATACCGGCAATCTGATGAGTCGCCAGGGTTCCGGAGCGCAAGCCGCCTTCGTGACCGCCGCCATGGATCTGCGCCTGCAAGCGTTGCTGCGCGTGCGGACCGACATACAAGGCGCCGATGCCCTTGGGGCCGTAGAGTTTGTGTGCGGAAAACGACATCAGGTCAACCGCCAGGCGGCTCAGATCGATCGCGACTTTGCCAGCGCCCTGCGCGGCGTCGACATGGAATAGCGCCTGCCGACTGCGCACCACCTCACCAATCGCCTCGACATCGTTGACCGTGCCCAGCTCGTTGTTGACCAGCATCAGCGACACCAGAAACGTGTCGTCGCGCATCGCTTCACTGACCGCTTGCGGTGTGATCAAGCCTTCAGCGTCCGGCACCAGATAAGTCACGGCAATGCCCGAATCCTGCAATTGTCGGGCGGTGTCGAGAATGGCCTTGTGTTCGATCTGGCTGGTAATGATGTGCCCGCCGGAAACGCCACGGGCCTGGGCGACGCCTTTGAGGGCAAGATTGTTGGATTCGGTGGCACCGGAGGTCCAGACGATCTGCTCAGGCTGCGCGCCGACCAGATCGGCGACTTGCCGACGTGCCTGCTCGACCGTCTGCCGGGCCTGCTGGCCGAAGGCGTGGGAGCTGGAAGCCGGGTTACCGAAGTTACCGTGAAAACCCAGACATTCGGTCATCACCCTGATGACCCGCTCGTCCACCGGGGTGGTGGCGGCGTAATCGAAATACAACGGACGTGTGTTCATAAAGGACTCGCAGAGCGTGTTCCGGGATCAGGAGGCTCGTGTCTGCAAACGACGATGCACAGCCTCGTGAGCTGTGCATGGGTTCGAGAGCGTCATCAATACCTGATCGGATGCCGTTAAAGAAGTAGGGCTTCATTTAAAAGTGCGTAGGAACGCTCCTGAAACCGAGCTTAACAGGCATCGGGCCGGCGATTGAAGCAATGCGTCAGTGAAAGCTTTCGAGAAGTAACGGATACAGCGAAATTACCAGTAGCGCCGCCATGCCCCAATTGAACACGCGCAACCACCGCGGATCCTTGAGTACATTGCGCAACAGCGTGCCGCACGCGGCCCACAGGCCAACACTTGGAAGGTTGATGATGGCGAATACCGCCGCGATGACCACCACATTGTAGAAATAGCCCTGCATCGGCGTGTACGTGCTGATGGCACCGATGGCCATGATCCACGCCTTGGGATTGACCCACTGAAACGCGGCGGCGCCCAGATAGCTGATCGGTTTCGCCTGGCCGTCGGCACCGTCGCCGACCGGGCCGGAGTGGGCGATCTTCCACGCCAGGTAGAGCAAATAGGCGGCGCCGACATAACGCAGCACCGTATAAAGAATCGGGTAGGCCTGAAACACCGCGCCCAGGCCGAAGCCCACCGCCACCACCAACAGGAAGAAGCCGCAGCTGATGCCGAGCATGTGCGGAATGGTGCGGTTGAAGCCGAAATTCACTCCGGATGCCAACAACATGGTGTTGTTCGGCCCCGGTGTGATCGAGGTGACAAGGGCAAACAGGGCAAAGCCCAACAGCAGATCAAGCGAGAGGTTCATCGAGGCAGTCCATCCAGGGTCATTCAGGTGTTGACCCTATCCCACGGCGTCCGGCAAACCCACGGACAGTTAGGGAAAACTTCAAGCAGTACAGTTTGCTTTCAGCTAGGACGTCCGTGCAGCTGTACGGCACGCTCGGCGCTCATCTCACCCTGCTGGTCAAAACCGAAAGTCTTCTGCGGCTGGCCGAGCAACTGGGCTTTTTTTGCGTGGTATTCGTCGAACGACAGGCCGCTGCGGTTCAGCGCTTCCAGTGCCAGTTCGCGGGATTCTTCAGCGGTGTAAGGGCGCAGCTCTGGCGAAACGTGGCTGGCACAGCCAGCGAGTACGGAAACAGCGAGCATCAGCGAAACAGTCAGTAAACGGTTCATGGGGGCGTCCTAGCGAGCAATGTGGGGTCGATGGAGAAAGGCTACGCCCAGGCACGCTCGCGCAGAAATCAACGCTCTCAATAGTGGCTATCAGGTTTGCGCTAATCCTGGCTAACCCGGCAGACGGCAATGCAGCGCATCGTCGTGGCTGCGGGCAATGCTGCTGTGTACCTGGAAGGAATTGAAGGTCACGGTTTTCGCGCGATGAGTGCGGATCAGTTGCCAGAAATCCTGCTCACCGTTTTCGAAACTGTGAAATGCCGCCTCCCCCGCCTCGCGGCTTTGCCATTGCAGAAAGCTCAACACGCGTCGGCCGTCGTCGCTGGCCTGCACGCTGGCACTGAGAAAACCGTCGTAACGCTGAGCCAGACGCTCGGTCTGCATCGCCAATGCCGAAACCAGCGCGGCTTGCTGACGCGGTTCGATCTCGAACTCGATCAATTGGGTAAAGCTGCGATTGCTCATGGAAAGCCCCCACTCATCTTGAAGCGAGCCTTGCGACCCGAAGAGCTGCAGGGTAAAACCTCAAGTTAAGTCAAGGTCAAGAGCATTTTCCCCATGATCAGCAAAGACCAGGTGCATAAACCTCTTACCGTCGGCGAAGTTGCCGCGCGCAGTGGCGTCGCGGTCACCGCGCTGCATTTTTACGAAGCCAAAGGCTTGATCAAAAGTGAACGCAACGCCGGTAACCAGCGCCGCTATCCCCGTGCCGTGTTGCGCCGGGTAGCATTGATCAAAGTCGCGCAACGACTAGGGATACCGCTGGCGGAAATCGGCGAAGCGCTTAAGATCCTGCCGCAGGATCGCGCGCCGTCGGCGGCGGACTGGAAAATGCTGTCCGAACAATGGCAGCGCGAACTCGACGAACGAATCAAGCAACTGACGCTAATGCGCGATCAGCTCACCGGTTGCATCGGCTGTGGCTGTCTGTCCATGGAGGCGTGTCCATTGCGCAATAAGGGTGACGTGCTCGGTGACCGAGGCCCAGGCCCGCACTTTCGCGATGCGTGATGCGCGCTGCTCGTCGGCAGAAAACCTGCGCTGCGAGGACGGTTCTATAGTGATTGCTCCGGACAAATCCGGAGCAACCCCATCTGTTGAAAACAAAAACAGGGAGAACGTCATGAGCGTCAAACCCATTCCTGAGGGGTATCACAGCATTACCCCGTATCTCGGCATCCAACAGGCCGCCGAGGCCATCGATTTCTACAAGAAAGCCTTCAATGCCAGCGAAGTCATGCGTCTGACCATGCCCGACGGCAATATCGGCCACGCCGAACTGCGCATCGGTGACAGCGCGATCATGCTCGGCACACCTTGCGACCAAGGGCCGTTGAGCAATCCGCAGCAGGCGGTTTCGATCGGTTTGCACCTGTACGTGCCCGATGTCGATCAGGCCTTTCAACAAGCACTGGATGCCGGCGCGCAAAGCGTCTCCGAGGTCAAAGACCAGTTCTACGGCGACCGCAGCGGGACTTTGAGAGATCCGTTCGGCCATTTATGGTTTCTCGCCACCCACAAGGAAGACCTGAGCGAAGAGCAGATTCGCCAACGAGCGATGGAAATGTTCAACCAAAACTAAAGCCTTGTTGCCGGAACCGACCGACAAAACGCTGTGCCGATGTAATTGCGAAACATTTGCTTTCATATCCGCTTTCGGGATTTTCTTCGCTCATACGTCTTATAGGAATGCAGGCCGTTCGCGTAGGCAAAAGCCACGAACGGCCTCCCGGGGAGTTCCGTGCTGCGAAGCCCGTAGCCCGGCCCCTTCCACCGCTATCAAGACGCGCAATCATGTCGAAGAAATCCCGTTCCAAACTGTGGTTCCTGGTGCATAGCTGGCTGGCATTGCCGATCTGGTTCTTTGTGCTGATCGTCTGTGTCACCGGCACGCTGGCGGTAGTCAGCCAGGAAATCGTCTGGCTGGCCAACCCGCAAATGCGCGCCAGCCAGCCGTCGGACGACGCGCCGCGCCTGAGCTACGACCAGATTCTCGCCGCGATCAAACAAGCCGAGCCGCAAACCCTGGTGCAGAGCATCAATCGTCCGGACGAGTCGCACTTTGCCCTCGACGTCGAAGTCAGCTACCCCGACGGGCGTTCGTTGACGGTCTATGTCAATCCGTACACCGGCGTCATTCAGGGCACCGCGCCGGCCTTCGATTTCAAGGCCTTCACCCGCGCCCTGCACGGCTGGTGGCTGGTGCCGTTCACCAATGGCTACAGCTGGGGCTGGTATCTGGTGTCATTGCTCGGCGTGCCGATGCTGGTTTCGCTGATTACCGGGCTGGTGGTCTACAAGCGCTTCTGGAAAGGTTTTCTGCGCCCGACCCTACGCGTACGCCATGGCGCGCGGATCTTTTGGGGCGACTTCCATCGCCTGTGCGGCATCTGGTCGATCTGGTTCATTGCGGTGATTTCCATCACCGGCATCTGGTTCCTGATCAAGGCATTCCTGTTCGATAACCAGATTTCCATTTCCAGCGAACCGATCATTCCGGCGATGTCCCGGGAAAGCGTGCCGATCTCCGCCGCCGGCACTCCGCCACCGCGGATCAGCCTGGACCGCGCCATCGAAATCGCCCAGCAGAAAATTCCGGGGCTGGAAGCCAGCTACGTCAACCTGCCGGGCAATGCCTACTCGCACATGAGCGTCAGCGGTCGCGGCTGGTATCCGCTGATGTACCAGACCGCGACACTCAACCCATACAACGGCGAAATGGCCTCATCACGCTTGCTGTCCGACCGGTCCTCGCTGGAATTCGTTACCGAATCCATGCGCCCGCTGCACACCGGTGACTTCGGTGGCATCTGGATCAAATTGATCTGGTTCTTCTTCGGTCTGTTGCTGAGCATGATGATCCTCAGCGGCCTGCTGATCTGGACCAAACGCACCGCGCTGGCCACCGCCAATGCACTGAAGCGCGAGGACAAGAAAAACCGTGTCTCCGCCCAACCAGCGATGCGCCGTGAACCTTCGGAGGCCAGCCTGTGAACAAAGCCATCTCGGTCACACCGCCGTCTCGCCTGTCGCGTTTCTGGCACAAGTGGCGCTTCCACATCAATGTTCTGTTGTTGCTGATCCCTTTGGGGTTCATGCCGAAATACTTTGCCGATGCCTCGCTTTTTCGCGGCGACAGTGGCTTGGGCCAACGGGAAATAGGCACCGTTCAGGTCGGCCCGTGGAGCCTGCGCCTGGCCGAGCTGCGCGAAGAAGCGCCGCACCTGAGCGGCCCGGCTGGCTATATGAAGGATTTCACTGCTGCCGTCTGCGATACCTGCGTCGAACAGGTCAAGGCCACTTACCTGCGCATCGGCAAACCGCGCAGCCTGCGTGCCGCCGGCACGATCTTCTTCGGCACCCCTTACCGCATGGGCACGCAGATGCCGATCCCGGCGAAAACCAAACCTGACGCCGAGCTGTGGATCACCATGGAAGGCTGGGACGGCAGTATGCACCAGGCCGCGATTCCCCTGAGCCAAGCCTCCCCCGCCACCGTTGCCTGGCTGAACAAACAAGGAGCCAAACCATGACTCGCTCGCCACTCCACCCGCGCTTGCTGGCAAGTGCCGCGCTGCTGGTGCTGAGCGCCGGTTTCAGTGCCGGCGCTCTGGCGCACAACCCGATGTGCGAATGCAAAGCCATCGATGCCGAACAGATCAAATGCACCGGCGGTTTCTCCGATGGCAGCGGCGCGCCGGGCGTGACCCTCGACGTGATCGGCTACGACGAAACCATTCTGGTGCCGGGCAAACTGGGCGAAGACTCGACCCTGACGTTCAAGAAGCCCGGCAGCGAGTTCTATGTGCTGTTCGACGCTGGCCCCGGCCACGTTGTGGAAATCGACCAGGCGGATATCGAAGCCCCATGAGTACCCCGACAACTCAAGTGGTACGCCCGGCCGGCGCCGGCCATGAAACCCTCAACGTGCTGCTGTTGTGTCTGTTGATCCTCGCGGTCGCCGGTTCGGTGGTGGCGTGGCGCGGGGTTTCCCATGAGCCGGAGCCCGTCGCGAGCAACCAGTACGACGCCCGCCGCGACCTCAGCGCCGCCGAGCAAGGCATCTATGCCGACCTGCGGGTGACCCTCGACGAAATCCGCTTGCTGCGCGAAGAGCAAAAAGCCCTGCCGACCCCACAGGTGCTGGCCGAAGAAGGTTTCGCGCCGTTCGCACAGGATGCCAGTTCGGTCAGCCGTGGCGGTCATGCATGGCATATGCTCGCCGACCGCGCCTACTTCGGTCGCAGCGCGACGCCTGATGTCGCCGGGTCATTTCTCATGCGCGTCGGTGCCGATGCCAACGCTGCGCCGGACATCTGGCTGAACCGCAGCGCCGACCTCGTGCCTGCGCAGGATCTGTCCGATGCCGCGCTGTCCGCCGCTGGCTGGAAACAGATCGTCGCGCAATTCGATGCCGGGGTTACCCGCGAACATCGCCATTGATTCCTCGCCTTTATCCGAGAGAAGACTGCTTGCCCATGTCCATTTCATCTCCTCGCCGTCCATTGTTACGCCTGTTTCTGCTAGGCCTGTGCGCCTGCCTGCTGAGCCCACTGGCCAACGCCGAACAGGGCAAACGCCTGCGCATCGGCATCACCCTGCATCCGTATTACAGCTATGTCGCGAACATCGTCGGCGACAAGGCTGAAGTGGTGCCGTTGATTCCCGCCGGTTTCAACCCGCACGCCTATGAGCCACGAGCCGAAGACATCAAGCGCATCAGTGGTCTGGATGTGATCGTGCTCAACGGCGTCGGCCATGACGACTTCGCCGATCGCATGATCGCCGCCAGCGAAACGCCCAACGTCAAAACCATCGAAGCCAACGAGAATGTGCCGTTGCTGGCCGCTACCGGTGTCGCTGCGCGCGGCGCCGGCAAAGTGGTCAACCCGCACACGTTCCTGTCGATCAGCGCCTCCATCGCCCAGGTCAACAACATCGCCCGCGAGCTGGGCAAGATCGATCCGGACAATGCCAAGACCTACACCCAGAACGCCCGCGCCTATGGCAAACGCCTGCGGCAGATGCGCGCCGACGCTTTGGCCAAACTGACCCAGGCACCGAACGCCGAACTGCGTGTGGCCACGGTGCACGCGGCTTACGACTATCTGCTGCGTGAATTCGGTCTGGAAGTGACGGCCGTGGTCGAGCCCGCCCACGGCATCGAGCCAAGCCCAAGTCAGCTGAAAAAAACCATCGACCAGCTGCGCGAGCTCGACGTGAAAGTGATCTTCTCGGAAATGGATTTCCCCTCCAGCTACGTCGATACCATCCAGCGCGAATCCGGGGTGAAGCTGTACCCGCTGTCGCACATTTCCTACGGCGAATACACCGCCGACAAGTACGAAAAGGAAATGACCGGCAACCTCAACACCGTGGTTCGGGCGATTCAGGAGTCGGGGGCATGACGTCGAAAGAAACCCTCGCCCCAGAAAACACCGAGTCCCCTGTAGGAGTGAGCCTGCTCGCGATGGCGTCCGCTCAGCCAACATCTTCATTGGATGAAACTCCGCTATCGCGAGCAGGCTCACTCCTACAGGTTACGGGGCCATCGCTGGAGTTTGCGGAAGTCAGCCTGACGCTGGGGCGTACGACGATTCTCGACAAGGTCAGCTTCCAGGTGCAGCCCGGCAGCGTGCATGCGCTGGTCGGCCCCAACGGCGGTGGCAAGAGTTCGCTGATCAAGACGCTGCTGGGGCAGATGCCGCATCAGGGCCAGCTCAGCCTGCACTGGCCCGGCGAGCCCGGCACCATTGGTTACGTGCCGCAAGCGCTGGAGTTCGATCGCGGTTTGCCGATGACCGTCGACGATTTCATGGCCGCCATGTGCCAGCGCCGGCCGGCCTTTCTCGGTTTGAGCAAACACTACGCCGGTGCCATCGGCGAGGCGCTGGAGCGTGTCGGCATGCGCGACAAGCGCAAGCGGCGCATGGGCGCGCTGTCCGGCGGTGAGCGGCAGCGGGTGCTGCTCGCGCAGGGCCTGATTCCGCCGCCGCAATTGCTGGTGCTCGACGAGCCGATGTCGGCCCTCGATGAGGCCGGGATTCAGGTGTTCGAACGTCTGCTCACTGACTGGCGCGCAGCGGGCATCACCGTGCTGTGGATCGAACATGATCTGGAAGCGGTGGGTCGGTTGGCCGATCGAGTGACCGGCCTCAACCGCCGCGTACTGTTCGATGCCACACCGCAACAGGCGCTGACGCCGGAACGTCTGCTGACGCTGTTTTCCACCCATCCACGGAGCGCTGTGTGATGAGTTACGAAGCCTTTCGTTTGATGGTCCAGGGTTGGGCATCTTCGGGTTATCTGCCGGAAGCGCTGGCCTACGGATTTGTGGTCAACGCCCTGCTCGCCGGTCTGCTGATCGGCCCGGTGCTCGGTGGGCTCGGCACGCTGGTGGTGGTCAAGCGCTTCGCGTTCTTCTCCGAAGCGGTCGGCCATGCGGCACTGACCGGGGTGGCCATCGGCATTCTGCTCGGCGAACCCTACACCGGCCCGTACGGCAGCCTGTTCGGCTACTGCCTGCTGTTCGGCATCCTGCTCAATTACCTGCGCAACCGTACCGGGCTGGCACCGGATACGCTGATCGGCGTGTTCCTCTCGGTGTCGCTGGCACTCGGCGCGAGCCTGCTGCTGATCCTCGCCGGCAAGATCAACGTGCACATTCTGGAAAACGTGCTGTTCGGTTCGGTACTGACCGTCAACGGCAATGATCTGGCGGTGCTGGCGATCGTCGGGTCGCTGGTCATGGCCCTCGCCCTGCCGCTGTACAACCGCATCATGCTCGCCAGTTTCAATCCGCAACTGGCTGCGGTGCGTGGCGTAGCGGTCAAGACGCTGGATTACCTGTTCGTGATCCTGGTGACCTTGATCACCGTCGCGGCGGTAAAAGTCATCGGTGCAATTCTGGTCGGCGCCTTGCTGGTGATTCCGGCGGCGGCGGCACGCTTGCTCAGCCAGTCGCTCAAAGGATTTTTCTGGTGTTCGGTGCTGATCGCTACCGTCAGCACGCTGTGCGGGATTCTTGCGCCGATCGTGTTCGACCTGCCGATTCCATCCGGCGCCGCGATCATTCTGGTCGCCGGCATCGCTTTCGCCCTCGCCGCCATCGCGCGCGGCGTTGTCCCCAGCCTGAAAGGGAACCTTGGATAAATGGCTTTTTCATTGCGAAACCTGACTCTGGCAATGGCCCTGTGTGGCGTGGTCTGTACGCCGTTGATGGCTGCTGAAAATGCAAAACCCTTGCGCGTTCTGGCCTCGTTGCCGATTACCTTCGGCCTCGGCGAAGCGCTGCTCAAAGGCACGGACGTCAAGCTCGAACGCGCAGCCCCGGCCAACCTGCCCGGCAGCCGCCAGACTGCGTATTTCACCGGCCGTGGCGCTCCGGCCCTGAGCAAACTGGCCACCGACGCGGACGCGGTGATCGGTCTGCGTTCGCTGTGGGCCGATGATCCGCTGTACCCGATCGCTCGGCGCAGCAACATCCGTATCGTCGAAGTCGACGCTGCCCGCCCGGTCGACGGCGCCCTGCCCGGCATCGCCGTGCAGCCGGGCGTGCAGGTTGATGGCCTGAACAGTCAGCCATGGCTGGCGAGCAACAACATGGGGCGCATGGCGGATGTGATGGCGGCGGACCTGGTGCGCCTGGCACCGAGCGCCAAGCCTGCGATCGAAGCCAATCTGGCGGCGTTGAAACAGCGTCTGCTGAAACTCAGCGCGGACACCGAAGCGCGTCTGGCCGAGGCGGACAATCTGAGTGTGATGAGCCTGAGCGATCACTTCGGCTATCTGATTGGCAGCCTCAACCTTGAACTGGCGGGACAGGATGCGCGTCCTGATGCCGAGTGGACGCCTGAAGCACTGAAGAAGCTGACAGCGACGCTCAAGGACAACGACGTAGCGGTGGTGCTGCACCATCGCCAGCCAGCCGAACCGGTGAAAGCGGCGATTGCCGAATCCGGCAGCCGACTGGTGGTGTTGAGTACTGATGCGGCGGATCCGCTGGCGGAGCTGGAAGGCAATGTGGATTTGTTGCTCAAGGGGCTGAGCGGAGCGTAATTTCAGGCACGACCGCGTTATCGTTTATCGCGAGCGGGCTCACTCCTACAGGGGATCGCATTTCAACTGTAGGAGTGAGCCCGCTCGCGAAGAGGCCAGCACTGACAGCGCCACTCTCCAGACATGAAAACACCCGCCGACCCTCATTGGTCCAGCGGGTTTTTTCTGCCCGGTCGCTTATTGCGCCGCGACTTGCGCATCCATCTTCTGACGCAGACTCAACGGGCGCATGTCGGTCCAGACTTCTTCGATGTAGGCCAGGCATTCCTTTTTCAGGCCGCTCTTGCCCACGGTGCGCCAGCCTTCTGGCACGGCTTTGTAATCGGGCCAGATCGAGTATTGCTCTTCGTGGTTGACCACGACCTGAAAGAGGATGTCCTCGCGGTCGAATACTGACGTCATGCTGGTTCTCCATCGTTGTAAGGTCGGCTGTACAACGAGTGCAGCCGGGGTATGTAGAAAGAACGTTCGCCGCGCGGAAAAATTTACAGTGCGGCGGTGGCAGCGACCAAAGCGCGACCGAAAATCTCCGCGACGCGGTCGATTTCCGCAGCGGTAATCACCAACGGTGGCAGGAAACGCACCACTGCGCCATGGCGGCCGCCCAGCTCCAGAATCAGGCCGCGCTTGAGGCATTCACGCTGAACCAGCGGCGCCAGACGTGCGAATGCCGGCGGGTGACCGAGCGCGTCGGGTAGGCCGCTCGGGTCGACCAGTTCGACGCCGAGCATCAGGCCGCGCCCGCGGACGTCGCCCAGTTGCGGGAAGTCGCGTTGCAGAATGCGCAGATGCTCGCTGAGTCGATCCCCCATGGCGGCGGCGTGTTCGCAGACCTTGTGCTCTACCAGATAGCGCATCACCGCTGAACCGGCGGCCATGGCCATCTGATTGCCACGGAACGTGCCGGCATGGGCGCCCGGTTGCCAGGTGTCGAGCCAGTCGCGGTAAACCACCACCGCCAACGGCAGGCTGCCGCCGATGGCTTTGGACAACACCACCACATCCGGAACGATGCCCGCGTGTTCGAAGGCGAACATCTTGCCCGTGCGGGCGAAGCCGCTCTGGATCTCATCGACAATCAGCGCCACACCGGCCTTCTCGGTGATCCGGCGCAAACCGCGCAGCCACTCGATATCAGCGGGTATCACCCCGCCTTCGCCCTGCACCGCCTCGACAATCACCGCTGCCGGCAACTGCACGCCAGCCTCGGGATCGCTCAACAGGTTTTCCAGATAGCTCAGATTGGCTTTGACGCCCGCCGCGCCGCCGAGGCCGAACGGGCAACGATAGTCGTAGGGGAACGGCATGAATTGCACGCCATTGCTGAGCAAGGCACCCAGTGGTTTTTTTGGTCCCAGGCTGCCCATCAGGCTCAACGCGCCCTGACTCATGCCGTGATAACCGCCGGAAAAGGACAGCACGGTGCTGCGCCCGGTGGCGGTGCGTACCAGTTTCAGCGCTGCCTCCACGGCGTCGGTGCCGGTCGGGCCGCAGAACTGGATTTTCGCCTGCGCCGCCAGTTCCGTCGGCAGCAAGCCGAACAGATCCTGGACGAATTGATCCTTGACCGGCGTGGTCAGGTCGAGGGTGTGCAGCGGCAATTCATCGGCGAGCACCTGCTGGATTGCCTCGATCACTACCGGGTGGTTATGCCCCAGCGCCAGCGTGCCGGCCCCGGCCAGGCAGTCGATGAATGTGCGCCCCTCGACATCCTCGACATACAGGCCCTTGGCACGCTTGAGCGCCAGTGGAATACGCCGAGGGTAGCTGCGTGCATTGGACTCCTGCTGGCTCTGGCGCGCCAGCAACGGTGATTCGTGGAATTCGTACAACGTCTCCGCTGGTGCCGAGGCGACCCGGGCCGACGATTCTTCGATAAGGCTGGTGGCGACTGACATCTCTCGACCCCTCAATTCGCTATGGATAGTGACCAAAACAGCACACCAACAGGTGCGCGTTCCGGTGGCGGGGCGCACTTGCAGGTTTTCCTGTTCTGGAAACGCTTCAGCGCGGCGCGGATTTACACCCTTGATCGAGTTGTCGGGCCGGTGCGGACAAAGGTTTGTGCAGCGGCACGGTCTGCAAGCCGTCGCAGATGCCAGATGGCGCCGCTTGTTGATAACCCAGATGCCGATAGAACGGCTCGGCGGTGCGGGAACTGTAGAGGTGAACATGCTGCACACCACGAATGCGCAACCAGCCTTCAAGATCCTGCATCAGCGCCCGTCCGACGCCCCGGCGAAAGGATTCCGGCTGCACGTAACACAGGGAAATCTCGCCGCTGGCCTGGGCCATGCCGACACCGACCGGTTTGTCCGCCAGTAAAGCCAGACATAAATGGAAGTGGGGGTCAGCGAGTCGGGCGCTGATGAAGTCAGCGGATTGCTGAGCGATCCAGGTGCCGACCCGTGGCGGATCGTTACGGTGGTCGAGCGCGCAACCGATGCGGATGGAACGCTCGATAATGCGGCTGATGATGCCAGCGTCGGCCAATCGGGCCGGACGAATGCAGATGGGTGCTTCCATGGCGCAGTTCCCTCAATCCATTGAGTCAAGCTGCGTTGACCTTAGCCCCGGCCCTGCCGGATAGCGAACGGCGAGA
This sequence comes from Pseudomonas moraviensis, assembly GCF_900105805.1. NCBI lineage: Bacteria > Pseudomonadati > Pseudomonadota > Gammaproteobacteria > Pseudomonadales > Pseudomonadaceae > Pseudomonas > Pseudomonas moraviensis. Next base: position 697,252 of record NZ_LT629788.1, on the reverse strand, counting down.
AGTTACATTTCATGTGGCAGAACATGTTCCCTTGTGGGAGCGAGCCTGCTCGCGAAAGCGTCAGGCCAGTCAACGTCGATGTTGAATGACTTACCGCATTCGCGAGCAGGCTCGCTTCCACAGGGATCTGGGGTGCGGTCAGAGGGCTTGCAACGGCATGGTCAGTTCGACCCGCAAGCCATCCGGGCGGCTGTCGAAATGCAGGGCGCAGTCGCAGCGCTGAACAATCGCCTGAACAATCGCCAGACCCAGCCCGCAACCGGTGCTCTGGCCGTTGCGCCAGAAGCGCTGAGTCAGATGCTGCAAGTCATCCGGCGCAATGCCCGGCCCATGGTCGCGCACGACAAAGCGCACACGGTTGCCGATGCTTTCGAGATTGACCTCGACCGCACAATCTTCAGGCGTATGGCGCAGAGCGTTGTCGAGCAGGTTGCGCAGCGCAGCAATCGCCAGCACTGCAGGCATTTGCAGCGGCGCGGCGGACAGCTCGTCCGGCACGTGCAGTTTGATCCGCAGCCGTTCACCGCCCGTGGCGTCCTGAATCGCCAGCCTGGCCACTTGCTCGGCGCTGCATTGCGAGCCGTCATCGAATGACAGACTGCCTTCGACCCGCGCCAGCAACAGCAACTGTTCAAGGGTGCGGTGCAGGCGATCGGCACCCTCCTCGGCGCGGGCCAGCGATTGATCGCGGGCGCTGCCATCGGTCATGCGCGCGACTTGCAGGTGGGTCTTGATCGCCGTCAGCGGACTGCGCAATTCGTGCGCGGCGTCGCCGGTCAGACGACGTTCACGTTCGATGGTCTTGCCGATGCGCTGGAACAACTGGTTCTGGGTTTCCAGCAGCGGCTTCAATTCGCTGGGAAACGCCTGCAACTGCAACGGTTCAAGCGAATCGGCATTGCGCCGCATCAGCGCTTCGCGCAGACGATTCAGTGGCGCCAGGCCTTGACCGATCCCCAGCCACAGCAAGCACAGACAACCCAGCAAGGCCACGCCGACCGGTACCGAAGCGGCGAGCAGGATCGACATGTTCAACGCTTCACGCTCGATCTGCCGGTCTGCGGTAGTGATGCGCACATCGCCGCGGGCCAGGGTGAAACTGCGCCACGGTGCGCCGTCGATCATCTGATCGTGGAAGCCCATTTTTTCCGCTTCCAGCGCTTGTTCGGGATTGTTGTGGCTGCGGGCAAGAATCTCGCCGCGCAATGAGCTGACCTGACAGGCCATCCCCCCGGGAATATTCAGCTGTTCAGCGCTGAAGTGAGTGCCTTCGCCCTTGCTCGGCAGCGTCGGCAATTGCTCGAGCAGACCGGCAACCATGCGCGCCGAGGCAACCAGGCGCTGGTCGAGGGAAAACATCATCTGATTGCGCAGATCGCTGAGCATCCACGCCGCAGCCAGCGCCCAGATCAGCGCGAATGCGGCGCCGAGCGTCAGGCTCAGGCGCAGGCGCAGACTCATCACTTGCCCTGCTCCCCGCCATCGGCAGGCCCGAGACGATAGCCCAGACCGCGCACGGTTTCGACGATGCCTTTGCCAAGCTTGCTGCGCAGATGATGGATATGCACGTTCAGCGCGTTGCTTTCCAGCTCATCGTTGAAGCCATAGACGCTGTCCTTCAATTGCTCGGTGGACAAAACGCGGCCGCGGTTGTGCAGCAGCGCCTGCAACAGCGATTGCTCGCGGCGCGACAAGTCCACCGGTTGCCCGGCCAGGCGGGTTTCCCGGCTGCTCGGGTCGTAGGTGAGCGCGCCATGCTCGATCAGATTGACACTGCGCCCGGCCACTCGGCGCAACAGGGTTTGCAGGCGGGCGAACAGTTCGCGCAGGTCGAAAGGCTTGAGCAGGTAATCGTCGGCGCCGGCCTGCAAACCGTCGACACGATCCGTCACAGAATCGCGGGCGGTGAGAATCAGCACCGGAATCTCCAGGCCGCTCTGGCGCAATTGCTGGAGCAACTTGAGGCCATCTTCGTCGGGCAGGCCAAGATCGAGCACCATCACGTCGAACTCGGCGACCTTGAGCATCGCCCGCGCTTTCGACGCCGTGTTGACGTGCTCGACGGTCAGGCCCTGAGCCGTGAGCCCGGCAACGATGCCGCTGGCGATCAGCTCATCGTCTTCGCAAACCAGTACGTGCATGGTGAATCCCACAGGAAAAAAGCGGATTAGGCGGTTGGCCGATTAAGCTGACATTATGGCGCCGAACGTCACTGCGACAAGGGCATCGCGGTTAATCATCGGTTAATCGCCGCTGCCCATTGTGCACCTCAATTGCACAGGGACAAGGCTCCTCCATGCGTCATTTTTTTCTTCTGTTTGCTTTACTGATTTCCGGTCTGGCCCAGGCCGGAAACAATCCGTTCGAGTCCAAGCCGGACTTTTTACCCGTCGACAAGGCATTCGTCCTCACCTCCGAGCGTCTGGAGTCGGGGGAAACCCAGCTGTTCTGGCAGATCACCGACGGCTACTACCTGTATCAGAAACGCTTGAAGTTCGACGGACTGGCCGCCGACCAGCAGCCGGTGCTGCCTGAAGGCGAACCCCACAGCGATGAGTTCTTCGGCGAGCAGCCGGTGTATCGCCAAGGCCTGGAAGTGAAGATCCCGGCGGCGGCCAGTGGTCAGATCAAAGTCAGTTATCAGGGCTGCGCCGATGCAGGTCTGTGTTATCCACCGCAAACCCAGGTGATTGACCTGGGCGGCAAAGCCGCAGCGACAACTGGCGGGGAAGCGCCGGATCAGGCCTTGGCCAGCAGCTTGCAACAACGGGCGCTGGGCTGGAGTCTGCTGGTGTTCTTCGGTCTCGGCCTGCTGTTGGCGTTTACCCCGTGCTCACTGCCAATGCTGCCGATTCTGGCCGGGATGATCGTCGGCAGTGGCGCCACACCACGGCGCGGCTTCGCCCTGGCCAGCAGCTATGTGATCTGCATGGCGCTGGTGTATGCGGCGATGGGTGTGATTGCCGCTCTGCTCGGTGCGAACCTGCAGGCGTGGTTGCAGAATCCCTGGCTGCTCGGTGCGTTCGCGGCGATTTTCGTGGTGCTGGCATTGCCGATGTTCGGCTTCTTCGAGCTGCAGTTGCCGGTGGCGCTGCGTGATCGACTTGAACACGCTTCACGCAGCCGCAGCGGCGGCAGCCTGATCGGCGCCGGTGTGCTCGGTGCATTGTCCGGTCTGCTGGTCGGGCCGTGCATGACCGCGCCACTGGCCGGCGCGTTGCTGTACATCGCGCAAAGCGGTAACGCGTTGCACGGCGGTCTGATTCTGTTTGCGCTGGGCATCGGCATCGGTGTGCCGCTGTTGCTGCTGGTCACCGTGGGCAATCGATTACTGCCCAAACCAGGGGCGTGGATGAACCTGCTCAAGGGCATATTCGGCTTTCTCTTTCTCGCAACCGCATTGCTGATGCTGCGCCCGGTACTGGATCCGTCGTTGTGGCTGGGTCTGTGTGGCGCGCTGCTGCTGATTGCGGCTTACAGCGCCTGGAAACAGTCCGAAGGATTTGGCCGCGTCGCGCAGATGTTCGGCGCCCTGTCCCTGCTGCTCGGTTTGTGGGGCAGCTTGCTGGTGATCGGTGCGGCTGGCGGCAGTGATGATCCGTACCAGCCATTGCAGGTTTACAGCGCCGGCCGGGTCGCCAGCGCCGCACCAAGCGGTCATGACGCCTTCACCACCATCAAGGAACCGGCCGCCCTGCAACGTGAACTCGACGCCGCCAAGGCCCAAGGCCAGTGGGTACTGCTCGATTACTACGCCGACTGGTGCGTGTCGTGCAAAGTCATGGAGAAGAAGGTATTCGGCGAGGCCAAGGTCATGCAGGCATTGAGCGACGTGCGCCTGCTGCGCCTGGATGTGACCGCCGACAACGCCGCCAGCCGCGAGCTGCTCGGTCGCTATAAAGTGCCCGGGCCGCCGACTTTCATCTGGGTCGGTACTGACGGTGAAGAACGCCGCAGCCAGCGCATCACCGGCGAGGTCGATGCCGACACGTTCCTGCAACGCTGGTCCACTACCCGAGACGCCAACTGATGCTGACGTTCACCCTCGGCACTTTTGCCATCGCGCTCAACCACCTGCTGCTGATCAGTGCGCTGGCACTGGCGACATTTGTCGGCTGGCGGGTAGCCAAGCGCGGTGGCGATAACCCCGAGTCGGCGCTGTTCAGCCTGTTTTTGCTGGGCATGCTTGCGGCGCGCATTGCCTTTGTCGCGCTGTACTGGTCGCATTATCGCAATGACCCGTGGCAGATCATCGATCTGCGCGACGGTGGATTCCTCGCCTGGCCCGGGGTGATCGCTCTGCTGCTGGCGGCGTTGTATCGCGGCTGGCGTCGTCCCGGTCTGCGCCGACCGTTGGGCTTTGGTGTGGTCAGTGGCGTGGCGTTCTGGCTGCTCGCCACCCTCTCGCTGAACATCTACGAACAAGGCACACGCCTGCCGGACATTTCCCTGCGCAATGCCGCCGGGCAAACCATCAAGCTCAGTGACTATCGGGGCGGCCCGCTGGTGATCAACCTGTGGGCCACCTGGTGCCCGCCGTGCCGGCGGGAAATGCCGGTGCTGGAAAACGCCCAGCAACAGCGCCCGGATCTGACGTTTCTGTTCGTCAATCAGGCCGAAAGCATGCAAAGCGTGGCGACGTTCCTGGAAACCCAGGGCCTGAGCCTGAACAACGTGCTGTTCGACCGCAACGGCCGTCTCGGTCAGGCCGTGGGATCCATGGCGTTACCGACTACGCTGTTCTATAGCCCGGACGGTCGCTTGCTGACCAGTCACCTCGGTGAACTGTCGAACGCCAGCCTCGCCCGCGCTCTGGAAACCTTCGACACTTCACCTTCAAGCCCGAATCAGGCCGTTGCCCCGGCCAACTCTGCAAGGAAACTGCCATGCCCCGCCTCCGCCACCTGCTGACGCTGACCCTGGGCACTGCCCTGCTGCACTTGCCGTCGGTGCAGGCTGCTGAAGAACTGCCCGCGGCGATCAAAAAGATCGAAGCCAAGGGCGCGAAAATCGTCGGTCAGTTCGACGCCCCCGATGGCCTGCGCGGGTATGCCGCGCAATACCAGAATCGCGGCATGGCGCTGTACCTGACCCCGGACGGTAAACACGTGGTAGTGGGCAACCTGTACGACGCCGACGGCAAGGACCTGAGCAGCGAGCCATTGCAAAAACTGGTTTACGCGCCGATGTCCAAGGAAGTCTGGGCCAAGTTCGAGGCGAGCAACTGGATTCAGGACGGCAACAAGGATGCGCCGCGCACGGTGTACCTGTTCAGCGACCCGAACTGCCCGTACTGCAACATGTTCTGGGAGCAGGCGCGGCCATGGGTCAAGGCCGGCAAAGTGCAGTTGCGCCACATCATGGTCGGCATCATTCGTGAAGACAGCCCGGGCAAATCCGCCGCGCTGCTGGCGGCGAAAGACCCGGCCAAGGCCCTGGAAGATCACGAAAAGGCTGGCAAGGGCAGCGCGCTCAAGGCTCTCAAAGACATTCCGGTCGCCGTGCAGAGCAAACTCGCGGCGAACATGCAATTGATGGAAGACCTGGAACTGCAGGCCACTCCGGCGATTTTCTACCTGGACGACAAAGGCGAACTGCAACAACAGCAAGGCGCGCCTTCGCCGGACAAGCTAGTGAAGATTCTCGGGCCCAAGTAGTTTTTCATCGCCTGAACCGGCCCCAATCGCGAGCAGGCTCACTCCTACAGTTGACTGCATTCCTTCAGCAAGAATGCGATACCTGTAGGAGTGAGCCTGCTCGCGATTGGATCACACGGTGTGTCTGTTGCACTCGCTCAAGAAGCCAAGCAGCGCCTCAGTCACAAACCCGGGATTCTCCAGATTGGAGATATGCCCCGCCTCCGGTACCAGCACACACGGGCAACCAATCAATTCAGCCATTTCCCGGGCCTCCGAGGGTGGTCGTGGTTTGTCCTGATCGCCGCACAGCACCAACGTGGTCGCTGCGTTGAGTTCGCCCAGGCGTGGCAACAGATCGTCGCGACCAAACGTGATGCGCCCCATCGGTACGATGCTTTCGCGCAAACGCTCGGGCGAGTAGTTCTGCAGTTTTGCGCGGAAGTTCTGATACAGCGGCGACTGCGGATCGATGCCCGGGCGGAAGAAGATCGGTACGACGATGTCCAGCAGTTGTTCGGAGATGGTCCCGGTGTCTTCGATCTGCTTGAACAGCGAGAAGTAATACTGCCGGGTCGGTTCGGGCTCGACGCCGACGTAGGTGTCCATCAGCACCAGACCGTTGAGACGTTGCGGCGCGGCCAGTGCCAGGCGCGTGCCCCACATGCCGCCGACCGATAGCCCGACGAGGGTGACGCGGTCGATGTCCAGATGATCGAGCAGGGCCTGCGCCTGACGGGCGATGTCGTCCAGCGATGTGGTGCCTTCAGGTAACTTGCCGGACCCGCCATGCCCCCACAGATCCAGGGCAATGACGCGATAGTGCGGGGTCAGCGCGGCGATCTGCGGCGCCCACATCGCTTGATCCCAGAGATAACTGCCAGCGAGCAACACGGCCGGGCCGGTGCCTTGATCAATGTAGTGCAGCGCTTGTCCGTCAACCGTGAAAAAGGGCATCGACCACCTCCGGGAGAAAAGACAGAACCGGCAGACTGAGCTGCCGGTTGTTGATCGTCAAGGGTGGAAATGTACAGTCATGTACCGTTGATTTGTGTTGAATCCACCGACGCCATCGCGAGCAGGCTCACTCCTACAATTGGAATGCATTTCAACTGTAGGAGTGAGCCTGCTCGCGATGGGGCCAGTACAAACCCTAGAGAACTAAAGCCCCTCCAACTCCGCCATCAAATCATTCAACCGATCCACCTTCTCCTCGGTAATGTCACTGGCCGCCAATCCATCGATGTACTCAGCCAGTTCCTCTACCGTGCTGCACTCAAACATCGCGCGCAGCGGCACGTTGCGTTGCAGGGCTTTCTGCACCCGCGATGCAATTTGCGTCGCCAGCAAGGAATGCCCGCCGAGTTCGAAGAAGTTGTCGCGCACGCCGACCTTTTCCACCTTCAACACCTCGGCCCAGATATCAGCCAGGGTCTGCTCCAGCTCGTTGCGCGGGGCGAGATAATCCTCGCTCTGCAATTGACCGATCTCCAGCGCCGGCAGGGCTTTGCGGTCGAGTTTGCCGTTGGCATTGAGCGGCATCTGCTGCAGCCACAGCCAGTGCAGCGGCACCATGTATTCCGGCAGTTCGGCGCGCAGGCGCTGCTTGATCCGTTCAAGGCGTTCGCCCGGATTGAGCGCTGCATCGGCAGCAACCAGATAACCCACCAGATGCTTGCCGTTGACGCCTTCCTGCACGCCAACCGCAGCGTCGCGCACTTCCGGCTGTTCATGCAGGCGCGCTTCGATTTCACCAAGTTCGATGCGGAAGCCGCGAATCTTCACCTGATGATCGACGCGGCCGACGTATTCCAGCACGCCGTCAGCGCGGCGCCGCGCCAGGTCGCCGGTACGGTACAGACGCTCGCCCGGCGCGCCGAACGGATTCGGCACGAACACTGGCGCGGTGCGCAGCGGATCACTGACGTAGCCGCGTCCGACACCGGTGCCGGCCACGCACAGTTCACCCACCGCGCCCAGCGGTACCAGATCCAGCGCACCATCGAGCAGATAGAGCAAGTTGTTGTCGGTCGGCGTGCCGATCGGCAAATAACTGCCGCGCGTCGAGGCCAGGTCAACGCGGAAGAACGCCACGTCGTCGGAACATTCCGCCGGGCCATAAGCATTGACCAGACCGATGTCCGGGTAACGCAGCAGCCATTGATGCGCCAGTTCGGGCGGCATCGCTTCGCCGGTCGGCAGCATCCAGCGCAGACCGTCGAGGCTCATGTGGTCAGCGCCGAGCATGCCCTGGATCAGCGAGGGCACACTCTCCAGCACGGTGATGCCCTGCGCCTGCACATGCGCCAGCAGACCTTGCGGATCGTGTGCGATGGTGTTCGGCACGATGTCGACCCGCGCGCCGAACAACGGCGCGGCGAGGAACTGCCAGACGGAAATGTCGAAGCTTTGCGAAGCGGTCTGCGCGATCACGTCGGCCTCGCTCAAGTCGAGGTACGGGCGTTTGCTCAACTGGTTGTTGAGCATGCCGCGCTGCTCGACCATCACGCCTTTTGGCAAACCGGTCGAACCCGAGGTGTAGATCACATAAGCGAGGTTATCCGGGCTGCTGTGAATGCCGGGATTCTCAGTCGCCGTCCCCGATACCTGCACCTCTTCCCACACCAGCAAGCGCGGACGATTCGAACAGCCAAACTCCTCGAGCAAACTCTGCGCCTGTTGAAAGCAGGCGGCGCTGCATACCAGCAATGGCGTGCGGCTCATCTCGATGATGCGGCTCAGGCGCTGGCTCGGCAGTCCCGGGTCCAGCGGCAGGTAACCGGCGCCGGCCTTGAAGCTGCCGATGATCATGCCGAGCAGGTCGAGATTACGCTCGGCCAGCAGCGCCACCGGTTGATCCATGCGCACCCCGGCGGCGATCAGCGCATGACCCAGGCGGTTGGCGTTGTGATTCAGCTCGGCATAGCTCAATTGCTGATCGAGGCAACTGGCGGCAATGCGCTGCGGCTGCGCCGCGACCTGCGCTTCGAACAGCGCCACGTAGCTTTGCTCCAGCGGATAGTCGTGGCCGCTCTGGTTGCAACCGTGCAGGAGGAAATCGCGTTCTTCGTCGCCCAGCAACGGCAAGTCGGCCATGTCGCCATGAAAGCCGTCGACCAGCGCCAGCAGCAACCGCTTGAACTCAGCGAGCATGCGCTCGACCGTCGACTCGTCGAAATAACGCTGGTCATACGACAGGTGCAAACCAAGGTCATCGCCCGGGTAGCACACCGCCGTCAGCGGGAAGTTAGTGTGGGTCCGGCCGGAATCCGAGGTCGCGTTCAAGCTCTGTGCACGATCCAGCACCGAGACTTCCACCGGAGCGTTTTCGAACACGAACAGGCTGTCGAACAGCGGCTGGCCTTTGGGCAATTCGCTCTGTTCCTGGATGTTCACCAGCGGCAGGTATTCGTACTCGCGCAGTTGCATGTTGCTGTCGAGCAACGCGCTGAGCCACTGGCGCACGCTGCTGCGCTGATCGTCCGCAGGCATCTTCACCCGCAGGGCGATGCTGTTGATGAACAGGCCGACGGTACGTTGCATCTCCGGCATGTCCACCGGGCGCCCGGCCACGGTCACGCCGAAGAGCACGTCGCGGTCGCCGCTCAAGCGTCGCAGAACCAGAGCCCACGCCGCCTGGGCAAAGGTGTTGACGGTCAATTGATGGGCCTGCGCCAGCTCGCGGAGCCGCACACCGTCCTCGACATTCAGGCGGGTGTAGCGGTCGCCGACGATCATGCCGCCGCTTTCACCGGCATGCTCGCGCAGGAACGGCCGGTCGCTCGGGATCGGCGTGGTGCGCTCGAAGCCCTGCAGATTCTGCCGCCACCACTGCCGCGCTTCGGCCAGGCTCTGCCGTTGCAGCCAGCCGATGTAATCGCGATAACGCGGCGGCACGCTCAACTGCGCTTCACGACCTTCGCCGAGGGCGGTGTAGATCTCGAAGAAGTCGTTCATCAGCAGCGAACGGCACCAGGCGTCGATGAGAATGTGGTGGTTGCTCATCATGAACCAGTAGCGCGCCGCGCCGACCTTGATCAGGCGCAGGTGGAACGGCGCCTGATTGAGCAGATCGAAACCCGCCTCGCGCTCGCTTTTCAGCAGCGCTTGCAGTTTCGGTTCCTGCTCGGGTTCGGCGACGGCGCTCCAGTCCAGATACTCGATCGGCGTGCGACCCGGGGTGTGAATCACTTGCAGCATGTCTTCGCCGACGTTCCAGCAGAACGAGGCGCGCAACGCTTCGTGACGCGCGACCACCGCTTGCCAGGCCTGAGCGAAACGCTCGGGATCGAGTTCGCTGTTAATGCGATAACGATCCTGCATGTAGTACAGACCGGTACCGGGCTCGAGCAGGGTGTGCAGGAGCATGCCCTCCTGCATCGGCGTCAGCGGATAGACATCTTCGATGTGTGCGGCCGGCACCGGCAAGGCGTCGAGTTGCGTCTGGGTCAGTTTTGCCAGCGGGAAGTCCGACGGCGTCAGACCGCCGGCCCCTTCCTGCAGGCAATGTTCGATCAGGCTTTGCAGCTCACCAACGTAAGCATCGGCCAGATCGTGGATGGTCTGCGCGTCATAACGCTCGGCGCTGAAGGTCCAGCGCAGGAGCAATTCGCCGCCATACACCTGACTGTCGACGCTCAGCTCGTTCGGCAACGGCGCCTGTGGGTCGTGGGCGGCACCGACCGGCTCATCGAGCGGACGGAGCAGCGCATCGCTGGCAAAACTCTGGTCGAACTGGCCGAGGTAATTGAAGGTGATCGGCGCGCTCGGCAGCGTAGCCATGCTCTGCCGGCAACCGTCATCGGCGAGATAGCGCAGCACGCCATAACCGAGACCTTTGTGCGGCACGGCGCGCAGTTGTTCCTTGATCGCCTTGATCGAAGCGCCCTGCCCGGCGGCCTCTTCGAGGGTGTGCGGAGTCAGGCGCAGCGGGTAGGCGCTGGTGAACCAGCCGACCGTACGGGTCAGGTCGATCTCGTCGAACAGGGTTTCGCGACCGTGACCTTCCAGTTGAATCAGTGCCGACGGCTGGCCGCTCCAGCGGCACAGCACGCGGGCCAGTGCGGTCAGCAGCAGGTCGTTGACCTGGGTGCGGTACGCGCTCGGCGCCTGTTGCAGCAACTGCCGGGTACGCTCGGCATCGAGGCGCACGCTGACGGTGTGCGCATGACGATTCTGCCCGCCGCCCTGCGGATTCTCGCAAGGCAGGTCAGCGCTCGGCCCGGCCAGTTGCGCTTGCCACCAGCTCAATTCTTCACGTAGAGATTCGCTGCCAGCGTAGGCCAGCAAGCGCGCGGCCCAGTCCTTGAAGGCGCTGGTTTTCGCCGGCAGTTTCAGCGGCTGCGCAGCGTCGAGTTGGCGATACGCCGTTTGCAGATCGTCGAGCAGCACGCGCCAGGAAACACCGTCGACCACCAAGTGGTGGATGGCGATAAACAGGCGTTGCTGATCATCAGCGACATCGACCAGCACCGCGCGCAGCAACAGGCCATTGTGCAGATGCAGACTGCGTTGCGCGTCGGCGAACAGGCCTTCGCACTGTTCCAGCGAATCGACGCTGAATTGCCACAGCACATCCTCATCCGTCAGCGCTTGATGCGTCGCTTGCCATACGCCATCGGTTTCGCTGAAACGCAGACGCAGTGCATCGTGCTGCTCGATCACCGCCAGCAAAGCCTGGCGTAAACGTTGCGGCTCGAGCGGCACAGTCGGTTCCAGCAACAGCGCCTGATTCCAGTGCTGACGCTCGGGGATATCCGTATCGAAGAACCAGTGCTGAATCGGTGTCAGACGCGACTCGCCGTCGACCAGACCTTGCTCGGCAGTCACTTGCTGCGTGCGACTGGCAACTGCAGCGAGCGTCTGCACGGTCTGATGCTGGAACAGATCACGCGGGCTGAAGTGAATACCCTGCTGACGCGCGCGGCTGACCACTTGAATCGACAAAATCGAATCACCGCCGAGTTCGAAGAAGTTATCGCTGAGACCGACCTGCCTGACGTTGAGCACGTCGCACCAGATCTGCGCGAGGGTCTGCTCCAGCGCGTTGCTCGGCGCGATGTAGTCCTGCCGATTGAGCTGCAGATCCGGTGCCGGCAAGGCGCGGCGGTCGAGTTTGCCGTTGGCGGTCAGCGGCATGCTCGCCAGCAGTATGAGGTGGGTCGGCACCATGTAATCCGGCAGTTGCGCCTTGAGGTGAGTCTTCAGTGCCTCGCGCAGTTCCGCTTGTTGCGCCTGATTTTGCTCGGCTACGTCGGTCACCAGGTAACCCACCAGTTGCTTGCCACTCGGTGCGTCCAGCGCCAGCACTACGGCTTCGCGGATAGAAGGGTGATCGAGCAGGCGCGTTTCGATTTCGCCCAGCTCGATACGGAAACCACGGATCTTCACCTGATGGTCGATCCGGCCCAGATACTCGACCAGACCATCGGCACGCTGGCGCACCAGGTCGCCGGTGCGATACATGCGTCCGCCATCAGCGGCAAACGGGTCAGCGACGAAACGCTCGGCGGTGATGCCCGGACGGTCGTGATAGGCCTGGGCCAGACCGGCGCCGCCAACGAACAATTCACCGGTCGCACCTTGCGGCACCAACGCCAGATCGGCGTCGAGAATGTACGCGACCCGCGCGCCGATCACGCTGCCGATCGGCACACTGCCGGCGCCCTCTTCCAGCACCTGCGGCGCCAGACTGGCCAGCGGCATGACCACGGTTTCGGTCGGGCCGTAGGCGTTGAAGAACTGCGCCGGTTGGAACGCCGCGCGGATGCGCTGCAGATGCTCGCCGGTCAGCGCTTCGCCGCCGGTGATGATCATCCGCACCGGCAGGACTTGGTTCTGTGTCGCGAGAAACTGCGCCAACTGGCTGCCGTAGCTTGGCGTGAAGCCAAGGACGTTGATTCGATGCGTACGAATCAAACCGCAGATTTCTTCCGCGTCCCACTGGCCCTGCGCCCGCAACACCACCTGCGCACCGCTGAGCAGCGGCACCAGCAGACGTTCGGTGGCGGCGTCGAAGTTGATCGAATAGAAATGCAGTTCACAGTCGTCCGGGCGCATGCCGAAGCGTTCGATCACGGCCTGGCAGTGCATGGCGATTTCGCCGTGGGAGACCACCACGCCTTTCGGTTTGCCGGTCGAGCCCGAGGTGTAAATCAGATAAGCCTGATGTTGCGGCAGGCTGATAAACGGCAACTCGCTGGCCGGGTAGTCGGCCAACCCGGCGCTGTCATCTTCCAGGCACCAGCGCGCCACGCTTGGCGGCAACTCGCCGAGGGCTTCGAACATCGCCCGATCGCTGAGCAGCAGGCCGATGCGACTGTCTTCGATCATGCAGTGCAAACGGTCGAGCGGGTATTCCGGATCCAGCGGCACATAGGCGCCGCCAGCCTTGAGAATCGCCAGCAGGCCGATGACCATTTCCAGCGAACGCTCCAGCGCCAGACCCACCCGCACTTGCGGGCCGACCCCGCGTTCACGCAGCGCCCAGGCCAAGCGATTGGCGCGGGCATCGAGCTCGGTGTAGCTCAGAGTCTGCCCGGCGAAGGTCAGCGCCGGCGCGTCTTTGCGCGCCAGTGCCTTTTCGGCAAACAGATGATGAATGCACTGGTCGAGACGATGCTCGCCCGGCTCGATGCCGAGGCTCTCGAGCAGTTGCTGTTGCTCAGGCTGATCGAGCAACGGCAATTCGCTGAGCCGTTGCTGCGGATTGGCGATCAACGCTTCAAGCAGGTTGCGCCAATGCCTGGCCATGCGCGCGATGGTCGGTTCGTCGAACAGATCGGTGCTGTAGGTCAGGCAGCAACCGAGGCGATGGTCGAGGTCGGTGACTTCCAGATTGAGGTCGAACTTGGTCGCCCGCGCATCGTTGGCCAGGTACTCGACGGTCATACCGGCCAGCGTGCGGCTCTGCTGGAATTCCCAGCGCTGGACGTTGCACATCACCTGGAACAGCGGGTTGTAAGCGGCGCTGCGCGGCGGCTGCAAGGCTTCGACCAGATGATCGAACGGCAGATCCTGATGGGACTGGCCTTCGATCACCGTGTGGCGCACTTGCTCGAACAATTCGCCGACCGACATCTGCCCGTCGATCTGGCAACGCAGCACCTGGGTGTTGAGGAACGCACCGATCAGCCCTTCGCTTTCCGGGCGGATGCGGTTGGCCACCGGCGCGCCGATGCGCAGGTCGGTCTGGCCGCTGTAGCGGTAGAGCAACGTGGCGAGTGCGGCAGTCATGGTCATGAACAGGGTCAGACCGTTTTGCGCGTTGAACGCCCGCACCCGCGCGGCGAGATCGTCGCTCAGATCGAAACGGAACAGCTCGCCCTGGTGGCTTTGCACCGGTGGACGCGGACGGTCGCCGGGCAATTCCAGCAGCGGATGTTCGCGACCCAGTTGTGCAGTCCAATAGTCGAGTTGGCGCTGACGCTCGCCGGATTCCAGCCACTGGCGCTGCCAGACGCTGTAGTCGAGGTATTGCACCGGCAGCGGCTCGAGCGGTGATTCGCGCTCATCGACGAACGCTTCGTACAACGCGCTGAGTTCACGGGCAAAGATGTCCATCGCCCAGCCTTCGGTGACGATGTGGTGCAGGGTCAGAACGAAGTAATGCTCGTGCTCGGCAGTCTTGACCAGACAGGCGCGCAGCAGCGGGCCGGTTTCCAGGTCGAAAGGCTGGTGCGCTTCTGCATCGGCCAGTTGCTGGACTTGTTGTTCACCCACAGCCGCCGGCAGGCTGGAGAAATCCTTCCAGCCCATGCGCACGCCGGTCTGGGCATGCACTTGCTGGCGGGCGACACCGTCGACACTTGGGAACGTTGTGCGCAGGGTTTCGTGACGCAGGATCAGCGCCTGCAACGCGGCCTCGAAATGCTCGACATGCAGCACGCCACGCAGGCGCGCCATGCCACCGACGTTGTACGCCGGGCTGTCCGGTTCCATCTGCCAGAGGAACCACATGCGCTGCTGCGAATAGGACAACGACACCGCTTGGCTGCGATCGACTTTGCCGATCGGCAACTGTTGGTTGGTGCGCCCGCTGGCCTGGATCTGGCGGATCTGTTCGGCGTAATCGCCCAGTTCGCTGTGCTCGAACAGCGTGCGCAGCGGCAGTTCGACGTCACAGGCCTGACGTGTGCGGGAGATGATCTGTGTGGCCAGCAGCGAGTGACCGCCGAGGGCAAAGAAATCGTCGCTCAGGCCAATCTGATTTAGGCCGAGTACTTCACGCCAGATGGCGGCGATTTGTTGTTCCAGTTCGCTGACCGGTTCGACGTGTTCACGCACCTGCCATTGCGGTTCAGGCAAGGCGCGGCGGTCGAGTTTGCCGCTGGGGCTCAGCGGCATCGCGTCGAGGCGCAGCAGTTGCGCCGGGACCATATACTCCGGCAGCTCGGCGGCCAAAGCGGCTTTCAGGCGAGCGATTTGCTCATCGGCATCTTCAGGGAAATCGGTTGTCGTGAAGTAGCCGATCAGTTGCGCACCGGCAGCGGTTTCGCGCACCAGCACCACGGCTTGGGCGACGCCCTCCTGAGCGAGCAGCCGCGCCTGGATTTCTTCCGGCTCAACCCGAAAGCCGCGCAGCTTGACCTGCTGATCGAGACGGCCGAGGTATTCGATCACCCCGTCGGAGGTCCAGCGCGCACGGTCGCCAGTGCGGTACAAGCGGGCGCCCTGCTCGCCCGATGGATCGACGACAAAACGTTCAGCGGTCAACGCCGGACGGCCGAGATAGCCACGGGCCAGACCGCTGCCGCTGATGCACAGCTCACCCGGCACGCCCGCTGGAACCGGGTTGAGATCGGCATCGAGGATGCGGCAGATCACGTTGCCCAGAGGCCGGCCAATCGGCGAGCGCTCGCCATCGGCGCTGGTGCAATGCCAGTGCGTGACGTTGATCGCAGTTTCAGTCGGGCCGTAACGGTTGTGCAGTTGCACCGCCGGCATTTGCGCGAGGACGCGATTGCGCAGTTCGGCCGGCAGTGCTTCACCGCCGGAGAATACCCGACGCAGGCTGGTGCATTCGGCGCTCAGCGGTTCATCAATGAACAGCGAGAGCAGCGGCGGCACAAAGTGCAGCGTGGTCACGCCATGTTCTTGAACCAGTTGCGCGATGCGATGGGGATCGCGGTGTTCGCCGGGGCCGGCAATCAGCAGACGCGCGCCAGTGATCAGCGGCCAGAAGCATTCCCACACCGAGACATCGAAACTGATCGGCGCTTTTTGCATCAGCACGTCGGTTTCATCGAGGGCGTAGGTGTTCTGCATCCATTGCAGGCGCTCGGCCAGCGCTGCGTGGGTATTGCCGACGCCTTTCGGTTGCCCGGTGGAACCCGAGGTGTAAATCACGTAGGCGAGATTGTCGCCGTGCAAATGCAGGCCCGGTGCATGGCTCGGCCATTTTTCCAGGTGCAACGCGTCCATGGCGATCACACTGACACCGTCGCTGGCTGGCAGGCGCTCAAGCAGTTCGGTCTGGGTCAGGAGCAGTTCGACGCCACTGTCGCTGAGCATGTACGCGAGGCGCTCGGCCGGATATTCCGGATCAAGCGGCACATAGGCGCCGCCAGCCTTGATGATCGCCAGCAGACCGATCAGCAGTTGCGGCGAACGCTCGGCGGCGATGGCCACGCACACGTCCGGGCCGACGCCTTTGTCGCGCAGGTAATGGGCGAGCCGGTTGGCTTGCGCGTGCAGCTCGGCAAAATCCAGGCTACCGGTCTCCCACGCCAGCGCGGTGCGGTGCGGGGTTTTATGCAGTTGCTGGTCGAGCAGCTCCGGCAGCCACTGTTGCGCCGCGGTGCACGGTGCGACGCTCCAGTCCTTCTGCTGGTGTTGCTCGCTGGCGGTCAACAGGCGCAGATCGCCGATGGCCTGCTGTGGCTGTTCGCACACTTCGCCCAGGAGATTGTGGAAATGCTCGGCCAGTCGCTCGATGGTCGCGGCGTCGAACAGTTCGCTGGCGTAGTCGAACGACAAGCTCAGACGTCCGTTGCGGTCTTCTTCACTGTGCAATTGCAGATCGAACTTGGCCTCGCGGCTGTGCCACGGCAGCTCTTCGGCGAGCAGACCGGGCAAGCGCTTGAGTGCACCGAGGTCGCGCTGCTGATGGTTGAACATGACCTGGAACAGACCCTGTTCGCGGGCCTGCGGGAAGGCTTCAAGCAGTTGCTCGAAGGGCAGATCCTGATTGTCCTGGGCGCCGAGTGCGGCCTGGCGGGTCTGGCTCAGCAACTCGGCAAACGGCAGGCGCGAATCGACGTGTGCACGCAATACCTGGGTGTTGATGAAGAAGCCGATCAGGCCTTGGGTTTCCAGGCGCGGACGGTTGGCATTGGGTACGCCGATGCGAATGTCGCGCTGACCGCTGTAGCGGTGCAGCAGGCTCTGCAACGCGGCGAGCAGAAGCATGAACGGCGTGGCTTGGTGCGCCTGCGCGGTCTGGCGGATCGCCTCGCTGAGCTGGGCACTCAGGCGCACGCTGTGGCGCGCAGCGCTGTGGTTTAGTCTGGCCGAGCGGGGATGATCGGTAGCCAGCTCCAGTGTCGGATGCTCATCGCCCAACTGCGCTTTCCAGTACGCCAGTTGCCGCTCGCCCTCGCCTTGCGCCAGCCATTGCCGCTGCCAGTTGCCGTAGTCGGCGTATTGCGTGGGCAGCACTGCCAGGTTTGCCGTTGTACCCTGCGCAGCGGCGGCGTAGAGGCGCGAGAACTCGTCGAGGAGAATATTCAGCGACCAGCCGTCGGCGATGATGTGGTGCATCGTCACCAGCAGTTGATGTTCTTCATCGTCGAGACGCACCAGGGTCACCCACAGCAACGGGCCTTTTTCCAGGTCGAACCGAGTGCGCGCCTGGTCTTCGCGAATCTGCTCGGCCCGGGCTTCACGCTCGGCCGCTGGCAGGTCGCTGATGTCGATCAGTTGCAGATTGAATTCGGCGGCGGCGAGCACTTGCTGCAATGCCACACCGTCGCGTTCGAAGAAACGCGTGCGCAGGGATTCGTGGCGTTCGATCAGTTGCTGGAAGCTGCTGCGCACGGCGTCTTCGTCCAGCTCCCCACGCAGGCGCAGGCCACCGGGAATGTTGTAGGCGCTGCTGTGCGGGTCGAGCTGCCAGGTGATCCACAGACGATTTTGTGCCAGCGACTGCGGCATCGCCTCGCTGCGCGACAGCGCGGTGATAGCACCCTGCGCGCTGCCACCGTCCTGTTGTTGCTGCGCCACAGCGGCGGCGAAGGCGGACAGAGTCGGCGCTTCAAAGAGCAGGCGCAGACTCAGCTCTACACCGAGTTTTTCGCGAACCCGCGCGACGACTTGCGTGGCGGCGATCGAGTTGCCGCCGAGCAGGAAAAAGTGATCATCGGCGTTGACCTGCTTGACGTTGAGTTGCTCGGCCCAGATTTGCCCGATCACCGTTTCAAGATCCGAAGCGCTGCTGGTCGCGGTTGGGATTTCGGCGGTCGTCGACGGGAACACCGCGTAACTGTCGAGACTGCCATCGGCCAGACGATTACGGCATGCCGAACGCTGCAGTTTGCCGCTCGAGGTTTTCGGCAACGCACCCGGATTGAGCAGCACCACCACACTCGGCGCCTCTTGATACGCCTCGGCGACGGCTTGGCGAATGGCTTTGATCAGCGCTTCTGGCGGAAGGATTTTCTGTACGCTGCGGCTGATTTCCGCAGCGATGCCGATGCCCTCTTCGCCACCGTGATTAACGGCGAACGCCGCCACGCGACCCTTGCGCACAACTTCGACTTCGCGTTCGACGGTCTGCTCGATGTCCTGCGGATAGAGGTTGTGCCCGCGGACGATGAGCATGTCTTTCAGACGCCCGGTGACGAACAATTCGCCGTCACGGACAAAGCCCAGATCACCGGTGCGCAGCCAGGTGCGGCCGGCGTGCTGAACGAAGGTCTTGGCGCTGGCTTCGGGATTGCGCCAGTAGCCGTGGGCAATGCTCGGGCCGGCGGCCCAGACTTCACCGACCGCGTTGTCCGCCAGTTCCTTGAGCGTATTCGGTTCGACGATCAGCACCGCGTGTTCCGGCTGGCTGATGCCACAGCTCATGATCGCGCTGCCGTCGCCCGGCTCGGCGCGGTTTTGTGCCAGCGCCTGATCGTTCACGCGCAGCGCCGGGATGCCGTTGCCGCGCGGCGTGCCGGCGACAAACAGGGTCGCCTCGGCCAAACCGTACGAAGCCATGAAACTCTGCTCACTGAAACCGCAGGCAGCGAATTTCTCGGCAAAGCGTTCAAGGGTATCGAGGCGGATCGGCTCGGAGCCGGAATAGGCCACGCGCCAACGGCTCAGATCGAGGCGTTCCAGCGCCGATTCGCTGACCCGCTCGCTGCACAGGCGGTAGGCGAAATCCGGCCCGCCGCTGATGGTACCGCCGTATTCGGCGATCGCTTCCAGCCAGCGCAATGGCCGGCCGAGGAAGTATGCCGGCGACATCAGAATGCACGGCACGCCGCTGAAGATCGGCTGCAGCAGGCCGCCGATCAATCCCATGTCGTGATACAGCGGCAACCAGCTGACGATGACGTCGTCCGGGTTGACGTCGATGCCGAAACCGTGACGGATCAGCAGTTCGTTGGCGACCAGATTGCCGTGGCTGACTTGCACGCCCTTGGGCAGCGCAGTAGAGCCGGAGGTGTATTGCAGGAAGGCGATGTGCTCGGGCGGCAGGCTCGGCTCAACCCAGCGCTCGGCCAGTGCGCTGTCGAGGGTGTCGACGCACAACAGCGGCGGCGCGCCCTCGATTTGCTGCAAGGCATCGCGCAGGTCGGCGCTGGTCAGCAACAGCCTGGGCTCGGCGTCGGCGATGATCGACAGCAAGCGTTCCTGATGGTGACGCCGGGCGGATTCCGGCGGATAGGCCGGCACCGCAATCACACCGGCATACAGGCAGCCGAAAAACGCCGCGACGTAATCCGCGCCACTGGGGAACAGCAGCACCGCGCGCTCACCGAAACCGGCCTCGGCCTGCAATGCAGCGGCGATGGCGCGCGCGCGTTGATCCAGTTCGCGATAGCTGAGCACCACAGCCTGCTCAGGGTTTTCGGCGAGAAAACGCAAGGCCAGTCGGTCCGGCGTCAGGGCCGCACGACGCTTGAGGGCATGGACCAGGGTGCTGGGGAGTTCGAACGCGTCGGTCATGAGGTTTCCTGCCTGAATTCGGCTTGCAAGTGGAATCGGGTGGCTGCGTCACGCCTGTCGAGAGGCGTGCAGGGCGCGGTCTGTGCCGACCGCGCAAGGCATCGGAATGCGCTGTGGCCGGGGATCAACACCCGGAACCATTCACCAATGAGAACGGATGACGTCTTGAAATAATTAGTCGGCAGGCTCGACGTTCAACGGGGCCAGGCTGCGGCAGCGTGTCGCAGTTCGCAAAACACATCGACTTACAGCAGTACTTCTCTTTCTCATTTGACAATCATTATCATTCAACATAATTTGTCGCTCGATGTGTAGGACGGCGCCGTCCCCCCAG
This sequence comes from Pseudomonas moraviensis, assembly GCF_900105805.1. Taxonomy (NCBI): domain Bacteria; kingdom Pseudomonadati; phylum Pseudomonadota; class Gammaproteobacteria; order Pseudomonadales; family Pseudomonadaceae; genus Pseudomonas; species Pseudomonas moraviensis. Next base: position 677,122 of record NZ_LT629788.1, on the reverse strand, counting down.
GCCCTCCCACTAACCTATTGGCAGCAAGGTGATTTCCATGACGGAACAAGTATCCACAAGCAGGTGCGATTCACCGCTACTTCAGGCATTCGTCGACAATCGACTGATTCTGGTCAAGATTGCAGCCCGCATTACCGGCTGCAGGTCTCGTGCCGAAGACGTGGTTCAGGATGCGTTTTTCCGACTGCAATCGGCGCCGCCGATCACGTCGTCGATCAAGGCCCAGCTGAGCTACCTGTTCCAGATCGTGCGCAACCTCGCCATCGATCATTACCGCAAGCAGGCGCTCGAACAGAAATACTCAGGCCCGGAAGAGGAAGGCTTGAACGTGGTGATTCAGGGCGCTTCGCCGGAAACGTCGCACATCAACTTCTCGACCCTGGAACACATCGCCGATGCGCTGACCGAACTGCCCAGCCGCACCCGCTACGCCTTCGAGATGTATCGCTTGCACGGCGTGCCGCAGAAAGACATCGCCAAGGAACTCGGCGTATCGCCGACCCTGGTCAACTTCATGATTCGTGATGCGCTGGTGCACTGCCGCAAGGTGTCGGGCAGTCGGCGGGATGGGGTGATCGCGGGTCGTCGCTGAGACCGCGTCGTCTGATCAAAAAAGATCGCAGCCTTCGGCAGCTCCTACTTGAGAATGCATTCCTCTGTAGGAGCTGCCGAAGGCTGCGATCTTTTGCTTGATGCGATATCAGGCCAATGGGCACCGATCAAAAAACCGCTCCCGCCCCAGAATCATCAGCGCCGCGCGCTTGTGCGGGAAATCAAATTCCTTTTCGCAGTGGAAACACTGGTTGTGCATATGCCCGATCATCTTCGCGTTATCGGCACGCGGCTCGGCGACCACGCGCTGGGTGCGTGGGTCATCGAGAAACAGGTAATGCACCAGCGCCGATAACCAGCTCGCCACTTTGTGCGGGCCGCGATGGCTTTCCTCGCCGACCAGCATGTGAATGCCACGGTCGTAATCGCCGGCATCGTAGAACGGCGCGATGCGGTCTTCCTTGGCCCAATAGGCTTCAAAATAGGCGAATGGCTGATCGTCAAAACAGCCGATCAGCGTCAGCGTGTGCGGATCGGCATCGAGCTTGCTCAGGTATTCGCGATGCTGCTCAAGGCTGCCCTCCTCCTGCCAGAAGCTCGCCACGCGCGGACTGTTCTGCCAGCGATTGAAGCGCGACAGGTCTTCTTCGATTTCCAGCGTACGCAGGGAAATCCACGCGCCGAGCCGCGCATCGAAACGTCGATAGACTTCACCCCGCGGCTTCACCGGGCGCAGCGGATGGCGCTTGCCCTGGCTGATAACCATTTGCTGCGGATAGCTGCCGGTCAGTGAAGCGCCGAGCCACGGTTGCGGCAGTTGCCAGAACAGCGTGCGCTCGCAGCGATATTCGCCAGCCACTTCGGTATTGATCAACAAACCGCTGAGCAATGCCTCGGTGGGCGGTTGGTCGAGTTGCCAGGTCAACTGCTGACACGCCGGGTCACGGGCGAACAACCAATAGCAGGCCGCCCACAAAGCTTGCCCGGGCGGCAGGGCGAAACGCTCGTCGAGCTGGATCGGGCCTTTGCCCTCGCGGTCGAGACGCAGCCGAATCAACGGCTGACCGTCCAGGCTCAGGCTCAAGCGGCTCTCGGTGGCATCAGCGATCAATTGACTGCCCGAGGGCAAGGCCAGGGCAGTCAGGTCATTCAGATTGGACATGGGTCGGGCTCACGTAATCGTCGACAGTTCAACGAAGTGACGTGAGCCGGAAGGGGAAATTTAAGCGCGGGATGAAAACCGCACCTTAGTGCTGAGGCACCGGCACCACCGCAATCCGGTACGGATCGAAGATCCTCAGCAATTCCCCGTTGTCGCGCAGCCCTTGCAGCAGCTTGCTGAAAGCTTCGCCAGTGATCGGAGCACTTGTGCGCAGAATCGCGTAGTGGTGATAGATCTGATCGGTACGCTGCGAGGGCAGCAAGGCGTCGCGGACCTTTTCGTTGCGCAGCAGGTAATCGAACAGATAGGAACGGGTCACCAGAGCAATGTCGGCGCGTCCGCGCAGGACCATCAGCAGGTTGCTGTCGTGGGAATAGGTCAGCGTGGCGTTGTAGTTTTTCGCGAGGTATTTCGGGTCGGCGTTGAAGTTGGCAAATTCGTAGTGATAACCGCTGAACAACGCCAGACGCTTGCCCGAAAGGCTGGAGAAATAGCTCTGCTGGCGGCCGTCTTCGCGTTGCGCGACGAAAATCTCGGCGTCTTCCAGGCCCATGTCGACGTCATCGTGGGGAATGTCTTTCCAGCCCCACTCGGGGTTTTCGAAGATCGCCATGTCGATGCGGCCCTGCTTGAAATCACCGAAGCGGCGCGGGATCGACGTCGGCACCAGGACGAACTGATAGTCGCTCTGCGAACTGTTCAACGCCTCGATCAATTGCGGCAACAGGCCGGTGTCGGCGCCGTTTTCCGGGCGAATCGTATAGGGCGGGAAATGCGCGGCGCCGACCCGGACCAATTGCGCTGACTGAACGGGCAATACCCATAACGCAGCCAGCGCAGCGAGCATCAGCCCGGCGGCTGTCCGAATTGGCGAAGACTTCAAAACACCCCACTCCCCGAAAAAAAATAGCGATCAATGCATTCAAGCTAGGCGGTTTCGCCGACTTAGCCAGTTTCCCGGCCGGTCCGACAACCGTTCAACGCGCTTCGAGGACCAGAATCAGCGCTTCATCGGCGAGTTGATCGAGGCTCAAACTGCCGCCGGCACGGAACCAGGTGGTGGTCCAGGACAGTGCGCCGGTGAGGAAACGTCGGGTAATAAAAACGTCGCCGCGAATATAACCGGCGTCCTTGGCCTCGCCCAGAACCTGCAGCCAGATGTCTTCATAAACGTCACGCAAAGCGAGGACTTTAGCCTGGCCGTCTTCGGACAATGAGCGCCATTCATACACCAGCACCGCCATCGCTTCGCCGCTGCCGCCCATGATCGACTGCAACTCGCAGCGAATCAGTGCCAGGACTTTCTCGCGCACGTCGTTTGCCTCGGCCAGGGCTGCGCGCATCAACGCGGTGTTGTAGCGGATGGTTTCCTCCATCACCGCGCGGAGGATTTCATCCTTGCTTTTGAAGTGATGAAAAATGCTGCCCGACTGAATGCCCACGGCGCTGGCCAGATCGCGCACCGTGGTGCGCTCGTAGCCTTTGTTGCGAAACAGGTGAGCCGCCACTTGCAGCAATTTGCCACGGGCGCTGTCCGGGTCGGTCAACTGGCCTGACTCGACCAGTTCGCGCATGACCCGCAGGGCTTTTTGCTCGTCCACCCGTTCTCTCCTACAGTCGATCAGTGTGTTGCCCCCTGTAACCGCAGGGTTGCGCGCAATTTAAGCCGCGCGCGGGCACCAAGCAAGCGCTTGGGCAGAAGAATGTTTCCCCTGTTTACAAACCAAGCGCTTGCTTGGTAGCCTCCAGACACTTCTGTCGCAGGTCCCTGAGTCGGAGATAAAAATGCCAACCACCGTGCGTATCGGCTGCGCCAGCGCCTTTTGGGGCGATACCTCCACCGCTGCCGCCCAACTGGTGACGGGCGGAGACCTCGATTATCTGGTGTTCGATTATCTGGCCGAGATCACCATGTCGCTGATGGCCGGCGCGCGTCTCAAAGACCCGCAGGCCGGTTACGCCGGCGACTTCATCGAAGTGCTGACGCCGCTGCTGACGCAACTGGCCGAACAGCAGATCCGCGTGATCAGCAATGCCGGCGGCGTCAATCCGCAGGCCTGCGCGGCTGCCCTGCAAGCGGCGTGCGACCAGGCCGGGGTCAAGTTGAAGATTGCCGTGTTGCTCGGTGATGACCTGCAAGGACACCTCGAAAACCCCGCCGACATCCGCGAAATGTTCAGCGGCGCCCCGCTTCCACGCGTGTGCGTGTCGACCAACGCCTACCTCGGCGCGCCGGGGATTGTCGAAGCGTTGCGTCTGGGTGCCGACATCGTCATTACCGGTCGGGTGGTCGACAGCGCCGTGGTCAGCGCGGCGCTGGTCCATGAATTCGGCTGGTCGTGGCATGACTACGACAAACTCGCCCAGGCCGCGCTGGCCGGGCACATCATCGAGTGCGGCGCGCAGTGCACCGGCGGCAATTTCACTGACTGGCGCGAGGTACCGGATTACGAGCACATCGGTTTTCCGATCGTCGAGGTCAGCGCCGATGGCCAGTTCCTCGTCAGCAAACCGGAAGGCTCCGGCGGGCTGGTCACGCCGCTGACGGTCGGCGAGCAGATGCTCTATGAAATCGGCGATCCGCAGGCTTACTTGCTACCCGACGTGGTCTGCGACTTCACTCAGGTCAAACTCCAGCAGCAAGGCAAAAACGTCGTGCAGGTGCACGGTGCCAAAGGCCTGCCGCCCACCGACAAATACAAGGTCAGCGCCACTTGTCCGGACGGTTTTCGCTGCACCGCCAGTTGCCTGATGGCCGGCATCGACGCAGTGGACAAGGCGCGGCGGGTCAGTCAGGCAATCATCGACAAGACCGCCGAGATGTTCAGCCTGCGCGGCTGGGCGCCCTACAGCGAAACCCATGTCGAACTGCTCGGCAGTGAAGCCACCTATGGCCCCCACGGTCAGCGCCGCGACAGCCGCGAAGTGGTGATCAAAATCGCCGTGCGGCATCCCGACAAACGTGCGCTGGTGCTGTTTTCCAAAGAGATCGCCCAGGCTGCGACCGGTATGGCGCCTGGCTTGACCGGCATCGTCGGCGGTCGCCCGAGCGTTTATCCAGTCATCCGCCTGTTCTCGTTTCTCATCGAAAAAAGCGCCTGCACCCTGCAAGTAGACATGGCTGGCGAGCGCCATTCGTGTGCCCTGCCCGCCTTGGTCGCTCTGGACAGTGCTGACTTGCCCGTCGCCCAGCATCCGCCCAAACCCCAGGGCCGCGCCGATGCCAGTGTGCCGCTGGTGAAACTGGCGGTGGCGCGCTCCGGCGACAAGGGCAACCACAGCAACATCGGCGTGATGCCGCGCCATCCCGATTACCTGCCGTGGATCGCCGAAGCGCTGACAACTTCGGTGGTGGTCGACTGGATGCGCCACGTCCTTGATCCAGTGCTCGGGCGTGTTGAACGCTGGTACCTGCCCGGCACCCACAGCCTCAACTTTCTCTTGGAAAACGCCCTCGGCGGTGGCGGTGTCGCCAGTTTGCGCATCGACCCGCAGGGCAAAGCCTTCGCCCAGCAATTATTGGAAATCCAGATTCCGGTGCCGCAGAGCATCGCCGAACAGCTCGTCTAGAGGATGGTGTGCATGGCTTACGCGTCGATATTCCGCGCCGATCTGTTCAGCGGCCAGAACCTGATTGTCACCGGCGGCGGCAGCGGCATCGGTCGCTGCACCGCCCATGAACTGGCGGCGCTCGGCGCCCATGTGCTGCTGGTCGGGCGCAAGCCGGAAAAGCTCGAAAAGGTCGCCGCCGAAATCACCGAGGACGGCGGCCGCGCGCACTGGAAGGCTTGCGATATCCGCGATGAAGAAGCGGTCAGGCAACTGATCAAAGAGCTGATCGCCGAACACGGGCCGATTCACGGTCTGGTCAACAACGCCGGGGGTCAGTACCCGTCGCCGCTGGCGTCGATCAATCAGAAGGGTTTCGAAACCGTATTGCGCACCAATCTGGTCGGCGGTTTTCTGATGGCCCGCGAGGTGTTCAACCAGTCGATGAGCAAACACGGCGGCAGCATCGTCAACATGCTCGCCGACATGTGGGGCGGCATGCCCGGCATGGGCCACTCGGGCGCCGCGCGTTCGGGCATGGACAACTTCACCAAGACTGCCGCGTTCGAGTGGGGCTATGCCGGGGTGCGGGTCAACGCTGTGGCACCGGGCTGGATTGCGTCCAGCGGCATGGACACTTACGAAGGCGCCTTCAAAGCAGTGATCCCGACGTTGCGCGAGCATGTGCCGCTCAAGCGCATCGGCACCGAGTCGGAAGTCAGTGCGGCGATCGTGTTTCTGCTCAGCCCGGCCGCGGCGTTCATCAGCGGCACCACGGTGAAAATCGACGGCGCCGCCAGCCTTGGCAGTCGCGCCTGGCCGCTGCACAAGGCCAGCCACAGCGAATCCTTCAACGGCTTTCACCGCGCCTATTTACCAGAAGTGTTGCGTCCCGACGTGCCCAAGGACGAGGAATAAGCCATGGCGCAGATCCAGTCGCAACTCGACCCGCACAGCGAAGCGTTCGCGCGCAACCGCGCCGCCATGCTCGCCGCCATCGAGCAGGTCCGGCAGCTTGAACAGAAGCTGCTGGACAAGGCCGCCGAAGCCAAAGACAAATTCAGCAAACGCGGGCAACTGTTGCCCCGCGAGCGTCTGAACCTGTTGCTCGACCCTGGCGCGCCGTTCCTCGAACTGGCCAGCCTCGCCGGCTACAAGTTGCACGACGACAAGGATGGCAGTTCGGCCGGTGGCGGGCTGATTGCCGGCATCGGTTACGTCTGCGGCATTCGCGCGATGGTGGTCGCCAACAACAGTGCGATCAAAGGCGGCACGATCTCGCCGAGCGGTCTGAAAAAATCCCTGCGCCTGCAACAGATCGCCCGGGAAAACAAACTGCCGATGATCACCCTCGCCGAAAGCGGCGGCGCCAATCTCAATTACGCGGCGGAGATTTTCGTCGAAGGCGCGCGCAGTTTTGCCAATCAGGCGCGCATGTCGGCCATGGGGTTGCCGCAGATCACCGTGGTGCACGGCTCGGCCACCGCAGGCGGCGCCTATCAACCGGGTTTGTCGGATTACGTGGTGGTGGTGCGCGGCAAGGCCAAGCTGTTCCTCGCCGGCCCGCCATTGCTCAAAGCGGCGACCGGCGAAGTGGCCAGCGATGAGGAGCTGGGTGGCGCCGAGATGCACGCGCAGGTCGCCGGTACCGCCGAATATCTGGCCGAGAACGATGCTGACGGCATACGTCAGGTGCGCGAAATCATGCGCATGCTGCCATGGAATGCACAGCTGCCATGGCAGCCGGAGGCGCAATTCAAAGAACCGCTCTACCCCATTGATGAACTGCTCGGGTTGATCCCGGACGATGCGAAAAAGCCCTACGACGTGCGCGAAATCATCGCGCGGATCGCCGATGAATCGGATTTTCTCGAGTTCAAGGGCGAGTTCGATCAACAAACCATCTGCGGCCAATTGAAAATCCAGGGCCGCGCCTGCGGCTTCATCGGCAACAACGGCCCGATCACCCCTCAAGGTGCGAGCAAGGCGGCGCAGTTCATCCAGTTGTGCGACCAGAGCCAGACGCCGCTGCTGTTTTTCCACAACACCACGGGTTTCATGGTCGGCACCGAATCGGAACAGCAAGGCGTGATCAAGCACGGCTCGAAACTGATTCAAGCGGTGGCCAACGCGCGGGTGCCTAAACTGACCATCGTCGTCGGCGGTTCCTACGGCGCCGGCAACTATGCGATGTGCGGACGCGGTCTCGATCCGCGCTTCATCTTTGCCTGGCCCAACAGTCGCACCGCAGTGATGGGCGGTGCGCAGGCCGGCAAGGTTTTGCGCATCGTCACCGAGGCCAAACAGCTCAAGGACGGCATCGAGCCCGATCCGAAAATGCTCGACATGCTCGAGCAGATGACCGCGCAGAAACTCGACAGCCAGTCCACCGCACTGTACGGCAGCGCCAACCTGTGGGACGACGGCCTGATCGACCCGCGCGACACCCGCACCCTGCTCGGTTACTTGCTGGATATCTGCCACGAAGCCGACAGGCGTACGCTGCAACCCAACAGCTTCGGCGTCAGCCGCTTCTGACCGCCACGGATCCTACGGAGAACAACAACAATGATCTTCACCCCGGAACACGAAGCCCTGCGCCGCACCGTCCGCCAGTTCGTCACGCACGAGATCAACCCGCACGTCGAAGAATGGGAAAAGGCCGGGCGCTTTCCCATCCACGATATTTTCCGCAAGGCCGGCGAACTGGGCCTGCTGGGCATTTCCAAACCGGAAAAATTCGGCGGTATGGGCCTCGATTACAGCTATTCGATTGTCGCCGCCGAAGAGTTCGGCACCATTCATTGCGGCGGGATTCCGATGTCGATCGGCGTGCAGACCGACATGTGCACTCCGGCACTGGCGCGTTTCGGCTCCGATGAACTGCGCGAAGAATTCCTCCGTCCGGCCATCACCGGCGAACAGGTGGGTTGCATCGGCGTTTCCGAAGTCGGCGCCGGCTCCGATGTCGCCGGGCTGAAGACCACGGCGCGCAAGGACGGCGACGACTACGTGATCAACGGCAGCAAAATGTGGATCACCAACTCGCCAAGCGCCGACTTCATCTGCCTGCTGGCCAACACTTCGGACGACAAGCCGCACATCAACAAGTCGCTGATCATGGTGCCGATGAACACGCCGGGAATCAGCCTCAGCTCGCACCTGGACAAGCTCGGCATGCGCAGCTCGGAAACCGCGCAGGTGTTCTTCGATAACGTGCGCGTGCCGCAGCGCAACCGCATCGGCCATGAAGGCGCGGGGTTCATGATGCAGATGCTGCAGTTCCAGGAAGAACGCCTGTTCGGCGCGGCGAACATGATCAAAGGCCTGGAATATTGCATCGACAGCACCATCGAGTACTGCAAGGAGCGCAAGACCTTCGGCAATGCGCTGATCGACAACCAGGTCATCCACTTCCGCCTCGCCGAATTGCAGACCGAAATCGAGTGCCTGCGTGCGCTGGTCTATCAGGCCACCGAGCAATACATCAAAGGCCAGGACGTCACGCGACTGGCGTCGATGGCCAAGCTCAAGGCCGGACGCCTCGGCCGCGAAGTCAGTGACAGCTGCCTGCAATATTGGGGCGGCATGGGTTTCATGTGGGACAACCCGGTGGCCCGCGCCTACCGCGATGTGCGCCTGGTGTCGATTGGCGGCGGCGCCGACGAAATCATGCTGGGCATCATCTGCAAACTGATGGGCATCCTGCCGGGGAAAAAGAAATGAGCGGCCTGCCGGATTGCCAGACGCTGTTGCTGGAACTGCATGGCGGCGTGCTGCATATCACTCTCAACCGCCCGGACAGCCGCAACGCGATGAGCCTGCAAATGGTCGCCGAACTGCGCGCGGTGCTGGCGGCGATACGCGATGACCGTACGGTGCGGGCGTTGGTGCTCAGCGGTGCCGGCGGGCATTTCTGCGCCGGTGGCGACATCAAGGACATGGCCAACGCACGGGCGCAGGGCACGGAGGCTTACCGCGAATTGAACCGGGCGTTCGGCGCGTTGCTGGAGGAAGCCCAGCACACGCCGCCAGTGCTGATCACTGTGCTGCAAGGCGCGGTGCTCGGCGGCGGATTTGGTCTGGCCTGCGTCAGCGATATCGCTTTGGCCGATCACAAGGCGCAGTTCGGGTTGCCGGAAACCAGCCTCGGCCTGATCCCGGCGCAAATCGCGCCGTTTGTGGTGCAACGGATCGGCCTGACCGAAACCCGCCGACTCGCGCTGACGGCGGCGCGTTTCGATGGCGCCGAGGCGCAGCGATTGGGGCTGGTGCATTTCGTTGAACAGGATGCGCAAGCACTGGCCGAACGGCTGGATGAAGTGTTGCAACAGGTGCTGCGCTGCGCCCCGCAAGCGAATGCGATGACCAAGAAATTGCTGTTGGCGAGTGCCGGGCAACCGTCGAATGAATTGCTGGACGACGCGGCGCAGTGGTTCAGCGCGGCGGTGACTGGAGACGAAGGGATCGAGGGGACTATGGCTTTTGTGCAAAAGCGCAAACCGCGGTGGGTCAACTAAAAGCTTCGCGAGCAGGCTCGCTCCCACAGGTCGAAATGCATTGCAAATGTGGGAGCGAGCCTGCTCGCGAAGAGTCCATCCAACCCACCGCAAAAACCTCAGGAAACCCACCATGCCCGCCATCCACAAATCCCGGGTCGAAATGCATTCCAAACGTGGGAGCGAGCCTGCTCGCGATGAGGCCATCACATTCACCGCCATCATTTCAGGAAATTCACCATGCCCACTCTCCACAAAATCCTGATCGCCAACCGCGGTGAAATCGCCTGCCGCATCCAGCGCACGGCCCAGGCGCTGGGCTATCGCACCGTCGCGGTGTTCAGCGATGCCGACGCCGATGCGCTGCATGTGCAAATGGCCGATCAGGCGGTGCACATCGGCCCGGCGCCGGTGCAGCAGTCCTACCTCAACATTCCGGCGATCGTCGAAGCCGCCCGACGCAGCGGCGCCGATGCGATTCATCCCGGCTACGGCTTCCTTTCGGAAAACGCCGATTTCGCCCGCGCCTGCGCCGAAGCCGGGCTGATCTTCATCGGCCCCAGCGCCGACGCGATCGAACTGATGGGCAGCAAACGCCTGTCGAAGATCGCCATGCTTGATGCCGGTGTTCCATGCATTGCAGGCTACCAGGGCGCCGCGCAGGACGACGCGACCCTGCTGGCCGAGGCCGAGCGCATCGGTTATCCGCTGATGATCAAGGCCAGCGCCGGTGGCGGTGGACGCGGCATGCGCCTGGTGCACGAGGCCAGCGAACTGGCGGCGCAACTGCGCACGGCTCGTTCCGAAGCACTGAACGGTTTCGGCAGTGACGAGTTGATCCTTGAGCAGGCACTGATCGAACCCCGCCATGTGGAAATGCAGCTGTTCGGCGATCAGCACGGCCATCTGGTCTACCTCGGCGAACGCGATTGCTCGATCCAGCGCCGCCATCAGAAAGTCATCGAAGAAGCACCCTGCCCGGTGATGACCGCCGAGCTGCGCCAGGCCATGGGCGAGGCGGCGCTCAAGGCCGGGCGCGCGGTGGATTACGTCGGCGCTGGCACCGTGGAGTTTCTGCTCGACGCGCGCGGGCAGTTCTATTTTCTGGAGATGAACACGCGCCTGCAGGTCGAACACCCGGTGACGGAAATGATCACCGGACTTGATCTGGTCGCATGGCAGTTGCTGGTCGCCGAAGGCCAGCCGTTACCGCTGACGCAGGAACAGATCCATCTCCACGGTCACGCCATGGAAGTGCGCCTCTACGCTGAAGATCCCGCCGCGGACTTTCTCCCGCAAACCGGCCAAATTGCCGCATGGCAGCCAGCGCTGGGCCACGGCGCGCGCATCGATCACGGTCTGCTTGAAGGTCAGTCGGTCAGCCCGTTCTACGATCCGATGCTGGGCAAACTGATCGCCCACGGCGCCACTCGTGAAGAGGCGCGGCGCAAGTTGTTGCGTGCGGTGCAGGACACCGTGCTGCTCGGGGTGCAGAGCAATCAACGTTTGCTCGAAGGCCTGCTGCAACATCCGCAGTTCATCAGTGGCGACTTCAGCACCGCTTTCATCCAGCAGCACTTTTCCAGCCACGCCAGTCTCAACGCCCATGTGCCAACGACGGAGCAACTGGCGATCGCCGTGGTGTTGTTTTATCAGGCCAGCGCCCTGCCCCATCGCGCCCCTTTGAACGGCTGGCGCAACAACGCCAGCGTGCCTCTGCACTATCGACTCGGCAGTGACGAGCAGGACTGGGCACTGTCGGTGATGGCGCGCAAATCCGGCGAATGTGTCGTGCAGGTCGGCGAACGCACGCTGGAATTGAAAGTCATCGAGCACACCGCGCAATCGGTCACCATGGAGGTCGACGGTCTGCGCCAGCGCCACGCCTATCGTCTGCACGACGGGCAGCTCTGGCTGTTCACCCATCCGGGCAGCCTGCGCCTGGAGGATCGAACTCATGCGCAGATCAGCAGTCAGACCAGCGTCGCCTCAGGCACCCTGAAAGCACCGATGGATGGTGCCATTGTCGACGTGCTGGTCAGCGAAGGCAGTACGGTCAGCAAGGGTCAATTGCTGGTGGTGCTGGAGGCAATGAAAATGGAGCATCCGCTGAAAGCCGGCATCGATGGCGTGCTCAAACGGGTGCAAGTGAAGGTCGGCGATCAGGTAAAAAATCGTCAGGTTCTGTTGCAGGTCGAGTAGTCGCCCGGACACAAGCGCGGGGTTTGACTACGCTCTGATAAATCAGAACGCGGAAATCAGGAACCCTGCGATGCCCCATTGGCTGGTCATAGATCTGGAAGCCACCACAGACGAGGGTGGCTGGCCGGTGACGGAAATGGAAATTATCGAGATCGGTGCGACGCTGGTCGATCGTGCCGGGCGCGAGCAGGATCACTTCCAGCGCTTCGTCAAACCGACCCGCCGTCCATTGCTGACGCCGTTCTGTCGGGAGCTGACGCACATCACCCAGGCCAATATCGATTCGGCGCAACCGCTGAGCGAAGTCTGGCCGGCTTTCGAGCGCTGGCTGGCGCAGCATCAGGCTCGCCTTGAAGGCTGGGCCAGTTGGGGCGGTTACGATCGCCAGCAGCTGCTGCAGGAATGGCAGCGCCTGAATATCGACAGTGGCCTGAGCAAAGTGCCGCACATGAACCTCAAACAACGCTTCGCCAAGGCCCGCCGTCTGGAACGACCGCTTGGGCTCAACGGCGCGCTGCAACTGGCGGGCATGCAGTTCAGCGGTCAACAGCATCGGGCCCTGGAAGATGCGCGCAATACTGCACGATTACTGCCGCTGGTCCTGCCGCTTTAGGGGCGTGACGAGGTTGCAAGCCTTGTGCATACTGGCCGCCCCCTTTCAAGCCCTTTTCGAGGAATCCGCCCATGTTTAAAGTCAACGAGTACTTCGACGGCACCGTCAAGTCGATCGCCTTTGGCACCGCTGAAGGTCCGGCGACCATTGGCGTCATGGCCCCGGGCGAATACGAATTCGGCACCAGCCAGCGGGAAATCATGCACGTCGTTTCCGGCGCGCTGAGTGTAAAACTGCCAGACAGCAGCGACTGGGAAACCTTCGCCGCGGGCAGCCAGTTCAACGTCCCGGCCAACAGCAAGTTCCAGCTGAAAGTCGCCGTCGATACCGCTTACCTGTGCGAATACCGCGGCTGATCCCGCCGGTTTCATCGCGCAAAAAAATGCCCGTGTCCAGAAGACACGGGCATTTTTCATTTCAGCGACAGCCTATTCGAGAACTTCCACCGGCATGCCGACTTCCAGGCAGCCGTTGCCGTCGTTGACCAGATTCTGCCCGAACATCGCACCATCGGCGGTAGAGCGGTGCTTTTGCAGTGTCGCAAAAGGCTCGCGATCAGCGCTGCGCTCACCGGTTTGCGGGTCGACCGTGGTCATGATGCAACGCGCGCACGGCTTGACCACGCGGAATTCGATGTCGCCGATGCGAATACGCTTCCAGTTGTCCTCGGCGTAAGGCGCGCTGCCTTCGATGACCAGGTTCGGGCGGAAACGCAGCATCTCCAGCGGTCGTCCGACTGTTTCCGCAAGCGCCAGCCGCGAGGCTTCGCCGATCAGCAGCAACGGATAACCGTCCGCGAACGCCACTTGATCGTCGTCCTTGCCGAATCCCGACTGGGTGGTGCGCGCCCGCTCCAGTGGCATTTGCACCAGACGCGTCGGTTTGCCGAGGAAGTCGCTGACAAATCGCGCGGCTTGATCACCGGCGTCCGGCACACGCAGGGTGTCACGCCAGATCGTCACCCCACGCATCTCGGCGTCGGCCGCAGGCAATGGGACTTCGATGGAGCCCTGGTCTGGAGCGCTCAGGGTCAGACCGCCGCTGGCATTCCACAATGCCGACAACTGACTCATTTTCGCTTCGGCGCGCTGGGTCAGAAAGCGTCCGCTGGCCTCGTCCACCAGCATCCAGCGTCGATCGCCCGCCAGGCCCAGCTTGTCCAGCTCGATGCTTTGCAGGATTTCGCCCTTGCCGGATTTCAACGGGTAACGATAAAGCGCGCTCAGACGCAGCATGGCCAGCTCCCTGATGGAAAAACGCCACCCTATACGAGCTTCAATGCTGAATCAAAGCCGTAGTGGGTTTGAACATATCCGTTGTGGGTTTGAACATATCTGTTGTGGGAGCGAGCCTGCTCGCGAAAGCGCAGGCTCAGACAGCATGGATGGTGAATGTGCCGGCGTCTTCGCAAGCAGGCTCGCTCTCACAGGAAGCAAAATCTGCGTGTTTCAGGCTGGCACGGCGTCGAGCATCAGGCGCTGGCGCACCACATCGACCAATTTGTCCGGCTGGAACTTGGACAGGAAGTTGTCGCAGCCGACCTTCTTCACCATGGAGTCGTTGAAACTGCCAGACAGCGAGGTGTGCAGCACGACGTACAAGCCACGCAGACGCGGGTCGTTGCGGATTTCCGTGGTCAGACGATAGCCGTCCATTTCCGGCATTTCTGCGTCGGTGAAGATCATCAGCAGTTTGTCTGTCATGTGCACGCCGGTATCGGCCCAGGCCTTGAGCATGTTCAAGGCTTTCAAACCGTCGCTGGCGATGTGCATTTTCACCCCGAGCTGGCCGAGGGTGTCGCGCAATTGCGAAAGCGCCACGTTGGAATCATCCACCAGCAACACTTCGCGCCCACGGGCGCGCTCCAGTACCGGGTCGTCGAGTTTCTCGCGCGAGACCTTGGCGTTGTACGGGACGATTTCGGCGAGGACTTTTTCCACGTCGATGATCTCGACCAGTTGATCGTCGACCTTGCTGATCGCAGTCAGGTAATGCTGGCGGCCGGCACTGGTCGGCGGCGGCAGAATGGCTTCCCAGTTCATGTTGACGATGCGGTCGACACCGCCAACAAGGAAGGCCTGCACCGAACGGTTGTATTCGGTGACGATGATCGTGCTGTTCGGGCCCGGCACCAGTGGGCGCATGCCGATCGCCTGGGACAGGTCGATCACTGGCAATGTCTGGCCGCGCAGATTGACCACGCCGCAGACAAAGGGATGACGCTGCGGCATCAGGGTCAGCTTCGGCAGTTGCAGTACTTCCTGAACCTTGAACACGTTGATCGCGAACAACTGGCGTCCGGCCAGGCGAAACATGAGGATTTCCAGGCGATTCTCACCCACCAGTTGCGTGCGTTGGTCTACCGTGTCGAGAATGCCGGCCATCAATGACTCCTGGGCTTGTTCTGATGAATTCACTATGGGGGTTTATCGGCCGCGTTCAGCTAATCTTGATTGCTGTAAGCAGCGCCCGTAAAAATGCCATAAACGCCCATTGATGTCACACTGACATCATGCTTTACTGGCGTTGGTGATTTCATCTGCTAGATTCATTGCGGCGCGACCTCGGTTTGCACGTTAGGTTCCCGCGGCTAAGGGATTCCCCTAGCCACAATCAGGCCCAACCTGATATTCGCCCTTTCCAATAGCCATTACTGTGACGCCATTCTCATTGCATGAACGGAGTCAGGCTATTGTGTGCGATCGCAATTCAGTGGCAACCCACCCTCTGGAACCCCTCGGTCCGTGCACCTGCACCGCCGGGAGCGATCTGCCGACGATCCACGATCGTCGCCACACACGGCCATCCGTCAACCAACACGACGTGGTGGAGATGAACATGCCAATCGACCGTAAAGACTGGGCGCAGCGCTTCCCCGAATTTCTGGTCGAGGCCGAAACGCTTCTCGCCAAGTCCGAAGAATGCCTGAATCACCTGCAACTGATCAGCAATGACAAGGATGCCATCGACTGCATGCTCGGCACCCTGCTCAAGTTGGCGGGCCGGGCCGAAGCATTGGCGCTGGAAGCGATCTCCGAGTTTTCCCTGCACATCTACAACCTGCTGAATCTGACCCAGGGTCATGTCGACCTGCACGAGCAGGCCCTCGATGCGCTGCGAGACTGCTTCACCCTGATGGCGTGGCAGCTTGAACTGGTCGATCCTAAAACCGGCCAACTGAGCCTCGATGAAAGCGAGCAGGCAGCCTTGCTTGAAGCGTTCGCGGCGCACATGGATCAGGACGCCCTTGAGCCGAAGACGGCGAGCAAACGTTTGCTCCCTTCGTCTCTGACGGCGCGCCAGGCTTGAGAAACCAGGCCGCGATACTGTTGTAATTGAATAGTTGATACCTGCCAGCGACAATCCGGGCCAAATAATCCGCCCGACCAACGGCTGATTTCCAAGTGCCGGCATCAGGGTTTTCCCTGTGTGCACCCGGCGATACTTTCCAGGCAAATCGAAGTCGTCCAAATACAATAATTCCAACTTTTCCAATATGGAACTTGCGTCCACGATCCGGTATTTCCTGACCAGATAGACATATATAGCGACCGCGACCAACGGTATGTTAAGTGGTATTATGCCGCCGGTTAGTTGCCTGCCGATTAATGGCACACTGACTTCAGCGTTTCGGTACCGATGTTATTGCCGGTCAATGATTGCTTAACGAATGCGGTTTGAATCAATAACATAATTGACAGTATTTCCACACAGAGATCCGCCCCTTACCGGCCGGTCTGCCCGCAGCGAACATCCATTGGCTCCATCCGTTATGTACGCCAGTCTCAAGTCACTCATTACATGGCCACCCTCACGGGAAAACGCCCGGCGCTTCACACTGGTGCTGTGTGTTCTGGCAACCCTTGGCAGTTTACTGGCCTATTGTTTTTCCGCGGGCATTCCGTTGGGGTTGCTGGCGATCGAGATCGCCGCGACCGCCTGCGTCTGGGTGCAATATCGCTTGTCGCGCAAGTCGATCAAGTTCCAGCCGCAAGAGCTGGCCGATCGTCTGCTGCAAGTCCAGGAAAACGAACGGCACCGCCTCAGCCGCGAATTGCATGACGATATCGGCCAATTGCTCACCGCCGCCAAACTGCAAAGTGACTGGCTCAAGCGTCGCCTGCCGGAAGAGCTGCAGGAACAATGCGCGGTGCTGTGCGACACGCTGGACGAAACCCTGACCAAAGTGCGCGACGTCTCGGCCATTCTCAATCCGCGGCAATTGACCAGTCTGGGGCTTGAAGCCAGCTTGCGTGCGCATTTGCTCAAGACGCTGGCCAACAGCTCGGTCAACTGGAGCCTCGACTGCCAGCAACGGCTCAACGGCATTCCCGAGGAAATGGCGGTCGCGGCGTTTCGCATCGCTCAGGAAGCCGTGACCAATATCCTGCGCCACGCACAGGCAAAAAATCTGTTGATTCGAGTGCAGCGTCTGCCGCAAGGTCTGACTCTGCTGATCAGCGATGACGGTCTCGGTTTCGCCCCGGCGGCCGACCCGGCCAGAGAAGGCCAACGCGGCATGGCCGGGATGGCCGAGCGCATCGAACAGTTGGGCGGCACATTGAGCGTTGTCAGCGAGCCGGGCAAAGGCACAAGAATCGAAGCACTTTTCCCCTGGGCGCCGCGAGCGCTCGAACGGGCCAGTACGAATAAGGTTATGCGTTGACTTGTAACTTACTTTTGGTGGATGACCACTCGCTGATCAGGGCCGGCGTGCGCGCTCTGGTACTGGATATTCCCGGTTACGCGGTAATCGGCGAAGCCAATGATGGTTCGCAACTGCTCGAAATGGTCGAGCAATTGAGCCCCGACATCGTATTGCTGGACATTTCGATGAGGGAAACCGGGGGCCTGGAAGCGCTGCAACGCCTCAAGCGCGTGCGCCCGCAGAGCAAGGTGCTGATCCTGTCGATGCACACCGATCCGGCGCTGATCATGCAGGCGCTGGAGTCCGGTGCCCATGGTTACCTGCTCAAGGACACCACGGCCACCGAGCTCGAACACGCACTGGAAGCCCTGCGCAACAACGAACGCTACCTCAGCCCCGCCATTGCTCATACGGTGATCAACCAGGCTTTGACTCGTAACCAGAAGAGCCAGCCGGACATCGCCGATTCGCACAACCTGACGGCGCGCCAGCTGGAGATCCTTCGGCTGATCGTACGAGGCAAATCCACCCGGGAAATCGCCAACGGCCTCGGCTTGAGCGTCAAGACCGTGGAAACCCATCGCGCGCAGATCATGAAACGCCTGCAGATCTACGACGTAGCGGGTCTGGTACTGTTCGCCGTGCGTGAACAGATCATCAGCCTGGATGACTGATTGACGCTTGTGGGCCCAATAGCGGCGAGTCTTTCGGCAGGTGCACCTGCAACGCTGCGGGTTTCGCCACGAAGCGCAGACTGTCGCCTTCCAGCGGCTCGCCGTCGAGATTGATACTCAGCCCTTCGGCGACCTTGATCTCGACCCACGGCAACCGCGCGCGTACAAACATGTTGTCGAGGCCAAAGCCCTCGCTCAGCAAATTCTTCAGTGTCCCGACCAGTTCCTGCGGCGCCGGCAAAATGCTGATATCCAGCAGACCGTCGTCGACTCGCGCCTCGGGGCACAACACATGCCCGCCACCCGCCTGCCGCCCGTTGCCGATGCCCAGTGCCAGCAGTTCGCCCTGCCAATGGAAATCCGGCCCCTGCAACTCACCGTAAGCGGCGTGCAGCTCGCTGAACCGGGTCAGGCCAGTGAACAGATAAGCCGCGCCACCCAGGACCTTTTTCAGGTCTTCCGAGGTATTGGCGGTGACCTGGCTGCCGAATCCACCCGTCGCCATGTTGAGGAAAATCTGCCCGCCGACTTCGCCCAGATCGATATCCGAAGGCTCGACGTCCAGCAGATCGAGGGCCTGCGCCGGCTCCAGGGAAATGCCGGCAGCCCGGGAAAAATCGTTGGCGGTGCCCAGTGGCAGCAAGACGAGACTGGCTTTTTGCGGATGCTGAGCCAATGCTTCGGCGATATCACGCAAGGTGCCGTCGCCGCCGCCGGCGATGATTTTCGTGTAGCCGGCGGCCAGCGCTTCTTCTACCAGACGCTGGGCGTCGCCGGCTTCCCAGGTCACTCGCACCGCAAGCTCCCAGCCTGACTCGCGCCTGGCCTCGACAGCGGCGCGGACATCCTCGTTGAGTGCCTGTTTGCCATGCAAGATCAGCAGTGCCCGGCGTTCACTCATAACGTCACTCCAAGAATTGAATCGGTTGAAACATCTTGACCACGGCGTGCCTCGAAAAAGCCACCGGGGAGAGCAATTAATTCCTGTTCGAACAGCAAGCTTCCTGCACAGCGGTATTTTTTCTTACGAAACAACAGGAATCGGCTTAATTGACCGCGCCCGGCCCTTGGGTCACCGTGTGCTGGCAGCATCAACCTTCAACCCAATAACACAAGGATGTGCCGGTAATGAACGGATCCCCCCCGATTTATTTTCATGAATCGCGTCATGGAAACATCAGCAAGCGTGCAGTTGATTCATTCAGCGAGTACTTCCATGCACAACCATGAAACCAAGGCACCGGTGAGCCCGGTCGCCGCGCTCGCCGAAAGTCGTGCCAGTAAAAAAGCGGATTTTTGCAACAGCGCCAAACCCACTGGAGAGTTTGATATGGAGCCCCGTGTCAGCGAGCTGGAAACCCATTTCAAATACATGCGCCGCGACATGGACGAAATGCTCAATGACGTCCGTACCATCAAACACCGTCTGGCGTATTCGGCGGGTGCGACCGCTGTCATCCTGGGACTGCTGGGATGGGTGGCCAACAGCCGATTCGACCAGTTGGTGACACTGATCAGCAACTGACCGAACCAATCGTTGCACGCGCCGTGCGTACCCGCCGACGCGTGCATGGGTGAGAAGGTCTACCCCAGAAGCCCACTGAGCGCAATGAAGTTCACTTCATCACCCTCGCTCAGCGTGCGGCCTTCTCGGACTTCGACCAATCCGTCGGCCCACGCCGCGCTACGCAGCACACCCGAACTCTGGTTGCGGTAGATGATTGCCCGCCCGTGCTCGAGACGTCCGCGCAAATATTCGCGACGGTTTCCGGCCACCGGCCAGACAAAACCTGCTGGCACTGCAAACTTCAGCGGTTCGACGTCTTGCACACCCAGGCATCGCAACAGATAAGGCCGCGTCAGCAATGCGAACGTCACCAGCGTGGAGGCGGGATTGCCGGGCAGGCCAATCACCGGCACGTTGCGGAAATGGCCGAAGGTCAAGGGTTTTCCAGGCTTGATGGCGAGCTTCCACAAGGCCAGTTCGCCTTCTTCACGCAAGGCAATGCCGAGGAAATCCGCCTCACCGACCGAGACACCGCCGGTGGAAAGAATCAGATCGACATTTTGCAACTCGCCCAGCCGGGCCCTTGTGGTGGGCAGATCGTCCGGGAGAATTCCGCCATCGATGACTTCACAGCCCAGACGCTGCAGCCAGCTGCACAGAAGCACGCGGTTGCTGTTGTAGATCTGGCCCGGGCC
The DNA here is from genome assembly GCF_900105805.1 of Pseudomonas moraviensis. NCBI lineage: Bacteria > Pseudomonadati > Pseudomonadota > Gammaproteobacteria > Pseudomonadales > Pseudomonadaceae > Pseudomonas > Pseudomonas moraviensis. Next base: position 657,021 of record NZ_LT629788.1, on the reverse strand, counting down.
CAGTGCCTGGCCGGGCTCAACCAGTTCGTCACCGGTGGACAATACCGCCACGCGCGGCTTGCGCACGACATTGAGGCCGGCGCAGCCAAGCGAAGCAGCCAGACCTTGCTCAATCGGCCCCAATCGGGTGCCTGCCTGCAGCACCAATTCGCCAACCGTGGTTTCCTGGCCCTGCGGACGAATGTTCTGGTCTGGTTTCAGCGTTTCAAGGAAACGCACTCGGCCGTCGGCCTGAACTTCAGCGTTTTCCTGCATCTCGACGCAGTCCGCGCCCGGCGGCAGCGGTGCCCCGGTAAAGATGCGAGCGCAAGTGCCTCGCTCCAACGGTTGCGGAGACTGCCCGGCGAAGACCTTTTGACTGACGGCCAGCGGCTCACCCTTCCAGTCAGCAAGGTTCAAGGCGTAGCCGTCCATGGCGCTGTTCGGCCAGGGCGGCAGATCCAGTGTCGAGATCAGATCTTCAGCCAGCACCCGTCCTTCCACCTGAGCCAGCGGCAAGTGCTCGCGCTCGACAATGCGCGATGCATCGGCCATGTCCAGCAAACGCTCGAGCGCCGCTTCGACGGGCAACAAACTGCCGGTCTTGCCTGGCTTACCCACGGGATTCACAAGGCACTGCCTGCTTCAGATGGGTGACGAAGTTGCACGGACGATGACGGGCGTCCAGTTGCTCAGCGAGGATGCCGTCCCATCCGGTACGCACCGCATTGGTCGAACCTGGCAGGCAGCACACCAGCGTGCCGTTGGCCAGACCTGCCAGGGCACGGGACTGTACGGTCGACGTACCGATATCGGCCACGGAGATCTGGCGGAACAGTTCGCCAAAACCGTCGACCTGCTTGTCGAGCAGGCACGCCACTGCTTCCGGTGTGCTGTCACGGCCGGTGAAGCCGGTGCCGCCAGTGATCAGCACCACTTGAACGACATCGTCGGCAATCCAGTTGGCGACTTGCGCGCGAATTTTATACAGATCATCTTTTAGCAGAACGCGCTCGGCCAGCGCATGGCCGGCCGCGATCAAGCGATCGACGAAGACCTGGCCGGAGGTATCGGTTTCCAGGGTTCGGGTATCGCTGACAGTCAGCACCGCGATATTGAGCGGCACGAAAGGTACATCAGCCTTGGCTTTCATAGGCTCTTCCAGTTGTAGGGGAAACAGCCCGGTGTTATATCACAGCGGCTCATTTTTCTGCCGCCCCTCTGGAGAGTCGTCATGCCCTTGAACAGCCCATTGCCACCCTGCTCTGTCCTGCTTCTGGCCGGTGGACGCGGCCAGCGCATGGGCGGTCAGGACAAGGGGCTCATCGAATGGCTGGGCGAGCCTTTGATCGCGCATTTGCAGCGTAAGGTGCGGCCGCTGACCGCCGATCTCATTATTTCGTGCAACCGCAATCGCGAGCGTTATGCCGCGTTTGCCGATCAGTTGGTCATGGATGATGAGGGGGACTTTCCGGGCCCGTTGGCCGGGATTCGTGCAGGGCTGAAAGCGGCGCGCCATGCGCACTTGCTGGTGTTGCCATGCGATGTGCCACGGATTGACGAGGCGCTGCTGCAAGCCATGCTTGCCACCGCCGATCAGCAACGTGAAAAACCTTTAATGCTGCGCCACGGCGAGCACTGGGAACCGCTGCTGTGCGTGATTCCTGTGGCGCTATTGCCGGCATTCGAAGCGGCGTGGCACAGCGGTGAACGCAGCCCCGGGCGGGTGATGCGCGGTCTCGGCGCCGTCGAATTGCAATGCCCCGACAACGACCCGCGACTGGCCAACCTCAACACCCCCGAATTGTTACATCTGCATAACACTGTGTCAGACTGACATTATCCAAGGAACTCTCACGCCTTGTTTACGTCTCAAGCTCAGTAACCAGAAGATTTCCCATTCGGAGACACACTCATGACTCAACGGACCCTCGCCACTTTCATGCTCGCACTGGGCCTGGCAACCCTCGCCGGTTGCTCCTCGCCAACAGTGATCACCTTGAATGACGGTCGCGAAATCCAGGCCGTCGACACCCCGAAATACGATGATGATTCGGGCTTCTACGAGTTCCAGCAACTGGACGGCAAAGAAACCCGCATCAACAAGGATCAGGTTCGTACCGTTAAAGAGCTGTAAGGCTCCGGGTCGATACCGGATACAGAAAAGCCCGCATTGCGATGCGGGCTTTTTCATGGGCGTAGCAAAAGTGGATCGGTTGTCACCACTGCAAGGTGATCCGGCTTTCGAACGCCCGTAATTCACCCGTCACCGGATCAATGAAGCGCAGGCCTTGCGCAAGCAGCTTCAATGGGTTGGCGTAGTCGTCCTCGACATCTTTCAGCACAGTCGGATAAAAAGGATCGTTGCAGATACTCGCCCCCAGCGCGGTCATGTGCACACGCAGCTGATGCTTCTTGCCGGTCACCGGAAACAGGCCATAGCGCCACAGATCGCCGTTTTTCTCGCGCACCTCGACCGCCGTTTCGGTATTACTGACACCAGGCCCCTCTTGCATGCGGAAGAATGGCTCGCCATCGACCAACCGGCTCTTGTGTACCAACGGAAAATTCAGATCGGGCAGCGCCGGGGCAATCGCTTCGTAGCGTTTGTCGATCTGCCGCGTCGGGAACAACGACTGATAGGCGGAACGGGTTTGCGGATTCGCCGAGAAAATCACCAGCCCTGCGGTGTGCCGATCGATGCGGTGCAGCGGCACCAGATGCGGATTGTCCAGCCGACGGATCAGCCGCCGCAGCAGGGTCTGCTCGACATATTCCCCGGCCGGCGTGACCGGCAGGAAATGAGGTTTGTCGGCCACCACCAGATGTTCATCGGCGTAGAGAATCGATTCGACCACCGGAATCGGTTTCTCGTCCGGTACTTCGCGGAAGTAATGAATGCGCAAACCTTCCTTGTACGGCAAGTCCAGTGCAATCGGCTGGCCCTGTGCATCCAGCACCCGCCCCCGAGCAATCCGGTCGAGCCACTGCTCGCGGCCGATGGCACTGAAGTGCTCGCACAGGCAATCGAGGACCGTCAGCCAGGGGCCGGGCGGCAAGTACAACGTGCTGGCCTGATTGTGCGCAGCGGAAAAAACGGGAGTGGACATACGAAACAGGAATCCTCAATGCAGGCCGGCATTATCCAACACCGAGGCAAAGCCACCTAGCGGAGTTTCTTCACGCCGGCACGGATTTGAGTGCCGCCGCTTCGGTGAACTCCTTCAGCCAGCGCAACACATCGACCGCCTCCCAGCGCCCCGGATCGTACAAGGCATACAGCAGGCCCTGATAACCGACCACATCCAGCTGCTTGTGATAACCGGCGCGTTGAAACAGGGCTTCGATTTCGGCAAAGCAGGTATTGAAATGCAGCTTGTTGAACGGCGTCTTGCCTTCCGTGACCAGCCCGTCCAGGCGCAATTCGAGGACGGCCTCGCGCACCACGTCGACCGACATCCGGTTAACGCTGCTCTTCAACTGTTCGACATTGACCACGGTTCATCCCTCTGACTCGATTGCTGTATGGACATACAGTAACCGAAGAAGCCGGGGAGTGCCAACGCAAGGATGGGTTGCTGCGACCAGCGGAATGAACAGGACAAATCTGCGTCAGCGTAAAAACGCCACGATTTCATCGCCACTGAACGGCCAATCCAGCTCCGCGCCAGTGTCGACCCGCCGCAGTACCGGAATGCGCAAGCTGTACTTTTCGAACCACGACTCGTCTTCGGCGATGTCCATCAGTTCCACCAGCAGACCATGCTCGACAAAGGGCATCAGCTCGGCTTCGGCGACTTCACACAGATGACACCCGAGGGTGCCGAACAGCTGACATTCAGGAGGCATGACGGCATTACCGGAAAACAAGTGAGGCCATTCTAGGACGGTGCCGAACCCTCGTCGACCCGCCACCGCCCAAAGGATGCAACGCTGCTGGCGCAAAATCCTGACGCAAATCATTCGGCGCAAATTGCAATTGCGTCATCCTCGCGGACTTTTTGCCTCTACGCTTCAGAGGCCAACGCCCTGACAGCGGAGTGTCCCGTGTTTGCAAATCTGTTGATCATTCTCGCCTCGTCCCTGGTGGTGATTGCCCTGTTCCGGCGCCTGCGACTGCCACCGGTGCTGGGCTACCTGTGCGTGGGATTAATGGTCGGGCCGAACGCGTTCGACTGGGTCAACGAGAGCGAACATCTGCCGGATGTCGCTGAGCTGGGCGTAGTGTTCCTGCTGTTCTCGCTGGGCCTGGAGTTTTCCCTGTCGAAGATGATTGCGCTGCGTCAGGTGGTGTTTCGCCTCGGCAGTCAGCAGGTGCTCATCAGCACAGCCTTGCTCGGCACACTGTTGATGGGGCTGGGCATGCCGATGATGCCAGCGCTGTTGCTTGGTGCCGGTCTATCGCTGTCATCCACGGCGATTGTGACCAAGGAGCTGGGCAGTCTCGGTGAAGTGTTCAGCAGCCACGGCCAGAACGCGGTCGGCGTGCTGTTGTTTCAGGACGTCGTCGCAGTGTTGCTGCTGACACTGGTGCCCGTGTTCGCCGGGACCAGCGAGCAGCCCTGGTACTGGGCCTTGCCGTTGACCCTGGGCAAAACCGTGGTGCTGTTCTTCGGCCTGCTGCTCGCCAGTCGCTGGTTGCTGCCAAGGCTGTTTCATGAAGTGGCGGCGTCACGCTCGGCGGAGCTGTTCGTCCTGCTGGCACTGATGATCGTGCTGCTCACCGCATGGCTCACGCACTTGTTGGGCCTGTCGCCAGCCCTCGGCGCCTTTCTGGCCGGCATGTTGCTCGGGGAGAGCCATTATCGGCACCAGATCGAAGCCGACATCCGGCCTTTTCGCGACATCCTGCTCGGCGTGTTCTTCGTCAGCATCGGCATGCTGATCGACCTGCAATTGTTCGTCAGTCACAGCCTGTTGATCATCGGCCTGACGCTGGGACTGATGTTGGTCAAGGGCATCGTGGTGGCGCTGCTGGTGAAGTGGCGTGGCAGCGACAGCGAAACCGCGTGGCGCAGCGGTCTGGCGCTGGCCCAGGGCGGCGAATTCTGTTTTGCCTTGATGGCGCAGATGCAACAGAACAGTTTGCTGCCGGCCGAACCGGGTGCCCTGCTGCTCGCGGCGACGTTCTGTTCGATGCTGCTCACGCCGCTGCTTTTGCGCGCAGCGCCGCGCCTTGCCGCCGTGCTGCACCGCAAGCCCAATCAGGAAGCGCAGATCGAACAGATCAGCGCGCTCAACGCCGATCTCGACCAACATGTGGTGATCTGCGGCTACGGTCGCGTTGGCCAGTCCATCGGACGCTTCATGGGCAATGCCGGGCAAGCCTATGTCGCGCTGGACAACGACCCGGTGCGGGTACAGGAAGCCGCTAGCGGGGAAAGCGACGTGCATTACGGCGACTCGGCGCGTGGCGACCTGCTTACTGCCGTCGGCCTGCTACGCGCGAGGCTGCTGGTGATTGCCGTGGATCAAAGTGATGTGGCGTTGCGCATCCTCCGCGAAGCGCGCCGACTCAACCCACAGGTGCCGATTCTGGTGCGCACCCGTGACGACAGCCAATCGGCCGAGCTCAGAGCCGCCGGCGCCACCGAGGTGGTGCCGGAGCTTCTGGAGTCGAGCCTGATGCTCGCTTCACACGCACTGATCATGCTTGGCCTGCCAGCGCATCAGGTGCAGGAGAAAGTCGATCAGGTGCGCATCGATCGCTATCGCCTCCTCCACGGTTTCTACCCCGGAGCCAATGATGAGGAAATCTAGTCCTGACTCACCGCGCCGATCTTGTGCAGCGACAGGTCGGCGCCGTAATACTCTTGTTCCTGACTCAGGCGCAGCCCATGCAGAGCCTTGATCGCGCCGTAAACTACAAAGCCGCCGACCAGCGCCACCACGACGCCGAGCACGGTGCCGATCACCTGGCTGATCAGACTCACCCCGCCCAGACCTCCCAGCGCAGTCTGGCCGAAAATGCCGCAGGCAATTGCGCCCCACACGCCACACACGCCGTGCAGCGGCCATACGCCGAGGACGTCATCGATGCGCCATTTGACTTGAGCAGCGGTAAAGCACCAGACAAACAAGGCTCCGGCAATTGCCCCCGTCACCAGTGCGCCGACCGGGTGCATCAGGTCGGATCCGGCACAGATCGCCACCAGACCGGCCAACGGGCCGTTGTGCAGAAAGCCCGGGTCATTGCGCCCGACGATCAACGCCGCGACGGTGCCGCCGACCATGGCCATCAGCGAGTTGACGGCGACCAGGCCACTGACACCTTGCAGCGTCTGCGCGCTCATCACGTTGAAGCCGAACCAGCCGACAATCAGGATCCACGAGCCCAGTGCCAGAAACGGGATGCTCGATGGCGCAAATGCGACCAGCCGACCATCGCGATAACGACCATTGCGCGGCCCGAGCAACAACACGGCGGCCAACGCCAGCCAACCGCCCATGGCGTGCACCACCACCGAGCCGGCGAAGTCGTGGAATGCGGCGCCAAACTTCGCCGCCAGCCAGCCTTGCAGGCCGAAGTTGCCGTTCCAGACCAGGCCCTCGAAAAACGGATAGATGAAGGCCACGATCAGCGCCGTCGCGCACAGCTGCGGGACGAAACGCGCGCGCTCGGCAATACCGCCGGAAATGATCGCCGGGATCGCGGCAGCGAAGGTCAGCAGAAAGAAAAACTTCACCAGTCCATAGCCATGGTCGGCGCTGAGCACCGCGGCGGGTTGCATGAAGGTCACGCCATAGGAGATCCAATAGCCTATAAAGAAATAGGCCAGGGTCGAGACGGCGAAATCGCTGAGGATTTTCGACAGTGCGTTGACCTGATTCTTCTGCCGGACCGTGCCAACCTCCAGAAAGGCGAAACCGGCGTGCATCGCCAGTACCATCACCGCACCGATCAGAATGAACAACGTGTTGGAACTGTGAACCAGCGTGTCCACAGCGCTTTGCAGATTTTCCATGAGGAGGCAGACCTGAAGGCTAAAAAGGCACCAAAGCGGTTCATGGGGACATTTCATGCACCAAGTTGCGCCCCGTCAGTCATCCTTCCACAAATGGGATGAACTGATTTGGCGCACTGTTGATGTCCGATCACGAACCGCAAGCAGATGAATTGGATTTTTTCGCCCGGCAACAGCGCACGGATACCAAGCGACGCACCACGACACAGCAAAAGTTGTACCAGGCATTTGCACTGAACCTTCACGCAAGGCTCATACTCGAACGCTTCAAAGCCACCTACGGAGATCCACCAATGGCCAGCATCAAGGCAAAGACTGCTCAAGAAATCCTGATGAACGACTTCCAGACTCTGGTTGCCGACACCGAACGCTTGCTCGAGCACACCAAGACCCTCGCTGGCGATCAGGCCGATGAGCTGCGCGCCCAGATTCATGACAGCCTGCTGCGCGCCCGCGAGACCCTGAAAGTGACTGAAGACACTCTGCGCGAACGCGGTCAGGCGGCGGTTACCGCTACTGAAGACTATGTGTCCGCCAACCCATGGCAATCGGTGGGCATCGCTGCCGGCGTCGGTTTTCTGATTGGCCTGCTGGCTACTCGGCGCTGATCATGTCGATCGGTGAATCCGGCCCGACTGCGGGCACCGCCTCCTCCACGCGTCGTCTCGGCGCCGCCGTTCTGGGCCTGCTGCACAGTCATGTCGAGTTGTTCGGCATCGAATTGCAGGAGCAGAAATCACGCACCGTCAGCCTGCTGCTGTTTGCCGGTCTGGCGCTGGTGTTTGCCCTGCTCTTGCTGGTGGGCCTGTCGACGCTGGTGATGATCATCTTCTGGGACACCTACCGTCTGGCAGCGATCATCGGCCTGTGCGTGTTCTACACGCTGGCGTCAATCTTCTGCGGCCTGCGCCTCAAAGCGGCGATTTTCGACGAGTCCTCGCCTTTCCACGGCACGCTCGAAGAGCTGGCCAACGACCGGGAGCGCCTGCTGCCATGAGCCTGCCTGAACTTCCGCACAACAGCTCGCGCCGGGAAATGCGCAAGGCCCTGATCCGCCTGCGCATGGAAATGCACCGTCAGGAAATCCGCCACGAAACCGCGCAAGTGCTGCAACCCTTGCAGCGCATGCGTGGCATGAAGCAGAACGTGCAGGACGGTTTCGGCATCAAGCATGCGCCGTTGTGGGGCGTGGCGGCGGTAACGCTGCTGGGTTTCCTGACCGGCAAAGGCTCGAAACGCAGCGGCGGTGGCGGTCTGACCCGCCTGCTGCGTCTCGGCACCACGCTCGGACCGCTGATCAAACTGGTCATGCACAGCTCGGGCAAACGCTGAGTCGGTCTCTCTGGCTACAATCTTGCAATAGCGCCGGGATGAATCTCCTTATCGGGGGATTCAATCCCGCGTGCCTATCCGGCAAACGCGGCCAACGAACAATAAGATTAAGGACTTGCCGTGATCGACGGGCAACCGCTCGCCTGCTTTCAGCCTTTCATTGACACCGCCACCGGACGCATTGCAGGCGTCGAAGCACTCGGCCGCTTGCGTCACGGCGATGGTCAGTTGACCTCGGTCGGACCGTTATTCGCCGATCCGCGCACCCCGGCCACGGCCCTGCGTCGTCTCGACCGGCAGATCCGTGATCATGCCTTGAGCCGCCTGCATGAGGCACCGCCAGAATGGTTTCTCAGCCTCAACATGTCGCCGCGCTGGATCAGTCGCCTGCGTGCGGATCAGGCCTTGCCCAGTCTCAAGCAGTTGGCCCGGAACAAGGTTGATCCGCAGCGCATCGTGTTCGAAATCACCGAGCTGGGTGGCAACAGCGAACGTTTGTCACAGGTGGTCGGACGCTACCGCGACGCAGGCGCGAGAATCGCCATCGATGATTTCGGCGCTGGCTATTCGCAGCTGGATCGGGTGCTGGCCCTGCAACCGGACATTCTCAAGCTCGACATGCGCCTGTTCCAGGCAGCGGCCCTTGGTGGCCCGAGCAGCGATGTGGTCAAAGCACTTGCGCAAATGGCCGAGAAAACCGGCTGCTGGATCATCGCTGAAGGTGTCGAAACCGAAGCGCAGCTCAATTTCGCTCTGGAATGCGGCTCGCGCTACGTGCAGGGTTTTCTCTTCGCCCGTGCGCAGGAAGATTTCTTCGCTACGGACGCTTTCGTCGCGCACTTCGCTCAACTGCGCCAGCGCTATGTGAAGCAGAAACTCAGCGAGCGCGGACGCCTGATGCAGATGCGCCAGCAGCTCAGTGAGTTGATGGCGATTCTGCAGCAATGGGCGCAGGCCCGCGCTCCGCTCAGCGCACTGCCAAAGCTGCAGGCGTTTCCCTGGCTGCTGCGCTTTTATCAATGTGATCGTCACGGCACGCAACTGACGCCCAACCTGGAATGGCGACACGACGGCTGGTTCGCCGATGATCGCTACCTGGGGCACAACTGGTCGTGGCGACCCTACTTCTATCATCTGCTCGCCGAAGGCTGGGAAGAACGCCGCCTGACCCTGTCGAGTACTTATCGCGATGCCACCAGCAACCAGTATTGCCTGACCGCCGGGCAATTCTTCGATAACGGTGAACGCTTGCTGTTGATCGATATCGATGCGGCGGGCCTGTAGTTCTGCTTGCAGGCACGGGGCCGAACCGGGAAGCTAGGGCGATCAGTCATCAGACGGAGAGAATCAGCCTTGGATTGGCCTACCCTGCTCAACCGCGAACGCCTCGGCAAGCCGCTGCACAGCCCGCAAGAACTTGGCCGCAGCCCTTTTCACAAAGACCATGACCGCATCATTTTCTCCGGTGCCTTCCGCCGCCTCGGGCGCAAGACCCAAGTGCATCCGGTCACCAGCAACGATCACATTCACACGCGCCTGACCCACTCGCTGGAAGTCAGTTGCGTAGGCCGGTCGCTGGGCATGCGCGTCGGCGAAACCCTGCGCAGCGCGCTGCCGGAGTGGTGCGACCCCGCCGACCTCGGCATGGTGGTGCAGTCGGCCTGCCTGGCTCACGACATCGGTAACCCGCCGTTCGGCCATTCCGGCGAAGACGCCATTCGCCACTGGTTTCAACAAGCCGCCGGGCGCGGCTGGCTCGATGGCATGAGCGAAGCCGAGCGCGGTGACTTCCTCAATTTCGAGGGCAATGCTCAAGGCTTTCGCGTGCTGACACAGTTGGAATATCACCAGTTCGATGGCGGCACCCGCCTGACCTACGCGACGCTGGGCACCTATCTGAAGTACCCGTGGACCGCGCGCCACGCTGACTCCCTTGGCTACAAGAAACACAAGTTCGGCTGCTACCAGAGCGAACTGCCGCTGCTCGAACAGATCGCTCACAAGCTCGGCCTGCCACAACTGGAAGATCAGCGCTGGGCACGCCATCCATTGGTATATCTGATGGAGGCAGCCGACGACATCTGCTATGCGCTGATCGATCTCGAAGACGGTCTGGAGATGGAGCTCCTGGAATACGCCGAAGTCGAATCGCTGCTGCTCGGACTGGTTGGTGACGACCTGCCGGAAACCTATCGCCAGCTCGGCCCGCAGGATTCCCGACGGCGCAAGCTGGCGATCCTGCGCGGCAAGGCCATCGAGCACTTGACCAACGCGGCGGCGCGGGCCTTTGTCGAACAACAGGACGCCCTGCTTGCGGGCACGCTGCACGGCGATCTGGTCGAACACATGCACGGGCCGGCGAAACGCTGCGTGTTGAACGCCAAGGACATTGCCCGCAAGAAAATCTTTCAGGACAAGCGCAAGACCTTGCACGAAATCGGCGCGTATACGACGCTGGAAATCCTGCTCAATTCGTTCTGCGGCGCCGCGCTGGAGCAACACAACGGCCGCACGCCGTCGTTCAAGAGTCGGCGCATCCTCGATCTGCTCGGTAATAACGCCCCGGACCCGCGGGGGTCGTTGCACAGCTCGTTTCTGCGCATGATCGATTTCATCGCCGGCATGACCGACAGCTATGCCAGCGACATGGCGCTGGAAATGACCGGCCGCTCCAGCCACTGAGTCTGCTGCATCCAGTCGGGCGGGCACCGTGACCGACTGGATACAACCAGCTGCCCCCGCGATCATTCAGAAAACGCCGTGCTGGCCAGGGCAGCGCGTGAGCTGATATCGGAAAAGATAAACACCACGACGGCGCACTGTTAAACCCATATTTAAACACTTGCAAAATTATCAAAGCCCAACACTTGCAAACTCTGACAAGCCAACAGTGAAGTCCTGCCAACCCCGCACTTCCTTACGTCAAACCTAATTTTAACGTAGTCCCTTTCCTTATTACGCGTAGGACTAATCCTATAAGGTAGTCACGACACTGCCAGTCCATGCGAGTGCTCACGCATCTGAGCTAAGGTGCGCGCTTTATTCATGCTTGCATGGGACTCTATTTATGAACTCCGTTTTTATTGTGGACGACCATCCGGTTATCCGTCTCGCCGTCCGAATGCTGCTGGAACATGAAGGCTATAAGGTCGTCGGTGAATCCGATAACGGTGTCGATGCCATGCAAATGGTCCGCGAATGCATGCCTGACCTGGTCATCCTGGATGTCAGCATTCCCAAGCTGGACGGCCTCGAAGTGCTGGCCCGCTTCAACACCATGGGTTCGAATTTCAAAATTCTCATTCTGACCGCGCAATGTCCAACGCTGTTCGGGATTCGCTGCATGCAGTCCGGTGCCTCCGGTTATGTCTGTAAACAGGAAGATCTGAGCGAACTGGTCAGCGCAATCAAAGCGGTACTCTCCGGTTATAACTACTTCCCCAGCCAGGCACTTAATCCGGTGCGCTGTGACGACATCCGTTATGTCGAACTTGAATTATTCAAATCCGTCAATGATCGCGAATTGATGGTGCTGCAGTTATTTGCCCAGGGCCGTACCAATAAAGAAATTGCCAAGGGCATGTTTCTAAGTAACAAGACGGTGAGCACGTATAAAAAACGCCTGATGCAAAAACTCAAGGCCAGATCCCTTGTAGAACTTATCGAGATGGCCAAACGCAACGCTCTTGTGTGAGACCCTACATGCCCAGCCGTTTAAAGGACTATCTAATCGCCTGGAGCGCAGGTCTGTGCCTGAGCGCCAACGCATCTGCCATGCCAGGCGTCTCACCGGACTACGCCTTGCTCAGTCGCTCGGCCAGCGAAGCCGTCCAGGTTGTCTTGCAGCCTGCTCAGCGGCAATGGCTGCAGAGTCGCAGCGAACTGGTGCTGGGAACCTCCGCACCTGACTACCCGCCATTCGACATGACCGTGAGCGGCAAGGACTACGAAGGACTCACCGCCGACTACGCGGGCATCCTCGGCCAGGCCACCGGCTTACCGATCAGGGTGCAACGTTTCCCCTCCCGCAACGCTGCCATTCGCGCCCTGGTCGACGGCCAGATCGACCTGCTCGGCACAGCCAACGGCTACGAAGCGGGCAACGCCAATCTGGCGTTCTCCAGACCTTACGCGGTCGATCAGCCAGTACTGGTGACCCGCGAGGATGAAACCCGCTCTCTGACCGAGGGTCTGGCCGGGCTGCGCCTGAGCATGGTTTATCACTACTTGCCACTGCCCGAGATCAGAGCGCTGTATCCCAAGGCGCTCATTACCTGTTATCCGTCCTACCAGAATGCAATCAACGCCGTGGCGTTCGACCAGGCCGATGTGTTTCTCGGCGATACCCTTTCCACCCACTACATGATCAACAAGGGGTATCTGAACAATGTCCGCATGGCCAACTTCGGCAAGCAGGAAGCGCAAGGGTTCAGCTTCGCCGTAAGGCGCAGCAATCCGCAACTGCTGGCCATTGTCGACACGGTGCTCGATGCCATTCCGGGCAGCCAGCGCGACGAAATCGGCAAACGCTGGAGCGCTGGCAGCGACCTGCTGCTCACCGACCGAAAACTGCAGTTGACCCATCGCGAGGAGAGCTGGCTCAAGCAGCATCCCGTAGTCAGCGTAGTGGTCAATGAAGCGTTCGCACCGTTGACCTTCTTCGACAGCGCCGGCAACTTTCGGGGCATCAGCGCCGATCTGCTCGAACTCATTCGCTTGCGCACCGGCCTGCGTTTCGAAATTCAGCGCAGTCGCAACGATGCGGAAATGATCAGACAGATCGACAACCACAAAGCCGATCTGATCGCCGCGCTGCTGCCAAGTGCCGAACGCGAAAAAACCCTGAGCTTCAGCCGGCCCTACCTTGAAAATTCCTACGTGCTGCTGACCCGCAAAAGCGCCGACGGCCCGACCAACCTGGCACAACTCAAAGGCAAGCGGCTGGCGATCGCCCAAGGCAATCCACTGGTCGATTACTTGCGGGAAGACTTCCCGGGCATTGAAGTGATCGAAACGCCCGACAGTTTCAGCGCGGTGTCGATGCTGGCTGAAAACCATGTCGACGGCGCCGTGAACTCACTGGTGATCGCCAACTACTTCATTTCATCGCGCATCTTTGCCCGGCCATTGCAGATCACCACCACCATCGGTACCGGTCAGGCCGCGTTTTCGCTGGCTACCGCCCGTGACAACAGCGAGCTCTCCTCGATCATCAACAAGGCACTGCTGAGCATTGCTCCGGAAGAACTGGGTGTGATCAACGGTCGCTGGCGTGGTTACTCCACCGCATCGCAGAACATCTGGCAAAACTATCAGCGCCTGTTCTATCAAGTCATCGCTGCCGCCGGCCTGATCCTCCTGCTGTTACTGACCTGGAACGCCTACATGCGCCATCAGATCAAACAGCGCCGCGCCGCCGAGCGCGCGTTGAACGATCAACTGGAGTTCATGCGATCTCTGGTCAACGGCACGCCGCATCCGATCTACGTGCGGGATCGCCAGGGTCTGCTGCAAAGTTGCAATGACAGCTATCTTCAGGCGTTCAACGCCAAGCGTGAGGACATCCTTGGCAAAGGGGTCATGCAGGGCACAGTGAGCAATGCTTTCGAGGCCCAGGCCTTCCACGCCGATTACCAGAGAGTCATCGCCGAAGGTACTGCGCTGATACTCGACCGCCCCCTGCACATCGGCAACCGCCGTCTGACGATTTACCACTGGATCCTTCCCTACCGCGACTCCAGCGGCGACGTCCAGGGCATCATCGGCGGCTGGATCGATATCAGTGAACGCCGTCAGTTGTTCGAGGAACTGCGCGCGGCCAAGGAGCAGGCAGACGAGGCAAACCGGGCCAAGAGCACGTTTCTGGCGACCATGAGCCATGAAATCCGTACACCGATGAACGCCGTGATCGGCATGCTTGAGCTGACCCTCAAACGCATCGAGCCCCAGCATCCGGATCGAGCATCCATCGACACGGCGTACCATTCGGCGAAGGATCTGTTGGGGCTGATTGGCGATATTCTCGACATCGCCCGCATCGAATCCGGGCGACTGAGCCTGTGTCCGGACTGGATCAACCTGGTCGACACGGTGACATCCGTGGCGCGCATCTTCGACGGTCTCGCCCGGCAGAAAAACCTCGCCCTGCAAGTCGTCTTCAATCCGCCGGACCCGGCCGTGGAGGTGCATCTGGATCCGCTGCGCTTCAAGCAGGTGCTGTCCAATCTGGTCAGCAATGCCATCAAATTCACCGACCACGGCCACGTGCGGATTACCCTGGACTTGATGACATCGGACGCAACCGGACGGGCTCTGATGCAATTGACCGTGCAGGACAGCGGTGTCGGGATCAGCGCCGAAGATCAACAGCGCCTGTTCGAACCGTTTGCCCAGGCACAAAATGGCAGTCGCCAGGCCACAAGCGGCGCCGGGCTGGGGCTGGTCATCAGTCGCAACCTGTGTGAAATGATGGGCGGACAACTGCAGCTCAACAGCCAGCCGGAACTGGGCACTCAGGTCTGCGTGTCCCTGCCACTGCAAATCCGTCCGGCAACGACACACCCAGCGAAAAGCGAGCCGGCGATCAAACCTGCAACGACGCCCCTGCATGTCCTTGTGGTCGACGACCATCCCGCCAACCGTTTGCTGATGTGCCAGCAGCTCGAGTTTCTCGGTCACCGCTTCAGCATCGCCGAAGATGGCCGCAGCGGCCTGGAACTGTGGCAGGCAGAGCATTTCGATCTGGTGATTGCCGACTGCAACATGCCCGTGATGAACGGATATGAGCTGACTCGCGCCATCCGCCAGTTCGAGCTGCAAAATCGTCGTCCGCCGTGCACCGTGCTGGGTTTCACGGCCAACGCCCAGCCAGAGGAAGTCCAGCGCTGCAAACTCGCCGGCATGAACGATTGCCTGTTCAAGCCACTGAGCCTGACCCTGCTCGGACAGTGGATCGACGGGATCACGCCAGCGTCTCCCGCATCGGTGTTCGACCTGCAGAGTTTGTGCCTGCTGACCGGCAGCAACCCGGCGCAAACACGCCGCTTGCTGGTGGAGCTGCTCAAAAGCAGCCGCCTCGACCGCCAGGAACTGCTCACTCTTTCGCCTGCCGATGATCGCGAAGGACTGACAGTAGTCGCCCACAAGATCAAGGGCGCGGCACGCATCGCCCAGGCATCGCGGCTGATCGAATGTTGCGATGCCCTCGAGGACGCTTGCCAGCAAGCGCTTCCCTCGCTGGAGATTGGCCGCCGATGGCAAGCAACCAGTCAGGCGATGCTCGAACTGGAGCAAGCCCTGCAACATCAATTGGCATTGGCCGACCAAGGCACAGTGAGCGAGTCTTAACTATGCTTGGGGCTGAGCAGTGAGTTAAACATTCATGGAGAGCCTGCAATGCCCAGCCCACTGCGCCCCGAGCAGCGCCGCTTGCCGCTGCACGTGCACATCAGCGTCATGTTCACTTTTCTTTTGTTGCTGACGGGCGTAGTGCTGGGCCTGTTCAATTACCGCCAGACCACGCAGATCATTCTGTCGAGCAGCGAGAAACTGTTCGATCGCATCGAACAGGATGTGCGCGATGACCTGCAGGCGACTTACCAGCCGATCCGCCATCTGTTGAGCCTGCTGGCAGATACCCCGGCGGCCCAGTCTGCTGATCTTGAGCATCGCCTGCCCTTGCTCAAGCCCTTCAGCCAGTCATTGGTCGACAACCCGGCGCTGGCTTCGCTGTATCTGGGTTACGCCAATGGCGACTTTTTCATGGTGCGGGCGCTGCGCACGGCGGCGCTCAAGGCCCAGCTGCAGGCGCCGGACACGGCGGTGTATCAGGTGTGGAGCATCGAGCACGATCCCCAAGGCGCCATACGCTCGCAATCACTGTTCTTTGATCAGGCCCTGACCCCGATCAGCCGCCGCGATCATCCGCAGGACGCCTACGATCCACGCAACCGGAACTGGTTCAGCGACGCCCTGCAACAGGCCGGGCAGATCACCACCGAACCCTACGTATTTTTCTCCACTCACAATGTCGGCACCACGCTGGCCCGGCGCAGCGGCGAGAACGCCGTGATTGGCGCCGACCTGACCCTCGCCTCGCTGTCGACCGCCCTTGGCAGGCACCGGGTCACGCCCTCTACGGAAATCGCGTTGTACGACACCGACGGCAATGCCGTGGCCTACCCCGACAGCCATCGCCTGATCGTCGACGACCGCTCGGCGCGGCTGGCCCGAGCGGCCGATCTGAGCCCCGAGCTGAACGCACTTTTCAGCGCAGGAGATATTGGCAAGCGCCTGCAGGTGAACGGCCGGCAATGGATCGTCGCCCGTACCGGCATTGAGGAAGGTGGGCCAAAAGGTCTGCAACTGGCGCTGCTGGTGCCGGAAGATGAATTACTGGCCGACGCTTTCCGCCTGCGCTGGCAAGGCGCGCTCATCACCCTGGCGATCTTGCTGCTGTGCCTGCCACTGGGCTGGGTGACTTCGCGGATCCTCGTCAAACCGCTGCATGCATTGGTCAAGGAAGCCGATGCCATTCGCAGCTTCGACTTCAACTTCCCACTGACCCGCCGCTCAGCCGTGCTGGAAATCGACCGATTGAGCCTGTCCATGGCGCGGATGAAGGACACCCTGGGCAGTTTCTTCCGGATCACCGACAGCCTGTGTGCCGAAACACGCTTCGCCCCGTTGCTTGAACGAGTGCTCTTCGAAACCGTGCAAATCGCCCAGGCTCAGGCCGGCCTGATCTATCTGCGTGAAGCCGACGGTGCCCGCATGGAACCTTATGGGCTGATCATCGATGGCGTACCGCAAGCACTGGAGGCGTTCGACATTCAGGGCCGTGAGCTGCATCAAAACAGCGGGCCAGCGTGGTTCGAACAATTGGCCAGCGCCAACAATACCGTTAGCCATCTGGGCTTCGATCAGGCTGGCGACTTGCAGAAAATCCTCCTGGCGATGCAGTCGCCACGCATCCACCTGATTGGTATCCGCCTGCACAACCAGCATGACGAAACCATCGGCCTGCTGATTCTGCTGGTCGATGACAGCGGTGCGCCGAGCGATCTGGAAAAACTGCGACCTGACCGCATCGCCTTTTTGCAGGCGGTGTCCGGCGCGGCGGCGGTGAGCATCGAAAGCCAGCGCCTGCAGGCCCGGCAGAAACAATTGCTCGATGCTTTCATCCAGCTGCTCGCCAGCGCGATCGACGCCAAGAGCCCGTACACCGGCGGCCACTGCCAGCGAGTACCGGAACTGACGCTGATGCTCGCCCAGGCTGCCGCCGCCAGCCAGGCGCCGGCGTTCAGTGCCTATCAGCCCAGTGAGGATGAATGGGAGGCGTTGCACATCGCCGCGTGGCTGCACGATTGCGGCAAGGTCACGACGCCGGAATACGTGGTCGACAAAGCCACCAAACTTGAAACCATCAACGACCGCATCCACGAAGTCCGTACGCGTTTCGAAGTGCTCAAGCGTGATGTCTGGATCAACTACTGGCAGACGTTGGCGAACGGTGCAGACGACGCTGCGCTGGCCCGCTCGCGTGACCTCGAGTTGATGACGCTGGACGACGATTTTGCCTTTGTCGCCCGCTGCAATCTCGGTGGCGAGGCCATGGCCGAGGCTGATCTGCAACGCCTTGACCAGATCGCGCTACGCCCCTGGCTGCGCACGCTTGACGATCGCCTTGGTGTGTCATGGGAAGAACACCGCCGCCAGGCGAAAACGCCTGCGCCCACGCTGCCCGTCAGCGAAAGACTGCTGGCCGACAAACCCGAGCATCTGATCGAACGCGACCCGAACGAACTGATCCCGGAAGACAATCCCTGGGGTTTCAAACTCGATGTGCCCGCATACAAGTACAACCGCGGCGAGCTCTACAACCTGAAGATCGCCCGGGGCACGCTGACCCGCGAAGAGCGCTACATCATCAATCACCACATGGTGCAGACGATCATGATGCTCAGCCGCCTGCCCTTCCCCGGCCACCTCGACAGCATCGCCGAGATCGCTGGCGGCCATCACGAAAAAATGGACGGCACCGGCTACCCGAAACGGCTGAAGCGCGAGCAGATGAGCCTGCCGGCGCGGATGATGGCGATTGCCGATATTTTCGAAGCGCTGACCGCCGCCGATCGCCCTTACAAGAAAGCCAAATCGTTGAGCGAGGCGCTCGGGATCATGGCGACCATGTGCCGCGAAGCGCACATTGACGCGCCGCTGTTCGGCCTGTTCATCAACGAGGGGGTGTACATGCAGTACGCGACGCGGTTTCTCGATCCCGCGCAAATCGACAGCGTGGACACGGCCAGCCTGTTGCACAAGGCTGGCCTCAGCGGTTGATCAGCAGTCGGTCAGGCGCAGGAAAATCGCTGCCAGCTGCTCGATGCCGGCCTGGTCTGCGGCGCCGAAACGCGCCAGCTTCGGGCTGTCGAGGTCAAGCACGCCAATCAGGCGACCGTCCTTGACCAATGGCACCACCAGTTCGCTGTTCGAAGCGCTGTCGCAGGCGATGTGGCCGGGGAAGGCATGCACATCTTCGACGCGCTGAGTCTGCAGACTGGCAGCCGCCGCGCCACACACACCACGCCCGAACGGAATGCGCACGCACGCGATCTGGCCTTGAAACGGGCCGAGCACCAGCTCTTCGTTGCGGTTGAGGTAGAAGCCGGCCCAGTTCAGATCATCGAGTTGGTTGAACAGGAACGCGGAAAACTGCGCGGCATTGGCGATGAAATCGCGCTCGTCCGCCAGCAGCGACTCCAGTTGGGCAGCCAACATACCGTAGCCTTCGAGGCCTTGGCCGCTGTGTTGCAAATCAATCATGCCTTGTGCTCCAGCAATTTCAGTCCCACCCAGTAGCGGGCGAATTGATACGCGCAACGTCCGTTGCGATTACCGCGGCCGGTGGCCCAGCGCACGGCGAGAATGTCCAGTGCTTCGTCGCGCTGCCAGCTCAGGCCGGCCTTGGCGGCCAACTGGCCGATCCAGTGTTCGACGACATTGAGGAAGTGTTCCTGGGTAAACGGATAGAACGACAGCCACAGACCGAAGCGGTCCGACAGGGCGATCTTGTCTTCCACCGCTTCGCTGGGGTGCAGTTCGCCGTCGACGCGCTTCCAGTTTTCATTGTCGCTTTCCTTTTCCGGCACCAGGTGGCGGCGGTTGGAAGTGGCGTACAGCAAGACGTTGTCGGGGGCCTGCTCGAGCGAACCGTCAAGCACGCTTTTCAGCACGCGGTAGTCGCCTTCGCCGGATTCGAACGACAAGTCATCGCAGAACAGCACGAAACGTTGCGGCAATTTGGCGACCTGCTCGACCACCCGTGGCAAGTCCGCCAGATGATCGCGCTCGATCTCGATCAGACGCAGGCCCGCGCCGGCATGCTCGGCCAGCAACGCCCGTACCAGCGAGGACTTGCCAGTGCCGCGCGAGCCCCACAGCAAAGCGTGGTTGGCCGGCATGCCATCGAGAAACTGTTGCGTGTTGCGGCCCAATTGCTCCAACTGACGGTCGACGCCGATCAGGTCCGACAGGCGCATGTCGAGGCTGACTTCCAGCGGCAGCAGATAACCGCTGCGCCCGTCACGCTGCCAGCGCGCCGCCAGACACGTATTCCAGTCAATGACAGGACGCGGTGCCGGCAACAGTGGTTCGATTCGCGCCAGAACCGACTCGGCGCGTTCAAGAAAAGCATTCAATCGGGAATCCACGTCTTCTCCTCGGGCACTTTCACAGTGATGATGACGATCCAGCGACCCTGCACAGATAGAATTGCCCGACCAAGCCTTGTTACAAGGCGATTCGGGAACCTCGGTATCCATACATGATCGACTATGCTTGAGCAGCGAAGGGAAACGGAAGTGGTTCAACACCTCATGGATATCAAATTCACCCACCGGCTGTCATACAAGCAAGCCAGGCTTACCGTGCTGGTCGGGTTCATTCTGGGCACCCTGCTCAGTCTGCTGCAGATCGGCATCGATTATGCCAGCGAAGACGCTTCCATCAACCGGGAAATCCTCGCCCTGCTGGAAATCAGCCACAACCCGGCCTCGCGCATCGCCTACAACATCGACGCCGAACTGGCGCAGGAACTCACCCTGGGCCTGCTGCGCTCGCCGGCGATCATCGCCGCGCAACTGATCGACAACAACGAGACCGTGCTGGCCAACGTCAAACGCCCGGAACTGCAGAGCAACTATCGGCTGATCAGCGACTTCCTGTTCGGCGCCAAGCGTCATTTCGAAGACCGCCTGTACCTCGACCACTTGCCCAATGAATCCCTTGGCGTCCTCAAGCTCGAAGTCGACACCTATGCCTTCGGCAGCCGTTTCCTGCGACGTGCAGAAGTCACCCTGCTCAATGGCTTCGCCCGCAGCCTGCTGCTGACCGGGATCCTGCTGGCGCTGTTCTACGTGATGCTGACCAAGCCACTGGTGCGAGTCATCCGCGAGCTCAGCGGCCGCGATCCACGCAGCGCCGAGCCGACCACGCTCGAGTGCCCCGCCGGCCACGGCAACGATGAAATCGGTGTGCTGGTGAAAGTCGCCAATCAGCAATTCGAGAACATCGCCACCGAAATCCAGCAACGGCGTACAGCGGAAAACCGCCTGACCGAATACCTCGCGCAACTTGAAGACATCGTCTCGGCGCGCACCGCCGAGCTCAAGGCGATCAACGCCCGTCTCAGCCAGTCCAACGAAGAACTCGAAGTGGCGCGCCGCACGGCGCTGGACATGGCCGAAGCGCGTTCGGCCTTTCTGGCCAACATGAGCCATGAAATCCGCACGCCGCTCAACGGCTTGCTGGGGATGATCGCGCTGTCGCTCGACGGCCCGCTGAACGCCGAGCAGCAGCAACAATTGTCGATTGCCCACGACTCGGGCAAGGTGCTGGTGGAACTGCTCAACGATATTCTCGACCTGTCGAAATTCGACGCCGGGCAACTGGAGCTGGAAAACATCCCGTTCGATCTCGGCTCGCTGATCGAGGACACGGCCAATCTGCTCTCACAAAATGCTGCGCCGAGCGTTGAGCTGACCTGTTTGATCGAGCCGCACTTCCCGGCCCTGGTGCTGGGGGATCCGACGCGAGTGCGGCAGATTGTCAGCAACCTTTTATCCAATGCGCTGAAATTCACCCGCTTCGGTCGGGTCGACGTGCGTTTGTCGGCGCACAAGCATGGCGTGCGCATCGAAGTCTGCGATACCGGCATCGGTATCGCCCAGGAAGCTCAGGTGAAAATCTTCCAGCCGTTCACTCAGGCTGGCGCTGGCATTACCCGTCAATACGGCGGCACCGGGCTGGGTCTGGCGCTGACGTATAACCTGTGCGAAGCCATGCAGGGCCGCTTGACCATCAGTTCCGAGAGCGGTTTCGGCAGCCAGTTCTGCGCCGATCTGCCCCTGCCAAGCCACACCCGCGCACTGGCGCCGGAGCCGTTACGCGGCAAGGTCCTGGCGATCACCGCCGCCAGCAGTGGTCTGGCAGAGCTGCTGAAAAGCCTGTTGCCGGTGTGGGGGCTGGAATACACGCAGCGCACCATCGATGACTCGCTGCTGGGCCTGAATCCTGACGTACTGATCACTGATTGCCCGGAGTGCCTGTTCGGTCTGCGCCCGAACATCACCGCACCGATTCTGCTGGTGACGGCTTACGGCAGTTTCCTGCCCAGCGAAGAAGCCGCCGCCCTCGCCCCCTTGCAGCAGCAAGCCCGGCCGCTGGCGCGCAACGCGCTCTATCAGCACCTGCGGCGGATTCTGCAACCGGATGTCGCCACCCTCAGTGAAACGCAAGCGGATGCCTCGCCGTCCACGCGTCGGGGCAAGGTGCTGCTGGTCGAGGACAACCCGGTCAACCAGTTGGTCGCCAAAGGCATGCTCGGCAAGCTAGGCTGCGATGTGGTGGTGGCGGGCCATGGCGCCGAGGCGCTGGACCAGCTGGAGTTTGCCGATTTCGATCTGGTGCTGATGGACTGCAACATGCCGGTGATGGATGGCTATGAAGCCAGTCGGCAGATTCGCCAGAGCGGACGCTGGCCGAATCTGCCGATCGTCGCGCTGACCGCCAATGCCATGTCCGAGGAGCGCGAACGCTGCCGCGCGGCCGGCATGAGCGACTATCTGGCCAAACCCTTTCGCCGCGAAGAACTCGCGGCGTTGCTCGATCAGTGGATGCCGACTACGTCAGCGCTTTGATCTGCCCCAGCAAGTGATCGAGGCCGGCGCGCAAGTCGTCGAGACGGTCGAGATCAACGCCGCTGTCGCATAACAGGCGCGCTTTCAGCGGCCCGACCTGTTCGCGCAGTGCTGCGCCGACAGGCGTCAGGCTCAAATGCACCTCGCGTTCATCGCGCTCCGAGCGCCGACGCTGGACCAGATCGATGTGCTCCAGCCGCTTGAGCAACGGCGTCAACGTGCCCGAGTCCAGCGCCAGACGTTCGCCGAGGGCTTTTACCGTCGGCTGCTCCGGTGCAGCGTCATGCCACTCCCACAGCACCAGCATCGCCAGGTACTGCGGGTAAGTCAGGCCCAACTGATCAAGCATCGGCTTGTAGGCGCGAATCACTGCCCGCGAGGCTGCGTAAAGCTTGAAGCACAACTGGCTGTCGAGCTTCAGCGAATCAACCGCCAGGCTCATTTCAGCAAGGCTTCGATCTCGTCGCTCAGATCCTGCGGCTTGGTCGTCGGGGCGAAACGCTTGACCAACTGGCCGTCCTTGCCGATCAGGAACTTGGTGAAGTTCCACTTGATGCCCTGCGAGCCGAGCACGCCCGGGGCGCGTTTCTTCAACTGCACGAACAGTGGATGAGCATCGGCGCCATTGACGTCGATCTTCTTGAACAGCGGGAAGCTGACGCCGAAATTCAGCTCGCAGAATTCGCTGATGGCGCCCTCAGTGCCCGGTTCCTGCTTGCCGAACTGGTTGCAGGGAAAGCCCAGCACCACCAGCCCCTGGTCCTTGTAGGTCTGCCAGAGCTCTTCGAGGCCTTTGTATTGCGGAGTGAAGCCACACTTGCTCGCCGTGTTGACCACCAGCACTGCTTTGCCAGCGAAGTCGGCGAGGGTCTTTTGCTCACCCTTGATGGTGGTGCAGGGGATATTCAGCAGGTTGTCGCTCATGAGATGGCTCCGCAATCGTGAGGAAAGGGCGAACATAACGAGCAATTGAATTGTGTGCAATTTAATTATTCGAAAAAAAGGCGACATCGCGTCGCCTGGTTCGGTTATTCGCGGGGCTCGAGATTCAGGCACACCGAGTTGATGCAGTACCGCAGGCCAGTCGGTGGCGGGCCATCCGGGAACACATGGCCAAGATGCGCATCGCAGCGCGCGCATTTCACTTCGGTGCGGATCATGCCGTGGCTGGTATCACGGATTTCGGTCATCGCGCTTTCGCCGATCGGCGCGTAGAAGCTCGGCCAGCCGCAACCGGAATCGAACTTGGTCGTGGAATCGAACAGTGGTTCATTGCAGCAGATGCAGTGGTAGACACCGTCGGTTCTGGTGTCGTTGTATTTGCCGGAGAACGGGCGCTCGGTGGCACTCAGACGGCAGACGTTGTACTGCTCGGGGTCGAGCATGGCTTTCCACTCTTCCAGGGTTTTCTGCAACTTTTCCATCATCACACCTCAGCGGCTGAAAAAGCCCGATCTGTACCTTTTCCACGGATCGGGCGGCACGTATGATTGCGCCTCGTCACGCGCCAGTCTGGCAGCCAGACCGGGCGCATTCAAACGGATTCTGAGCGCTCAAGCGACAGACCTCCGCCTGTGCGAAGACGCAGCAATCCCAGTACGGTTGTCCACTTGCCGCCTGGATCGTTCATTTTCGGGATCACATCGCCATGCAGTTCAGCAAATCGAACAAGCTCGCCAACGTCTGCTACGACATTCGCGGCCCGGTGCTCAAGCACGCCAAACGACTGGAAGAGGAAGGCCAGCGCATCCTCAAGCTGAACATCGGCAACCCGGCGCCGTTTGGTTTCGAAGCGCCGGACGAAATCCTCCAGGACGTGATCCGCAACCTGCCGACCGCGCAAGGCTACAGCGATTCCAAAGGCCTGTTCAGCGCGCGCAAGGCGGTGATGCAGTACTACCAGCAGAAACAGGTCGAGGGCGTCGGCATCGAAGACATCTACCTGGGCAACGGTGTTTCCGAGCTGATCGTGATGTCGCTGCAGGCGCTGCTCAATAACGGCGACGAAGTGCTGGTGCCTGCGCCGGACTATCCGCTGTGGACCGCCGCCGTCAGCCTCGCCGGCGGGAATGCCGTGCATTACCTGTGCGATGAAGGCGCCGACTGGTTCCCGGACCTGGCCGACATCAAGGCCAGGATCACCCCGAACACCAAGGCCATGGTGATCATCAACCCGAACAACCCGACCGGTGCGGTGTACTCGAAGGAAGTGTTGCTGGGCATGCTGGAAATCGCCCGGGCGCACAACCTGGTGGTGTTCTCCGATGAAATCTACGACAAGATCCTGTATGACGATGCCGTGCACATCTGCACCGCTTCGCTGGCGCCGGACCTGCTCTGCCTGACCTTCAACGGCCTGTCGAAATCCTACCGCGTGGCCGGTTTCCGCTCCGGATGGATCGCCATCTCCGGGCCGAAACACAACGCACAGAGCTATATCGAAGGCATCGACATGCTGGCCAACATGCGTCTGTGCGCCAACGTGCCGAGCCAGCACGCGATCCAGACCGCGCTGGGCGGCTATCAGAGCATCAACGATCTGGTCCTGCCCCAGGGCCGCCTGCTGGAACAGCGCAACCGCACCTGGGAACTGCTCAATGACATTCCCGGTGTCAGTTGCGTCAAGCCGATGGGCGCGCTGTACGCATTCCCGAAAATCGACCCGAAGGTCTGCCCGATCCATAACGACGAGAAATTCGTCCTCGACCTGCTGCTCTCCGAGAAGCTGCTGGTGGTGCAAGGAACGGCATTCAACTGGCCCTGGCCGGATCACTTCCGTGTGGTCACCCTGCCCCGCGTCGATGATCTGGAAATGGCCATCGGCCGTATCGGCAACTTCCTCAAGTCCTACCGCCAGTAATAGGCCAGCAGTGCGCAACGGATCAGCCGTTGCGTACTGTCTGATTCAGCAACACATCTTTGTTCCGCACCTTTGCAGCCCTTCTACACTTGCGATGCGAGGCGTGCAGACGTGTCCGACCTAATGGCAGCGGGGCGCGAAGCTGTGTCATCCGCATCGGAATTGAGAGTGGGAATTTTCTTTTTCCTCAGGAAACCGCTGTAGGACACAGTTTGAAATAGTCACTCGGTTGAATAGCCCGGTGCCGCACCTTATATACCCCGCAGTACGCTACATCTTTAGCTTGAGGAGAGTTCTACAACCATGATGCGCATCCTGCTGTTTTTGGCCACTAACCTGGCGGTCGTGCTGATAGCCAGCATCACCCTGAGCCTGTTCGGCTTCAACGGGTTCATGGCGGCCAACGGGGTCGATCTCGACCTCAGTCAGCTGCTGGTTTTCTGTGCGGTCTTTGGTTTCGCCGGCTCGCTGTTCTCGCTGTTCATCTCCAAGTGGATGGCGAAGATGAGCACCGGAACGCAAATCATCAGCCAGCCACGCACTCGTCATGAGCAATGGCTGCTGCAAACGGTCGAGCAACTGTCCCGCGAAGCCAGGATCAAGATGCCTGAAGTCGGGATTTTCCCGGCCTACGAGGCGAATGCCTTCGCCACCGGCTGGAACAAGAACGACGCGCTGGTCGCGGTCAGCCAGGGCCTGCTCGAGCGTTTCTCGCCCGATGAAGTGAAAGCCGTACTGGCCCACGAAATCGGTCACGTTGCCAACGGTGACATGGTTACGCTGGCACTGATCCAGGGCGTGGTGAACACCTTTGTGATGTTCTTCGCGCGGATCATCGGCAACTTCGTCGACAAGGTGATCTTCAAGAACGAAGAAGGCCAGGGCATCGCCTACTACGTCGCGACCATCTTCGCCGAACTGGTGCTGGGCATTCTCGCCAGTGCGATCGTCATGTGGTTCTCGCGCAAGCGCGAATTCCGCGCCGACGAAGCCGGCGCCCGCCTGGCCGGTACCAGCGCGATGATCGGCGCACTGCAACGCTTGCGCGCCGAACAGGGCTTGCCGGTGCATATGCCCGACACCCTGAACGCCTTTGGCATCAACGGTGGCATCAAACAGGGCTTCGCCCGCATGTTCATGAGCCACCCGCCGCTGGAAGAGCGTATTGACGCCCTGCGTCGTCGCGGTTGATTTGATCGCACTGAAAAAGAAGGCCCGCAGTGATGCGGGCCTTTTTTTGTGTCCGACGATTATGCGCTGGCAGTGCCAACCCTTTCGCGAGCAGGCTCGCTCCCACCTTTGGAATGCATTCCCCTGTGGGAGCGAGCCTGCTCGCGAAGACGCCGGACTGTTAACAAAAAACTATCTGGAAGAAACCCGATAAACCCGCTCCACCAACCACTCAGCCCCGCCCTGCAGAAACTTGGGGCTCTCAGCCAGAATATCCCGCTCTTCCAGCCTCTCCACCTGCCAACCTTGGCCCAGCAACCGCTGCACTTCACCATCGCTCACCGCAAACGGCGGCCCCGGGATCTGCGTCTGATCGTAATCCAGGGTAATCACCAACCCTTTCATCCCCTGCGCCAGCAACTGCTGCAGGTGCGTCGCGTAGCGCTCGCGCATCGCTTCCGGTAGGGCAATCAACGCGGCGCGGTCATACAACGCAGTGCAACCCGCGACATCCTCCGCCTTCAGCGCGAAAAAATCCCCGCACCAAAGTTCGACGGCATCACTTCGATAAACCTTGAACGCGCCCTGCTCGCTGATCTGCGGCTCAAGCTTGTGCTCAACGAAAAAATCCTCGACAGCCCTTTCCGCGAGCTCAACCCCAAGCACCTGATGCCCCTGCCCGGCAAGCCAGAGCAGATCCAGACTCTTCCCGCACAGCGGCACCAGCACACGCGCCGACGGTGCAATCGCCAGATCCGCCCAGTAGCGCTGCAAATACGGGTTGGCCTCGGGCTGGTGAAAGCCGATCTGGTTCGAATCCCATTTCTTGTACCAAAACTCAGGCTGCATGGATCACTCCCGAAAAACCGATGAAAAACCGCAGAAACTTATATTGGATTCAGATCGATGACCTGACTGAAGATGGCTCATCTTAACGCTGAGGAGTCCGCCCATGTTGCCCAGCCTGTTTATCTCCCACGGTTCACCGATGCTGGCACTGGAACCCGGTGCCAGCGGCCCGGCACTGGCGCGACTGGCCGCCGAACTGCCGCGCCCCAAAGCCATCGTCATCGTCTCGGCACACTGGGAAAGCCACGAACTGCTGGTCGGCAGCCATCCGCACCCGGAGACCTGGCACGACTTCGGCGGCTTTCCGCGAGCGTTGTTCGAAGTGCAATATCCGGCGCCGGGCAATCCGCAGTTGGCAGCCGAAGTGGCTGAGCTTCTCAACACCAATGACCTGCCGTCGCGCCTCGATCCGCAACGACCGTTCGATCATGGCGTCTGGGTGCCGTTGTCGCTGATGTATCCGCAGGCCGATATTCCGGTGGTGCAAGTCTCGCTGCCGAGTCGCGGCGGCCCGGCACTGCAGACGCGAGTTGGCCGTGCTCTGGCGAGCCTGCGCGAGCAAGGCGTTCTGTTGATCGGCTCCGGCAGCATCACCCACAACCTGCGCGAACTGGACTGGCACGCCGGGCCGGAAAGCATTGAGCCGTGGGCGCGGGATTTCCGTGACTGGATGATCGCCAGGCTTGCCGCCGACGATGAGGCGGCGCTGCATGATTATCGCCAGCAGGCACCGAGCGCCGTGCGCAGCCACCCGAGTGAAGAGCATTTGTTGCCGTTGTTCTTTGCTCGCGGTGCTGGCGGGATTTTCAGCGTGGCGCATCAGGGCTTTACGATGGGCGCGTTGGGTATGGATATTTATCGCTTCGGTTGAGGCCTTCGCGAGCAGCCTCGCTCCCACAGACGCCAAAACACAGGCAAAAAAAATCCCCGAACCAGTCGGGGATTTTTTATCTGCGATCAATCAGCCCAGAGGCGGATCAATCTTCGCGATAGCGACGCAGCTTCAACTGCTTGCCAGCAACGCGAGTGTCCTTCAGTTTGGTCAGGAGTTTTTCCAGACCTTCTTCCGGCAGCTCGACGAGGCTGAAGCTGTCACGCACCTGGATGCGACCGATCGCTTCACGGGCCAGACCGCCTTCGTTGAGGATGGCGCCCAACAGGTTTTTCGCAGCGATACCGTCACGCGCACCCAGCGCGGTACGGCAACGAGCACGGCCTTCGCCCAACGGCATTGGCGCGCGACGCTCGCGATCACCACGGTCCGGACGATCGCCGGAACGCTCAGGACGGTCGCCACGCGGTGCGTTGTTCGGCACCAGTGGACGTTCCTTCTCGATCGCCGCCAGGTTCAGCGCTTGACCGTTGGTAGCCTTGCGCAGCAGCGCAGCGGCCAGTGCACGCGGGGTGCAACCGATGTCGGCGGTCAGGCGATCGAGCAGCTCACCGTGAGTCGATTCGGCATCAGCGACCAGCGGCGACAGGCTGTTGGTCAGTTTCTTGATGCGGGCATCGAGCACAGCCTGAGCGTCCGGCAGACGCACTTCGGCAACCTTCTGACCGGTTACACGCTCGATCACTTGCAGCATGCGGCGCTCACGCGGAGTCACCAGCAGCAGGGCACGACCTTCGCGACCCGCACGGCCGGTACGACCGATACGGTGCACGTAGGATTCCGGGTCGTACGGCATGTCAACGTTGAACACGTGAGTGATACGCGGAACGTCGAGACCACGGGCAGCAACGTCGGTCGCCACAACGATGTCCAGACGGCCATCTTTCAGCGAGTCGATCACACGCTCACGCTGGTTCTGGGCGATGTCACCGTTCAACGCGGCGGCTTTGTAGCCTTTGGCGTCGAGGGCGCTGGCCAGGTCCAGGGTGGCCTGCTTGGTGCGCACGAACATGATCAGGGCGTCGAAGTCTTCGACTTCCAGCAGGCTGAGCACGGCGGAGGTTTTCTGGTCAGCGTGAACCAACAGGTGAGCCTGTTCGATCGCGGTAACAGTCTGGGTCTTGGTCTGGATCTTGACGTGTTGCGGATCGCGCAGGTGGCGTTCGGCAATGGCGCGGATCGACTGCGGCAGGGTCGCCGAGAACAAAACGGTCTGACGGGTCGCTGGCAGAGCCTTGAAGATGACTTCCAGGTCATCCATGAAGCCCAGCTTCAACATTTCGTCGGCTTCGTCGAGAACCAGATGGTTCACGGTCGACAGGACTTTCTCGTCGCGACGCAGGTGGTCGCACAGACGACCCGGAGTGGCGACAACGATCTGTGCGCCATTACGGATTGCCTTGAGTTGCGGGCCCATCGGCGCGCCGCCGTAAACGGCCACGACCGTAACGCCTGGCATTTGCTTGGCGTAGGTTTCAAAAGCGGTTGCTACTTGCAGCGCCAACTCTCGGGTTGGCGCCAGGATCAGGGCTTGCGGTTCGCGCTTGGCAGGATCGATGCGGTGCAGAATAGGCAGTGCGAACGCGGCGGTTTTACCGGTACCGGTTTGCGCCTGGCCAATCATGTCCTGGCCGGCCATGATGATCGGGATCGATTGCTGCTGAATCGCCGAAGGCTCCTCGTAGCCGGTCGCTGCGACGGCTGCAAGAATATTCGGGTTGAGATTAAAAGCGGCGAATCCGCCGGTTTCCTGGGTCATGGGTCTGCCTCTAAGTGCATCCGCAAAGACCCATGCTCCAAAGCTGCGCATGCCGTGTTGAGACTCAAGAGTCGCCCTGGCAGCTTTGTCGGCGGGGATTTGCGAAAACGAATGAATGAAGATGAATCGTCAAGGAAGAGCCCGCAGTGCGGACGTGCAGCCGAAGCTGACTTCGGGAAATTGCGCTACCTAAACGCGGCCCGGTTAAAGGCCGGCGCGCACTATACCGGATTTTGCCCAAAAAGGGAGCTTTTTTTATCGCCACAACCCGTGTATCACCGCCGTGTAACGGGCTTTTGCGGATAATCGTGCAACGGTCTATTTTGCAAAGGCCCGGCCCTGCGGGTGATGACGCTTAAACGGTTCACCGACCTGCGGCAAAGCGCCGCGCACCCGTCCATCCTGCTCGAGGAATTCTTCATGAATCAGCCCTGCGCCGGCCGCGTCAGCCGAGAAAGTCGTGGTCACGTGTACCTGATCGGCCTTGATCGGGCGGCCAAGCGCAATGCCTTCGACCTCGATCTGCTCAATGAGCTGAGCCTGGCTTACGGCGAGTTCGAAGCCGACCGCGAAGCGCGGGTGGCCGTGGTGTTCGGCCACGGCGAGCACTTCACCGCCGGGCTCGACCTGGTCAATGCCAGTGCCGCACTGGCCGAAGGCTGGCAGGTTCCGACCGGCGGTTGCGATCCCTGGGGTGTTTTCGTCGGGCCCCGGGTGAGCAAACCGGTGATCGTCGCCGCGCAAGGTTACTGCCTGACCATTGGCATCGAGTTGATGCTGGCGGCAGACATCAACCTGTGCGCGAGCAACACCCGCTTCGCGCAGATGGAAGTGCAGCGTGGGATCTTTCCGTTTGGCGGGGCGACTTTGCGTTTCCAGCAGATCGCCGGCTGGGGCAATGCGATGCGCTGGTTGCTCACGGGCGATGAGTTTGATGCCCACGAGGCGTTGCATCTGGGCCTGGTGCAGGAAGTGATGGCCAGTGAAGACCTGATGCCGCGGGCGATCGAGCTGGCCGAACGGATTGCCCGGCAGGCGCCGCTGGGCGTGCAGGCGACGTTGATGTCGGCGCGAAAGGCGCGCTATGAGGGTGAGACGGCCGCGGCGCAGGCGTTACCGGCGCTGGTGAAGAAGTTGCTTGCTACTGAAGACGCCCGGGAGGGGGTGCGGTCGCTGGTGGAGCGGCGGCCAGGGATCTTCAAAGGAGTTTGAGAAGTCTGGCGCCTGTCGAGGCGACATCGCGAGCAGGCTCACTCCTACATTTGAAATGCAATCCCCTGTAGGAGTGAGCCTGCTCGCGATAGGGCCGGCACGGCCCTCGTTTCAGGTCGCCGGGCGAATCGCCTTGATCAACGACTGCAACGAATACCCCAGCTGTGGCGCCAGCGCTTCGGCCCGTTGGGTCAGCGCCTGCAGATCCAGCGTCTGATCGAGGTCCGCTGGGACGATCAGAATCACGTTGCCCTCCTTCACCGGCAGCTCCCAGTAATGCCGGTGATAAAGGCCGCGCAACAACGCCGCGCCCAGTGGTTTGCCATCGTCGGTGGCCCACTGGTTGATCACCAGCCAGCCGCCCGGATTCAGGCGCTTCTGGCAATCGCCGAGAAAGCTCCAGGCCAGATGCCCGACCCCGGGGCCGACATCGGTGTACAGGTCGACGAAAATCAGATCCGCCGGCTCGGCTGTGGGCAGCAGCTCAAGCGCATCGCCGACGCGGATGTACAGACGCGGATCGTCATCCAGACCGAGGTACTCGATGGCCAGACGCGGCACGTCCGGGCGCAGTTCGATGGCTTCGACGTCTTCCAGCGGCAGAAACTTGAGACAGGCCTGGGTCAGCGTGCCCGCCCCCAATCCGAGAAACAGCGCGCTCTCAGGTTGCTCGTGACACAGCGCGCCGATCAGCATCGCACGGGTGTAGTCATACTCCAGCCAGCTCGGGTCAGCGGTGAACACGCAACTCTGCTCGATCGCATCGCCGAATTCGAGAAAGCGGTAATCGGCCACTTCCAGCACGCGAATCACGCCGAACTCATCCTGTACTTCGGCGAGCAGATGCTCGACGCGCTCCTCAGTCATTTCGTCTCCTGATGGTCACCGGGCGCGGTGACGCGATGGCGCCGCTGTGGCACCGTGGCAAAGCGGCGATTGTCGGCGATGGGGCGGGAACAGGTCACGCACTAATTGCTGCTAACATGGCGCTCCCCTGCGTACGAACTTCGAGACCGTGATGAGCCAACCGTGGAGCCCTGACAGCTGGCGCGCCCTGCCGATCCAGCAACAACCGCAATACCCCGACGCCGCGCACCTGCGCCAGGTCGAGCAAACGCTGGCCAGTTATCCGCCGCTGGTGTTCGCCGGCGAAGCGCGCGAGCTGCGCCGTCAGTTCGCCGAAGTCACCCAGGGCCGGGCGTTTCTGTTGCAGGGCGGCGATTGCGCGGAGAGCTTCGCCGAGTTCTCCGCAGCGAAGATCCGCGACACCTTTAAAGTGTTGCTGCAAATGGCAATCGTCATGACCTTCGCCGCCGGCTGCCCGGTGGTCAAGGTCGGGCGCATGGCCGGTCAGTTCGCCAAGCCGCGTTCGGCCAACGACGAAACCATCGGCGGGGTGACTTTGCCGGCCTACCGTGGCGACATCGTCAACGGTATCGGCTTCGACGAAAAGAGCCGCGTGCCGGATCCGGAACGTCTGCTGCAGTCCTACCATCAGTCCACGGCGACTCTGAACCTGTTGCGCGCTTTCGCTCAGGGCGGTTTTGCCGACCTGCATCAAGTGCACAAGTGGAACCTGGATTTCATCGCCAACTCGGCGCTGGCCGAGAAGTACGCCCACCTCGCCGACCGCATCGATGAAACCCTGGCATTCATGCGCGCCTGCGGCATGGACAGCTCGCCGCAACTGCGCGAAACCAGTTTCTTCACCGCCCACGAAGCGTTGCTGCTGAACTACGAAGAAGCCTTCGTGCGCCGCGACAGCCTGACCAACGATTATTACGATTGCTCGGCGCACATGCTGTGGATCGGCGACCGCACCCGCCAGCTCGACGGCGCGCACGTCGAATTCCTGCGCGGGGTGAACAACCCGATCGGGGTCAAAGTGGGTCCGAGCATGAACCCCGATGACCTGATCCGCCTGATCGACGTGCTCAATCCCGACAACGATCCGGGCCGTCTGAACCTGATCGCGCGGATGGGCGCAAACAAGGTTGGCGATCACCTGCCGGCACTGATCCGCGCGGTGCAGCGCGAAGGCAAGCACGTGCTGTGGAGCTCCGATCCGATGCACGGCAACACCATCAAGGCCAGCAGTGGCTACAAGACCCGCGACTTCGCGCAGATCCTTGGCGAAGTGAAGCAGTTCTTCCAGGTGCACGAAGCGGAAGGCAGTTATGCCGGCGGCATCCACATCGAAATGACCGGACAGAACGTCACCGAGTGCATTGGCGGCGCGCGACCGATTACCGAGGATGGCTTGTCCGATCGTTATCACACCCATTGTGATCCACGGATGAATGCCGACCAGTCGCTGGAATTAGCGTTTCTGATTGCCGAGACCCTGAAGCAAGTCCGGCGCTAAACCGGATCCCGTGTAGGAGCTGCCGAAGGCTGCGATCTTTTGATCTTGATCTTCAAAAACAAGAGCAAAAGATCGCAGCCTTCGGCAGCTCCTACAGGGAGCCGGTGCCATCCAGTTGCGCCAATGCCAGCCTGAGCCGAGCCGCACTCTCGCGCTGACAATTCAACTGCACCCGCTCAAGCCCTAACCAACCCGCCATCCGCCGCAAATTCAGGGCCAGCGCCAGCATCCCCTCCTCGTCCAGCCCCGGCTCTTCCTCGTGAACCGCATGCACCGCCAACTGCCCCGCCGCCCGCTCGGCACGCAGATCAACCCGCGCGGCAATCCGTTCGTTGTGCAAAAACGGCAATACGTAATAGCCGTAAACCCGCTTGGGCTGCGGCGTGTAAATCTCCAGGCGGTAACGGAAATCGAACAGACGCTCGGTGCGGCTACGTTCCCAGATCAGCGAGTCGAACGGCGACAACAGCGCACTGGCAATGACCTTGCGCGGCACCTTGAGCTCAGGCAGGCAATAGGCGATCTGCCGCCAATCGCCGACTTCGCACATCTGCAATTGCCCCGCCTCGACCAGCTCAGCCAGACGCGGCCGTGCATCCGCAGGATTCAGCCGGAAATAATCGCGCAAATCTTTCTCCGTACCGACGCCCAGCGCTTGCGCTGCGTGCAACAGCAAACCGCGTTGTGCTTCGGCCTCATCCGCCAGCGGCTGCTGCAGGATCGCTGCCGGAATCACCCGCTCGGGTAAATCGTACAAACGCTCAAACCCGCGTCGCCCCGCCACCGTCACCTCGCCGGCGGCGAACAACCATTCCAGCGCCTGTTTCTCAGCACTCCAGTCCCACCACGGCCCGGCCTTGTCTTCGCGGGTCGACAGACTTCCCGCGCCCAACGCGCCCCGCTCTTCAACCGTGGCCAGCACGCGGCGAATGATTTCCTGTTGTTCGCGACCAAACTTCGCCAAGTGCTGATAGATGTCCTCGCCCCGCCTGGCTCGCTGCATCCGCCAGCCCAGCAACGGGTACATCGACAGCGGCAGCAGCGACGCTTCATGGCCCCAGTATTCGAACAGCGTACGGCGACGCCCCGAACTCCAGGCAGCCTGGTCGAGCAAGTCGGAAGAATAGCAACCAAGGCGGGAAAACAGCGGCAGGTAGTGCGAGCGCACCACGGCATTGACGGAATCGATTTGCAGCAGACCCAGCCGATCGATCAGCCGGTTGAGGTGGCTGGCGTTGACGGTCGGCGGCTGGCGCCCATTGAACCCTTGGGCAGCCAGCGCCAGACGTCGCGCCTGTTTGATGGAAAAGGACACTGTCGCGGGCATTGATTCCTCCATGTCTGCTCGCAACCTACCTCACCTGAAAGGGGTTTGTGTAGCGATGGCCTCATCATTTATGCATCGGATCGTCCCAGAACGGCCGCACGGTTTCGTGTTCGACATCGGCGCGGCTGATGCCGATGTCCTTCAACGCTTCGTCGCTCAGCCCGGCGAGCATTTCCCGCTCACGGTGCAGCTCGTACCAACGGCTGAACTTGTGCAGCAGATCGGACACGATATGCCCGTGGCCAGCCTGCTGTTGTTCACTCACATACTCTCTTTGACCTTTCATCGTCTTGCCCCCTTTTGTGGATGGCTCAAGTCTCGCGCCGGCGCTAAGATCAATCCAACGAATGTTTCTGATGGCATGCATCACGGAGATTCATCAATTGTCCGCGTACCCCAGTATCGATACCGATGTCCTGCGCACCTTCGTCGCGATTGCCGATCAGGGCGGTTTCACCCGTGCTGGCGAGATGGTCAATCGCACCCAGTCGGCGGTGAGCATGCAGATGAAACGCCTGGAAGAAGACGTGTTGCAGCGCCAGCTGTTCGAGCGCGATGGTCGCCAGGTGCGCTTGACCGCTGAGGGCCAGGTGCTGCTCGGTTACGCGCGGCGCATTCTCAAGCTGCACAGTGAGGTGTTCAACACCCTGCGCGAGCCGCACATGGTCGGCACCGTGCGCATCGGCACACCGGATGATTATGTGATGCGTTTTCTGCCGGGGATCCTGTCGCGATTTGCGCAGTTCTATCCGCTGATCCAGATCGAGGTGCATTGCGAGTCGAGCAAGCAGTTGCTGCAACGCACTGATCTGGATTTGTCGATCGTCACCCGTGAACCCGGTAACGAGATTGGCCAGTTGCTGCGCAAGGAGCGCTTTGTCTGGGCCGAGGCGCAGAACTTCAGCGCCCACGAACAGACGCCGTTGCCGCTGGCGATGTTCAACAGTGATTGTTTCTGCCGCTTGTGGGCGTGCAATGCGCTGGACGCGATGGGCCGCGATTACCGCATCGCCTACAACAGCAGCAGCCTGTCGGCGCTGATGGCCGTGGTCAGCGCGGGTCTGGCGATCACCGCGCAGCTGGAAAGCCTGATCACCCCGGACATGCGCATCCTCGGCGCCGCCGAAGACCTGCCGCTGTTGCCCGAGGCGAGCATCATGCTGATCCGCAACCTGAACAACCCGTCGCCGATCACCGAGTGCCTGGCCGAGCACATCGTCGAAGGCTTCAAACTTTAAACGCGAGCATCACCGCACACAGCACCAGGAAGCCGCAGAACAGCCCGC
The DNA here is from genome assembly GCF_900105805.1 of Pseudomonas moraviensis. Taxonomy (NCBI): domain Bacteria; kingdom Pseudomonadati; phylum Pseudomonadota; class Gammaproteobacteria; order Pseudomonadales; family Pseudomonadaceae; genus Pseudomonas; species Pseudomonas moraviensis. The sequence continues at coordinate 620,827 of NZ_LT629788.1, read as the reverse complement.
GCAGCAGTTTCTCCGGCATGGCGTGGGCAACTTTCACGCCCCAACTGATGCTGAGCAGACCACCGACTGCCAGCGGCAAACCGATCATCCAGTCGACTTCGTGGTGCACGGCGTAAGTCACTAGCGTCACACCGGTGCTCGGCAAGGCCAGCGCCAATGACAAGCCCTGAGCGACCACCTGCGTGGTGCCGAACAGGCTGGTCAGCACCGGCGTGGCGACCACGGCGCCGCCCACGCCGAACAAGCCGCCCATGGTTCCCGATGCGGCGCCAAGCACGCCCAGCCAAGGCCACGAATAGCGCATCTCGGCAGTCGGTGCCGGGCGCGGGCCGAACATCTTCAACAGGTTGTAGGCCGACAGCGCCACCAGAAACGCGACAAAGCCGATGCGCATGGTTTGCGCATCAATGCCCACTGCCCAGATCGAGCCGAGCCAGGCGAAGCAGAAACCCATCACCGCCAGCGGCAGCGCATGGCGCAACTCGATGCGGTTGCGCTGGTGATAACGCCACAGCGCCAGCATGACGTTGGGCACCACCATCACCAGCGCCGTGCCTTGGGCGATCTGCTGATCAAGGCCGAACCACACGCCGAGCAACGGAATCGCGATCAAACCGCCGCCAATGCCAAAGATCCCGCCCAATGTGCCAAGGGCAGCGCCGAACAGCAGGTACAACAGAAAATCCATCACAAACGTAATCCTCTAACGACAGGCGGCCAATGCTACGCACTCGCGCCTAGCGGGGAAACGCACAGCAACGCACAATGGCTGTGCCGATTTTGCACAAGCGTGGTTTCACATGAATCCCAACCAATTGACAGAGCAGCTTGGTCTGTTTCTCGACGTGCTGGAGAGTGGCAGCTTTTCTGCCGCGTCGCGCCGTCATCCGCTGACGCCTTCCGCTGTAGCCCGGCGGATCGACAGCCTGGAAAGTGCCGTCGGCAGCCAGCTGTTTGTGCGCAGCACCCATGCCGTGCTGCCGACTTCGGCCGGACTGGCCTTTGCCGAACGGGCGCGGCGGATCATCGCCGAATTGCAGCTGGCCCGCGCCGAGGCCGTTTCGTTGAGCAGCGCGCCGGAAGGCTTGATCCGCATCGATGCGCCAGCGGCATTCGGACGGCGGCATCTGGCGCCGGTGATTGCCGACTTTCTCCTGCTGTACCCGGGACTCGATGTGCAGATGCATCTGATCGACAGCTTCATCGACATGGCCGGCAGCAGTCTGGGCAAGGTCGATCTGGTGCTGCGTACCGGGCAGTTGGCCGACTCGCGTCTGGTCGCCACGCCCTTGGCCAGCATGGTCCGCGTGGCCTGCGCGAGTCCTGACTACCTCAAGCGTCGTGGCATGCCCAATCATCCCGCGCAGTTGAGCGAACACGACGGCCTCGACTGGGAAGGCCTCGCCCCGCCCTTTGCCTGGAAATTCGAAGTGGATGGGCAGCTGCAACTGCACCGTCCGTCGCGCGTGCGCCTGAGCGCCAACAATGCCGAAGCCCTGGCATGTGGCGCGACGGCGGGTCTGGGCGTCGCACACCTGCCGACCTGGCTGGCCAGTGAATACCTGCTGCGCGGCGAGCTGGTGCCGCTGTTCTGCGAAAACGGCCTGCCGCCACCGGAGTCCACCGGCATTTACGCGCTGCGCATGGAACAGCAGATCCATTCACGCAGTCGCCTGCTGCTGGAATACCTCAAAACCCGCTTCAGTCCGGTGCCGCCGTGGGATCTGGCGCTGCAACGGCAATTCGCCGGGCACTGACGCCGGGCATATTTGTCTGGCGCATTAAAGGTTGGAGCGCTAGATTCAAAACGATCAACGATCAAGGCTTAGACATGACTTCCGAACGCGACAATTGCGACGACCTGCTGCTCGACAATCAGGCGTGCTTCGCCCTGCACTCGACCTCGCTGATGATGACCAAGGTCTACAAGCCGCTATTGCAGGCGCTGGGCCTGACCTATCCGCAGTATCTGGCGATGATGGTGTTGTGGGAGAAGGACGGTTTGACTGTCGGAGAAATCAGCGCGCGCCTGCTGACCGATCCGGGTTCGCTGACGCCGTTGCTCAAACGACTGGAAGCCGAAGGCCTGCTCAGCCGCACCCGCAGTCGTGAAGATGAACGCGTGGTAATTGTCGAGCTGACCGCAGCGGGCCGGGCATTGCGCGACAAGGCGCAGACTGTGCCGCAGTGCATTCTTGGCGCCAGCGGCTTCACCCTTGAACGCCTGCAGAAGTTACAGGCCGAGCTGCAAGCGCTGCGCGGTCATCTGCAAGACAGCCTCAACTGAACGCACGCAGCCCCCTGTAGGAGTGAGCCTGCTCGCGATTGCGGTCTGTCAGGCTACACAGGCGGTGACTGACCCACCGCTATCGCGAGCAGGCTCACTCCTACAATTGATCTCCACCGCCAGAAAATATTCCACCCTTCACCTTTCCCTCCGACCGCTCTAATTCAAGTCTTTCAAGCTAATTGATCTCCAGACAGTCGCATTCCTCCAAGTTTTTTCGAAAATTTATCTTGCGCGCTAAACATTAGCGCTATACATTCTCTTCACACCTACTTAGCGCGCAAACAATTAGCGCACAACATCACAACCAATGAGGCTCACATCATGCAAACTCTCTACACCGCAATCGCAACTTCCACTGGCGGCCGTGACGGTCGTGCGATCTCCAGCGACAACGTTCTCGACGTCAAACTGGCCACTCCGAAAGAACTCGGCGGTGCTGGCGGCGCGGCGACCAACCCTGAGCAACTGTTCGCTGCCGGTTACTCGGCCTGCTTCATCGGCGCACTGAAATTCGTTGCCAGCCAGACCAAGCGCAAAATTCCTGACGACGCATCGATCACCGCCCACGTCGGCATCGGCCAGATCCCTGGCGGTTTCGGTCTGGACATCGACTTGCACATCAGCCTGCCGGGCCTCGAACAGGCCGACGCGCAATCGCTGGTCGACGCTGCTCACCAGGTCTGCCCGTACTCCAACGCCACCCGTGGCAACGTCGATGTCCGTCTGCACGTGACCGTGTAAGCACTGAAGCCCCCGGCCCGAACAAGGAAATTGAACATGAACACTTTCAGCAAAGTCTTGACCGGTACCCTTCTCGCCCTGTCGGTGCACAGCGCTTTTGCCGGTGATGTCGAACACAACACCCAGGCATTTCTCGATGCGCTGAATGCCGGCAGCGGCAAACCGATCGAGCAGCTGTCGCCCAAGGATGCCCGCGCCGTGCTGGTCGGCGCGCAATCCGGGGTCAAGTTGACACTGCCCAAAGCCGATGTCAGCGAGAAGACCGTGCAGGTCGATGGCCAACCGTTGAGCCTGACCATCGTCCGGCCGGCCGGGGTCAAGGGTGAGCTGCCGGTGTTCATGTTCTTCCACGGCGGCGGCTGGGTACTGGGGGACTTCCCGACTCACGAACGTCTGGTGCGGGATCTGGTGGTCGGTTCGGGGGCGGCGGCGGTGTTCGTCAATTACACCCCATCGCCGGAAGCGCATTACCCGGTGGCAATCAATCAGGCCTACGCTGCGACCAAGTGGGTGGCGGAACACGGTAAAGAGATCAATGTCGACGGCAAGCGCCTGGCCGTGGCCGGCAACAGCGTCGGCGGCAACATGGCCGCAGTGGTCGCGCTGATGGCCAAGGACAAGGGCACCCCGGCAATCAAATTCCAGGTGCTGCTGTGGCCGGTGACCGATGCCAACTTCGACACCGGTTCGTACAACCAGTACGCCGAAGGGCACTTCCTCACCCGCAACATGATGAAGTGGTTCTGGGACAACTACACCACCGACGCCAAACAGCGCAACGAGATCTACGCCTCACCGCTGCGCGCCACCACCGCGCAACTCAAAGGCCTGCCGCCTGCACTGGTGCAGACGGCCAGCGCTGATGTACTGCGCGATGAAGGCGAAGCCTATGCGCGCAAACTCGACGAAGCCGGAGTGCCGGTTACATCGGTGCGCTACAACGGCATGATCCACGATTACGGTTTGCTCAACGTGGTCAGCCAGGTGCCATCGGTGCGTTCGGCGATGTTGCAGGCGTCGCAGGAGCTCAAGGAACACCTGAAATAACCGCAGCCCTCCTGTAGGAGTGAGCCTGCTCGCGATAGCGTCGTCTCAGTCAACATCTTCAGCGACTGAATCACCGCCATCGCGAGCAGGCTCACTCCTACAAGGGATTCGCGCTGCCGCAAATACCGCAGGCACAAAAAAACCCGACTCAATGGTCGGGTTTTTTCTTTCCGCAAAAAGCAGTGCTTATTTGGCACGGCCCTTGTAGGAACCGCCTTCGCGGGTGTCGATCTCGATCATGTCGCCGATTTCGATGAAGTCGGCAACCGACAGTTCGGTACCGTTCTTCAGTTTGGCAGGCTTCATCACCTTGCCGGAAGTGTCACCGCGAGCGGAGCCTTCGGTGTAGTCGACCTGACGCACGATGGTGGTCGGCAGCTCTACGGAAACCAGACGCTCTTCGAAGAACACGGCTTCGCAAACGTCGGTCATGCCTTCTTCAACGAAAGGCAGAACGCTTTCGATGTCTTCGGCGTTCAGCTCGTACATGGTGTAGTCAGTGGTGTCCATGAACGTGTAGGTGTCACCGCTGATGAACGACAGGGTGGCTTCTTTACGATCCAGGATCACGTCGTCCAGTTTGTCGTCCGCACCGTAAACGGTTTCGGTCTTGTAACCGGTCAGCAGGTTCTTCAGCTTGGTCTTCATGATCGCGCTGTTACGGCCCGACTTGGTGAATTCAGCTTTCTGAACCAGCCAAGGATCGTTGTCGATACGGATCACGGTACCGGGTTTGAGTTCTTTACCAGTTTTCATTGCGAATATCCGAATTTGGATGGGATTTACAAAAATCTAGGCCGCGTATCATATCCAATTTACATAAAACTGTACCAGCGCCGTGGCAAGATCCGCCTGCAAGGCCTGTTCCAGACACCATGCCTCGGCGTTTTCCTCAAGTTCCGGCCAATGTTTTCGCACCCTCAGCCAGTGCTCGCCGATCGGTTGACCAGCGCTCCAGGCGCGCCACAGACCGTTCATCGCCTCAGCGGCCGCAGGTGAAAGCCCTTGGGTGTAGAGCGCGAGGAAAGCATCGAGCTTGTCCAGATGGATGTCGTCGTCCTGCTGATAGATGTGCCAGAGCATTGGCCGCCCCGCCCATTGCGCGCGCACGAATGAGTCTTCACCGCGCACCGCATTGAAATCGCAGCACCAGAGCAAATGATCGTATTGGTCCTGACGAACGAACGGCAGCACTTGCACGGTCAGCGACTCGCGCACATGAATCGCCCCGACCGTCAGGATTTCCACGTCCAGCCAGCGCGCCACATCACCGAGAATCCGCCCTTCCGGCACCAGCAGGTGCGTGGGCTGTGCATCGGCGGCGAGCACATCCAGCCAACTGGCCAACCCGGCATTCTCGTAAGCAAACAACGAGATCAGCTGTGCGCCGGGCGCAGGATCGATGCCCAGGCCCTGCAGGAATTGTCGCTGCGCCGGTCGATCCTGCTGAAACTGCCGACGCTGTTCAAGCAATCCGTGCTCACGCAGCAGGCCGCCGGTGCCCGGTTTGAAGCCCGGAAAGAAGAAGAACTTCTGCACCGATTTGTATTTCACCGATGGCAAGCCGTGGCAACCGGTGACCCAGTCTTCGGCGCTGAGATAATCGAGGTTGAGCCACAGCGGCGGCGTTTTCCGGGCGGCCATGCTGTCCATGTAATCCGTCGGCAGCTGACAGGCGAAGGCTGCGATGACTACGTCGGCAGCGTCCGCATGCCGCCACTCGCTCGGCCACTGTCGCACGTCGACACCCTGCTGCCACTGCTGCGCAAGATCGATATCGATCTCTGGGCAGAGGCGCTCGAACGCACGCAGATCATCCACCCACAGGCGCACCGGCAATGCCTGTTCGGCCACCAATTGCCGGGCCAGGCGCCAGGTCACGCCGATGTCGCCATAGTTGTCGACCACGGTGCAGAAAATATCCCAGCGGGGTTTCGCTTCAGACATGCCGTTCTCCCGTTGGCAAAAAACCTCGATTGTCCGCATAAATGCGCTCGCGCAGAAGAGCCAACGGCGATTAATCTTCGTGCGACAATCGTCACTTGCCTGCAACCATCCGCCAGGAGGCCGCCATGCCCTACCGTCCGAATCCGCGTCGCCCCTTGCCTGTTCAGCTTAGCGCGCTGCATCTGACCGGCAGCATCGCATTGGGCCTGTGGCTGGGGTTTCTCGCGATCGCGCTGACTTGCTGGCTGCTCTCGCGTCTGTTTTTTGCCGAGCAACTGGCCCCTGTCGCGCAAGCGGTGCAGCAGCGCGTCAATCCACCAGCAGCCGTCGAGCCACAGCCGGACGTTGCGCCGCCGCCAACGCCGATGTTCCAACAATACGAAGAAAACCTGCGCAAGAATGAACAGCAGGCCCGACTGGATCAGGCACGCGCCAATTCGCGCAATGCATCCAATCCGAAATGCCAGTTCTGGCTGCAGCAGGACCAGACCGCGCCAACCGAAAAGAGCCGCGCCAACGTTTTGCAATTCTGCGATTGATCATGAACAAACACAGCGTCCACCAATTGATTCTCGACAAGCTGCGCATCGACCTCGACATTGCCGAGCGCGCCGCGCAAACCGCTTACGAAACCGCGACCCACGAAGAAAACATCGCCGAAAACAAATACGACACCCTGGGGCTGGAGGCTTCGTATCTGGCGGCCGGTCAGGCGAAACGGGTTGAGGAGATCCGTCAGTCACTGGCGCTGTGCCAGAACCTGACGTTGCGTGCCTACGATGAAAACCGCGGTATCGAAGTTGGCGCCCTGCTCGGTCTGGAAGACGAAAAGGGTCGCGAGCAATGGCTGTTTCTGGCGCCGGATGCGGCGGGCCTGAAAGTCGATGTAGTGGGTCAGCCGATCACCGTCATCACCCCGCGCTCGCCACTGGGCAAAAGCCTGCTGGGCAAGTTCGAAGGCGATGAGGTGGAGATTCTGGTGGCGGGCACCCGGCAACAGTTCGCTGTCACCGAGGTGCTTTGAGGCGGGACCTTAGTGGACCGGCAGTTCGACACCGTCGAACAGCTCTTCCAGTTCCTGCTTGTTGTGGCACTGAATGGCTTTGGCCATGACTTCGCGGGTCAGGTGCGGGGCGAACTTCTCGATGAAGTCGCACATGAAACCACGCAGGAACGTGCCGCGACGGAAACCGATCTTGGTGATGCTCGACTCGAACAACTCGCTGGCATCCAGCACCACCAGGTCGTTATCGAGTTTGGTATCGACGGCCATTTTCGCCACGATGCCCACGCCCAGACCCAGGCGCACGTAGGTCTTGATCACGTCGGCGTCAGCAGCGGTGAATACCACTTTCGGGGTCAGCCCACGATGGCTGAACGCTTCGTCGAGTTTGGAGCGGCCGGTAAAACCGAACACATAAGTAACGATCGGGTATTCGGCCAGCGCTTCGAGGGTCAGCTTCGGCAGCTTGGTCAGCGGGTGCCCATGAGGCACGACCACGCAACGGTTCCAGCGGTAGCACGGCATCATCACCAGATCCCCGAACAGCTCCAGCGCTTCAGTGGCGATGGCGAAATCGACGGTGCCATCAGCGGCCATTTCGGCGATCTGCATCGGCGAGCCCTGATGCATGTGCAGCGCCACGTCCGGGTATTGCTTGATGAAATTGCTGATCACCGGCGGCAGCGCATAACGTGCCTGGGTATGGGTGGTGGCGATCGACAGCGTGCCTTTTTTCTCGTTGGAGAATTCCTGGGCAATCTGCTTGATGCTCTCGACCTTGCGCAGAATCTCGCCGGCGGTGGTGATGATGCGCTCGCCGGCCGGGGTGACGCGGGTCAGGTGCTTGCCGCTGCGGGCGAAGACTTCGACGCCCAGTTCGTCTTCCAGCAGGCGGATCTGCTTACTGATGCCCGGTTGCGAGGTGTACAGGCTTTGGGCGGTAGCGGAAACGTTGAGGTCGTGGTGCGCCACTTCCCAGATGTAGCGCAGTTGTTGAAGCTTCATATCAATCCCTCAAAGCAGGTAGACGCCACGGGCATCAGCGACGGTATATAACTATATTAATGGTTTGAAGAATAAATCTAGAACTTTTTATCAAAACGCCATTATTCCTGCTTCAACGATCTTCCCGCCGCCGGCGCTCCATCAACGGCACCAGATACACCGGCACCTTGGCCAGTTGCAGCACCCGCGCCGCCGTGCGCCCCAACGGCGTTTCAGCGCCGACGCCATGGCTGTGACTGCCGACGATCAGCAGATCGACCGAGAGCTTGTGCACCTGATCGAGAATCACCTGCGACGGATCGCCCTGCAGCACGCGCACTGCGCGAATGCGCTGCAGATCCTGTTCGCCGTCGTCCCCCAGTTCTTCACGAAAGCTGTCGAGCACCCGTTGTTCGATATTGGCGATGACTGTTTTCAGACCCTGACTATGGAATTCGTTCAATGCCTGTTCGTCGAGATAGCTCTGCAGCACCGACTCGGCAAACAGGCCCATGGGTTCCACCGCGTGCACTACATACAGATCGGCATTGAAGGTGCGCGCCAACGCCAGGGCATGCTGCATCACGAACGGTGCATAGAGACCGAGGTCGGTGGCATACAGCATTGAGCGAATCATCGGGACCTCCTCGCGAGCCAACGATGGCGGAGATTGATTCAGCTTAGCAGTGCCTTGGCGAGTGCGACGTGCGACGCAACGTCCTGAATGAAAAGGCTCTAGATCGGCGGTTCGTTGCTGATGCCATGGGGTACATGGCCGGTGGCGACCACTTCACGGGCCAGCTCGCAATGGCCGGTCTGGTCATCGAAGAACACGTCAGCGGCGAAGGCTTCGAGGAACGCCGATTTGGTCAGGCCACCGAGAAACAGCGATTCATCGAGACGGATATCCCATTCCCGCAAGGTGCGAATCACCCGCTCATGGGCCGGCGCCGAACGCGCGGTCACCAGCGCCGTGCGGATCGGGCAGTCGTCGTCGGGAAACTCGCGCTGCAACAGATTCAGCGCAGCCAGGAAGCCTTTGAACGGCCCGCCACGTAACGGCTCGCGGGCCGACTCGCGTTCCTTGGCCTGAAACGCTTCCAGACCACCAGACTGATAGACGCGCTCGGACTCGTCGGAAAAAATCACCGCGTCACCGTCGAAGGCAATGCGCAATTCATCGCTGGCCGCGCGGCTGGCGCCACCGGACAGGATCGTTGCCGCGGCAAATCCTGCATCCAGCGCCGCGCGCACGTCTTCAGCGTGCGTCGAGAGAAACAGGTCACAACCAAACGCTTTCAGGTACGGATACGGACTGCGCCCACCAACGAACGCCGCGCGGGAAATCGCCAGCCCGTAATGGTGAATCGAATTGAACACGCGCAGCCCGGTGTCGGCGCTGTTACGCGAGACCAGAATCACCTCGACCCGCGCGCGGCCGAGGCGACTGTTCAGGCTCAAGAGTTTTTCCACCAGCGGGAACGCATCGCCCGGCGCGAGAATTTCGTCCTCGTGCTCGATCTGATATTGCCGATAGGCTTCGACGCCGCTCGACAGGTAGACCTTGTGGCTTTCGCTCAGGTCGAACAAGGCGCGCGAGGAAATCGCCAGCACCAGTTTGTCATCGATGTTATTGGCCATGCCTTCCCCCCAGAACAACCGACTCAAGTATTGCGGCGGTCGATGAAACCCAAATGGCGATACAACGCCTCGATGCGCGGCAACTCGCAGCCCGCCGCTTTCGCCGCCGCCAGTGGCCGGGCGTAGATCGCCTCCAGCTCCAGCGGGCGTTTGTGTGAAAAGTCGTGGTACATGCTCGGCCAGTAATCGGGCATTTTTTCCGTCATGGTAAACAGGTACTCGCCATAGCCGGGCGGGATCTCGTATCCGCAAGCCCTGGCGCCCTGCACCACCTCGGCCATCAGCGCCTGAATCGACACGCGGCTGTCGGCATCGGCCATCAGCGCTTCAGTGCCCGCGCCGAGCAACACCGAAAGTCCGTTGTAGGGAATATTCCACACCAGTTTCTGCCAGCGCGCCTGATGCACGTTGGCCATCGCTTGAGAGTCGATGCCAGCGGCGCGGAACAACCCGGCGCCTTCTTCGACAATCGCCATGCGCGCCACTTCATCGATGGCCGGACCGCTGTGGTAACCGACGTTCACCGCGCCAAGGGCCTGATGGGTAATCTGCCCGGGGCCTTCGCGATTTACGCAGATCAGACACAGGCCGCCAAGCAGATGCAGCGAATCCGGCAGCAGCGGCCGCAGGCTGTCTTCGACATCCAGACCGTTTTGCAGCAACAGCACTTTTGCGTCAGGTTTGGCCGCTTGAATGATCGCCGGCGCGAGACCTGCGTTGCTGGTGGTCTTGGTGCCGACCAGCAGCCAGTCGCAGTGCGGCATGTCTTCGGCAGCGCAATAGGCATTCGCCGGATTCAGGGTCAACGCACCGTGCACCGCACTGTTGATCTGCAAACCACGCTCCGCCACTGCGGAAAATTCGCTGCGCAACAAGAAGTGCACGTCGAAACCGGCACGCGCCAGCATCACCCCGTAAAAACCGCCGATTGCACCGGTGCCGATAATCCCCACCACCGGTTTGCTGACTGTCTCGCTCATGGCAACTCCTCTGCAATTCGACCCAGCGCCTGCGCCACGGCCTGGTTGAGACCGTCAACCGTCAGGCGGCTGTGCACTGCGCCAAAGAACTCGCCGTCGCGCACCACAAACAGCGCCGGCAAATGAAACACCTGATAACGCTCGACCAGGCCGCCATTGTTGCCGGCGTCGATCCAGCACAGCTGATCGACTGCCAGCGGCATGCCCGGGAACACCTCGCGGGCATAGCGACAACTGGCGCAGCCGACGCTGGTGAAAACCACCAGGCAAACCCCTTTCATCGCCAGCAGCCGCTGGTCGGCGTCAAAGTCGGTCAGCTCGGATTCGGCCACTATACTGGGAGAAACAATGTCAGATGGCCGACACAGGGAGTCTGTGCTCATGGGACGTTTCATTCCTCATCCGGACGAAGTGCCGGTTGTATTGACGTTACTCAAGCCTGAATGCATTTCCAGACAACAGCTGCACACTATCAGCCTCGGCGGCATCGCTTGCAATTACCACCGCGCCTGGCGCCATGGCACCGCGTTGCAAGTGCGCATGCCGACGCTGAATGCCGACTTCTGTTGTCCGGGCTACGTGGCCTGGTGTCTGCGCCGCAAAAAAGGCTATCTGGTGGGCATCGCTTTCACTGACGAACAGACCCTGTTCAGCGCGCGAATGGGTGAGCAAGTGTGTCAGATCGAACGCTATTCGCGCATGCAGGACAGCCACGATGACCTGCAGGATATTCAGGCGCTGGCCCTGCAATGGGTCGAGGAGCATGCCGAAGAGTTCTCCCACGACAACCTGCGCAAGGCTTTTGCGCAGCCAGCGCTGGACTAAAGCACGGTTTGCCCATTGTCGAGCCGCGTCTGACGCGCTAAGGTTCGGCTCCCCCGACGCGCTAAATCTGCTGTGCTCCGCCGCGCGGGGATCGCTGGCGGCCGGCACCCGTGACCTGACGAGTAAACGATGGCTGATTTACCGATCAACGACCTAAACGTCGCCTCTAACGAGACCCTGATCACTCCCGATCAGCTCAAGCGTGATATCCCCCTGAGCGACGCCGCCCTGCGCACCGTCACCAAGGGCCGCGAAGTCATTCGCAACATTCTCGATGGCACCGACCACCGTCTGTTCGTCGTGATCGGCCCGTGCTCGATTCATGACATCAAGGCTGCCCACGAATACGCCGATCGCCTCAAGGTGCTGGCCGAGGAAGTCTCCGACACCCTGTACCTGGTCATGCGCGTGTATTTCGAGAAGCCGCGTACCACCGTCGGCTGGAAAGGTCTGATCAACGATCCGTACCTGGATGACTCGTTCAAGATCCAGGATGGCCTGCACATCGGTCGTCAGTTGCTGCTGGACCTGGCCGAAAAAGGCCTGCCGACCGCGACCGAAGCCCTCGACCCGATCTCCCCGCAATATCTGCAGGATCTGATCAGCTGGTCGGCCATCGGCGCGCGTACCACCGAATCGCAGACTCACCGCGAGATGGCTTCCGGCCTGTCCTCGGCGGTCGGCTTCAAGAACGGCACCGATGGCGGCCTGACCGTGGCGATCAACGCCTTGCAGTCGGTGTCCAGCCCGCATCGTTTCCTCGGCATCAACCAGGAAGGGGGAGTGTCGATCGTCACCACCAAAGGCAACGCCTACGGTCACGTGGTGCTGCGCGGCGGTAACGGCAAGCCGAACTATGATTCAGTTAGCGTGGCCCTGTGCGAGCAGGCGCTGAACAAGGCGAAGATCAAGCCGAACATCATGGTCGATTGCAGCCACGCCAACTCCAACAAGGACCCGGCCCTGCAACCGCTGGTGATGGAAAACGTCGCAAACCAGATCCTCGAAGGCAACCAGTCGATCATCGGCCTGATGGTTGAAAGCCACCTGAATTGGGGCTGCCAGGCGATCCCGAAAGACCTCGCCGACCTGCAATACGGCGTGTCGATCACCGATGCCTGCATCGATTGGTCCGCCACTGAAAACACCTTGCGC